>CALKJU010000017.1 GCA_937995535.1 uncultured Alphaproteobacteria bacterium
CTCAGCGACTGGCAGCGGCGCCACCCGCTGCTCGCCGCGCCGGGGCTGTTCTGGCGCCTCTACCGGGGCGGCGCGGTCCGCTGAGGGAACCCTAGGCGTCGGCGCGCTGGCGACCGCGCCTCAACATCCATCGCATCTCGACGTAGTCTCCTCGGGCACGGCCGAACGGCCTCGGATCCCTCAGCGGGCGTCAGCGCGGCAGATGACTACGGCCCGACCAGCCGGCGATGCAGTTCCGCATCGGCGTGAACGTCGGCCATGCCGTCGTCGACCGATGCCCTGATGCCGGCCGGCTCAGGCCGCGGGCGCTTCCAGCGCGACCCGTATCTCCCGTGCCAGCACGCCGAAGCGGGCCACCACCTGCTCGATCTGCGCCGGGGTGTGGGCCGCCGACAGCGAGCAGCGGAGCAGGCAGACGCCGTTGGGCGTGCCCGGCGGGAGGGCGAGGTTGACGTAGACCCCGAGCTCGAGGAGCCGGTTCCACGCCCAGACCGCGGCGGCCTCGTCCGGCAGGCGCACGGCGATGATCGGGCTCATCGCGGCACAGACGGCGAAGCCCTGCGCGCTCAGGCCGCCGTGGAGCGCCTTGGCGTTGGCCCAGATGCGATCGCGCAGGGCCGGCTCCTCGGCGATCCGGCGCAGCGCGGTGCGCACCGAGGCGATCGTCGCCGGCCCCGGCGAGGCGGTGAACATGTAGGGCCGCGCGCAGACCCGGAGCAGCTCGAAGGACGGGTGGTCGGACACGGCGAAGCCGCCGATGGCCCCGAGGCTCTTGGAGAAGGTGCCGGCGATGAAGTCGACGTCCGGCTCGACGCCGTCGGCCTCGGCGACGCCCCGGCCGGTCGCGCCGAACACGCCGAACGAGTGCGCCTCGTCGACCAGCAGGAACGCGCCGTGGCGCTTCTTCACCTCGACGATCTCGCGCAACGGGGCCCTGTCGCCGAGCATGCTGTAGGTGCCCTCGACGATGACCAGCCGGCACTCGCCGACGCCCTCGTTGCGCGCGAGGCGGCGGTCGAGATCCTCCGGATCGTTGTGCTTGAAGCGCACCACGGTCGCCCCGGACAGCCGGCAGCCGTCCCAGATCGAGGCGTGCCAGTCGCTGTCGACGAGGATCAGGTCGCGCGGGCCGGCGAGACCGGCGATCATCGCGAGATTCGCCTGATAGCCAGTCGAGAAGACGATCGCGTGGCGCCGCCGCATGAACGCGGCGATCTCCTCCTCGAGCGCGCGATGCCCGCCGTAGGTGCCGTTGGCGATGCGCGAGCCGGTCGTCCCGGTGCCCTCGCGGCGCAGCGCCTCGACCGCCGCCTCGACGCAGGCCGGGTCGTAGGTCAGCCCGAGATAGTTGTTCGTCCCGACCAGGATCGTCCGACGACCGGCGATGGTCGCCTCGGTCGGGCCGTGCATCGCCTCGATGCGCAGATTGAACGGATCGGCGCCGGCCGCGAGCAGCTTGCTGCGGCGCTCGGCGATCGCCGCGTACTTGTCGAAGATGTCCATCCGCTCAGCGCCCCTTCAGCCGCCCGGCAACGAGGCCGGCGAGGTCGCCCAGCGTGCGCAGCTCGGAAAGCTGGTTCACGGGCACGTCGAGCCCGAAGCGATCCTCGATCTCCATGATGAGGTCCATCGCCGCCACCGAATCGATGTTGAGATCGGCGCTGAGCTCGGTCGCCGGCGTGAGCTCGACCCCGCCCGGCGCGAACTTGCGCACCAGCGTGCAGATGTCCTCGAACAGCGTGTCGTCCACGCGCGTCATCGCGGTCTCCGTGATCCTCGGCATACCACGGGCGGGGACTAAAGCCAGCCTCGGCATCGGTACCAGGCGATCGTGGCGGCGAAGCCGTCGCGGAAGTCGGTCCTGCCGTGCCAGCCGGGCACACCCGCCGCGACCCAGTCGGGATGGGCCAGCTCGCCCAGCTTGTCACGGCCGAGCAGCGGCAACCCGCCGCGGCGCCGGCCGATCGCCTCGAGCAGCGCGGCGATCGGCCACAACGGCGTCGGCGGCAGCCGGACGAAGCGGACAGGTGCGCCGCGCGCCTCGGCGGCGAGCGCGGCGAGGTCCCGCCAGCGATAGCCCCCGGGGCGGCCGTCGTCGGGCTCCAGCACCTGGCCGTCGTGGATCGGGTCGGTCGCCACGGCGACGAGCAG
Organism: uncultured Alphaproteobacteria bacterium; assembly: GCA_937995535.1. GTDB lineage: Bacteria > Pseudomonadota > Alphaproteobacteria > Geminicoccales > Geminicoccaceae > CALKJU01. Next base: position 2,152 of record CALKJU010000017.1, read on the forward strand.
GTCGACGAGATCCTCCACGAACAGCAGCGAGAAGCGCGCACCGACCGCCGCCGGCATGACGAGCAGCCCACGCGCGAGCTGCTGGAAGACCGGCAGGGTCGCGCGATCGCCGGGGCCGTAGACGGCCGGCGGCCGGACGATCACGGCATCGGGCCGCGCCGCCGCCACCAGCCGCTCGGCCTCGCGCTTGCTCGCCGCATAGGCCGAGGTCCGCGGGGCGCGAGCGGCCAGGGACGAGACATGGACCAGCCGCGCGCGATCGGGCAGCAGACCGAGCAGCCGCGCCGTGCCGGCGACGTTGACGTCGTGAAAGCGCCGCCGGTCGGTCGCAGCAACGAGGCCGGCGGCGTGCACGACACAGTCGACCCCCTCCACGAGGTGCCGCAACGCACCTTCATCCGCGAGATCGCCCTCCACCCAGGCGATCCCGACGACGCGGTCCTCCTCGCGTGGCGGTCGGCGAGCCAGGAGTCGCACCGGAATCCCCTGCTCGCGCAGGCGCGCGGCGAGGTGCCGACCGATGAAGCCGGTCCCCCCGGTCAGGGCGACCGGACGCAACCGCCCGCCGTCGGTTCCGCCGCGCGGCGACGCTCAGCCGGCTGCCGCGAGCCGGGGCGGCTCGTCTGTGCCGGCCGTGGGCTCGACCGCGGCGGTGTCACCGAGATCGCGGATACCACCCTCGAGATAGCTCTGCCGGGCGGCGGCGCGACTGAGCTTGCCAGAGGTGGTGAAATGCAGCGAGCGTGGCGGCGCCAGAACGATCTCGGCGTCGATCCCAGCCACGCGGTGCACCGTCGCGGCGATTTCCCGGCGCAGCGCGCTGAGCCCATCCGCGTCCAGGCCGCCCCGCACCTCGACCACCACCACGACCTTCTCGCGGTCGTCGTCGCCGGTCACCGCGAAGGCGGCGACGTCGTTGCGGCGCACACCCGGCACCTGCTCGACGGCCCACTCGATGTCCTGCGGCCAGATGTTGCGGCCGCTGAAGATGATCAGGTCCTTGTTGCGCCCGGTGACGATCAGCTCACCATCGACGAGGTAGCCGAGATCGCCGGTGTCGAGCCAGCCGTCCACGGTGGTCACCGCGGCCGTCGCCTCAGGATTCCGGTAGTACCCGGTCATCAGGCTCGGCCCCTGGATACAGACCCGGCCGATCCGCCGGTCCGGCAAGGGCCGGTTGCGCTCGTCGCGGATCTCCACGGCATAGCCGGGCATCGCCTGACCGCAGCGGACGAAGGCGCGCGTGCGGCGGCCGGTCTCGGCGGCGACCGGCACCGCCCGCCGGCCACGCTCCAGCGCGTCGCCGCGCTCGACGACGTCGAGCCGCACGCCCTTGCCGAGCGGCGCGAAGGTCACGGCGAGCGTCGCCTCGGCGAGCCCGTAGCTCGGCACGAACGCTGCGGGGTCGAAGCCGGCGCCGGCGAAACGCTGGGCGAACTCGTCGAGCGCCGCCGGACGGATCATCTCGCCGCCGATCCCGGCGACGCGCCAATGGCGCAGGTCCAGCCCGTCGAGGCTCGCATTCGCCGCGCGGCGGGCGCACAGCTCGAAGCCGAAGGTCGGCGCGAACGAGATCGTCCCGCGGTTCCCCGACATCAGCTTCAGCCACACCAGCGGCCGTCGGGCGAACGAGGTGCTGGCCAGATAGTCGACGGTGATCTGCGTCATCACCGGGGTCAGGCAGCAGCCGACCAGACCCATGTCGTGATAGAGCGGCAGCCAGGACACGCAGCGGTCCCCAGGACGCAGCGCGATCCCCTCCTCGGCGATGGCGCGCGCATTGGCCGCGATCGCCTGCTGGGTGACGAGCACCCCGCGCGGGAAGCTCGTACTGCCCGACGAATACTGGATGTAGCACGGCTCGTGCGCGTGCAGCGGCTGGAGCGCCGCGAGCGACGTCGGCAGGGCGTAGAACTCCGCCGGCGTCCCGACCTGCGCGACGGCCGTCCGGGCCGCAGCGATCCGCAGCGCGTCGACGAGGTCGTCGGGGCCCACGGCGGCGCGGGCGCCGGCGGCCATGAGCATCCCGTGCAGGCGGCCGGCATAGGCCTCGCGGCCGCCGAAATTGACGCACAGCGGCAGCGGCACCGGGATCATCCCGGCGTACTGGCAGGCGAAGAAGAAGATCAGGAAGTCGGGCGTGGTCTCGGCGACGATGGCGACCCGGTCGCCGCGCCGCAGGCGCGCGGAAGGAAGCCGCGCCGCGAGGTCCAAGGCCCGCTCGCGCAGCTCGCGATAGCTCAGCGCCACCTCCAGCTCACCGCGCGGTGAGTAGAAGTTGCACCCGGTCTCACCACGCGCCGCATAGTCGAGACCCTGGGCCAGGGTCGCGAAGCCGCCGGTCCTGAACGGCAGCACGCGGTTCGTCGTGGGCGTCGCAACAACCATCCCAACCCCTCGAGCCGGTCGACATCCGTGCCGCCTGAGCCTGCAGCCCCGACGGATCGATCAGCCGGTACACCCTGGCGGCGGACGACGGCCCGCCCTCGATCGGCCGGCCAGAAGCCCCACGCCCAAGTCGCCTCCACCCCGCGCCCTCGCAAGGCGCACACGATGTCGCATCAATGACGACGGAGGCAGGTCGGTTGCGTTGCGATCGTTGCCGCTCGGTCCATCGCTCGGTCGCGCCGGCACCCGACTTGCGCCCGGGTCACCTCGCGACACTCGGCTCTGTCCGACGACTTCCGACGGGACTCCGAAGCGACGCGAGGTCACATCTCAAGCGTCGCGATGCTAGACAGCGGCCGTCCAGCCCACGAGTCACGTTGTGTTGCAGTTTGTTGCACCGCGGCAGCGGGCCGCCGCGGTGCCGCGCTCAGCCCCCGGGCAGGCGGCGGCTCGCGCAGACCACCCGCCGCACGCCGACCCGGCTCGTCCGCTCCATTCGGCAGCCGGTCAGGGTGCCGCGTTCCTCGTCGACGATCCAGGCCCGCCCGCCGGCCATGATGCGCCGCTGCGGCTCGGCTTGGCGGAGCGGTGGCAGCGGCCCACTGCCGGGACCGCGCAGCACCGTCACAGCGCCGCGGTCGGCAGGCGCGTTGCCGCGCAGTACCGCCACCGACCCACTGTCGGCCAGTGCCGCCGTGCCGAGCATGGCCGCGGCGACGAGCAACCCGAACGCGACACGCATGGGCGATCCTCCGGTGAGGCGCCCGCCCGAGCGCGGGCACCGCTAATCGTTACCGGAGTGTTAACGACCAGCAGCGCGGCGCTGTCTCGCGCGACCGTCGCCCGTGCATAGCCGCTTATGCGGGTCGCGGCGCGCCCAGCGCCGAATGCAGCTCGGCCACGACGATCGGGTCGAGCCGAAGGCCCTGGGCGAGCTGCCGCAGGTAGCGGTGCTCGGCCTCGGTGTCGACCTCGATCGCCAGCAGCGAGGCGGCGTAGACCTCGGCCGCGAGGCGCGGGTCGCGGACCTGCGCGACCAGCCCGTGCAGATCGAGCGGCTTCTTCATCTCCTGCTGGAGGAACGCGATCGCGTCGGCGGCAGCGCCGCCCTCCTGGACCTTGCCGAGGATCCGCTGCACCTCGCTGCCGTCGATCTGGCCGTCGGCCTTGGCGGCGCTGATCATCGCCTGGATCAGCAACGTCGCCTCGCTCTCGACCTGCGCCTCCTCGACCGGCGTCTCGGGCGGCCGCATGCCGATCGGTGGCGCCTGCCCGCTGGCGACCTGCTCCTCGAGCCCCTTCTGCTCGGCCATCTTGCGCAGCGCCTGCATGGCGAGCGTGCCGAGCATGGCGAGCCCGGCGCCGCCGATGGCGTTGCCGACCGTGCTCTTGCCGCGGCCGAGGAGGATCCCGGCGAGCGCGCCGAGCCCGCCGACCGCCAATGGATTGCCCTGCTGCGCCTGCTGCGCACCAGCGCCGAGGGCGCTCTGCAGCCCGCTTAGCAAGTCGCCCAGCCCGCCACCGGCACCGCCGCCGGCCGCGGGCCGGCCACCACCCTGCAGCCCGCCGAGTATCTGCTCGAGCAGCCCGCCCTGTCCGCTGCCCTGCGGGCCGAGCGCCTGCTCGATGCGCCGGCCGGTCGTGCGGCCGCCGCCCTGCGGCCCGCCGCCGAGCCCGGCCTGCATGAGCTGGCCGAGCAGATCCTGCGCGTTGAACATCGATTCCTCCCGTTGCGCCCCGGGCCCGCGCCCGCCGGCTGCCTGCGCGACCAGATCACAGCCCGAATATGCGATCAATCCGTGACCGGACCAGCCCGAGAAGGCGCTCCCGGCGCAGGATCCCGCTGACGAGGCGACCGGCTTGATCGTCGAGTGATTGGGCGAGAGCGGCCCCGCCAGCCCCATCACGGGGGCGGCGGGGCCGCGCGGCGGTCAGTCGCCGACGAACGCCTTGATCAGCTCGTTGACCTCGTTGGCCTTCTCCATGTGCGCGAGATGGCCGGCGTCGGGCAGCAGGGTGACCTTGATCGAGGCCGGGAGGCCCTGCCCGTGGCTCGCCGGGACGATGCGGTCCTGGGCACCCCAGATGACCTGCACGGGCACCTGGAGCGCGCCCAGCTTGTCGGTGAGCTGGAGCGCCTGGCGGCCGCCGGCGAAGGTCGCCGACGCGATCTTGTTCAAGGCCGCCTCGACGCCGTCGAGGCGTTTGAACTTGAGCACGTCCTCGACCATCTCGTTGGTCACCAGGGCCGGGTCCGCGACCAGCATCTCGAGGATCGGACGCAGCTTCCGGGCCCGGCTCGTGGTCATGAAGCCGTCGATGTACTCCACCGAGATCTCGGGCCCGAGGCCGGCCGGGCAGATGAGCGTTGCCGAGTGGACGCGCTCCGGGTGGTTGAGCGCCAGATCGAGGCTGATGGCGCCGCCCAGGCTGTGCCCGACGAACGCCGCCTTCTTGAGCCCGACCGCGTCCATGAAGGCGCAGACGGCAGCGGTCATGGCCCCGACGTCGCCCGACCCGACCTCCTTGGTCGAGCCGCCATGGCCGGGCAGATCGATGGCGTAGGTGACCCGGCCCTCGGCCAAGGGCGGCTGGTTGAACAGCCAGTTGTTGAGATCGCCGCCGAAGCCGTGGACGAAGACGACGGGCGTGCCGTCACCTTCGCCGAGCTTGAGGAAGCGGATCCGCCCGGCGGCCGTCTCGACGGTCTCCGGCTCGGGGCCCTTCTCGGTCGCGCGGGCCGCCATCTCGGCCGCGAACCGCTCCTGGAACCCGGCGACGAAGGCGTCGAGATCGGCGTCGGCCACCGACGGGTCGGCGACGACACCGAGCAGCGCCCCGACGGGGAGGGTCTCACCCTCCCCGGCGACGCGACGGCGCAGGATCCCCGACAGCGGGCTCTCGAAGGCGTTCGCGATCTTCGAGGTCTCGATGTCGGCGATCTCCTGCCCCTTGGCGATCGTGGCCCCCTCCTCGACGTGCCACGCGGCGAGCATGCCCTCCTGCATCGCCAGACCCCATTTGGGCATGACGATCGGCTGGATGTCGGCCATCAGTGGGCCTTCCCGACGACCGCGCGCACGGCCGCCTCGATCTTGTCCGGGCCGGGAATGTAGAGGTCCTCCAGCGCCGGCGAGAACGGCACCGGGCAGTGCGGGGCCGTGACCATCTTGATCGGGGCCTTGAGCTTGTCGAACGCGTCCTGGGCGATCAGAGCGGCGACGTCGGTCGCCATGTTGCAGCGCGGATGCGCCTCGTCGACGACGACGACGCGCCCGGTCTCGGCCGCCGTCTCGAGGATCGTCTCGGTGTCGAGCGGCGAGGTGGTGCGCGGGTCGACGACCGTGCAGCTGATCCCCTGCTTGCTCAGCTTGTCGGCCACGTCATTGGCGAAGTTCACCATCCGGCCGAACGCGATGATGGTCGCGTCGTCGCCCTCGCGAGTGACGTTGGCCTCGCCGAAGGGGATCGCGTAAGGCTCGTCCGGGACCTCACCCTCGAGGTCGTACATCGCCTTGTGCTCGAAGAAGATGACCGGATCGTCGTCGCGGATCGACTGGATCAGCAGGCCCTTGGCCTCGTACGGGTTCGACGGCAGCGCCACCTTGAGCCCCGGAATGTGGGTGAACACCGGGTAGAGGCACTGGCTGTGCTGCGAGGCGGCGCGGAAGCCGGCGCCGTACATGGTCCGGATGACCACCGGCGTGACCGCCTTGCCGCCGAACATGTACTTGAACTTGGCCGCCTGATTGAAGATCTGGTCGAAGCACACCCCGAAGAAGTCGACGAACATCAGCTCGGCCACCGGGCGCAGGCCGGTCGCGGCGGCGCCGACCGCCGCACCGATGAAGCCGCTCTCGGTGATCGGCGTGTCGAGCACCCGGTCGCGCCCGAACTTGGGCATCAGGCCCTTAGTGACGCCGAGCGGGCCGCCCCAGGCGTCCTGCTCGCCGGGCGAGCCGAGCCCGCCGGCGATGTCCTCGCCCATGATGATGACACGCTCGTCGCGCTCCATCTCCTGACGGAGCGCCTCGTTGATCGCCTGACGATAGGTCTTCTTGGACATCGGTCGGTCCTCAGTAGGGCGAGGTGTAGACGTCGGTGAGCAGGTCCTTCTCGGTCGGCAACGGCGCCGCCTTGGCCTCGGCCACGCATTGCTCGATGCGCGCCTTGGCCTCGCGGTCGATCGCGTCGAGCGCCTGGCCGTCGAGCAGGCCCGCCTCGGTCACCCGCTGCCGGAACAGCATCAGCGGGTCCTTGGTGGCCTTGTACCTGGCGACCTCGTCCGGCGCCTTGTAGGTCGCCGCGTCGCCCTCGAAATGCCCATAGTAGCGCATGCACTTGACGTGCACGAGCGACGGGCCGCCGCCGCCGCGGGCCCGCTCGATCGCCTCGCGGGCGACCTCCCAGACGGCGAAGAAGTCGCTGCCGTCGACCTGGACGGCCGGCATCCCGAAACCCTTGCCGCGGTCGACCTGGCTTCCGGCCACCGACCAGGAGGACGAGGTCGTCTCGGCGTAGCCATTGTCCTCGATGACGAAGATCGCCGGCAGGTTCCACACCTTGGCGAGGTTGTAGCTCTCGAAGGTGGTCCCCTGGTTGGAGCCGCCGTCACCGACGAAGGCGATCGCCACCCCGCCGGTCTTGAGCGTCTTCGCGCTCAAGGCGGCACCGCAGATCAACGGCGGGCCGCCGCCGACGATGCCGTTGGCACCCATCATGCCCTTGCTCAGGTCGGCGATGTGCATCGAGCCGCCCTTGCCGCCGCAAAGGCCGTCCTTCTTGCCGAAGATCTCGAACATCATCGCCCGCTCGTCGCAGCCCTTGGCGATGCAGTGGCCATGGCCGCGATGGGTGCTGGCGATGGCGTCACGCTCGTCGAGGTGCATGCAGAAGCCGACCGCGGAGGCCTCCTCGCCGGCGTAGAGGTGCACGAAGCCCGGGATGTTGCCGGCCGAGAACTCGTCGTGCACGGCATCCTCGAACTCGCGGATCAGGCGCATCCGCCGATAGGCCTGAAGAAGGTCGTCGCGACTGAGCTGCACGGCTGTCTCCCCTGGTGATCCGATCCCGGCCGCCCGTCAGAGCGGGCTTGCCCTAGAAGTACGCGACACCCGACGGCTTTTCAAACAGGTGCCAGCGCTCGACGTCGAAGGCGACCCAGCAGGGCGCGCCCATCCCGCCGGTGAAGTCCGGGCGGGTCTTGACGAGCAGGCGGCTCCCGGCGAGCTCGGCGTCGACCAGCATGTCGCCGCCCAGCGGCTCGGAGACCCGCACCCGCGCCTCGAGCGCGCCCGGGAAGGTCGCGGTGGCGATCCGCACCTCGTCGGGCCGGATACCCATGCGCGCCTCGCGACCGCTCAAGCGCTGGCGGAGCAGCGCCTGCTGCGCCGCCGTGACGGCGACGCGAAAGCCCGGATGGACGAGGCACAGCCGCCCGTCCTCGTCGACCACCTCGACGTCGAGGAAGTTCATCGGCGGCTCGCCGACGAAGCCAGCCACCCACTCGTTGACCGGCTGGTTGTAGATCTCCTGCGGCGTTCCGAACTGCTGCAGCACGCCCTCGTGCATCACCGCGATCCGGTCGGCCATCGACATGGCCTCGAGCTGATCATGGGTGACGTAGATCATCGTCGTGCCGAGCCGTCGCTGCATGAGCTTCAGCTCGCCGCGCATGTGCGCGCGCAGCTTGGCATCGAGATGCGCGATCGGCTCGTCGAACAGGAACAGCTGCGGCTCGCGGACGATCGCCCGGCCGATCGCCGTGCGCTGCTTCTGCCCGCCCGACAGCTCGACCGGCTTGCGGTCGAGCAGGTGCTCGATCTCGAGCATCTTCGCCGCGGCGCGGACCTTGCGCTCGATCGTCGCTCCATCGGTGCCGCGCAGGCGCAGCGGATTGGCGATATTCTCGAACACGGTCTTGTGCGGGTAGAGCGCGTAGTTCTCGAACACCATCGCGATGTCGCGGGCCTTGGGCGGCAGGTCGTTGACGCGCCGCTCACCGAAGTAGATGTCGCCGGCGCTGATGTGCTCAAGGCCGGCGAGCATGCGCAGCGTCGAGGACTTGCCGCAGCCGGACGGCCCCAGCACCGAGAGGAACTGCCCGTCCGGACAGTCGATGTTGAGATCCTTCACGGCCACGGTCTTGCCGTAGTACTTCCAGACGTTGGCGATCCGTACCGAGGCCATGGCTCACTCGCGCACCGCGCCCATGGTCAGGCCGGTGACCAGGTAGCGGCGGATCAGGAGACCGAGCAGCATCATCGGCAGGGTCGTGACCACGCCGGCGGCCATGATGCTGCCCCACTGGATGTTCTGCGGCTGGACCAGCTCGCGCGTCGCCACCGGCAGGGTCTTGGCGCCGCCCGAGCCGATGATCGAGGCGAACAGGAAATCGTTCCAGGCGAACAGGACGCAGAGCACGAGGAAGGCACCGATGCCCGGCGCGACCAGCGGCAGGATCGAGCGGAACGCCTGCAGCCGGGTGGCGCCGTCGCACATCTGCGCCTCCTCGATGGCGTAGGGAACGTTGTCGAAGAACCCTTTGAGGATCCAGATCGCGAACGGCAGGTTGAAGGTGGTGTAGGCGAGAATCAGCCCGGGCAGCGTGCCGACCAGCTCGAGATTGCGGAAGATCGCGTAGAGCGGAACCATCACCGCGACGACCGGGGCCATCCGCGTCGAGATGATCCAGAAGAAGAGGTCCTTCTTGCCGCGGAAGTCGATCCGCGAGAGCGCGTAGGCGCACATCGAGCCGAGCACGACCGAGACCACGGCCGAGCCCAGCGCGGCGGCGAGGCTGTTGCGGAAGTAGGTCGCGAAGTTGAGCTGGCCGAACAGGTTGAAATAGTGCTTGGCGGTGGGCGTGAAGTCGAAGAACACCAGCACGCCACCCCAGTCGCCGACCGCCGGGAGCTTGAACGCCTCGAGCAGATCCTTGAACGAGCTGACGAACATGATGAAGATCGGCAGGATCGTCCAGGCGAGATAGACGGCGACGAACAGGCCGGCCGCGACGTGCAGCGCCGTGGTCAGCGGCGAGCGGTAGGCGACGACGTCGCGCGACGCCACCGCTCAGCCCTCCGAGCCCATGTCGGCGCGCCGGCTCTGCGGCCCCTCGAACAGCCGGACGAGCAGCATGCCGAGCAGGATCGTCACCAGCAGCAGGGTCAGTGCGATCGCCGCGCCGCGACCGAGCTTGAAGTACTGGAAGCTGACGTCGAACAGATAGACCGGGAGGATGTTGGTCGCGTCCGCCGGACCGCCACCGGTGAGCGTCAGCGCCACGTCGATGAAGCGGAAATTGTCCATGAACCGGAGCAGGATGGCGATCAGCAGGAACGGATAGAGATTGGGCAGGACGATGGCGAAGAAATTGCGCAGCTCGCCGGCGCCGTCGACCATGTTGGCCTCGAGCTGGTCGCGCGGCACGCGCTTCATGCCGGCGAGCGTGATCAGCGTGATCAGCGGCGTCCATTGCCAGACATCGACGATGACCAGCCCCAGCATCGCCGTCGAGGTCGAGCCGACGATCGAGGTCTCGCCCAGGATGCCCGCCGACTGGAGCAGCCAGTGGTACCAGCCGAACGTCGAATTGTAGAGGTAGTACCAGACGAGCCCGGCGATCACCGGCGCCATCATCATCGGCATCAGGATCACGGTGACGAGGATCTTCTCGTAACGCGACCCGTTGAGGATCACCGCCAGGAGCACGCCCAGCACGATCTGCAGGCTGAGGCACATGGCGCTGTACTGAAGCAGCAGCGACCAGCCGTTCCAGAACTTGCGGTCACGCGTGAACAGCCGCTCGAAGTTGGCGAAGCCGACAAACGTGTCGGGCCCGGCACCGACCTCGACATTGTGCAGGCTCATCCAGACGAGCCAGAAGAACGGATAGAGAGAGATCGCCGCGAGCACGACGATCGCCGGCGCCATCATCCAGAAATAGTAGCTCCGCGACGGTTGCGGGTTCAGGCGCGCGGGCGCGTAGTCGATCGTCCGCACGCCGGCGACGTGGCGCACCGGGAGCACCGCGGCGGCGGCATCCGCGGTCGCCGCCCTACCGAGATCGAACCTACCGCCCGTGCGTGCCGCCATGCCCGATCCGGCTGCTCGCGACGGCCCGGCCGGACCCGGGCCGTCGCTCCCTCACCCGCTCCACGCCTCAGAGGTCGTGCAGATCGTCGACTTGCTCCTTGATCGCGAGGCACGCCTCCTCGGCCGTCTGCTTGCCCGAGACGCATTTCTGCACCTCGGTCAGGATGATCTGGTGGTACTCGTTGGCCTCCGGGATCTTGGGCCCGAGCACGAAGTTCGGATCGCGGATGCCGATGTCGTAGACCGCCTCGAAGGTCAGCGCGTTCGGCATCGAGGTCGGGCGCTGGCGCGCCGCCTGGACCTCCGGGATATCGAGCACCGACTTGCGCGTCGGGGTACCGCCGACTCCCTTGAGCACGTTGAACTGCGTGTCCCGCGAGGTCGCCCACACCGCGAAGATGTAGGCGGCGCGCTGCAGGTCCTCGGAGGCGTTGGCATTGATGCCGATACCGCCGATGCCGCAGTTGCAGCCGTTGACCGCCGGCCCGCCGTTCTTGATCCACGACGGCTCGCCCTTCGGGCAGGCGGCGTAGGCGGTCTTGCCGCCGGCCGCGCGGCTGGTGTTCTCGTCCTCGATCGAGGCCGCGAACTCGTGGTACTGCACCTGCATCGCGATCTGCCCGGCCTGGTAGACCGTGTTGAGCTGCAGGGTGCCGTTGGCCAGGTTGTCGGGATGGCAGACCTCCGCCTGCTCGCGGAACTTCTCCATGATGAACACGGAGGTCTCGTCACCCCAGTTGGTCGGCCCCGGCGTCTTGCTGCCGAGCTTGTCGTCGATATCGAAGTCGATCCACCGCCCGTGGGCGAACAGCATGCGCTGGATGTCGAGCTGCGTAGTCCAGGCGAAGCTGCCGTGATGCTGCGCGTAGCCGTACGGCACGTCCTGCCCGGCCTCGCGCAACTTCTTGAAGAAGGCGGCGAACTCGTAGAGCTGCTTCCAGGTGGTGTCGGGCGTGAACTCGAGCCGATAGCCGTGGTCCGCCTCGAAGTCCTTCGAGTATTTCTCGAACAAGTCCTGGCGATAGAACGTGCAGGCCACCGCGCAGTCGTAGGGGAACGCGATGATCCGCTCGCCCGAATACATGCGGCCACAGGCGGTGAGGAAGTTCTCGAACCATGCCTCGTCGGCGACGCCTTCGGGGTCCTGCGGCAGCGTGTCGTCGCCGGCGAACCTCATGAGGTCGGCGTAGAAGTCGGCGAACGGCGCGCCGATCGGCTTGTCCTGCACGTAGTTGAGGTGGAAGTCGGCCTTGCCGCTGCGCAGGTCGATACCGACCTTCTGCTGAACGACCGGGAGATCGTCGGTGAGAATCTCGACCTCGATCCCAGTCAGATCGTAGAAGGGCTTGAGATTGTCGCGGATCGCGAAGCTCGGCGGAGTGTTCTCGCTCATGAACACGAGCTTCGAGCCGGCGTACTGCTTCCATTTCGCGTCATCGGACGAGGCGGCGTAGACCGGCCGGCGCGTGATCACCGAGTTGAGCCCGACGGCGATCGAGCCAGCGCCCAGCGCCGTCGCGGCGCCACCGCCCAGCTCGAGAAACCGTCGCCGGCTGATGCTGCGATAGAGCGGATCGCGCGGTACGCGGAACATCCCTGTCCTCCCTGGGCCCTGACCTTCTGCGCCGCCAGGTCGGTCGCGGCGCTTCGACACCGACTGCTGAACAAATGTTCCAGCAGCAGGACTTTTGCGCCGGACGTACGGAACACCTCCCGGGCTGTCAAGCCGTCATGGCAGCCGGCGGCGCCGGGCTGTCCTGCGCCGATCAGCCCTTGACGGCGCCGAGCGTCAGACCGCGGACGATGTAGCGCTGCGCAAGCAGCGCGAGCAGCACCGGCGGGATCATCGCGATCAGCGAGCGGACCGCCACGAACCAGAACTGCACCCCACGGGTGTCGGCGCCACCGGCGATGTGCACCGGCATGGTCGCAGCACCCTTGATCGTGAGGATGACGGCGAACAGGTACTCGTTCCAGGAGAACGCGAACATGATCAGGGCAGCGGCGGCGATCGCGGGCATGGCGAGCGGCACCGCGACGCGCAGGAACGCCGAGAGGTAGCTTGCCCCGTCGACCAGCGCGGCCTCCTCGAGCTCGATCGGCAGGTCGAAGAAGGTCTGGCGGACGATGACGACCACGAAGGGCAGGATGAAGGTCGCCGTGCAGACGATCAGGGCGAGCCGCGTGTCGAGCAGCTCGAGGGTCGAGAAGGCGATGAAGAACGGCACCGCGGTGGCGACCGGCGGCAGAACCCGCTGCGACAGGAACCACACCGTGATGTCCTTGTTCGGCACGCGGAAGAACTTGAACCGCGCCAACGCGTAGGCCGCCGGCAGGCCGAGCAGCAGCGCGATCGTCACCGCCGACAGCGAAATCACCGTGCTGTTCGTGAACGCCCGGAACGATTCGGGCTGGCTCATCTCGAGCAGCCAGTTGTCGAGAGTGGGCGTGAAATGGACCCAGGGAATGCCCACGCCGGAGACCGTGAACGTGTCGGCTGGCCGGCGCAGGCTCGTCGAGACCGCCCAGTAGATGGGAAAGAAGAACAGCATCGCGACGGCGATCGCGACCAGCGACCACCATGCATCGGCGAGGCTGCGCCGGCGCACGAGGTCCTGCCGCGGCGCCTCCTCACTCATAGGACTGCCGCAGCCGCCGAAAGAACAGGGTGACGATCACCATGACCACGATCAGCAACAGGAACGCCATCGCCGAGGCGTAGCCGAAGTCGTTGAGCTTGAAGCCGACGTTGAACGCGTAATAGGTGTAGGACTGGGTGGCGATGCCCGGCCCGCCCTTGGTCAGCGTCGCCACGATGTCGAACAGCTTGAGCGCCTCGGCCAGCCGCAGCAGCAGCACGATCGCGATCACCGGCAGCAACATCGGCAAGATCACATAGCGCCACAGGTCCCACTCGGAGCTGGTGTCGAGCCGGGCGCTCTCCAGCATCTCGTCGGGGATGCCCTGCAACGCTGCGAGAAACACCAGAAAGCAGAACGGTGTCCACTGCCAGATGTCGACGATGATGACCGATGTTAGCGCCCAGTTCGGATTGGACAGCCACGGCACCCCGGTCCACGACAGAGGCCCGCCGACCTCGTAGAAGATCGTGAAGAACAGGTAGCCGATCGCGATCGGCGTGGCGAAGATCGGCAGGATCATGATCGAACGAAGAAAACCGCGCGCGACGATGTTGCGATTGAACAACCAGGCGAGTGCGAGGCCGAGCAGGATCTGTGTCGTCACCCCGACGAGCACGAAGGTGCCGGTCACCCGCACCGCGTTCCACACCTGCTCGTCGCGGAACGCGCGGGCGTAGTTGGCGAACTGGTTCCACGTGAAGGTGGTCTGCAGCTCGCGCTGGACCTCGGTCCGGGTGCGCGGCTTGCCGTCGGGCCGCAGCACCGGATTGCCGGCGGCGTCGAGCACCGGCACCTGCTCGCGGCCGCTGACCACGACCTGCCGCTCGACGTTGTGGAAACTCAGATAGATCGAATAGCCGAGCGGGAAGATGGTGAACGTCAACACCCAGAGCACGGCCGGGAGCAGGAACAGGAACTTGACGCGGCTGGTCCAGCGGATCATCGGCAGGGTGGCCGGGCCCGCGCGGGGCCCGGCCTTCCGATCGGACGCGGCGGCTTACGGCTGGTAGCCGATCGCGTCCTGGTACTGCTGGAGGATCTTGTCCCGGCCGAGACGCTCGGTGATCTCCTCCCAGGTCTTGGCCGTGTCGTCGAGAGCCTGCTGGGCGGTCTTCTGGCCCGCCATCGCGGCCGACAGGTTCTTGTCCATGATGTCCCAATATTCGGGGGCGCCCTCGATGCGCAGATAGGTCAGCATGGTGGGCGCCGTGAAGTTCTCGTAGTAGGCTTGGAGATAGTCCTTGACGTCGTCGGCGTTCCAGCCGGCCTTGACGTAGTCGTCGAGCGTGGCCTCACCCTGCGGCTCAAGGAACTGATAGTAGAAGCCCGGGTCGACACCGGTCCAGCCGTTGTTCGCGTTCCAGATCGAGACCGGCTTGATCGCCATCAACGAGAGGAACGAGTAGGTGGCCTCCGGGTTCTGCGAGAAGGCCGAGATCACCCCGTGCCAGGAGCCGCCGGTGGTGTTGCCGACCTTCTGCGGGCTGTCCGTCTCGACCCAGGCCTGGGTCTCGTGGTTCCAGTACTTGTCCGAGCTCGGCAGGATTGCCGCGGCGCAGTTGCCCTGGATCTTGCTGCGCGAGGTGTCCTGGCAGAGCGAGCCGACGTCGCCCCAGGAGAAGACGAACACCGACTTGCCGCGCAGGAAATAGTCCCAGGCCTCGCCGAGCGACCAGCCGACCTGCGCCGCCGGGCCGGTCTTGTGCAGCTCCTGGAGGAACTCCAGCGCCGCGACGTGGCCGGGGCTGTTGATCAGCGGCTTCATGTTGGTCGGGTCGAACCAATAGACGTTGTGGAACTGGTCGACCTTGTCACCCGGGGTGATGGCGAACGGGGCGCTGAGCGACTGGAAGTGGTAATGGCCCTGCTCGCCGACCTTGAGGTGCAGGACGGTGCCGTGGTCGGGATCGGGGTCGTTGGCGTCCCAGTTCTTCCCGGCGAAGTAGCGCGAGATGTCGAGGAGCTGCTGCCAGGTGGCCGGGGGCACCGGCAGGTCGTAGCCATACTCGGCCTTGAACGCCGCCTGGTGCTCGGGATTGGTCAGCGCGTCGCGGCGGTAGTAGAGGACCTGGCCGTCGGCATCGTTGAGCACGCCGTAGCCGACACCCTTCCAGGTGTGGAGGTTCTTCAGCGAGGGCGGCATCGAGTCGTAGGTCCACTGCGGGAAGTCGCCACTCGCCATGTAATCGTCGATCGGCACGATGTAGTTGCCGGCGATCAGATCACCATAGAAGAACGCCCCGACGATGATCGAATCGTAGAGCCCGGTGCCCTGACGCAGGTCGAGCATCATCTTGGCATAGAGGTCGGTGATCGGAACGAGTGCGATATCCAGCTTGCCGCCGGAGAGCTCCTCCCAGACCGGGCGGAACGCGGTGATCGGCCCGGAGATGCCGCCTTTGGGGCCGGAATCGAGCGTCAGCACGGTGATCGTGGCACCCTCGAACGGCTTCTCGTCGGGGCCGAACAACCCGCCCAGCTCCTCGCGCGTCGTCTCGATGGTCGCGTTGTCGTAGTTGGGACCCAGCTTGAGGACCACGCGGCCGTCATCGAGCCAGTCGACATACTCGCCGGCGAGAGCACCGGACATGCCAAGAGCGACCGCCGCCGCCCCGCATAGTAGCGTCTTCCCGATACGCATCGCGTCATGCCTCCCTGGTCGGCCGCCGCCCGCCTGCCTGCGGGTCCCGTCGCCGCGGCGCGGATTATGCCGATCCCGCTTCGCCTTTCAAACGCTTCCGGGCCGACGGTCTGACAGGTCGGCGCCGCCGGCGTCTCACGGCTCGAGTTCGACGTCCCAGTAGAGGAAGTCGCGCCAGCTGTCGTGCAGGTAGTTCGGTGGGAACAGGCGGCCGTTGGCACGCAGCTCATGCGCGGTGGGCACGACCGGACGCGTCGCCGGGTGCATCCCGACCTCGTCAGGCAGCCGGTTGCCCTTGCGCAGATTGCAGCGGGTGCAGGCGGTGACGATGTTGGTCCAGCAGGTCCGCCCGCCGCGCGAGCGCGGCACGAGGTGGTCGAAGGTCAGGTCCTGCGCCGGCAGGCCGGTGCGGCAGTACTGGCAGACGAACCGGTCGCGGAGGAACACGTTGAACCGGGTGAAGGGCGGGCGGCGATTTTGCGGGATGTACTCCTTCAGCGCCACGACGCTGGGCAGGCGCATCTCGGCGCTCGGCGAGCGGATCACCCGGTCGTAATGCGATACGACGGCGACGCGATCGAGGAAGATCGCCCGGACGGTGTCCTGCCAGCTCCACACGGACAGGGGATAATAGCTGAGCGGCTGGTAGTCGGCGTTGAGCACCAGCGCCGGGCAGGCCGAGAGCGACAGTTGGGCTCCGACCTGACCCATGATCAGGTCCCGGTACTCTGAAAAACGGCGTTCCAGTTCAACGACATCGCGGAACCGCCCCGTCTCGTCGGCCGTCCTCGACCCGGGCTTGCAGGTAGCCCAAGCCTGTGACCTTTTCAAGGCAGGGGCGGCGCGCGGCGCCCTGGCCGGCGCACCGCGCGACGCCCATCTCGATGGCCACCATGGTGGAGATGCACGGGTGAGCGGGACCGGCTCGCCGCCAACGGGTGGACGTCCGGCGAGACGGCGTCAGGCCACGGCTGGCCGCGCCGGGCCACGGCTCGCCCCGTCCCACGCGGTCGGGGAGGTGGCCCGCCCGTGGCACCACCTGCCGGGCGGCGGCTTCCGCAATCCGCCGGGCAGCCCAACCCGCGACGTCGCGGCAGGGGACTGGTGGGCGTTCCTCTACCGCCGCCTGCTCGCGCGGACGGCGCTGCCCGAGCTGCCGGCGGGCCATGTCCTGCCCGAGCCGGAGGTGCTGGCGCAGCTCGCCGCCGCCGACGGCGCCGGCTCGATCACCTGGCTCGGCCACGCGGCGTTCCTCATCCGCCTCGGTGGGAGCACCCTGCTCGTCGATCCCTTCCTCGGCGAGCACGCTTCGCCGGTCGCCCCGTTCGGCCCGCGGCGCTTCGCGCCGGCCCCGCTGCCACCCGACCGCCTGCCGCCGATCGACGTGGTATTGCTGTCGCACAACCACTACGACCACCTCGATCTGCCGACGGTCGAGGCGATCGCCCGGCGCTGGCGGCCGATCCTCGTCACCCCGCTCGGGGTCGGCCGCTACGTCGACGCCTCCCTGTTCCGCGCCGTCCACGAGATTGACTGGTTGCAGGGCCTGCCGCTCGGCACCCTGCGGGTGACCGCGACCCCGGCGATCCACTTCTCGCGCCGCACCCTGCGCGACCGCAACCTGACCCTGTGGTGCGGGTTCCTCGTGGAGGCGGCCGGTCGCCGCATCCTGTTCGCCGGCGACACCGCCTACGGCCCGGTGTTCGGCGAGCTCGGCCTTCGGCTCGGGCCGGTCGATCTCGCGCTGGTCCCGATCGGCGCGTATGAGCCGCGCCCGCTGATGCGGGGCTCGCATTGCAGCCCCGAGGAGGCGGTCGCGATCGCCCGCGCGCTCGGCGCGGAGCGCTGCTGCGCCATGCACTGGGGCACGATCCGCCTGACCGACGAGCCGCCCTTCGAGCCG
>CALKJU010000018.1 GCA_937995535.1 uncultured Alphaproteobacteria bacterium
GGGCCCAAGCAGGCGGCGCGCTGGGCCGAGACGCATGAGGGCTGGTTCGTCAAGCGCTGGCGCTGCGGCCTGCCGCAGGCCTGAGTCGCGCATGGGCACGCTCCATCCGGGCTACTTCACCGACGGCCTCGCCGCCGATCCCGCGCTCGCCACAGCCCTCGAGGGCGAGCTCACCCGGCAACGCTCACAGATCGAGCTGATCGCCTCGGAGAACCTGGTCAGCCGTCTGGTCCTCGAGGCGCAGGGCTCGGTCCTGACCAACAAGACCGTCGAGGGCCTGCCGGGGGCTCGGTACTATGGCGGTGCAGCTTTCGCCGACGCGGTCGAGCGGCTGGCGGTCGAGCGTGCGACCCGGCTGTTCGGCTGCCGCTGTGCCGACGTCCAGCCGCATTCCGGCAGCAACGCCAACGCCGCCGTGTTCCTGGCCCTACTGCGGCCGGGCGAGACGATCCTCGCCATGGACACGGCCGCCGGCGGGCATGTCAGCCACGGCCACCCGGCGACGCTCACCGGCCGCGACTACCGCATCCATCGCTACGGGGTCGCGCGCGACAGCGAGCGGATCGACATGGACGAAGTGCGCGATCTCGCCCGCTCCTGCCGGCCGCGTCTGCTCGTCGCCGGCGGCTCCGCCTATCCGCGCCAGATCGACTTCGCCGCCTTTCGGGAGGTAGCCGACGAGGTCGGGGCGATGCTGCTGGTCGACATGGCGCACATCGCCGGGCTCGTCGCTGCCGGCCTGCACCCGCATCCTTTTCCGCACGCGCACGTCGTGACCACCACCACCTACAAATCGCTGCGCGGGGCGCGCGGCGGGGTCATGCTGTGGGACGATCCAGCCCTGTCCGCCAAGCTCCACGCCGGCGTGTTCCCGGGCGTCCAGGGCTCCGTCCTGATGCACCAGGTGGCCGGCAAGGCGGCGGCACTCGGCGAGGCGCTGCGCCCCGAGTTCCGCCTCTGGAACGAGGCCGTGCTCGGCAACGCCCAGGCCCTCGCCGCGACCCTGCTCGAGACGGGCTGGCGGCTGGTCAGCGGCGGCACAGACATCGGGCTCATGCTCGTGGACGTGCGCGGCCGTGGGCTGACCGGGTCCGCGGCCGCCGAGGCCCTCGAGCGGGCCGGGATCGCCTGCAACAAGAACATGCTGCCCTTCGACCCACTCCCGGCGGAGCAGGGCTCGGGCCTGCGCCTGTCGAGCAATGCCGGGACCACACGCGGCTTCGGCCCGGCCGAGTTCCGCTGCATCGGGCTGTGGATCGACCGCGTGCTGACGGCGCTCGCGGCCGGCGATCCTGAGCCGGTCGAGCGCGCGGTCGCGGGCGAGGTCGCCGAACTCTGCGCGGCCTTTCCGATCTATCCCGGGCGCGTCGCATGACCTGGCTCCTGGCCAGCGTGCGCGACCTCGCCGAGGCCGAGCTCGCCTGGGCTGGCGGTGCGGAGCTGGTCGATCTCAAGGACCCCGACCGCGGCGCCCTCGGCGCCTGGCCGGAAGGCGAGCTGCGTCGCGCCGTCGCCCATCTCGGCGAGCGCGCGGTGCTCTCGGCGACCACGGGCGACCTGCCGATGGAGCCGGCCGGGCTCGTGACGGCCGCGCGCGCCACCGCCGCGACCGGCGTGGCCTACGTCAAGGTCGGGTTCTTCGCGGGGGGCGATCACGCGGCCTGCGCCGAGGCGCTCGCCGCCGTGGCCGCCGACGGGGCGCGGCTGGTCGCCGTGCTGATGGCCGACCAGCGGCCCGACCTCGACCTCCTGCCGAGGCTTGCCGCCGCCGGGTTCGCCGGGGCCATGCTCGACACCGCGGACAAGCGCGCCGGAGGTCTGCGCCGGCATATGGGCGATACCGCGCTCGCCCGCTTCGTGGTCACGGCACAGGCGCAGGGCCTGCTCTGCGGCCTCGCCGGCTCGCTCGGCCTCGCCGACATCCCCCCGCTCGCGGCGCTCGGCCCCGACTATCTCGGCTTCCGCGGCGCCCTGTGCCGCGGCGACCGCACCGGCTCCCTGGATCCTCAGGCCCTCGCCACCGTGCGCAAGGCGCTCCACACGGCAGGGCGAGCGGCCGCTTGAAGTCTTTGCGCTGCCACTGCTGTCGGGTCAGGATCAACGGCACCCGTCAGGAACCGCACGATGCTCGACGATCAGGAGTTGAGTACGCTCCTCCACGACCTCGAATCGGATCGCGTCGAAGCAAGCGTTCGGAGCGCGATCGCGATGGCATCCGCAAGGCGATCTGCGCTTTCGCCAACGATCTTCCGGGGCACGGCCGACCCGGTGTGATCTTCGTCGGGGTCGAGGACGACGGTCGTTGCGCGGGTCTCAATACTACCGACGAGCTGTTGCGAAAGCTCGCGGACATCCCAGCGGAAGGAAAGATCCAGCCGCTGCCATCGATGAGCGTCCAAAAAAGGACTCTGGGCGAGTGCGAGCTGGTCGTGATCGAGGTGCAGCCAGCCATCAGTCCGCCGGTCCGTTACGATGGTCGCTGCTGGGTCCGGGTCGGCCCGAGCCACAGGCTCGCCTCGCCCGACGACGAGCGACGCTTGCGCGAGCGGGCGCGTCACGCCGCCCTGCCATTCGATCAGTCGGCCGCTCCTGGCGCCACCATTGACGATCTCGACCTCGAGTTGTTTCGCCGCGAGTACCTGCCCCACGCCGTCGCGCCGGACGTGCTCGAGGCGAACGAACGACCTGTCGAGCACCAGCTCGGCTCGCTGCGGCTGCTGACGCACGACGGCGCTCCCACGATCACCGCCGTGCTCGTTCTCGGCCGAGATCCACGACGCTTCGTGCCGGGCGCCTATGTCCAGTTCGTGCGCTTCGCCGGCAACGAGCTGTTCGATCCGGTCCGCGACCAGAAGGAGCTTTCGGGCCCCCTGTCGCAGGTCTTGGGTCAGCTCGACGAACTCTTGAAACTCAACATCTCGGTGGCGAGCGCACCGGCTAGCGAGCCGCGCGAGATCCGAAAGCCGGACTATCCGCTGGCCGCGCTGCAGCAGCTCGCACGTAACGCGATCTTGCACCGAACCTACGAGGATACCAACGCGCCAGCCCGGCTTTACTGGTTCGACGACCGAATCGAGATCGAAAGTCCGGGTGGACCGTATGGGCGGGTCAACGAGCGCAACTTCGGCGCGCCTGGCATCACCGACTACCGCAATCCGACTTTGGCGGAGGCCATGAAAGTCTTGGGGTACGTACAGGCCTTCGGCATGGGCATCACGCTCGCCCGACGCGAGCTTAAGCGCAGCGGCAACCCGCCGCCGGAGTTCCGCATCGAACCGACCTACGTGCTCGCGGTCGTACGGAGGGCCGGCTGATGCGCATCGCCTTCTTCAACAACAAGGGCGGCGTCGGCAAGACCTCGCTGGTCTATCATCTCGCCTGGATGCTGAGCGAGCTCGGCCGCCGCGTCGTCGCCGTCGATCTCGACCCGCAGGCCAACCTGACGGCGATGTTCGTCGACGAGGACAGGCTGGAGGAGCTGTGGCCCGACACGCCCAATCGGCTGAGCATCGCCGGCGCACTCGCGCCCATCCTCAGAGGAACAGGCGACATCGCTGCCCCGCACATCGAAGCGATCGAGGACCGCATCGGCCTGCTCGTCGGTGATCTCGGCCTGTCTCGCTTCGAGGACAAGCTCTCGGACTCCTGGCCGAAACTGCACAATCGCGACGAGCCGTCCTTTCGCGCCATGTCGGCCTTTTCCCGACTGATCGACATCGCCGTCGAGTGGCATGAGGCGGAGATCGTCCTGATTGACGTCGGACCGAACCTCGGTGCGATCAACCGCGCGGCCCTGATCGCCAGCGAGCATGTCGTCGTGCCGCTCGCTCCCGACCTGTTCTCGCTCCAGGGGCTGCGCAATCTCGGCCCGACGTTGCGCGAATGGCGCCAGACCTGGGAACGAGCGCTCGGAACCTACGCGCAGCCGCCCGACTTGCGGCTGCCCCGGGGTCGGATGAGCCCACTGGGTTATGTCGTCATGCAACACGCAGTGCGGCTCGATCGCCCCGTGATCTGGTACGGTCGGTGGATGGCGCGGATTCCTGCCGCCTATCGCGAGGCCGTACTCGACGAGCCTTCATCCGCCGCTCCCGATGTCGATCACGATCCGCACTGCCTCGCCCGCCTGAAGCATTATCGCAGCCTGATGCCGATGGCGATGGAGGCACGGCGGCCGATGTTCCTGCTCAAGCCGGCGGATGGGGCGATCGGCGCGCACCAGGACGGCGTGCGCGAGTGTTACCGAGACTTCAAGGTGCTCGCCGAGCGGATCGTCTCGGCAGCGAGCAGCGCCACCGCGGCGGCCGGGGCAGCGACGGCGGCGGCGGCAGCGAGCTGAGGCGCGGCCGGGAGCAGGGCCGCGAGATCGCACCATGGCCGGTCGACGCGGCGCGCCAGCTCGGCGACCAGGAACTTTCCGCAGCCGGCGCCAACCAGGGGTGCATCGGCGGGCAGGCGCGCGCGCGAGAGCACCTGTTGCAGTCCGTCCGCGATCGTTCGCAGCTGCGCCTCGGCGAGCCACGCCGCGAGCGCCCGCCATGCGCCCATTTCGGCCTCGCCGAGATCCTGGCCGACCATCCGCGCGAGCCGCCGGGCGCTGCCTTCCGCTGTCTTGGGCCCGCCGTCGGCGGCGGCGTGCTGGTCGTGCGCCTCGTCGAGCCGGCCGAGCAACCGCCACAGGTCGGCCGAGGTGGCGAAATGCTCGTTCATCAACGGTCGCCAGCGACCGGCCACCGGCGCGCGCCGGGCGATCGCCATCACCGCGGTGCGCGTCAGACCCTGATAGACCAGCTCGCCGGCCTCGAGCCGCTCGGCGTCACTCGTGCCCGCGGCATCCACCCGTCCCTCGCGGAACGGCACCAGGTCGGTCGTGGTGCTGCCGATGTCGACGAGCAGGCCGGCCGACAGCGTCCGTGCGGCGAGGCTCGCCGTGGCGAGCCAGTTGGCCGAGGCGACCTCTTCGGGCCGCGCCGCCGCCGCCTCGGGCCCGAGAAAGCCCGCGCGGCCCGCCCAGACCCGCAGGGGCGTGCCCGGCAGCCGCCCCCGCACGGTGTCGATCAGGGCCACGACGCCGCTCGCCCGGTCGGCGAACAGGTCGGCCAGCTCGCCGGTCATGGTCAGCGCCACGAGCCCCGGCGGCGGCCAGCCGGCGAGCGCCGTGACGAAGGCCTGATCCAGCCGGTCGAGACCCTCCCACAGCCGGCACGGCACCTGGCGCACGGCGACGATCCGGCCGGCTGCCACGAGCGCCGCCTTGAGGTGGGCTCCGCCGAGGTCTAGGCCGAGCACCGCCGCGTCGCCGGCCAGCGTCAGGTCCGAGGTCTCCGCCATGCCCGCCTTCGAGGTGATCCCGGTCGTCGATCTCATGGGCGGCGTGGTGGTCCACGCCCGCGCCGGCGAGCGCCAGGCCTACCGCCCACTGACCGGCTCGCGGCTCTCGCCGAGTGCCGCACCCGAAGCGGTCGTCGCCGGCCTGCTGGCGCTGCACCCGTTCCGCCGGCTCTACATCGCCGATCTCGATGCGATCTTGAAGCGCGGCGACCATGCGGCGGCGATCGCCAGTCTCGCGGAGCGATTTCCGACGCTGGAGCTGTGGGTCGACTCCGGCCTCGACGAGCGCCGAGCGGTCGACCGGCTCCTGGCGCTGCCCGCGGTCCGCCCGGTGCTCGGCAGCGAGAGCCAGCCCGATGCCAGCCTGCTGGTCGCGCTGTCGGACGAGCCGCGCCTGGTCCTGTCGCTCGACCTGCGTGGAACCGAGCGACTCGACCCGGGGGGCCTGTTCGAGCGGCCCGAGCTGTGGCCCGCCGACCTGATCGTGATGACGCTGGCGCGCGTCGGGGCGGGGCAGGGGCCCGACCTCGAGGCGCTGCGCGCCGTCCTCGCCCGCGCTGGTGCGCGCCGGCTGTGGGCCGCGGGCGGCGTGCGCGACCGGGGCGATCTCCTGGCGCTGCGCGCTCTCGGCTGCGCCGGGGTGCTGGTCGCGACGGCGCTGCACGACGGCCGCCTCGACGCCGCGGCGTTGGCGGAGACGGCGTTATGATGTATACGTCACCACATACAGCAGAACGATCGTCATGCTGCGCACCCAAGTCTACCTCACCGAGGCCCAGGACCGCGCGCTGAAGCGCCTCGCGCGGACGACCGGCCGCTCGCAGAGCCAACTGATCCGCGACGCGGTCGATCGGCTGATCGAGACCCGGTCGCCGCCGCCGGCCGCCGACTGGAAGGAAGCTTTCCACCGGGCCCGCGGCATGTGGGCGGACCGCGCCGACCTCGACGAGTTGCTCGGCGAGCTTCGCAGTGAGGGTGACCAGCGGCTTGCCCGGTCGTGGCGGCGCTTCTGATCGACACCGACATCCTGGCCGATTACCTGCGTGGCCGCGCCGATGCGGTGTCGTTCGTCGACGGCTTGGTCGATGCCCCGGCCCTGTCGGTCCTGACTGTTGCCGAGCTGTTCGCCGGGATCCGCGAAGGGCCGGAGCGGCAGCATCTCGAGGCAATGCTCGACGAGTGCGACCTTATCCAGGTCGACGCGGCGATCGCGCGCGAGGGCGGCCTGCTGCGGCGGCGCTATCATCCGAGCCACGGTGTCGGGATCGTGGACGCCATCATCGCTGCCACGGCACTCGCGCACGGGCTGCGCCTCGTCACGCGCAACCGCAAGCATTTTCCGATGCTGCCGGACCTCGTCGTGCCCTACTGAGCCGCCGCGACCGACCTACCGAGCGAGCGAGACCGCCCATGCCCTCCCCGAAGATCGCCT
>CALKJU010000019.1 GCA_937995535.1 uncultured Alphaproteobacteria bacterium
AGGCCGGACTACGAGCCACAGGGCTGGTGACACGGGCACCGCGAGGAACCGCGCCGAGACGCGACACCGACGAGCGAGGTTGGTGTGTCGGTGCCTCGGGCACCGGCCGACCCGCTCACGAAGCGCCGAGTTGGCGCCGCGCGCTTCCGGTAGGCTTCCGGTGCTCCGGCCGCGCTTCCGTGGGCACCCGACTTTCCGGTGATCTTCTTGGAGCGGGCGAAGGGATTCGAACCCTCGACCCCAACCTTGGCAAGGTTGTGCTCTACCCCTGAGCTACGCCCGCGTGCGGCCGGTATGTAGAGGAGGGCCCGGGGCTTGGCAAGGCGCGGGCCGGGCTCAGGAGCCGTCCGCCGCCGGCGGCAGCAGGCGGGCGACCAGCGGGCCGAAGCGGGAGGCGGCCTCGAGCCGCTCCGGCCACCAGCCGGGCCCCAGCAGGTCGCGGCGCAGGAACAGGCGGATCGGCGGGCGCCCCTCGGCAGCACGCTCCTTCCAGCGACGATGAAAACCGGCGAGCTGCTCGCCGGCGACGGTGCACACCAGCAACCCCGGCGCCGCCTCCGCGGCGGGGCAGGCGAGGTCGAAGCGGACCGCGCGGCGGCCGTCGAAGGCCGTGCCGCTGCGCCGCACGCCGGGCTCGACCACGGCCAGCGCGGCCAGCGCCAGCGCGGCCATGTCCGGCCCGCGCTGGAGGGCCGGCGGGACGGGCTCGCGCTCTTCCGCGTCCTCGGGCGGGACGGTCACCGCGAGCGCCTCGCCCGAGGGCGCGAAGCGCACCGACCAGTCGCTGCGGCCGTCGCGGTGGCTGCTGCTGGCGCGGTAGCTGACCGGCAGGAAGCGGTCGCCGTCGCGCCGCCCCTCGCTCACCCCCTGGCCGAGGAACGGGAACAGGATCGACAGGAAGCCGACCGTGCGCGCCTCGTAGCCGACCCGATAGCTGTCCCCGTCGGCGGTGACCTCGAGCGTCATCTCGCCGATCCTCAGCCCCTGCCAGTCCAGCTCGTAACGCCCGGACACGTCCAGTGCCCGGGCGCTCGGGGCGAGCACCGACAGGCCGATGCCGGCGAGGAGGACCGCGAGACGGCCCATCTCAGGCGGCCGCCGCCGCGCTGGCCGGCAGACAGGCCGGGCCGATCGGCTCGAACTGCTTGTAGCCCATGATGAACTCGCGATGGCCGAGGGACTCCGAAGCGGTCCGCTCGCCGCCGCAGACGCGCTCGATCAGCCGCAGGATCTCCTCGCCGACCTCGTCGAGGGTCGCCGCCCCGGCGAGGATCCGCCCGGCATCGACGTCCATGTCCTCGGCCATGCGCCGGAAGGTGGCCGGGTTGGCGCAGACCTTGATCACCGGGCTGAGCGCCGAGCCGACCACCGAGCCGCGCCCGGTCGAGAACAGGATCACCTGCGCCCCGCAGGCGATCAACTCGGCGATCTCGGTGTTGTCGTTGATGTTCGGGAAGCCGAAGCGCGGCTCGCCGTCGGGCACGACGTCGAGCAGATAGAGCCCGCCTGTGGGCGGCAGGTCGCCTGGCTTGAGCAGGCCCACGATCGCCGAGGCTCCCGACTTCGCATAGGCCCCCAGCGACTTCTCCTCGATCGTGGTGAGCCCGCCCTCGGCGTTGCCGGGGGCGAAGCTCGACTGGCCGAGCACCCGGTAGTAGCGCGCCGCCTTCGCGACGCTTTCGACGATGAGCGCGGCCAGCTCGGGCGTCGCGGCGCGGCGCGCCATGTGCCCCTCGCAGCCGATCAGCTCGCCGGTCTCCTCGAAGATGCAGGCGGCTCCCAGTGCCACCAGCCGGTCGAAGCAGCGGCCCATGGCCGGGTTGGCGGTCAGGCCCGAGGTCGCGTCGGAGCCGCCGCAGATGGTGCCGACGACCAGCTCGTGATGCGCCAGCGGCACGGTCGGCTGCGCGGCGAGTGCCGCCAGCGTCTCGCGCACCCAGGCACGGCCGGCCTCGACCGTGCGCCGCGTCCCGCCGGCGGCCTGGATGACCAGCGTGCGCACCGGCCGGCCGCTGGCCTCGATCTCGGCCCGCAGACCGGAGCGGTCGAAGCTCTCGCAGCCGAGCGAAACGAGCAGGACCGCGCCGACATTGGGATGGGTGCACAGCCGGCCCAGCATCCGCCGCGCATAGTCGTTCCGGTAGCAGCCCGGAAAACCGATCACGTGGACGTCGGCGTCCTCGAACGGCCGGGCGATGGTCTCGGCCGCGTGGCGCGCGCACTCGACGAGGTAGGCGACCGCCACGATGTTGCGGATGCCCTTGCGTCCGTCGGATCTGAGCCAACCGCGCACGATCAAATCCTCCCCGTCATCGACACTCAGGGTTGCACGACGCCGGAGCACCGGTAGGCTCGGGGCCGATGCCGGACTCGCAGAGGATGAGCGGGGGTCTGCGTGACGCCGGCGCCGTTCCAGGGAGATCGACATGCCCCGCTCGATACGTCGCCGCGATCTGATCGAGAGCCTGTTTGCCGGCGTCGGCGCGGCCGCCGCCTTGGGCTCCGGGCTGGCGCCGAAGGCGGCCCGCGCCGCGCCGGCCGATCCCGACGCCGGGCCGGTCGTGACGCCCGATCCTCTGCCCGAGCGGATCGCGGCGAGCGGTGTCATGGCCGAGCTGGTCGACGTCGTGGCGCCACCCTCGACCAGCTCCACCCGACCGGTGGCACCCCTCAACTACCTGTTCCATGCCAATGACGACACCGGCGATCTCTATGCCAACGACACCAATGGCAAGATGTGGCGGATCGACGGTCGGACCGGCGATGTCAACCTGTTCCTCGACCTCGCCGCGGTCCGCGGCAGCGCCTTCCTCGCCACGGCGCGGGAAATGGGCTTTCGCAGCTTCGCCTTCCATCCAGCCTTCAGCATGCCGGGGCGGGTCGGCTACCGCAAGCTCTACACCATGTCGACCGAGACCGCGGGGAGCCGCCCGCCCGATGTCGATCTGTTCGCCGGCCCGTTCCCGATCACCCATCACGACGTCCTCTGCGAGTGGGAGGTGCGCCGGAACGACCCGACGCAGGTCGATCCGGACTCGCGCCGCGAGGTGCTGCGCATCGCCGAGTTCGCGAGCAACCACAACACCGACCAGATCCTCTTCGACCTCGGCCGCCGGCCCGGCGAGCGCGGCTTCGGCCGGATGTTCATCGGCACCGGCGACGGCGGTGGCGGCGGCGACCCGTACGCCCTGGCGCAAGATCCGCAGCGGCTGCAGGGCAAGATCCTGCGCATCATCCCGGCGTTCAACCGCGACGGGCGGCGCTACCGCATCCCGGACGACAACCCGTTCGTGCGCCGGCCTGGCTTCCTGCCGCACATCTGGGCACTCGGGCTGCGCCACCCACAGAACCTCTCCTACGACCACGGCGGGACCGGACGGCTGATCTTCACCGACATCGGCCAGCGGCACATCGAGGAGGTCAACCTGATGCGCAAGGGCGCGAACTACGGGTGGCCGCTGCGCGAGGGGACCTTCGTCACGGATCGCACCAAGCTCAACGTGCTCTATGCGAGGGGGCCGAACGATGCCGCCCGCGGCTTCACCTATCCGGTGGCGCAGTACGACCACGACGACGGCAAGGCCATCACCGGCGGCTTCGTCTGCCGCAACGCCGGCATTCCGTCGCTGGAAGGTCACTATCTTTGCGGCGACATCGTGAACGGCCGCATCTTCCACGTGCCGATGGCCGAGTTGCTCGCCGCGGAAGCCTCTGGGACGCCCGCGCAGCTGCGCGAGCTCACGCTCCTCCGCAATGGGCAGCCGACGACGCTGCTCGAGCTCGTCGACGCGCCGCGCGTCGATCTCCGTTTCGGTCAGGGCCAGAACGGAACCATCTACGTGCTGACGAAGCAGGATGGCTGGATCCGGCGCCTCGCGATGGTCTGATCTGCGCGCCGCGGGCTGGACTGCGCCGCGCTGACGCCCGATAGACGAGGCGAGGCACGGACCGCAGGGAGGGGAATCATGGCGCTCGCCGACGAGCTGGCTTGGACGACGGTGACCGAGCTGGCGGCGCGCATCCGCCGCAAGGAGCTGTCCCCGGTCGAGGTCATGGACGCGACGCTGGCGCGCATCGAGGCCCGCAATCCGAGCATCAACGCGCTTGTCTTCCTCGATTCCGAGCGGGCCCGCGCGCAGGCGCGCGAGGCCGAGGCGAAGCTCGCCCGTGGCGAGGAGGTCGGCCCGCTGCACGGGGTGCCGACCGCCCTCAAGGATCTGTTCGACTTCGAGCCCGGCTGGCCCGCCACCTTCGGCGGCATCCGGGCGCTCAAGGACTTCCGGCCACCCTTCCAGTGTCTGTTCGCCGAGCGCATCCAGCGCGCCGGGGCGATCCTGGTGGGCAAGACCAACAGCCCGGTCTTCGGCTTCCGCGGTGTCACCGACAACTATCTGTTCGGCCCGTCGCGTAACCCGTTCGACGTTGCGCGCAACACCGGCGGCTCGTCGGGCGGTGCCGGCGGCGCGGTCGCGGATGGCCTCCTGACCTTCGCCGAGGGGACCGACGGCGGCGGCTCGATCCGTATCCCCGCCTCCTGGTGCGGCGTCTACGGGCTGAAGCCGTCGGCCGGACGCGTCCCGGTGGTGTCGCGCCCGAACGCCTTCGCCGCCAAGGACTGCTTCATCCACGAGGGGGCGCTGACCCGCTCGGTGGCCGATTCGGCGCTCGTCCTGTCGGTGCTGGCCGGCCGGGATCGGCGCGACCCGTTCAGCATCGAGGATCGGCCCGACTTCCTCGCCGCCACCAGCCGCGACATCCGCGGCTGGAAGATCGGCTTCAGCGCCGATCTCGACGTCTATCCGGTCGACCGGCGGGTCCGCGCCGTGGTCGAGCAGGCAGTGCGCGCCTTCGAGGAGGCGGGTGCGGTCGTCGAGCCGGTCAAGCTCGGCATCCGGCGCGACCAGCGTGAGCTCAGCGATCTCTGGTGCCGGGTGATCATCCCGCTGAGCGTGATGGCGTTCGAGGGCTTCAGGGAGGCCGGGATGGACGTCCTGGGCGAGCATCCGGACGACATCCCGCCCGAGCTGCACGCCTGGATCGAGCGCGGCCGGCGCCTCACCGTCGTCGAGATGGGCAAGGACCAGGCGATGCGCACCGAGATCTACGACGCCGTGGAGGGGGCGCTCGCCACCTACGACCTGCTCGTCTCACCGACGCTGGCAGCACTGCCGGTCGAGAACGGGACGGACGGCAACACGCTGGGGCCGGCCGAGGTCGAGGGTGTCGCGGTCGATCGGCTGATCGGCTGGTGCATGACCTACTTCCTGAACTTCACCGGTCACCCGGCGGCGACCGTGCCCGCGGGCTTGGCCGACGGCCTGCCGGTCGGGATGCAGATCATCGGCCGCCGCTACGCCGATGCCGACGTGCTCGCCGCCAGCGCCGCGTTCGAACGGCTGCGGCCGTGGCGCGCGACCTACGCGAAGGTCGAGGCGCGTCTCGGTCAGGCGTAGACGCGAAGCTGGCGGCTGGCGACGAGGCGGGCCGACAGGGCACCGAGCAGCGCCGCCAGGAGCGGTACGGTCGCGAGCAGCACCAGCTCCGCCGCACCCAGCCCGGTGACCGGCAGGCGCGCTTCCAGCGCCGGCAGCCGGGTCACGAGAAGCAGGCTGGCGAGTACCGCCGCGGCGGCGAGGAGCGTCGCCTCGATGGTCAGCCGCACGGCGACGCCCTCCATCGCCCGGGTCACGCGCATCACCCCGGCGCCGAGGCCGATCAGCACCTCGACCGTGTTGCGGCAGTGGCGACAGGTGAGCCGCGCCGCCGCGCCGGCCATTGCCGCCACCGCGAGCACGAGGACGGCGCCCAGCGCCACCCCCGCGAACCGCAGCTCGCGGGCCCAGTCCTGCCCGGCGGCAACCTCGTCCACGACCTCGCGAACGCGCGCCTCCGGCAGCGCGGCTGCGAGCACGGCGAGGCGCGTCGAGGCCTCACCGGCGCCGTCCGGGGCGAAGCTGGCGGTGAGCCGGACCGGCGGCGCAGCGACGCTGGCCAGCCACGGCTCGGGCCACGCTTGCTCATGCTCGGTGTCCACCGCCACCGCAAGAAGATCCGGCATCGCGCGCAGACGCAGCAGGATCAGCTGGAGCTCTGCCCGCACGCGCCCGGCATCGCCACTCGCGGCGGGCTCGATCGCGACGACCACGGGCAGGCTCGCGGTCGCCGTCAGCCGCCGGTCCGCACCGACGGCGAGCACGAGGGCGAGCATCGCGAGATAGAGGAGCACCGCCATCGCCAGGGCGAGCAGGCGGCCGAACACACCAGGGCCGAGCGGCAGGCCGCGCGCACGTCCAGACATCAGGCCGCCATCGGCTTTGCCGCAACCGGTGGCGCGAGGCGGCCGGCGGCGATCCGCAGCACGGGTGCCGGATGGCGGGCCACCAGCTCGCGGCTGTGAGTGGCGAGCAGCACGCCCGTCCCGACCTTGGTCAGCTCGCGGAACAGGCGCATCAGACGGGCGGCGAGATCAGGATCGAGATAGCTGGTCGGCTCGTCGGCGAGCAGCAGGCCCGGGCGGCAGACGACCGCGCGGGCCGCCGCGACGAGCTGCCGTTGGCCCATCGAGAGGCGGCTCGGCGACACCTCGACCAGTTCGCCGAGCCCGAGCCACGCGAGCAGCATTCGCGCATGGCCGGTGGCCTTGGCGTCCTCGACGCCGGCCAGGCGCAGCGGTAGCGCGGCGTTATCGAGCACGCTCAGCTCGTCGATCAGCCGCAGATCCTGATAGATGAAGCCGATCCGCCGGCGCAGCCGGTCGCGCTGCTCGGTCGATAGCGCGGCGACATCGCGCCCGAACAGGACGACACTCCCGGCGCTGGGGCGATGGGCGAGGCCAAGCAGACGCAGCAGTGAGGTCTTGCCGGCACCGCTGGGGCCGATCAGGAACTGGAAGCTGCCGGCGGCGATCGTCAGGTCCACATCGCTGAGGACGTCGGCGGCGGTGCCATAACGGAGCGCGGCACCCCGCAACCGTGCGACCACGGCAACGCTGCTGTCCAATTCACCCCCGGCTCTTCACGGGTCGGTGGCGGAAGGTTACACGAACGCGCAGACATGTCCACCGACGATTCAACCGCTGCGTTAGTTCCAGGACACCGACCGGGCTGCGCATGATTCTCATCTGCCCCAACTGCGGCAAGCGCTATCGGCTGGCGCCGGGGTCCCTGGGCGTGGCCGGACGCATGGTTCGCTGCCACGGCTGCGGTCACGTGTGGCGCGCGATGCCCGAGGCTACCTTGCCTCCGGGCGCGCTGCCGCCCGAGGCCCCGCCGACGCCCGAAACTGCGTCGATCGAGGACGCACGCCCACCGCCGGTACCGCCCCAGCCGCCGCCACCGCCCCGCTCCCGCCTCCCCGGACTGGTCGCTTGGCTGATCGTGGTGCTACTCGTGACCGTCATCGGCGGCCTGTGGCTCGGGCGCGAGCGCGTGGTCGCCGCGGTGCCGGAGCTGGCCCGCTACTATGCCGGGCTGGGCATCGCGGTCCGTGTGCCGCCCGCCCTCGCCATCCGCCAGCAGACCTCGGAGCGGCGCCGCGACGGGGAGCGGGAGTTGCTGCTCGTCAAAGGCGAGGTGTTCAACCCCGGAGACGAGGCCCGTGACGTGCCGGCGGTGCGGGTGGCGCTGCTCGACGAACGCGGCGGGGAGGTGGCCTTCGCGCTCGTCAGCGCGGCTGCGTCCCGGCTCGAGCCGGGCATGAGCGCCGCGTTCGAAGTGGTGATCCCCGATCCACCGGCCGCCGCCGCGAGCTATCGCGTCACGCTGGAGGCGCGCTGAGCATGCGGCCGGCCGGCTGGATGGCGCGCGCACTGGCCGAGGCCGAGGCTGCGGCCGCGCGCGGCGAGGTCCCGGTCGGTGCCGTGCTAGTCGGCCCGGACGGGGCCGAACTCGCCGCGGACGGCAACCGCGTCGAGGAGTTGAGGGATCCGACGGCGCACGCCGAGCTGCTCGTGCTGCGCCGCGGCGGCGCCGCGCTGGGGACCCCGCGCCTCGTCGGCTGCGATCTTTGGGTGACCCTCGAGCCCTGTCCGATGTGCGCCCAGGCGATCGCCTTGGCGCGCATCCGCCGCCTCTATTACGGGGCGGACGATCCCAAGGGCGGCGGCGTGGTGCACGGCCCGCGCATCTTCACGAGCTCGTCCTGCCATCATCGGCCGGAGGTCTATGGCGGCCTCGACGCCACCCGCGCCGGCACGCTCCTGCGCGACTTCTTCCGCGAGCGGCGCAGTCCGGCCTCCCGAGGTTGAGGCGTTCTTGGTCGTGGTCGAAGGTTGACCGCACGGCGCGGATTCCGTTGAGGAAATGAGCCGCACGACTTGACAGTCGCGCGGCCGAGGGACCATATCCCCGATGAAATCGTACCGACACGGTACGCTTTACCGACGGGCAGACCGGGTGATCCGCCTCAGCAAGCTGGCCGACTACGGCATCGTCATCATGGCGCATCTGGCGCGGACGCCGGACCGGCAGCAGGCGACCTCCGAGATCGCGCTGGCCACCGCCGTGCCGCAGCCGATGGCGAGTAAGATCCTCAAGGTGCTCGCGCGCGCCGGCCTGCTCGCATCGCACCGCGGGGTGCACGGCGGCTACAGCCTGCAGCGCGAGCCGCACGCGATCACCGTGGCGGCGATCATCGAGGCGCTCGACGGGCCGATCGCGCTCACCGAGTGCATCGAGCAGGCGACGAGCGAGTGCGACATCGAGCGGCTCTGCATCGCGCGGACCAACTGGCGGCGGATCAACGAGGCGATCCGCGAGGCGCTCGACAAGATCTCGCTGGCGGAGATGGCGAGCGCGATCCCCGACGCGTTCCTGCTGCCGCAGGAACGCTCGGCCGAGATGGCGCGGGCATAGGTATTCGGGAGCGACACGGCATGGCAACCGCCCTCGACACGGTGCGCGAGTACACCGGTCACGAGTACAAGTACGGCTGGGTCACCGACATCGAGTCGGAGGTGGCGCCCAAGGGCCTCGACGAGGCCACGATCCGCATGATCTCGGCGAAGAAGGACGAGCCGGCGTGGCTCACCGACTGGCGGCTGGAGGCGTATCGGCGCTGGCTGACGATGGAGGAGCCGCGTTGGCAGAAGGTCACCTACCCGCCCATCGACTACCAGGCGATCAGCTATTACGCGGCGCCGAAGCAGAAGGAGCGCCCGAAGTCGCTCGACGAGATCGATCCCGAGATCCGTAAGACGTACGACAAGCTGGGCATCCCGATCCGCGAGCAGGAGGTGCTGGCCGGCGTCGCCGTCGACTACGTCTTCGACAGCGTCTCCGTCGCCACGACCTTCAAGAACAAGCTCAAGGAGCTGGGGGTCGTATTCTGCTCGATCTCCGAGGCCGTCCAGGAGCATCCGGAGCTGGTCCGGCGCTATCTCGGCTCGGTCGTACCGCAGGGGGACAACTTCTTCGCCGCTCTCAACTCGGCCGTGTTCACCGACGGGAGCTTCGTCTACGTCCCCAAGGGCGTGCGCTGCCCGATGGAACTGAGCACCTACTTCCGCATCAACGCCGCCGAGACCGGGCAGTTCGAGCGGACCCTGATCATCGCCGACAGCGGCTCCTACGTCAGCTACCTGGAAGGCTGCACGGCGCCGCAGCGCGACGAGAACCAGCTCCACGCCGCGGTCGTCGAGCTGATCGCGCTGGACGACGCCGAGATCAAGTACTCGACGGTCCAGAACTGGTATCCGGGCGATGCGGAGGGCCGTGGCGGCATCTACAACTTCGTGACCAAGCGCGGCGCCTGCCGCGGCCGCAACAGCAAGATCTCGTGGACCCAGGTCGAGACCGGCTCGGCGATCACCTGGAAGTATCCGAGCTGCATCCTCCAGGGTGATAACAGTGTCGGCGAGTTCTACTCCGTCGCCGTGACCAACAACCATCAGCAGGCCGATACCGGCACCAAGATGATCCATATCGGCAAGAACACGCGCTCGCGCATTGTCGCGAAGGGCATCTCGGCCGGGCGGTCGGACAGCACCTATCGCGGGCTCGTCAGGGTCCTGAAGTCGGCCGAGGGGGCGCGCAACCACACCCAATGCGACTCGATGCTGATCGGTGACCGCTGCGGGGCGCACACCGTTCCCTACATCGAGGTCCGCAACCCGACCGCGAAGTGCGAACACGAGGCGACCACGTCGAAGATTTCCGACGACCAGCTCTTCTACTGCCGCTCGCGCGGGATCTCCGAGGAGGACGCGGTGGCCCTGGTCGTGAACGGCTTCTGCCGCGAGGTGATGGACGAGCTGCCCATGGAGTTCGCCGTCGAGGCACGCAAGCTTCTCGCCATCAGCCTCGAGGGGAGCGTCGGATGACCGCGCTGTTGGAGATCCGCGATCTCGCCGTCAGCGTCGACGGCAAGACGATCCTCGACGAGTTCGAGCTGGTCGTCGGTGCCGGCGAGGTCCATGCGGTCATGGGCCCCAACGGCTCCGGCAAGAGCACACTGGCCTACGTGCTGGCAGGCCGTGAGGGTTACCAGGTGACGCGCGGGACGATCCGCTTCCTCGGCCGCGACCTTCTCACCCTCGAGCCCGAGGAACGCGCCGCCGCAGGCCTGTTCCTGGCGATGCAGTACCCGGTCGAGATCCCAGGCGTGGCCAACATGTACTTTCTGCGCCAGGCGATGAACGCGATCCGCAAGGCACGCGGCGAGCCGGACATCTCCGCCGCCGACTTCATGAAGCGGCTCAGGGCGCAGGCGGAGCTGGTCGGGGTCCCGCCGGAGCTTCTCAAGCGCGACCTCAACGCCGGCTTCTCCGGCGGCGAGAAAAAGCGCAACGAGATCCTGCAGCTGCTGATGCTGGAGCCACGTCTCGCGGTGCTCGACGAGACCGACAGCGGGCTCGACATCGACGCGCTGCGCACTGTCGCCGAGGGGGTCAACCGGTTGCGGAGCCCGGAGCGGGCGATGCTCGTCATCACCCACTACCAGCGACTGCTCGACTACATCGTGCCCGACCGGGTCCACGTGCTGGTCGACGGCCGCATCCGCCGCAGCGGCGGCAAGGAGCTGGCACTCGAGCTCGAGGCCGAGGGCTATGCGGCGTTCCAGCCGAAGCCGGCGGAGCCGGCGACCGCGGCGGCCTGAGCCATGCCGACCGCCCGCGCCGTCGAGCCGGTGCCGGAGCTGCTGGAGCTCTGGGCCACGAGCCGTGCCTACCTGCCTGGCAAGGGCCCGGTCCCCGGGCTGCGCGACGCGGCCTTCGCCGCGTTCCGTGAAGTCGGCTTCCCGACCACCCGCGCCGAGGCCTGGAAGTACACCAACGTCGTACCCTGGGTGAACCGTCCGTTGCGTCTGCCGCCACGCGACGTGCCCGGAACCGACCGGATCACCGCTTGGTTCGCCGGCGGCGTGAAGGCGCGGCGGCTGATCTTCGTCAACGGTCACCTGCTGCCCGAGCTGGCGCATGTCGGTGGCCTGCCTGGTGGCGTCACGGTGCGCGGGCTCGGCCGCCTGCTGCAAGAAGAACCCGACCGGGTCGCCGACGCGCTGGCCGAGCTCGACGAGCCGCGCGGGCTCACCGCGCTCAACACGGCCTTCGCCTCGGCGGGCGCGTGGATCGAGCTCCAAGACGGCGCCGCGCTCGACGAGCCGCTGCAGCTTCTGTTCCTCACCACGGCGACCGCCGACTCGGTCCTCTGCAACCTGCGCAACGTGGTCCGGCTCGGGCGAGCGGCACGGTTGCACCTGATCGAGACCCATGTGGCGCTGGGCGACGCCAAGCCGCTGAGCAATGTCGTCAGCCAGGTTCGGCTCGGCGAGGGTGCCGAGCTGCGCCAGGACCGGGTCGAGATCGGCGCCGCGCCGGCCGCGCTGATCGAGCGGTCGCGCACCGTGATCGCCGCCGGTGGCCGCCTGTGCCGAACCGTGGCGACGCTCGGCTATGGGCTGTCGCGCCACGAGCAGGGCGTTCGAATCGTCGGCGCGGGTGCCGAGGCCCTGCTCAACGGCGTGTTCACGCCGACAGGCAAGGAGCATGTCGATACGCAGATCCGCGTCGAGCACGCGGCACCCTCCTGCCACTCCAACCAGTTCTACAAGGGCGTGGTCGACGGTCGCAGCCATGCCGTGTTCGCCGGCAAGATTCTGGTCGAACGCGCGGCCCAGAAGACCGACGCCTACCAGAGCAACAACAACCTGCTGCTGTCCGACGAGGCCGAGATCGACAGCAAGCCGGAGCTGGAGATCTACGCCGACGACGTGAAGTGCAGCCATGGTGCCACCATCGGCGAGCTCGACCCCGCAGCCCTGTTCTATCTCCGCTCGCGCGGTCTGCCCGCGGCCCTTGCGCGCAGCCTGCTGATCTTCGGCTGGGCCGAGGAAGTGCTGGAGCGGATGGCGGACGAGGCGACGCGGCTTCAGGCCCGGCGCGCCTTCCTTGCGCGCCTGCCCGGCGGAGCGGTGCTGGGGGAACCGTGACTGGCGCGCTCGCCGAGACACTACCTGCGGCCGGCGCGCTCGACGTCGACGCCATCCGTCGGCAGTTCCCGATCCTGCACACGACGATGCACGACCGACCGCTGGTCTACCTCGACAGCGCCGCCAGCACGCAGAAGCCGCGCGCCGTGTTGGATGCGCTGTTGCAGGTCTACGAGCGCGACTACGCCAACATCCATCGCGGCGTCTACGATCTCAGCCAGCGCGCCTCGGCGCTCCACGACGCAGCCCGGCGCAAGGTCCAGCGCTTCATCGGCGCGCGCGACTGGCGCGAGATCGTGTTCGTGCGCAACGCCACCGAGGCGATCAACCTCGTGGCCTACAGCTTCCTGCGGCCGAAGCTCGGACCGGGCGACGAGATCCTCGTCACCGAGATGGAACACCACGCCAACATCGTGCCCTGGCAGCTCGTCGCCGGGGAGACCGGGGCCAAGGTCGTGGCCGCCCCGATCACCGATGCCGGCGAGCTCGACCTTGTGGCGCTCCGCGAGCGGATCGGGCCGCGCACCCGGCTGCTCGGCGTCACCTGGGTCTCCAACGTGCTGGGCACGGTCAATCCGGTCGAGGAGATCACCGCCCTGGCGCGTCGCGCCGGTGTGCCAGTGCTGGTCGATGCCGCCCAGGCGATCCAGCATCGACCTGTCGACGTGAGCGCGCTCGGCGCCGACTTCCTCGTGTTCTCCGGGCACAAGATGTACGGGCCGAGCGGCGTCGGTGTGCTCTGGGGCCGGGCGGAGCTGCTCGAAGCGATGCCGCCTTGGCAGGGCGGTGGCGACATGATCGAGGAGGTCAGCTTCGCCGGCACGACATTCAACGATATCCCGTTCCGCTTCGAGGCCGGCACTCCCGACATTGCCGGCGTCATCGCGCTCGGGGCCGCAGTCGACTGGATCGAGGGCCTCGGCATGGCCCTGATCGACGCGCACGAGACGGCGCTGATGGCCTATGCCGAGCGCGCGATCCGACAGGTGCCGGCGCTGCGCCTGATCAGCGAGCCGAAGGAGCGCTCAGGGGCGTTGAGCTTCGTCATGGACGGTTGCCATCCACAGGATATCGGCACGCTGCTCGACCTCGACGGGATCGCGATCCGCACCGGGCATCACTGCGCCATGCCGCTGCACGCGCGGCTGGGCCTGCCGGCGAGCGCCCGCGCCTCGATCGGTGTCTACAACACGACGGACGACATCGACGCGCTCGTGGCGAGCCTGCGTCGGGTCGCCGACATGTTCGGGTAGGGGAGGGCGTATGGCCGAGGTGACCGCCGAGACCGCCCAGCGTGCCGCGGCACTGCTCGAGGTCGACGAGCACGCCGCGGAGAAAGCCCGCCTGGCGGAGGTCCAGGCGCTGGGCGAGAAGATCATCGAGCAGCTCAAGACGGTCTACGATCCGGAGATCCCGACCAACATCTACGACATGGGGCTAATCTACCGCGTCGACGTCGAGGACGACAACACGGTCAAAATCGAGATGACCCTGACCTCGCCGCACTGCCCGGTGGCCGAGACCCTGCCGCCCGAGGTCGAGCGCAAGGTGGAGACCGTCGAGGGCGTGAAGGCCTGCGAGGTGCAGGTCGTGTGGGATCCGCCCTGGAACCCGTCGATGATGACCGAGGAGGCCCAGCTCGAGCTCGGCATGATCTACTGAGGCGTCGGCGACGCCTCAGTTGACGTAGCCGAGGCCCTTCAGCTTCTCGAGCGTGTCCGGATCGATCGTGCGTCCGCCGGCGTGGCCAGCGGTAATCTTTGCGAACGTCTCCTCGTTGGCGCGTCGCAGCGCGGACAGGGTCCGCTGCTGCCGCACGCGCAGCAGCAGATCCGGCAGGAAGGTCACGTCCATCGCCTCGCCGCGGCCGCCAGGGTGAACCGCGTAGGCGAACGTCGCGGCGAAGGTCTGGAGATGCTGTGGCAGGGTCGGTGGCAGGAACTGCCGCGAGCTGATCACGTGCCAGTTGCGGAAGTACAGTGAGCCGCAGGCGCACGGATCGCCCTTGCGCATGGCGGTCGGTTCCTCGGAGACGACGACCCGGTCCCGCCACCGCTCGAGATCACGGCCCTCGATCAGGTCGACCAGGGAATCGCCTTGGAGCAGCAGCGGCTCGGTGTCGACTTCGGCGAGCTCCAGGATGGTCGGCATCAGATCGAGGAGCTGCACGGGGGCGGCGATGCGCTTCGAGTCGCGAAACCGCTCGGGGTAGACGACCATGAACGGGACGTGCGTCGTCGCCATCAGGCCGGGCGGCCGGTGCAGCCACAGGCGTTGGCCATACAGGCCGCGCTCGCCCATGAACTCGCCATGGTCCGAGATCATGATCACGAGCGTGTTCTCGGCGAGGCCGAGCTGGTCGAGCAGGGCGAAGAAGCGGCCGACCTCGCGGTCGTTGGCCTCGATCTCCGCTTCATAGAGCCGGCGTCGGCTGTCCACCGAGGGATCCGTGATCCATTCCGGATCCATCTCGGAGGCACGCGGCACGCGTGGCGAATCGGGTGCAATCCGCGGCAGGTACCGGGCGCGGACCGGCTCCGGGGCCTCGTAGGGGCCGTGCGGGTCGATCACATGCAGATAGAGGAAGAAGTTCTCGTCCGCATGCCCGCGGAGCCAGGCCTCGACCGGTGGGCCGCCGAATACTGTCGCGGTCTCGCTGCCGACTGCGAACGGGTCGAGGAACTGGTCGAAGCCCTGGTGCATGCCCGCGAACGGCCCGGCGTTGCCGTTCTGGACGAAGGCTGCCGTGGCATAGCCCTGGTGCCGCATGATCTCGGCCAGGGTCAGATGGCGGTCGCTCAGCACGTCGCTGAAGCTCCAGACGCCGCTCGCCGTCGGGTAGAGCGAGGTCATGAACGAGCTGACCGACGGCCGGGTCTGCGTCGCCTGCGACAGCGCCTGCTCGAAGACGACGCCCCGCTCCGCCATCAGCCGCTCCTTGAATGGCGTGGTCGGGTGAGGGTGGCCGTAGACCGAGAGGTAGTCGGCACGCTGAGCGTCCTCGAGCATCACGACGACGTTGAAGCGCCGCGCGGGCGCGGAGACGATCCGTGGACTCGACCACATGCCGACATTGTCAGCGCCGCCGGAGACCCGCAGTCCCAGCGTCACCGGGCGCCCGGCCCAGGGCGCGAGGTCGATCCGCTGGTCCTGCCAGCGTGAACCGTCGGCCGTTGCATCGAGCAGGGCGGTCTCCCCGCCTTCCGCGTCGCGCAGGTAGGCTTCGAAGCGCAGCGCGCGGCCCTCGTAGAGCGTGCCGATGCCGAGCTGCAGACGCGGCCCGTTCGCCGGCACGGCGACGTCGAACTCCAGGGTCTGATCCGGGTTCATATAAAGCATCCGCCGCTGCTCGCCGCCGAGCGTCTCGTAGTCGACGCCGTTGGGCTGCAGGCTGAAGCGGGCCGCCCGCGACAGGAACCGGATGAACTCGATCTCGGTGCGCGCGTCGGGGGCGTCCGACGGGAGCAGCATCAGGGTCGAGATCGATCCGCCGGGCCGCACGCCGCGCTTGAGCACGTTGCGGCCGTTGATCACGTAGGTGTGGAAGCCCTCGTTGTCGCGGACGCGCACGTCGAGGCGATGCCGCCAATGACCCTGTCGCCCGAAGGCCCGGTTGCTGTCGTCGCCGACCCAGCCGAGACGGAAGAACTCGCCCTTGCTCACCTTCGCGCGGATCAGGATGTCGCCGACCTCGCCGGCGGGGATCTCGACGGGCTCGGGCGTCACCAGATGGTCGGCCTCGGTGCCGCTGCCGCCGGTCACGACCAGCGCGTTGTCTTCCTTGGCAAGACGGAGGGTCCCGACCGCCGTCAGCGCGGCGTCGCCGCCGTTGAAGTCGAGCGCGAAGACGATGCTGCCATCGGCATCGTCGCTCGTCGCCGGCGGTTCGACGATCCGCGCCTCGTCGAGCAGCAGGTCGAGCACGACGTAGTCGCCGTTGATCGGATTCTTCGGCAGGGTAGCGAGAGCCAGCTCCTGGTACTCCGGCCGCGCGCGCTCGGCGACGTCGCGGCTCCGCGCGACGACCGCGTCGGTCTGTGCGGTCAACGCCCCGCCACCGAGCCGCACATGGCCGATCGCGGATGTGACAGCGAGCACAGCCAGCACGACGAGCAGTGCCGCCAACGCGACCTTGGCGATCTTCCGCATTCTTGCGACGTCTCCCGACCAATGGCTCGACGATGACTGGCTAGAGCGAAGACTACCGCTCGGGCCGGCGCATGTCTCCCAAGAACCGCCCTGAGTTGTCCGCGACAGAGCGCCGTGCCGACCGAGTGGCAAGATCCTCGCCGCGGCAGCAGCGTGGCAAGAGATGTAACGCGCTAATTTACGTAGCCCAGGCCTCGCAGTCGATCGAGCGTATCCGGGTCGATGACGCGCGCACCCTGGTCGTTGGCCGTGACAGTGGCGAAGGTCGCCATGTTGGCCTCGCGCAAGCGGCGGAGGGTGTCGCCATGGCGCCAGCGGAGCAGGAGGTCGGGCACGAATGTCGGGGAGAGCTCCTCGCCGCGTGCGTCCGGGGCGACCTTGAGCGCGAAGGTCGCGGCGAAGGTCTGCAGATGCGGTGCCGGCTGGTAGGTCCTGCTGCGCGGGAAGAAGTGCCGCGAGCTGATGACGTGCCAGTCGCGGAAGTAGACTGATCCGCAATTGCACGGATCACCCTTCTCCATCGCCGTCGGCTCCTCGGAGATCGCGAGGCGGTCACGCCAGAACTCCGGGTTCTGCCCTTCGATCAACGGTACCAGCGAGTCGCCCTGGAGCAGCAGCGGCTCCGTGTCCACCTCGGCGACCTCGAGGATGGTCGGCATCAGGTCGAGGAGCTGCACGGGCGCTGTGATCCGCTTCGGCTCGCGGAACCGTTCCGGATAGACGACCATGAACGGCACATGCGTCGTCGCCATGTAGCCTGGCGGTCGGTGGTCCCACAGCCGGTTGCCGAAGACGCTGCGCTCGCCCATGAACTCGCCATGGTCGGAGGTCATGATCACGAGCGTGTTCTCGGCCAGCCCCGTCCGCTCGAGCAGCGCGAAGAAGTTCCGGACCTGGGCGTCGTTGGCCTCGATCTCCGCCTCGTAGAGCCGGCGCCGGCTATCGATCGAGGGGCTGTCCAGCCAGGGCGGATCGTAGACGGGGTGGGCGGTGATCGGCCGCGCGTCGGCGCGCACGCGGGCCAGGTACTGTGAGCGGAACGGCTCCTCGGGGTCGTACGGCGCGTGCGGATCGATCGCGTGGAGGTACAGGAAGAAATTGCGGTCCTTGTGCTCCTCGAGCCAGGACACGACGCGCGGCCCGCCGAACACGTCGGCCGTCCGCGGTCCGGTGATGAACTCGCCGAAGAAGCGGTCGAAGCCCTGGTGCAGACCGGCGAACGGGCCGGCGTTGCCGTTCTGGATGAAGGCCGCGGTCTCGTAGCCCTGGCTGCGCAGGATCTCGGCGAGCGTCAGGTGGCGCTCGCTCAGCACGTCCGTGAAGTGCCAGAGGCCGGTCGCGGTGGGATAGAGCGACGTCATGTAGGACGCCACCGAGGGCCGCGTCTTGGTCGCCTGGGACAACGCCTGCTGGAAGAGGATGCCGCGCTCGGCCATCAGCTCCTCCTTGAACGGCGTGGTCCGTGTCGGATGGCCGTAGACGGAAAGATAATCGGCGCGCTGGGCGTCCTCGACCATCACGACCACGTTGAGCGGCCGGACCGGCTTCGAGGAGATGCGCGGCGCCGACCAGAACCCGACGTTGCCGGCATCGCCGCTTACCCGCAGCCGCAGCTTGACGCTCTGCCCGGCCCAGGGCGAGAGGTCGATCCGGTGATCGCTCCAGGTCTCGGCCGTCGCGATGGTCTGGTCGAGGAGGATCGTGGGGCCGCCGGCCGCGGTCAGCTCGACGGTGAAGGCTAGCGCACGCCCGTCGAGGAGGATCCCGATGCCCAGGTCGAGCCGCGGCTCGTCGCGCGGGATCTCGAGCGCATATTCGAGCGTCTGGTCCGGCCGCATGTAGAGCACGCGACGCTGCTCGCCACCGAGCTGTTCGTACTCCGCCCCGTGCGGCGCCAGGGCGAAGCGGGCGGCCCGCGACAGCAGGCGCACGAACTCGATCTCGACCCGTGCGTCGGGATCGTCGGACGGGAGGAGCAGCAGTTGCGCGATCGGCTCACCGGTGCGCAGCCCGCGCTGCAGCACATTGCGCCCGTTGACGACATAGGTGTGGAAGGCGTTGTCGGCGTTGATGCGGACGTCGAGCTTGTAGCGCGGGAAGGCATCGCGCTCGGTGCGCCGCGCGCCGATCCAGCCGAGCCGCAGGAAGTTGCCACGGTCGACCCGGGCG
Organism: uncultured Alphaproteobacteria bacterium; assembly: GCA_937995535.1. Lineage (GTDB taxonomy): Bacteria > Pseudomonadota > Alphaproteobacteria > Geminicoccales > Geminicoccaceae > CALKJU01. The sequence continues at coordinate 18,745 of CALKJU010000019.1, forward strand.
CGGATCACGATGTCGCCGATCTCGTCCGAGGGGATGGCGAGGTCGTTTCGGGTCGCGAGGAAGCTTGTCTCGGACCCACCGCTCGTCACCAGTCGTCCGTTGCTCTGCTCCAGCGCGATGTTTCCGATTGGACGCAGGCCGTGCCCGGTGCCGTTGGTGAAGTCGAGGGCGAACACGATACCGCTCTCGTCGGCGGGCGGCTCGGGCGGCTCCACCAGGATCGCCCGGTCGAGCATCTCGTCGAGGCGGTAGCCCGGGCCGTTGCGCGGATTGGG
>CALKJU010000020.1 GCA_937995535.1 uncultured Alphaproteobacteria bacterium
CGCCGATCCGGCCACGGCCGGTGCCGCGCTCCAGGACCGGGCGCGGATCCGCGCGCTCGGCAGCCTCGCCCTGCTCGGCCTCGCCGCCGGCCATCGCCCCTCCGGCACCAACGAACCCGAGGCCGGAGACCGGTCCCGCGCGGCCGATACGCGTCAAGGCGAGGTGCACGAACGAACCCGTCACGCCCGCGGGCAGGGCCGCGCGGCGCACGCGTTCCAGCGCGGCTGAGATCGGCCCGACGGTCCCTCAGTCCGGCGGGCGGCGGTCGAGAGCGAGAAGAAAGATCTCCGAGGAATCCGAGCGGGTTGCCGCCGGGCGGAGCAGGCGCGTGCCGCGGAACAGGGGTCGGGCGGCATCCTGCAGCCGCGCCTCGGCACCGCGCACAAGCTTGACAAGGCACGCCCCGCCGGGCGCGAGCACCTCTGCGGCGAACGCCAGAACGGCCTCGCCCAGCGCCTCGGCGCGCAGGCGGTCGACGGCGCGGGTGCCGGTGGCGGGGGCCGCCATGTCACTCAGCACGAGGTCGACCGGCCCGGCGAGCCGGGTGACGATCTCCCGTTGCGTGTCCGGGTTGAGGAAATCACCCTGCACGACGGCGACATCGGGGATCGGTGTCATCGGCAGGAGGTCGACGGCGATGACGCGGCAACCGCGCTGGGCGGCGTACTGGCTCCAGCTGCCGGGCGCGGCGCCGAGGTCGGCCACCCGCCGCCCCGGCTTGAGCAGGTGGAAGCGGGCGTCGATCTCGGCCAGCTTGTACACGGAGCGCGCCCGGTAGCCCTCGCGCTTGGCCCGCGCGACGTAAGGATCGTTGAGCTGCCGTTGCAGCCAGCGGGTCGAGGCGAGCGGCCGTCCCTTGGCGGTCCGGACCGGCGTTCGCGCCACCCTATGCCGGCCCTCAGGCGGCGCGATCGGCGGCGAGCCGCGCCGCGTCGAGCGACTGGCCGACCAGCTCGGCGAGGATCCCCTCACGCAGGCCGCGGTCGGCGACGCGCAACCGGGCGACCGGCCAGGTCGCATGGATCGCATCGAGGATCGCGCAGCCGGCGACGACCAGATCGGCGCGGCCGCGGCCGATGCAGGGATGCGCGGCACGCTGCTCGTTGCTCAGCGCGCGCAATTGTCGTCCCACTTCCGCCACGGCGGCGAACGGCAGCGCCAGCCCGTCGACGCGCTGCCGATCATAGCGCTGCAGGCCGAGGTGGACGGCGGCGAGGGTCGTCACCGTGCCCGACGTCCCGATCATCAGCGCCGAATCGAGCTTGCCTCCCAGCCCGCCGATCCGCCGCAGCGCATGGCCCAGCGCGTCGCGCGCCATCGCGACCATTTCGGTGTACCGGGCGACGCCACCGTCGGCGCCGAACTCCTCGGACAGGGTGACCACGCCCAGCGGCACGGACACGGAGCGGCCGACGCCCGAGATCCGGTCCAGCCACATCACCTCGGTGCTGCCGCCGCCGATGTCGACCATGATCACGGCGCGCGCCTCGGCCTCGATCAGCGGCAAACAGCCGAGCAGGGCGAGCCGCGCCTCCTCCTCGTGATCGACGACCTCGAGGCGCAGGCCGCAATGGCGCTCGACCGCGACGAGGAACTCGGCGCCGTTGCTGGCGCGCCGGCAGGCCTCGGTGGCGACGGCGCGCAGCCGGGCGACCCGGTGGCGACGGATCACCCGGGCGCAGATCCTGAGGGCGGCGAGGGTCCGCGTCATTGCCGCCTCGCCGAGCCGCCCCGACGCCGCCAGGCCCTCACCCAGCCTTACGATACGCGAGAAGCTGTCGATGACGGTGAAGCCTAGCCCGCCCGGACGCGCCACGAGCAACCGGCAGTTGTTCGTGCCGAGATCCAGTGCCGCGATCGGACGCTCGCGCCACCCCCGCGCTGCCGCCAGAGATCCCGACAGGTCCGAGCCGCCGACGTCGTTCATGGCTCCCCGTTCGTCACAGCGTCGTTCATCGTACCGGTGCAACCCTCGGTGACAAGCGCCTTTGCCACATGGCGGCCTTGCGGCACCCAGGTCGCCTTGCTAGGCGGGGCCGGCAAGCGGGGAGTAAGCCGGTGATGGCGCAGGCGGTGGTCGCGCAGAAGGGGCCGTTCGAGGTCGAACTGGTCGCCGGACGCAGTTACTGGTGGTGTGCGTGCGGCCGCAGCCGCCGCCAGCCGTTCTGCGACGGTTCGCACAAGGATACGGGCATGGAGCCCGTCAAGCACGTCGCCGCGGCGAGCGGCCCGGCATGGCTCTGCGGCTGCAAGCAGACCAGAGACGCGCCCTTCTGCGACGGTAGCCACAACGCGCTGTGATGCGCCGGGCGCGCACTGGCCTCGTCGGCGTCGCGCTCGTCGCGGCGGCGCTCAGCGCCTGCAGCGGGACCCCGCAGCCGCGCGGACGGTGCCCCGACGTGCGCATTCTCGCCGGGCTCGACACGAACAACGTCTATCGTGGCGGCACCCCGGCCGGTGCGGCGGAGGACCTCGTCTACACCGCGGCGCTGCAGAACATCGACGGCGGCTGCACCTACGCGGACGATGGGCTGACGCTCAGCGTGACGATCGACGTGATCGTCGATCCCGGGCCGGCGCATCGTGGGCCGAGCATCGCGGTACCCTGGTTCGTCGCCGTTGCCGCACCCGACGGTAGGATCATCGACAAGCAGCCCTTCACCGCCACGGTGGCGGTCGACGAGAGTGGCGAGCCGCGCGGCTCGCGCGAGGCGATCGAGCAGCGCTTCGCCGGCGTGGGCCCGGATCGCGGCCCGGCCTACCGGATCTTCCTCGGCCTCGAGGTCGACCGGGACGAGGCCCTGCGCCGCCGCGCCCTGCTCCCCTAAGGCTCGATCAGCTTGAGGCCGGTGCCGGTCGCGGCGACGAGGCCGCGGTCGGTGAGCTTCAGGTGCGGGATCACAGGCAAGGGCAGGAAGGCGAGCTGCAGGAACGGCTCGTCGAGCGTGCAGCCGATCGCCCGGGCGGCCTCGCGCACCGGGACCATGCGCTCGCGGACATGATCGAAGCCGCGATCGCTCATCAGCCCGGCGACTGGTAGCGCCAGGTCGGCCAGCACCGCCCCGCGGCGGACCACCGCGACGCCGCCCTGCAGCTCGATCAGCCGGTTGACCGCGAGCGCCATGTCGGCGTCCTCGTCGCCGACGACGATCAGGTTGTGGCTGTCGTGCCCGACGCTGCTGGCGATGGCGCCGCGCAGCGGACCGAAGCCCTGGACGAAGCCGCGCCCGACGTTGCCGTTGACGCCGTGCCGCTCGAGGACGGCGAGCTTGTGCAGCCCGCGCGCCGGGTCGGCCAGACGTCGGCCGCCGCGCGACGGTGGCTCGGCGCTCAACCGTTCGGTGATGATGCTGTGCGGGACGACCCCGATGACCGGCGTCGTGCCAGGGCCGCCGCGGATCTCGAACAGCTCGGGAGCTACGGGCGCCCGGCGCACCGAGCCGTAGCCGACCGGCGCCGGATGCGCCCGGCCGGCGAACAGCTCGGACGTCACCGGCCGACCGCCGCAGATGACGGCCGCGACCGCGACGCTCTCCAGATCATCGAGGAGGAGCAGGTCGGCGCGCTTGCCGGGGGCGAGCAGGCCGCGGTCGCGCAGGCCGAAGATGGTGGCCGCGCCGAGCGTCGCCGCGCGCCATGCGGCCATCGCCGGCGCGCCGTGCGCGATGGCCTTGCGCAAGGCGTGGTCGACATGGCCGTCGGTGACGATCTCGAGCGGGTTGCGGTCGTCGGTACAGAACGCGCAGCGCGGCCAGGTGGCGTCGGTCAGGACCGGGGCCAGTGCGGCGACATTCTTCGCCACCGAGCCCTCGCGCAGCAGCACCGCCATGCCCTTGGCGAGCTTCTCCGCGGCCTCCTCGGCGGTGCTGCACTCGTGGTCGGTGGCGATGCCGGTGGCGAGGTAGGCGTCGAGCGCGGGACCGCGCACGAGCGGCGCGTGCCCGTCGAGATGGTGGTCGGCGAACGCCTCGAGCTTCGCGAGCATCCCGGGGTCGCCCGCGAGGACACCCGGATAGTTCATCACCTCGGCAAGGCCCAGCGCCGCCGGGTCGCTGGCGAGCGGCAGGAGGTCCGCCGCCTCGAGCCGTGCGCCCGCCGTCTCGAGCTCGGTCGCCGGCACGCAGGAGCTGAGATTGACCCGCAGCGTCATGGCGAGGCTGCGCGCCGCGGCGAGGAAGTAGCGGATCCCGGCGAGCCCGGTGACGTTGGCGATCTCGTGCGGATCGCAGATCGCCGTGGTCGTGCCGCGCGGCAGCACGCCCTTCTCGAACTCGGCCGGCGTGACCATCGAGCTCTCGACGTGGACGTGGGTGTCGATCAGCCCCGGCGCGGCGATCCGCCCGCGCCCGTCGATCTCCACCCGACCGCGCCAGCTCCCGAGGGTGCCGACGATCGTGTCGCCGCAGATCGCGAGGTCGGCCGGCGCGTGCAGGCGCCCGGTCGCGACATCCAGCAGCCGGACGTCGCGGACGACGAGATCGGCCGGCTCGCGGCCGAGCGCTTGGTCGATGCGGCGGCGCAAGGTGGCGGTGTCGCTCATGCAGTCCCCGCGGCCAGGTTGGGCACGGTAGCAATGATAGCGCCGCCGGCGTCCTCGCTCGACCGTGTCGCGAGGCCGGTGGGCGCACCCGCCGCAACCGCCCGGGCGGGTACCGCAGGCGCGCCGTTCCCTGACTCAGCCGAACACGTAGCGGCTCCCATCGGCGCGGAACGCGATCACGGCGAAGGGCTCCGGCGCCGTGCCGGCGATTTCCATGCCCGGCGACCCGACCGGCATGCCCGGCACCGCGATGCCGCGGATCGCCGGACGCTCCTCGAGCAGCCGCAGGATCTGCGCTGCCGGGACATGGCCCTCGACGACATAGCCCGCGATCTCCGCCGTGTGGCAGGCCCCGAGGTCGGGCGGCACGCCCGCGGCTGCGCGGATTCCCGCCAAGTCGTCGACCTCGTGAACAACGACCGTGAGGCCCGCCGCGCGGACATGGTCGGCCCAGGCCGAGCAGCAGCCGCAGCCGCGGTTCTTCCAGACTTCCAGGGTCGCGTCCGCGGCCCGTGCCGGTGCCGCGGCAAGCAGAAGGGTGGTGGCCAGCAGGTGGCGACGAGAGAGAGCCGGCATGGTGATCGTTCCTGAAAGCGACCTGAGTCGGCAACCTAGCAGCGGGTGGTGCGACAGCCCATGCCCGGCGAGCGGTTCGCGTCGGCCTGCATCGGTGGACAAGGCACGTCGCCGAACGAGCAGAACACGCAGCAATGGCCGGGTTGCGGCCGGAGCTGGCGGCCGCAGCCGGCGCAGGGATGAAAGAACAGGCAGGCGTCGGTCGGCATGGTGAGCGTCTCGCGCCTGCCGCAGTGCGGGCAGGTCAGCGTCGAGCGCAGTCGGGACATCCGCCGCTACTCCACCGCGCGCGCCGGATAGCCGGCGTCGGTCGCGGCCGCGGCGAGCTGCTCGACCGACGCGCGGGTGTCGTCGTAGGTCACCGTCGCCGTGTGCGCGTCGGTGTCGACCACCACCGCGGCGACCCCGGGCACGGCCTCGATCGCCCGGGCCACGGTGATCTTGCACAGGGCGCAGGTCGTGTTGTCGACGGCAAGAGTGACGCTGCGCTCGGCCGCGGCGGCTGGCAGGACTGCGGCGACGAGTGCGATGAGGGCGGCGAAGGCGAGCTTGCGGACCATGGCGACACCTCAGACAAGCAGGGGGACGAGAAGATCGGCAGCGACGGCCGCGCTGACGAGCAGCGTCGCCAGCCACAGGCCGGCGCGGGTCGCGCGGCTCGGGCCGTGGGCGCACGCACCGTCGGTGGCGCAGCGCCGTGCCGGCGGCCCGTAGATCCGCCAGAAGCCGACGCCGACGAGCAGCGTCGCGACGGCGAGAAAGACCGGCTGGTAGGGCGCCAGCGCGGTCAGCTGGCCGATCCAGGCGCCGCTGACGCCGAGCGTCAGCAGGGCCAGCGGCAGGACGCAGCAGGTCGAGGCGAGCACGCCGCCGAGCAGACCGCCGGCCGCGAGCCAACCGACCGTCTCGGGCGCGCGATCATCTGTCGAGGACGGGTGTGCAACGGCCATCGGGATCTCCTTTGCGTGGCCGTTCTGTGCCATCTGTAGCCGCTACAGGAGCAAGCCCGACGGAGATCACGGATGCGCGAGGTCGGGATCGGCGGCGCGGCGCGGGTGAGCGGGGTACATGTGGAGACGATCCGCTACTATGAGCGGATCGGGCTGGTCGTGGCTCCGCCGCGCAGCTCGGCCGGGCAGCGCCGCTACGGGCCGGTCGAGTTGCGTCGGCTGCGCTTCGTCCGTCGCGCCCGCGCGCTTGGCTTCTCGCTCGACGAGATCCGCGCCCTGCTGGCGCTCGGGGCCGGCGGCCACGCCTGTGCCGAGGTGCGCGACATCGCGCAGCGCCACCTTGACGAGATTGGCCGCAAGATCGCCGACCTCGAGCGCATGCGGGCGACGCTCGCCGCGACGGTGGCGCTGTGCGCCGGGGACGCGGCGCCGGACTGCCCGATCCTCGAGGCGCTGAGTGACACCGAGCCGGTCGCCGGGGGATGAGCGCCGGACTCGTGATCGCGTCCCTCGATCTCCCGAGCGGTGGACGGCTTGGATTGTGCCGCCTGCCCGGCGCCGATGGGCACCTCGCCTGCGACCTCGTGACCATCGTCGCTTGGCGGCCGAAGCTGGTCCTGTCGCTGACCGAAGCCGGCGAGATGGGGCCGTGCAGCGACCTCGGCGATCGCCTCGCGGCCGCCGGCATCGGCTGGCGGCACTGGCCGATCCGCGACTTCGACGTGCCGCCGGCAGGGTGCGACTGGCCGATCCTCGCGAAGACGCTGCACGGGATCCTCGACGGCGGCGGCGCCCTGCTCGTCCACTGCCGCGGCGGCCGCGGCCGGTCGGGCATGGTGGCGCTGCGGCTGCTGGTCGAGCGCGGCGAGGACCTCCGCGCGGCGCTGACGCGGCTGCGTGCGGTCCGGCCCGGTGTGGTCGAGACCGACGCACAGCTCCTGTGGGCCGCGGGCGGACGGGGCTGAGCAGGCTCGCCCGTCGGCGAGGTCGAGTGCCTGCTCGATGCGCCGCAATAGCGGTGCGCCCGCGCGTGGTCTGTCCAAGGTCGGCGTCGCTCGCGAAGCTTGATATCGCTCTCGGCAGGGAGGCAGTGAACAATAACGCTCACCGAGGGACTCAACTGATGAGGTGCAAGTACAAGGTCGGCATCATCCTGGCCGTTGTTGGAGGGATCGTCGTCGCCGGCCTGCCGGCACTCGCCGACGACGACGAGAGGAGCGACTACGCGCCCCACAAGCCCGAGGCGCAGCAGTTCGTCCACGGGGCGCCGAGCATTCCATCCGAGGCGTGGACGTTGGCCGCCGGCGGCCGCATCTACGACACTTGGTGGGATGCGCTGGATCGTCCGGAACCGGAGGAGACCAACCCAGCCTACCCTGTCGCCGTCAACGCCAAGCAGAGCGGCGGCGTGACCTGGCGCTGCAAGGAGTGTCACGGCTGGGACTATCTCGGCAAGGACGGCATCTACCGCAAGGGCAGCCACTTCACCGGGATCAAGGGGATCATGGACGCCGCCGGGCGGCCGGTCGCGGAGCTGGCGGCGCTCCTGCGCGACGCGAACCATCCCTACACGCGCGACATGATCAGCGACGAGGAGATGCTGCGTGTCGCGGCCTTCGTCAGCCGCGGCCTGGTCGACATGCGGACGTTCATCGACTACGAGACGCGCAAGGTGAACGCAGGCGACGTCGAGCGTGGGCGCGAGCTCTTCCAGACGATCTGCGCCGCGTGTCACGGCTTCGACGGGCGGCTGCTCGACTGGGGCGAGGACGGCGGGCACAGCTATGTCGGGACCGAGGCCGCCGAGGTGCCCGACGAGGTGATGAACAAGATCCTCAACGCGCATCCCGGCGTGCAGATGGTCAACCTGCGCGCCCTGCCGCTCGACGACGCGATCGCGGTCCTCGCCTACGCGGCGACGCTGCCGGTCGAGTAAGGGAACCGCCTCCGGCTGCGCCTCACGGCGGATAGTCGCGCCCGGGGCGGGGCCGGTAGACCGGCAGGGAGAGGCCCTTGGCGAGGGCCAGCGCGCGCAGCGCGAAACCGGCGGCGACGGCGGCGAGCAGCACGAGGTCCGATGCCACCGCCAGCCGGTCGAGGGTGACGTAGACCGCCGCGGCGAGCACCGCCGCGGTGACGTAGATCTCGCGGCGCAGGATCAGCGGCAGCTCGGCGCACAGCAGGTCACGCAGAATGCCGCCGAAGGTGGCCGTCATGGTGCCGAGCAGCACCGCGACCACGGCCGGGACTTCATGGAGCAGCGCGATTCGCGCGCCGAGGCCGGCGAACAGGGCGAGGCCCAGCGCGTCCAGCCAGAGGAGCAGGCGATAGCGGGACTCGATCCGGTGCGCGACGAAGAAGACGAGCACGGCGACGGCCGTGGTGACGGCAAGGTAGAGCGGCTGGCCGACCCAGAAGACCGGCAGGCGGCCGATCAGCAGATCGCGCAGCGTGCCGCCGCCGATCCCGGTCACCGCGGCGAGTAGCGCGAAGCCGACGATGTCGAGCTGCTTGCGCGATGCGGTCAGCGCCCCGGTTGCGGCGAACACGGCGACGCCGAGGAGATCGAGCGCCGCGACGAGTGATGCGAGCAAGCGCGGATCCCGTGCGCGGGTTGACCCCGTGGTCCTTCGGGTCAGATGGTAGAAAGTCAACTGCCATCAGGGGAAGGGACCGCGATGCCGCTCGACCGCCGCCACCTCCTGCTGGGCGCCGCAGGTGTCGTCGCCGCCGGCCCCGCGCTCGGCCATCACGGCTGGAGCGGCTACGACGCTGGGACGGTCCTGACACTGACCGGCCCGGTCCGCGAGATCACCTTCGCCAACCCGCACTGCACCGCGCTGGTCGAGGCGGACGGCAAGGTGTGGACCTGCGTGCTGGCGCCCCTGTCGCGAATGAGCCTGCGCGGCCTGCCTGCCGGCTCGATCGAGGTCGGGGAGACCGTGACGGTCGTCGGGTACCCGCACCGCACCGAGAGCAGCGAGATGCGCGCCGAGCGCATCACGGTAAAAGGGCAGACGGTCGAGCTGCGCTGATGGAGCACGGGCTGGCCGAGGCTCCGGCTTGGCTCGTCGCGCTCGAGACCTCCGGCCTCGGCCATGCCCTGCGCAGCTCGCTGTGGCTGTATCCGGTCGTCGAGACCCTGCACATCATCGGTTTCGCCCTGCTCGTCGGCGCCATCGTCGCGTTCGACCTGCGCCTGGTCACCGCCGACGGCGACTTCGACGTCGAGCGCTGGGTGCGGCGGCTGATCCCCGTGGCTGCGACGGGGCTGATCCTGGCCATGGCGATGGGGTCCTTGCTGTTCACCTCCGAGGCCACCGCCTTCGCCCGCAACCCGGTGTTCCTGGCCAAGATGACGTTACTCGTGCTGGCGCTGCTCAACGTCGTCTGGTTCCATCTCGGGCCGCTGCGGCTGCGGCGAGCGATCGGGCCGAGCGTCGGCATCCCGGCCGCGATGCGCGCCTCGGCGGCCCTGTCGATGGCCGGCTGGCTCGCCGTGCTCGTCTGCGGCCGGCTGATCGCCTATGTCTGAGGCGCCGCGCGGTCCCGCTTCAGGTACGGGACGATCTCGACGTCGTCGATCACCGACAGGCCGTACTCCACCATGTCCGGGAGTTCGGCCAGGAGCAGCTCGATCTTCTCCGCGCTGTCGACGACCTCGACGAGGATCGGGAGATCCTCCGAGATCTCCAGGATCGAGGGGCGTCGCAGGGTGGTCACCCGGCCATAGCCCATGGCACCGCGGAACACGGTGGCGCCGACGAGACCGAGCTCGCGCGCCTTGAAGACGATCGCCTCGAACAGGGGCCGCCCGCCGTGGCGCTCGCGCTCGTTGACGAAGATCCGCAGGCGCCGCGCCGGCTGGCGTGCGTCCATCCCGGTGATCCTCAGCTGCGGTTGAGCATCAAGGCGCTGGCATGGCCGAGCCAGACGGCGCCGAGACACACGACCAGAGAGAGGGTAACATTGGCGGCCGCCTCGGGCCAGTTCCCCTCGCGCGCCAGCGCCAGCGTCTGCAGGCTGAACGAGGAGAACGTGGTGTAGCCGCCGCAGAAGCCGACCATCAGCAGGAGCCTGGTCTCGGGCGACGCCAGGATCCGCCCATCCGGTCCGGTGAGCGTGGCGATCAGGCCGATGAGGAAGCTGCCGCTGACATTGGCGAGGATCGTCGCCCAAGGGAATGTCGCCAACCCAAGGGCGGCGAAGAGCTCGCTGAGCCAGTACCGACACAGGCTACCGACAGCACCGCCCAGCGCGACGGCCAGCGAGTTGCCGAGCATCGGCGATCGTCACACCGCGTTCGGGGCGCCGACCGCTCGCGGCGGAGGCGCGCCGTCGGCACGGGCACCCTCAGTGGCCCACCGTCCAAGGGCGCGTCGAGACATGCGCATGCTGGTTGCCGACGAGCCGGCGCAACCGCGGGTCGGGTGGCCCGTGCGCGTGGCCGCCATGATGGTGGTCGCCCTCGTGCCGCACGATCTTCGGCTCGTGCGCGGCACGTTCGTTGCGGCTGTGCAGCCGGCTGCGGGTCCTGTCCATGCCGAGGGCCGGGCGACCGAGCCCGCGCGGCGCGCTGCTGCCGCATGCCGGGCAGGGATTCGGCGCCGCGGCCTCGCTCATCGGACGCCAGGCCTCGAAGGTGCCGCACTGGGGGCATTCGTACTCGTAACGGGGCATGAGATGTTCTCCACGCGGGGCCGGCTGGCGCTCAGCCGTTCGGGGCGGGTGCGCCGGTGGCGGTCGCCGCCGCCTGCGCCGCCGGGCCCATGACACCCTGCAGCAAGAGGAAGCCCGGCAGCCAGCCGGTGAGCACGCCCTGGGCGACGGTCATCATCCCTGTGACCTTGGCGATCGGCTTCTGCTGCGCGAGCAACAGGAAGAACATGAACCACAGCACCGCCCAGGCGAACCAGCAGAGGCCGAACCAGATGTCCCAGCCGGTCTGGGCCGAGGCCAGCGTCTCCCAGCCGATCGGCACGATCGTGATGGCGACGAACAGGCTGAACCAGCCGAGCCCGCGCCCGTCGGCCTCGTTGTAGCGGTTCCACGCCACCCACAGATAGGTGAACGAGAACAGCAAGGTCAGCGCCGCAGCCTTGATCGAGCCCGCGTCCGCGCCGGGCCCGAAGGCGAAGTAGAGCGCGACGGAGGCGGTCAGCAAGCCGACGAAGATGTTGATCACCGAGATCTCACGGTCTCCGATCTTGCCCAGGATCCAGAGCCCGTTCAGGAACAGGACTGCGCCGACATAGAGCAGCGCCATGCCGAGCAGCATCGATGCCTCCCCCGTTGGATGATGCGCGCAGCGGGCGCCAGAGCCATGACGGCCCCAGCGCCCGCGGTGCTCACGTCAGGTGGCGCGGGCCACGTCGGTTCCCGTCGGCACGCCGCGGACCGGGCCGCCGGCATTCGGCCGGATATCGAAATCGAAGATCCCGGTGGGGATCGCCAGCGTGGCGCAGGCGTTCGGGATGTCGACGATGCCGCTGATCCGCCCCTCGCAGGGCGCGGTGCCGATGATGACGTAGGCCTGCTCGCCGGTGTAGCCGAACTTCTTCAGGTACTCGATGGCGTTGAGGCAGGCGCGGCGGTAGGCGACGTGCGCGTCGAGGTAGTATTGTTTGCCGGTGAACTCGTCGACCGAGATGCCCTCGAAGACGAGATACTCGCCGAATTTGGGCTCGCAAGGGCTGGGGATGAAGATCGGGTTGGTAACCCCGTACTTCGCCATGCCACCCTTGATGATGTCGACGTGGACGTCGATCCAGCCGGCCATCTCGATGGCCCCGCAGAAGGTGATCTCGCCGTCGCCCTGCGACCAGTGGATGTCGCCCATCGAGAGCCCGGCACCCTTCTGGTAGACCGGGAAGAACACGCGCGAGCCGCGCGACAGATTCTTGATGTCGCAGTTTCCGCCGTGCTCGCGCGGCGGCACCGTGCGGGCGGCCTCCTTGGCCGCCCTGCCGGCCGCCTGGCCGGTCATCTGGCCCATCAGCGCGTGCTCCGCCTGCGGCGGCGCCGCGAGCGGCGGGACGCGGTTCGGGTCGGTCGCGATCAGCTCGGCTTCGCGCTTGTTCCACTTTTCAAGCAGCTCGCGCGACGGCAGGCAGCCGATCAGGCCCGGATGGACCAGGCCGGCCCAGCGTACGCCCGGCACGTGCCGCGACGTGCAGTAAAGCCCGTGCAGGTCCCAGATCGCCTTGCAGGCCCTCGGATAATGCTCGGTGAGGAACCCGCCGCCGTTCTCCTTGGCGAAGATCCCGGTAAAGCCCCACTCCGAGCCGGGCAGGGGCCCGACGTCGAGGAGGTCGACGACCAGCAGATCACCCGCCTCGGCGCCCTCGACCCCGACCGGGCCGCTCAGGTAATGCACCCGCGGCAGGATGACGTCGCGGATCTCGTTGGCGTCGTCGTTGCTGGAGATCTGGCCACCTGTCCAGTCGTAGCATTCCATGCGGAACTCGGCGCCCGGCTTGACCCACTCGACGATCGGGATGTCAGGGTGCCAGCGATTATGCGGCTTGACCGCGAGCTCGGACGGATGCTTCGACAGGTCGATCTTGAACAGCGTCTTCATGTCTCCTCCCCTGCAGGCGCGTTCCGCAAAGGGGCACGACGGCCCCCCTGAGCCTCATATCTTGGTAAGGAGCCGGCGCCGCTGCCGCATCGTCCGGACGGCTGACAAAGCTTTGATGTTATTCCTATGAGGGCCGGACGTCGCGCAATCCCGGCGCCGCCAGGCCGCCGATCAGCCGCATCAGCGCGGCCTGGCTGTGGGTTCCGGTCTTGGCGAACACATGTCGCAGTTGGGTGCGGACGGTGCTGTGGCTGACGCCGAGCCGTGTCGCCGCCGCGGCGAGATCGGCGCCCGACAGCAGCTGCGCGCAGAGACGCGATTCCGCCTGGGTGAGCCCGAAGGCGCGGGCCAGGTCGGCCACCGCGTCGCGGTCGTCGCTACCGAGCCCGGGGCTGATGATCGCCACCAGGCGCTCCGGCTCGGCGAGTTGCCCGCCGGCGTCCGTTCGCGCGCCGAGCGGCGCCACGTGCAACACGAGCGGCTGGTGCCCCTGGCCGCGTTGCAGCGTCACCCGGCCGCCCGCCCCGCCGCCGGCGCTCGGGGCCAGCGCCGCGGCGTGGATCTCGCGGCGCAGCACGCCGAGATCGGCGCCGCCGGCGGCGACTAACCGGCCGCCGACGAGCCGAAGCCCGACACCGCGGGCGAGCTGCGCATCGGCCGCAGCATTCATGGTCACGAGGCGGCCGTCGCGATCGACGATCCATACCGCGAGCGGCAGGGCGTCGAGCAGGTCGCGCAGGGCACTGTGCGTGGCACAGCGGCGGAGCAGATGGCGGCGAAGATGCAGGGCGCGACCGAGATGCGGCAGGAGGCGCCGCAGGTCGGCGACGTCGCGATCGTCGAACTCCGGTTGGCCCGGCGCGCGCATGACGCTGAGGAAGATCGTCTCCTGGCCGAGGCGCAGCGGCACGCCGCAGAGCCGGTGATAGCAGTCCTGTGGGCGCAGATAGTCAGAGTAGAACTCGGTGCGAACCAGCTCCCAGCCGGGAATGATGCTGTGGCCGACGTGGACGCGACCGGTCTCGTAGGCCGGAGAATATCCCAGCCACGGATTCCGCGCAGCGTAGTAATCGATGTAGCTCTGCCGAAAAAGACTGTCGAGGCCAACCTCGAGGGTCCACGACCCTTTCCGAGTGTGGAAGTCGTGACTGATCAAGGCAGTCGCGACGGCTCCGAAGTCGCGGCGGATACGCGCCAGTACCTGCACCAGCTCGCTCTCGTCGCCAATCCCCAGATAGACGAGATCCGCAATCTCGTCCAACCAAGTGTCGGCGCGCATACGGCCTCCCTCATCACCGAAGCGTGCGAGACAAGATGAGATCGAGCTTCTCGACTGCAAAAGTATGCCGTGTTGGATGAGCCCCTCGGCCAGAATTCAGATTCAATATCGAAACGTTTCGTTACACAGGAGAGGTTGGCAGTCAATAGCCTTCGCTTTGTTCGCTGCTCGAGGGCGAGGTCAGAATGTTATAACGTTGTGTGCTGCTTTCCGACCGGGGAAGCGGGCTGCCGCTCGACAGGCTGTCGCGGGCCGATGGGCGCCGCTGATCGCGTTCTCTTCATCCGTGGGTCGACCATGGTGCCGGCGGCGACACCGTCCGCGCGGGCAGGTTCGCGGCGCCGGCCATCGACCGCGGATACGCCCGCTTCCCGGGCTTGCTGTGGCGGACGCCCGGCGCAGGTCTGCGTCCTACGCTGTCAGCGCCGCGTTGCCCGGATCGTAGGGGCTCTCGGCGATGACGCGGGCGGGGCGCAGTTCGCCGAGGAGGCGGACGTGGCAGGGCGTGCCCGGGACGACGTGCTCGGGGCGGAGATAGCCCTGCATCAGCGATTTTCCGACGAAATGGCCATAGCCGCCGGCGGTGCCGCGTCCGACCACGGCACCGTCGATGTAGACCGGCTCGTTGCCGAAGCTGTCGGCGTCGTCGGCCTCGATCTCGACGCAGGCGAACCGCCAGGGCATGCCCTGCGCCTTCTGGCGGAGCAGCGCCTCGCGCCCGATGAACTCGCCCTTGTCGAGACGCACGAAGCGCTCCATCCCGGCTTCGAGCAGCGAGTTCTCGGCATTCAGATCGGTGCCCCAGAGCCGGTAGCTCTTCTCCAGCCGCAAGGAGTCCATGGCGCGCAGGCCGACGAGCCGGATGTCGCGCGACCGGCCGGCGTCCAGGAGCGCGTCGAACAGGTGGACCTGGTACTCGATCGGGTGGTGCAGCTCCCAGCCCAGGGAGCCCACGAAGTTGACCCTGAGCGCGCGCACCGACGGACAGAAGCCCACCGGGATCTCCTGCGCCGTCAGCCACGGGAAGGCGGCGTTCGAGACGTCCGCGTCGGCGAGCTCCTGGAGCACCGCGCGCGCCTCCGGGCCGGCGAGGATCAGCACCCCGTACTGCGGCGTCACGTCCTTCAAGAACACCGACCCGTCGCGGGGCACGGACCTGGTCAGAAGATCCCAGTCGTAATCGTGCGCGGCGCCGGGACCGACGAGATAGAAGCGCTCGCCCCACAGCCCGTCGGGCAGCCGGGTGATGGTCCATTCCGAGCGCACCGAGCCCGAGCGGTTGAGCGCGTGGCACAAGGCGATCCGGCCGACCTTGCGCGGCACGGCATTGGCCACCAGACGGTCGAGCCAGCCGCGCGCCCCCGGCCCCTCGACCTCGTACTTGGCGAAGGAGGAGAGCTCCATAAGCCCGACGCGCTCGCGCATGGCGCGGACCTCGTCGCCGACGATCCCGAACCAGTCGGCCCGGCGGAACGTCCAGTGGTCCTTCCGCTCGCCGCCGGGCGGGGCGAAGAACTGCGGCCGCTCCCAGCCGAAGCGCTGCCCCCAGACGGCACCGGCGCGATCCAGGCGGTCGTAGATCGGCGGTGCCTTCGCCGGGCGGCCGGCCGGCCGCTCCTCGTGCGGGTAGTGGATGATGAAGACGTGCGCGTAGGCCTCCTCGTTCTTGAGCTTCGCGTATTTCTTGGAGACGACGCCGAAGCGGCGCGGATCGACGCCGGTCATGTCGACCGAGGGCTCGCCGTCGACGATCCAGTTGGCCAACTGCCACCCCGCCCCGCCCGCGGCCGTGATCCCGAAGCTGTGCCCTTCGCTGATCCAGAAGTTCGGCAGGCCGAAGGCCGGGCCGACCAGCGGGTTGCCGTCCGGCGTGTAGGCGATCGGACCATTGACGATCTGCTTGATGCCGACCTTCTCAAGCGACGGCACCCGGCGCATCGCCGCCTCGACATGGACCATGATCCGCTCGAGGTCGCCGGGGAACAGGTCCTTCTCGAAGCTCGCCGGCACTCCGTCGATGAAGCAGGCCGGCGCGTCCTTCTCGTAAGGCCCGAGGATCCAGCCGCGCCGCTCCTCGCGGAAATAGTAGCGCTCGTCCGGCTCGCGCAGGATCGGCAGCTCCTGATGGCCGGCAGCGCGGTATTCGGCCAGTACCGGGTCGACGTCGAACACGACGTACTGGTGCTCGACCGGGATCACCGGGATCTGCAGCCCGACCATCGCCGCCGTCGTGCGCGCATAGTTGCCGGTGGCACAGATCACGTGCTCGCAGCGGATCCTGTCAGCGCTCGCGGTGGTCACGACCCACTCGCCGCCTTCCCGCGTGATGGCCGTGACCGGCGTGTGCTGGTGGATCGTCGCCCCCATCAGCCGCGCACCCTTGGCCAGCGCCATGGTCACGTCGGCCGGGGCGATGTGCCCGTCGGTCGGGTGCCACAGCGCGCCGACCAGCCCCTCCATGCGCGCCAGCGGCCAGAGCTTCCTGATCTCGTCGACGCCGATCAGGTGGCACTCGACGCCGATGGTCTCCGCCGTGCACTGGTAGTTGCGATACTCGTCCATTCGGTCGCGAGTGCGGGCGAGGCGCAGATTGCCGGTCTTGCGGAAGGACACGTCCTGGCCGGTCTCGGCCTCCAGCTTCTGGTACAGCTCGACCGAGTATTTGTGCAGCTGGCCGACCGCGTAGCTCATGTTGAAGAGCGGCAGGAGCCCGGCCGCGTGCCAGGTCGAGCCGGCGGTGAGTTCGGTGCGCTCGAGCAGCATGGCGTCGGTCCAGCCGCGTTTGGCCAGATGGTAGAGCGCCGCCACGCCGACCGCCCCGCCGCCGATCACCACCGCCCGCGCCGTTGTCCGCATCACTCCGCCTCCCAGCCGCCGGCGGCGAGGCTAGCCGCCGTCGTCCGCGCGTCTTTGGCCCGTTCGTCACACCGGCGGCGATCGCAGGCAAGCCCGAGCGGTCAACGGCAGGTTCGTCAGCTCCGCATCGGCGCAACGGGCCCGCTCGTGGGCCGCTTGGGCAGGCGAGTGCTAACGGCGGCGCATCATCCCTGCGAAGCGGCTTTGTCCAACGCAGCCAGCAGCGACGGGTGGAGGACAAACAAGGGGTCACGTCACCGGCGATCCGCTGCCGCAATGCTCTCTCCTCGAAGCGCTAGCCGGATCGCGGGAACGGTTAGGAGCTTCGTCCTCGGCGCGACGTGTCGCAGGGACCTTGTCGGTTCTCAGATCAAGCTTCGCTGACGGATGGTCGCAGCGAGACCTTGCTCCTGAAACGGCAAGGATCGGCGCGCGAGGGTTCCTGCGCGTCAAACCCCTGCCCATAGGCCACGACTGGCGGCTGGCCGCCAGCCGGTGCGATGAAGATCCCAACAGAGAATGCTCCGTTGGTGGGCCCCGCAGCAGCGACGGAGATGTGACCACGAGGGAGTCATCGGTCGCTCGATGGGCTTGTAGGGGGCCACGTCGTCTGCAGCCGCTTCAGGAGGTTGAGGACGATGATCAGGACGGGCAGTTCGATCGCGGGGCCGATCACGACCGTCAGGGCGATCAGAGGGCTGGCGAAGGCGGTGACCGCCACGGCCAGGGAGACCTCGGAGTTCCGCGCCATCGTCGTGAAGACCAGGAGCGCGGTCTGCGGATAGGTCAGGTTCGCCATCCGGCTGAGCGTCAGCGCGACCGCCAAGATCACGACGAAGAAGGCGGCGCCAGGACCGATCATCAGCAGGATCACGCCGGGGTTGTAGAGCAGCACGCTGCCCTGCGAGGCGAACATCGCCGCGATGACCAGCATCAGCGCGCCGGTCTTGAGCGGGCCGAGCGGCAAATGCTCTGCGAGCCCCATGTCGCTGCCGGTCCTCGCGGCAAAGATCTGCCGCGTGCTCCAGGCGAGCGCGTAGGGAAGCACGAGGAACAGGCCAACGCTGCGCAGAATGATTCCGAGGTCCAAGGCCACGATCTGGCCCGCGAGAACCCAGAGATAGAGCGGTATGAGCAGGATCTGGAGAAGAATGTTCCAGACCAGGAGGCTGACGCCGAGTTCTACGTCGCCACCGGCGAGGTCCGTGAACACGAGGTACCAGCCGATGCACGGCGTGACGAGATAGAGGATCAGCCCCACCCAGATTTCCGGGTGATCACGCAAGAACAGCCAGCCAAGACCCCAGGCGAGGAGCGGCGTGAACAGGAAGTTCAGGGCAAGCGCGATGATCGTCGGCCGCCGCTGTCGGAAGGCCTCGAGGATGTTACGTTCGCGCACGCCCAGCATGACGAGGTAGATGACGACGAAGACTCCAAGGCTGACGAGCCAGCCCAGCCTGGAGGCCAAGGCCGGCGTCAGTTCCGCAAGCAGCAGGCCGATCCCGATCGCTCCGAGGAGCAGAACGGGTTGCATGCGGTCGAGCGGGCCGAGTTGCTTCGCCTCTGGGGGCCGATCGTTCGGCATAGGACGTGTCCCGATCCTTGATGTGCGGCTTGGCAACGGGTGCCCGGCACGAGCTTTCGAACCGGACCTGGATCGCCTGAGGCTGGCCCGTGTCAGGTTCGCGGCCGCGGCTCCGGATTCCACAGCGGCGTAGAGATTGGCTTGTGTCCACGGGTAGAGGGGTCGGTGACCGACGGGCTGCGATGATCCGGCTGGCCTTCCTGCATGCCCCGGCAACGCGTGCTCGCGCAAGCCTCGGTTGCTGAACGGCCTTTTGCCGTCTTGTCTTGCGGCCTGGCCCTGTCCAGGCGGCGAGCAGCTCGCGCGCGGGCGGTGCCATCATGGCAAATGCCGCCTTGCGGACCGGAAGGCGCTGGCCCCCGCATGCGCGTGGGCCCGAGCACGGCCTCGGACCCTGGGCGCTACGAGAACGCCGTGCAAAGGAGCCCGATCACGCCACCTGACGAGCGGCGTAGCGCTCAAGGCGGAACCAGACAGAGACGGCGCAACGCGATTGACAGATCAGGCCAACCAGCCTCCGGGCGAGCCGGGGCGGTGCACGACGAAACAAACAGGGGCGCCCGGATCCCGGGCGCCCCTGCCGCAAAGGGCTCAGCCGCTCAGTTGGTCAGCGTGGTCGCCGTCGGCAGACCCTTCACATATCCCAGCGGCGCGATCTGACGATTGCCCCACTTCGCCTCGACGACCGGCATCAGCTCGGCCCGACGCGGGAACTTCTCGTCGAGCTTGAAGTCACCCACGTGCTGCGCGTTGGTCAGCGCGTAGGCGTGGCCACCGACATTCTCGTGGATCCGCAGCCCGGTCAGCTCAGCACCGGCCGGCGCGGTCAGCAGCCGCACCGGCTTTTCCATGCCGTCCTGCCAGGCCCAGAGGACGTTGTTGAGGTGCATCCGCGAGCTGTCCTCGCCGATGAACAGGGTCTTGTAGGCCGACGACCAGTAGAGGTTGTCGGCGTTGCCAATGTGCTCGACGCTGGCGGTGTTGCCCCACTCGTCAGGCTCGGCGAGGTCGACGCCGAGCAGACCCTTCGGCACGCTCATCGACACCGGCACATAGGCGCTGTCGATCGGGTTGCCGTCCGTGTCGACCTGCGCACCCGCCAGCGGCATCGCGTAGACACCGCCCGCCTTGATCTTGGGCAGCCGAATCTGGTCTCCGGCCGCGCCGGTGCCCGCGCCTTCCTCCATCCCTTTCGAAATGTCGGTGATGGCGACGAAGGCGCGCATGCCCTCGGGATCGAAGGCCAAGCCCTCGGCCTTGTTGAATTCGGTCGTGGCGCCCTTGTAGCCGGCGTAGCGCATGGTTTCGAGGAAGGCCGCGGCGGTCTCGTTCTTCACCTTCAGGTATTCCGGCGTCTTGGCCGACCCGGCGAAGACCTCGACGAAGCCGTCCTTGGGCTCGTCGGACACCTCAAAGATGTCAGAAAACTTGATCCCGCCGTCGACCATCGCGCGGATCTCGTCGTCGGTGGCGTGCCCGAGCTTGATCCACTTCAGATCGAAGCTGCCACCGGCCTCGGCGCTATCCGGAGGACAGGTCACCGGCGCGATCGGCCACGAACATCGTCATGTGGCGGTTCTCGCCGTCATGGGCGCTGATCAGGGTCCGCTGGTCGCCCAGCACCTGCGCGAGTTCGAAGGTCCCGCGCCCCATCGCGAAGTGCTTGACCACCTTGGTCGCACCGTCGGCACCGATGCTGATCTCCGGCGTGATGCCGCGCCAGTACGGCGAGGCCAGCTTGCGGCCGCCATGATAGATGTGGGTCAGGCCGCCCAGGTCGTCGCTGCGGCCGGTGGGATCCACGGCGCGATCGGCTTCGACCTGACGGGCATCAACCTCGTAGTTCTCCTCCGAGGACATGAACGTGCCCCAGGGCGTGGTGTTGGCGTTGCACGCCCAGACCAGGCCGCCCACCGCCGAGAAGTCGATCGGGCGCTGCGCGACCGGCGTCAGTTTGCCGCTCGCCGGATCCTGTACGACCTCGGTCAGCACCATCGTGGTCGGCAGGTTCGAACCCCAGTTGCCCTCCTTGCCGTTGGCGTGGGTGAACTGCCAAGCCGGATGGGCTTCAACCTCGGAGCCGTCGGCCAGGAGCCAGTCATACTCGAACTGGTTCACGAGGTAGAGCTTGCCGCCGATGTTGGTCAGCATCGAGCCGTCGGGCTCTTCCGACACGAGCGGCTGCGACGGGTCGGTCGGGTCGGCAATCGGGCGCATCGCGTCGTCGTAGAGCGTGGCCGTCGGGCTGGCGTTGAGGCCAACCTTGGTCCGGTTGGTCATGACCATTTCATAGGCGAGCGGCGATTCCGTCACCGTCCCGTCCGAGTAGGTGGTGCGGACGCGGGCGGTCGAGAACATCTCGCTTTTTTCGGCCAGCGTTTCGGGATGTTTCGAAGCGATCCATTCGACCTTTTCGACCGACTGGGCGAGCGCGCCGCTCGCCAGAACCGTGCTGACGAGCAGGCTTGTTGTAAACACGCGCATGGGCGACTCCATCTCCCTGGAAACGACGGCGAGGCGGTATCGCGGTTGGGATTCAACTTTGCGACAGCGGTGGCAGGAACCCGTCCTGCACGCTTTCTGACCCGGCGCCCCCTCACCGGCGGGCGGGACGGGGGGCAGCAGGTTTGTCGGGCGCGGGCGGCGCAGGCTCTATCCCGTTCGGGCACGGGGCGACAGGCCGTGCGGCCATGGACGCTTTCCGCGCCGCAACAGGCAAGCCTCGGCATCTGGAACAGGAATGGTGGCGGAGGGGATGGGATTCGAACCCACGATAGGGCTTTAGGGCCCTATAACGGTTTAGCAAACCGCCGCCTTCAGCCGCTCGGCCACCCCTCCGCGGCTGCTGGTATGTAGGGGGGGCGGGGAGGCGGCGTCAATCACGGCGCCGGGTCGCTCGCGCCTCGTGCGGCGATTCTCGCCATGTCCGCCGTGCCGCTGGCGGACTAGGTTCGAAAACGTCGCGGGGTCGCTGTTAGAGGGAGGCGCACGGGCGGCATGGGCAAGCGTGTTCTCGTCGTCGACGACGAGCCCAACATCGTGATGTCGCTGGAGTTCCTGATGAAGCGGGCCGGCTTCGAGGTCCAGGTGGCGCGCAACGGGCGCGAGGCGCTGGCGGCGCTCGAGGGCGCCCCGCCCGACCTGCTGCTCCTCGACGTGATGATGCCCGAGCTCGACGGCTACGAGGTGTGCGAGCGGATCCGGCAGCGGCCGGAGTGGAACGCGACCAAGATCATCATGCTGACGGCGCGCGGCCGCGATGCCGAGCGGCAGCGCGGCCTCGCGCTCGGTGCCGACCGCTACGTGACCAAGCCCTTCTCGACCCGGGAGCTGGTCGAGCAGGCGAAGCAGCTGCTCGGCGTCGCCTGAGGCGCGGCGCGGCCGCCGGTTGGGTCGCGCACCCGAACGCGCTATCAGGACGGCACCGCGGTCTTCGCCGGCGGCCGGTCGTCCGTCGGCGGCTCGCGGCGGGCCAGAGCGGGCGGAACGGGCCATGGCACGACAACGACAGGGGCGGCTGCTCGGGGCGCTGCTGCTCCTCCTGTTCCTGCTGCTCGGCTACCCGGCCGTGCTCGTCGTCGAGGAACTCCAGCACCATCTCGGGCGACCGGTCCTGCCGGTGTGGGTGTTCGGCACCTGGGGGCTGATCATCCTCGCGGCAGCGCTGATCCTCGAGCAGCCGCGCGAGCGCCGTTGATGCTACCGGCCGGCCTCGTCCTGCTTCTCTCGCTGGCCTACCTCGTGGGCCTGTTCGCGATCGCCTCCTGGGGCGACCGGCGCGCCGAGGCGGGCCGCAGCCTGATCGCCAACCCGCTCGTCTACACGCTCAGCCTCGCCGTCTACTGCACGGCGTGGACGTTCTACGGCAGCGTCGGCCTCGCCGGTACGGGCGGCCTTGCATTCCTTCCGGTCTATCTCGGCCCGACCCTGGTCTGCCTGCTCTTCCCGCTCCTGCTGCACAAGATGGTGCACACGGCCAAGGCCTACGGGATCACGTCGATCGCCGACTTCCTGGCGGCGCGGTTCGGCAAGAGCGCAGCGCTCGCCGGTCTCGTCACGATCGTCGCCGCGATCGCGGTGCTGCCCTACATCGCGCTGCAGCTCAAGGCGGTCTCGGCGAGCATCGCGGTCGCCACCGGGCTCTCGGCCGAAGTCGGGGCGCCGGGGCTCGGCATCGACACGGCCCTGCTCGTGGCAATCCTGATGGCCGCCTTCGCCGTGCTGTTCGGCACTCGGCACATCGACGCCGCGGAGCACCATCCGGGAATGGTGCTCGCGGTGGCCTTTGAGAGCACCGTCAAGCTGCTGACGTTCCTGATCGCCGGCACGATCATCGTCTACGGCCTGTTCGACGGTTTCGGCGATATCTTCGCGCGCGCGCTGGATGCCGAGCTCGGCCATCTGCTCGACGTCTCCGGACCTGGCTTCAGCCATGCCGACTGGCTGCTGCTGACCCTGCTGTCGGCCGCGGCCTTCCTCGTCCTGCCGCGCCAGTTCCAGGTCGCGGTGATCGAGAACGTCGATCCCGACCACATCCGCCGCGCCAGCTGGCTGATGCCGCTCTACCTGCTGCTGATCAACCTGTTCGTCCTGCCGGTGGCGATCGCGGGCGTGCTCCTGAGCGGCCGGCCGGACGACATGACGGTGCTGATCCTGGCCGAGCGCACCGGGCTCGACTGGCTGGTCATGCTGGTCTTCCTGGGCGGCCTCTCGGCGGCGACGGCGATGATCATCGTCGAGAGCGTGGCGCTCGCGACCATGATCTCGAACGACCTCGTCATCCCCGTCCTGCTGCGCTGGCCGGCGCTCGGCTTCGCCCAGCGGCCCGACCTCAGCGGCGTGGTGCTCCTCGTCCGCCGCGCCGGGATCGTCGTCCTGTTGCTCCTCGGCTATGGCTTCTACCGCCTCGTCGGGACCGGCTACGGGCTGGTCGGCATCGGCCTGATCGCGTTCTGCGGCGTGGCCCAGTTCGTGCCGCCGATCCTGGCCGCTCTCTACGTCCGCGATGCCAACCTGACCGGCGCCATGATCGGCCTCGCCGGCGGCTTTTTGGTCTGGCTCTACACGCTCGTCCTGCCGGCGATGATCCCGCCGGACAGCGCCCTGCTGACCGCCGGCCCGTTCGGCATCGGCCTGCTGCGGCCGCAGGCCTTGCTCGGCCTCGAGCTGCTCAATCCGGTCAGCCACGCGCTGGTCTGGAGCTGGACGGTGAATCTCGGCGGCCTCCTGCTCGGCTCGCTGCTCGCCACCCAGAGCGACCTCGAGCGGGTCCAGGCGTTGCAGTTCGTCGACGTCTACCAGCGCGCCGGCGTCACCCGGCCATGGCATGGTGAGGCGCGCGTCGAGGATCTGCGCGCGCTGCTCGCCCGCTTCCTCGGCAAGCGGCGGGCCGACGCTGCCTTGGCGCTCGACGCTCGTCAGCGCGGTCGCACAGCGGCCGGCAATGCGTCCGCCGACGCGGCGCTCGTGCAGCTCGCCGAGCGGCAGCTCGCGCGGGCCATCGGCACGGCCTCGGCGCGCGTGATGGTCGCCTCGGTGGTTCGTGGCGAGGTGGTCGGCCCCCAGGAGGTCATGGAGATCCTCGACGAGGCCTCGCAGATCATGGAATATAGCCGGCGGCTCGAGCAGAAGTCGCGCGAACTCGAGGCGGCGACGGCGGAACTCCGTCAGGCCAACGAGCGGCTCCGCCAGCTCGACCACATGAAGGACGAGTTCATCGCCACGGTCAGCCACGAGCTGCGCACGCCGCTGACCTCGATTCGCTCGTTCTCGGAGATCCTGCGTGACGTGCCTGACCTCGCCGAAGACGAACGCGCGCAGTTTCTCGATGTGCTGGTCAAGGAGTCCGAGCGCCTCACCCGGCTGATCAACGACATTCTGGACGTGTCGAAGATCGAGGCGGGCAAGATGGACTGGCATCTGAGCCGCTTCGATCTCGATGCGGTGATCGAGGACGCGATCGCCGCGACCGCCGGTCTGTTCCGCGAGCGCGGGATCGTCATCGAGCGGCGGCTCGCGGGCGGGCTGCCCGAGATCGAGGCCGATCGCGACCGGCTCCAGCAGGTCGTCATCAACCTGTTGTCGAACGCGGCCAAATTCGTGCCGGAGAAGGGGGGACGGGTGATCGTGACGAGCGGCGTCGAGGACGGCGTCGTGACCTTCGCCATCGCCGACAACGGCCCAGGGATCCCGGCGCAGTACCTGCAGACGATCTTCGAGCGCTTCCACCAAGTCGGCGACACGCTGACCAGCAAGCCCAAGGGAACCGGGCTCGGGCTCACCATCTGCCGCCACATCGTGGAACATTTCGGCGGCCGGATCTGGGCCGAATCACCACCCGGCCAGGGCGCCGTGTTCCGCTTCGTCCTGCCCGTCGCGACGCCGCTCGCGCGGGCTGCGGAATAGGCGCGCTAGCTCTGGCCGTGCAGTCGCTCGCGCATGTCCGCGATCAGGCCGTCGATGCCCTTCTGACCGACCACGGAGCCGACCTCCGAGCGCTGCGTCACCACCATGCTCACGCCCTCGGCGATGATGTCGATGATCGCGAAGCGGTCGTCGGTGCGGCGCACGCGCCAGTCGACGGCGACCGGACCCGAGCCGGCGTTCGGCCGATTGATCCGGGTCGCGACCAGCGTGTCGCGCTCGTCGACCGCGCGCTCGCCGACGATGTCGAAGGTCTCGCCGCCATAGCCGTCGAGGCGCTCGGCCATGGTGCTCACCACGAGTTCGCGGAACAGCTGGAGGTAGTCCGTGCGCTGCTCCGCGCTCGCCTGGCGCCAGTAGGGACCGAGGACCAGACGCCCGACCAGGGCCAGGTCGGTGGCATCGTCCAGCACGTCGACCAGCGCCTCGAGACGTTCGGGCTTCGGCACGCCAGGCCGCTTGAGGATCGCCACGGTTTGGTCGCCGACCCGTTGGATGAAGGCGGCGGGCGTCCGCGCGTCCGTGGCGGCGCCGGCGTGCGCGGCGCCGATCGGCAGCAGCGCCGCCGCGAGCAACAGGGTCCGGCGTGACAGGCGCTCAGTCCTCGCTCGCCGGATCCGGCTCATTGAAGATCTCCTCGTACGCAGCGTCATCGCCCGTTACCTGCCCGTCGCGGATCTCCGCCGCCCGCCGTTGCAGGTAGGCGCTGCGGAATGTGGCGTAGCGATCGAGACTGTTGGCCCGCACGTCGTTGATGAGGGGGGTCAGCCGCTCCCGCATGTCCACGCCATCGACCGCCCTGACGGCGATCGTTCCCTCGGTACCGAGGTTGGGTGGCAGTGGCTGCGTGGCAAGGAAGTCGACGCCCATGCCGGCGGTGTCGCGGACGGTCGACGGCCCGAGCAGCGGCAGCATCAGGAAGGGGCCCGGGGCGACGCCCCAGTGGCCGAGTGTCTGGCCGAAATCCTCGACCCGTCGCTCGTAGCCGAACTCGGTGGCGAGATCGAACAGCCCCCCGACGCCGACGAGCGTGTTGATCATGAACCGGCCGAGCGCCGTACCGGCGGTCTCGCCTTTACCCTGCAGGCCGGCGTTCATCACGGTCACCGGCTCCCTCAGGTTATTGAGAACGTTGCGGACACCGGTACGGATCGGTCGGGGGAGGTGGCCGTAAACGATCGAGGCCGGCTCGATGACCATCAGATCAGCCAGCTCGTTCAGCCCGAACACGGTGCGGTTGAAGGGTTCCCAAGGGTCGTAGACGTCGCTTTGCGGCGACGACGCGCACCCCGATGCGGCCAGGGCGATGGCCAGGGCGGTCGCCGCGGCGCGGGCCGGTCCGCGCGGCGCGGGCCCTCGCCCGGCGCGCTCTCGCCATATCATCGGGTGCTCCCGCTCCGTCCGTCGCCTGCCGCCGCCGACATAGAAGGGCCCCGGCTGGCTTTCAATTGCTGCCGACCGTCGTCCCGCCACAGCCCGCGCATACGTCGATATGGCGGGCACCGGATCCGACGCGCGTCCAGGGCCGATCCTTGGTACCAGGATCTTTACAAATCCTTGACCAAAAGGATGCAGCGTCGATGGTCGGCAACACCCATGTCGTCTCGCTGCTCGGCCTGCGCCGCCGGCTCCGGACCCTCCTCGGCGACGACAACATCCTGTTCCAGCGTCTGGACGCGGCGATCCGCCGGCAGGATCAGGCCTCGATCGAGGCGGCGATGGCGGCGATGCGCCTTTATCCATCGCCGGTGCAGCGCGCGGTCGAGCAGGCGATGCTCGACTGGCTGAGCGAGGCGACCGATCCGACCACGCTCGCGGAGATGCCGCCGGCCAGCCCGTCGCTCCACTAGCCGGCGCGGCGCGCGGCCGCGACATCTCGCTGTCAAGAAACTCAGGACAACCGGACGGACCGACGGCCGCGGCTGGCCCTGTGCGGGCGCGTCGGGCCGGTGCGTGGTCCGGGTCGCGCGAGCGCGCGCTACCGACGATGGCCGCGGTTCGGTCGGCGGAGCTGGTTGACGGCAAGAGATAAAGACATCTACATATCTCCGCATGGCTATGGCAATCGCGATGTCGGCGGAAGGGGCCTCGATCGACCGACTGCTCGCCGCACTGCGCGCAGTGGCCGAGCCGTCACGTCTCCGTCTGCTCGCGATCTGCGCCCAGGGCGAGTGGACCGTCTCCGAGCTGACCCAGGTCATGGCGCAGAGCCAGCCGCGCATCTCGCGCCATCTGAAGCTCCTCGCCGAGGCGGGGCTGGTCGAGCGGTTCCGGGAGGGCAGCTGGGTGTTCTATCGACGCGCGCGCGTCGGGGAGCCGGCACGCCTCGCCCGCGCCCTGCTGCGCATGCTTCCGGAACAGGATGCGCAGCTCGGCCTCGATCGCCGCCGTCTGGCGGCCGTGCGCGAGGCCCGCCGCCGTCTGGCCGAGAGCTATTTCGACGGCCATGCCGGGCGTTGGGACAGCGAGCGCGACCTCGGCGTCGACGGAGCGCGGGTCGAGGCGGAGCTGACCCGCCTGTTCGCCGACCTGCGGCCGTCGAGCCTGCTTGACGTGGGCACCGGGACCGGTCGGATCCTCCAGGTGCTGGCTCCGCATGTCGGGCGCGCCCTCGGCATCGATCTGAGCCACGACATGCTCGCCGTGGCGCGCGCCAATCTCGACCGACGGCTGGCGCGGAACTGCGAGGTCCGCCATGGCGACATGTACCAGCTTCCGATCCAGGACCGCTCCTTCGCCGCGGTGACGCTCCACCAGGTCCTTCATTTCGCGGACGACCCGTTCGCGGTCCTGAGCGAGGCGCGGCGCGTGCTGCAGCCGGGCGGGCGGCTCGTGGTCGTCGACCTGGCCGCGCATCAGCATGAGGAACTGCGCAGCGAGAAACGCCATCGTCGCCTCGGCTTCCGCGACGACGAGATCGAGGGGTGGCTGACCGAGCTGGGTCTGCAACCGGCGCCGCCGATCCGCCTCGACGGTCCGGCGCTCAGCGTGGTCCTCTGGTCCGCAAGCTGCGCCGCGGCCGAGCCGCCCTTGGCGCGTGACATCGAGCGGAGCGCCGCATGACGGCGGAAGGGTCGAGTGCGGCGCGAGCCGCCCATGCCGGTGCGTGGTTCGGCGCCACGCTGCCGGTGGTGGAGCTGTCGATCGAGATCTTCCCGCCGAAGACGCCCGAGGCGAGCGAGCGATTGTGGCGCAACCTGACCTTGTTCGCAGCGGCGCGGCCGCGCTTCATCTCCGTCACCTGCGGTGCCGGCGGCTCGGGACAGGACGGCACCTTTCCGCTGGTCCTCGCCGTCCGCGACCGCTTCGGCCTGCCGGTCGCCGCGCATCTGACCTGCGCCGCCGCTTCCTGCGCCGGGGTCGACGCCATCGCCCGCGCCTACTGGGACAACGGCATCCGCCACATCGTGGCGCTGCGCGGCGATCCGCCGACCGTCGGCGAGCGCTACGAGCCGCGCGCCGACGGCTACGCCTACGCCAGCGATCTCGTCGCCGGCCTGCGCCGCATCGGCGAGTTCGAGATCAGCGTCGGTTGCTACCCGGAGGTTCACCCGGAGGCCGGTGGAGCATTGGCCGATCTCGAGAATCTCAAGCGCAAGGTCGACGCCGGCGCGACCCGCCTGATCGCCCAGTACTGCTTCGACACCGAGCGCATCCTGCGCTTCCGCGACGCCCTCGCGATCGCCGGCATCGAGGCCGAGTTCGTGCCCGGCATCATGCCGATCCACAGCTTCAGCCAGGTGCGCCGGTTCAGCAATGCCTGCGGTGCTTCGATCCCGGCTTGGCTCGACGACCTGTTCGCCGGCGTCGACGAGAAGTCGCAGCTGCACGCGATGCTCGCCGCCAGTGTGGCCGTGGAGCAGTGTCGCCGGCTCGCCGCCGAGGGCCTCTCAAAGCTCCACGTCTACGCGCTCAACCGCGCCGAGCTGCCGCAGGCGCTGCTGCGCCTGCTCGGCATTTCGGTGCCGGTCCCGGCGGCCGCCTGAGATCCGGCCATGGCCGATCTCCTCGACTATGTGCGCGACCGCGTGCTGCTCCTCGACGGTGCGATGGGCAGCCAGATCCAGAGCCGCAACCTGTCGGTCGAGGAGGATTTCTGGGGGCAGGAGAACTGCTCGGAAATCCTCAATCTGTCGCGGCCGGATCTGATCCGCGAGATCCATCGGAGCTATCTGGACGCCGGTGCCGACGCGCTGGAGACGAACAGCTTCGGCGGCTCGCCGATCACCCTCGGCGAGTTCGGACTGGCCGAGCGAGCGTACGAGATCAACCGACGCGCGGCCGAACTCGCACGCGAGGCGATCGCGAAGCGCTGCGCCGACGGGCGGACCCGGTTCGTCATCGGCGCGATCGGCCCTGGTACCCGCCTGCCGAGCCTCGGTCACGTCACCTACGATGAACTGGAGGATGCATTCGCCGTCCAGGCCGAAGGGCTGATCGCCGGCTCGGCCGATGCGCTGCTCATCGAGACCTGCCAGGACCCGTTGCAGATCAAGGCCGCCGTCAATGGTTGCCGGCGGGCCCTGGCGCGGTTCGGTGGCCGGTTGCCGCTGATGGTTCAGGTGACGATCGAGACCACCGGGGCGATGCTGGTTGGTACCGACATCGCCGCCGCCACGGTGATCGTCGAGGCGCTCCAGGTCGACACGCTCGGGCTCAACTGCGCCACCGGCCCGAAGGAGATGGCCGAGCATGTCCGCCACCTCGCGGCGAACTGGGCCGGGCCGATCTCGGTGCTGCCGAACGCGGGGCTGCCCGAGCTCCGCTGCGGACACACGCACTACCCGCTCCGCCCCGACGAGCTCGCCCGTTGGCTCGAGCGCTTCGTGAGCGAGGACGGTGTCGCGATCATCGGCGGTTGCTGCGGCACGACGGCCGAGCACATCGCGGCGGTGGACGCCATGTTGCAGCGCCTCGCCGAGGATGGATTCCGCCCGCGGCCGCAGGCGCGGCGGGTGACGGCGCAGCCCGCGCTCGCCTCGCTTTTCTCCGCCGTGCCGCTGCGCCAGGAGAACGCCTACCTGGCGATCGGCGAGCGCTGCAACGCCAATGGCAGCAAGCGCTTCCGCGAGCTGCAGGCGGCCGGCGACTGGGACGGCTGCGTTGCCATGGCCCGCGAGCAGGCTCGCGAGGGAAGTCACGCGATCGACCTCTGCACGGCCTATGTCGGCCGCGACGAGAAGGCCGAGATGGTCGAGATCGCGAGCCGGATGCGTGGCCAGGTGGACGCGCCGCTGGTGTTCGACTCGACGGAGCTGCCGGTACTCGAGGCGGCGGCCCGCCTCTACGGCGGCAAGGGCGTGATCAACTCGATCAACTTCGAGGACGGCGAAGAGCCGGCGGCGGCCCGCCTGCGGCTCGCCCGGACCTTCGGCCAAGCGGTCATCGCGCTCACCATCGACGAGCAGGGGATGGCCAAGACGGCCGAGGAAAAGCTGCGCATCGCGCGCCGCCTCGTCGCCTTCGCCTGCGACCGGTTCGGTCTGCCGCGCCACGATCTGCTGATCGATCCGCTGACGTTCACCATTGCCACGGGCAATGAAGACGACCGGAAGTTGGGCCTGTCGACCCTGGACGCGATCGAGCGCATCCGCGAAGCCTTTCCCGACGTCCAGATCATCTTGGGCCTCTCGAACATCTCGTTCGGCCTCAACGCCGCTGCCCGGCACGTGCTCAACTCGGTGTTCCTCGACCACGCGCTGCGCCGCGGCATGACCGGTGCCATCGTCCATGCCTCGAAGATCGTCCCGTTGCACAAGATCCCTGCCGAGGAGGTCGCCGCCGCCGAAGACCTGATCTTCGACCGCCGCCGCGACGGCTACGACCCGCTGCAGGCGTTCATGGCGCTGTTCGCCGAGCGCA
This sequence comes from uncultured Alphaproteobacteria bacterium, assembly GCA_937995535.1. Taxonomy (GTDB): domain Bacteria; phylum Pseudomonadota; class Alphaproteobacteria; order Geminicoccales; family Geminicoccaceae; genus CALKJU01. The sequence goes on from CALKJU010000020.1 coordinate 30,653, forward strand.
AGGCGGCGGACACGGTCGGCCGGCAGCGGCCGACGGCCGTCGAGGAGCGCCTTGCGCAACGCATCGTCGACGGCGATCGTCAGGGCCTGGAGGCGGATCTCGAGGAGGCCCTGCGGACCTACCCACCGCTCGACATCATCAACCGCTTCCTGCTCGACGGCATGCGCACCGTCGGCGAGCTGTTCGGCGCCGGCAAGATGCAGCTCCCCTTCGTCCTGCAGTCGGCCGAGACGATGAAGAAGGCGGTGGCCTATCTCGAGCCCTACATGGAGCGCGTGGACGGCACTGCGCGCGGCACCATCGTCCTCGCCACCGTGAAGGGCGACGTCCACGACATCGGCAAGAACCTCGTCGACATCATCTTGACCAACAACGGGTACAGGGTGGTCAACCTGGGCATCAAGCAGCCGTTGCAGGCGATCCTCGAGGCCGCCAACGACCATCGCGCGGACGCCATCGGCATGTCCGGCCTGCTCGTGAAATCGACCGTGATCATGAAAGAGAATCTCGAGGAGATGCGGCGTCAGGGGGTGCGCCTGCCGGTACTGCTCGGCGGTGCCGCGCTGACCCGCGCCTTCGTCGAGGAAGATTGCTGGCGCGCCTATGGCGAAGGTCCGGTCGCCTACGCCCGCGACGCCTTCGACGGGCTGCATCTGATGGATCGGGTGGTCGGCGGCCAGTTCGCGGCCCACGTCGCCGAGCGCGCGGGGGCTGCGCGCGGACGCAGCCGACCCGGGCGCAAGCCACGCACGCTGGCCTACGCCAACGGCAACGTCGCGCCCCCGGCGCGGCCAGTCGATCTCGAGGAGATCCGCGTCCGCCGGCACGAATTGGCGCGCGCTCTGCGGCCACCGACGCCGCCTTTCTGGGGGCCGCGGCTGATCGAGCATGTTCCCGTCAAGGCCCTGCTGCCCTGGCTGAACGAGCAGATGCTCTATCAGTTCCACTGGGGCTACGAGAAGCAGGGCCGGCGGCTCGAGGAGTTCCTCGCCCGGGCGCAGAAGGAACTGCGCCCGGTGCTTGCCGACCTCGTCGCCCGGGCCGAGGCGGAGGCGGTGTTCGCGCCAGCGGCGGCCTATGGCTACTGGCCGGCCGCCGCCGAGGGCAACGACATCGTCCTGTTCGAGCCGGACGGTGCCCGCGAGCTGACCCGCTTCCGCCTGCCGCGCCAGTCCAGGGAAGGCGGGCTGTGCATCGCCGACTTCCTGCGCGATGTCGACGATCCACCGCGTGACGTGCTGGCGCTGCAGGTCGTGACGGTGGGGCAACGCGCCTCGGAGGTCGCTCGTGCCTGGTTCGCCGCGGACCGCTACCAGGACTATGTCCGCCTGCACGGTCTAGGGGTCGAGTTGGCCGAGGCGCTGGCCGAGTACGTACATGCGACGATCCGCGCCGAGCTGGGCTTCGCCCACGAGGACGCACGCGAAATGCGGGCGGTTCTCCGCCAGGGCTATCGCGGCGCGCGCTACAGCTTCGGCTACCCGGCCTGCCCGAACCTCGCCGATCAGGGGCCACTGCTCGAGCTGTTGCAGGCCGGGCGGATCGGCGTCGAACTCGGCGAGGAGTGCCAGCTCTGGCCCGAGCAGAGCACCTCGGCGATCGTGCTCCACCACCCGCAGGCGCGGTATTTCAACGTCTGATCGGATGCTTGTGGCGAACCGCGACCGGTCGCGCCGTTAATCTTCTGGAATGGATCACGCGCTAGCTTCCGCTTCCGGGTTGCCAGCCGGCGCTCCGCGTGTACGTGTAGGCAGATGCACCTCGACAAGCCCCGGTTGGTATATCTACTGCTGATTGCGGCCCTGGTGGGCAGCTTGCTCGGTCCCGGCGCCGCTGCTTGGGCGACGACGCCGAGCGCGGCCTCGGCGGCCGGCGGCCCGTACGCTGGCACGGCGCACGCTTGGCGCGGCGATGCTGTGGCGGACCTGCGCCGGACCAACCTTGCGCGGGTGCTCGCGGCGGCGGGCGATGCGCTGCCGGCGGACGCGGGCGACGCCGAGATCGAGGCCGCCTTCATCGCCTATCTGAGCCGGCTCGCCGGCGAGTCCGTGACCGACGCGACGCGTCTGCGCGCGGCGGCGGTGCTCGCCGAGCCGGTCGGCGACGATCCGATGACGCTGCGGTTGCTCGAGCTCCGCCTTGTCGCCGCCGCTGGCGGCTGGCGACCGGTCGAGACGCGCACGGCCCAGCCGGCGCCCATGGTACCTCCGCCCTCTCCGGCTGAACTCATGGTGGTGGCGTTCGTGCACGGCGAGCAGGCCGCCCGCGCGCAGCTGGCAGCGCCGGCGGCGCAGGCGGGCAAGCCGGAGCTGGTCGAGGCGACCCTGCGCCGCAGGCTGGCACAGTCGGGCGACTTGCGCGACCGCGAGCCGACCGTCACCGGTGTCAAGCGTTTCCAGGCACGGCACGGCCTCGCCGCCGACGGCGTGGTCGGCGCCCGCACCCTCGCCGCGCTGAACACACCGGTGGCGAGTCAGATCCGCCAGCTCGAGCTCAACCGGGCCCGCAGCCGCGACGACGCGCTGCGCCGCAGTGCACCTCGCTATGTCGAGGTCAACATCCCCGCCTACGAGCTGCGCCTGGTCGAGAACGGCGAGGTGGTCCTCCGCTCGCGGGTGATCGTCGGCGATGCCGACACACCGACCCCGGTATTCGACGATCAGATCCGCTATATCGAGCTCAACCCTTACTGGTACGTGCCGGCGAGCATCGTCCCGGAGCTCGTGCGCCAGGCGGGCGGCGATCCGAGCTACTTCGAGAGGCACAACTACATTGTGCGCGGCGGGCCGGGTACCGGCGAGCCGCTGCGCCTCGTGCAGCGCCCAGGGCCCGGCAACGCCCTCGGCCGGATGAAGTTCCTCTTTCCCAACCATCACGCCGTGTACCTGCACGACACCTCGCAGCCGCGCCTGTTCGGGCGCGCCGAGCGCAGCCTCAGCCACGGCTGCGTGCGGGTCGAGAAGCCGATGGAGCTGGCGGTCGCGCTGCTGGCCAGGGATGGATGGGACGAGGCGCGCATCCAGGCCGCCCTGGCGCGCGGCAAGACGCAGCGGATCGAGCTGTCCGAGCCGGTGCCGGTGCTGCTCGAGTACCGCACCGCTTTCCTCGACGACGCTGGGGTCCTGCAGTTCCGGCCGGACATCTACGGCCACGACACCGCCGGCATCGGCACATTCGCCGACCCGGGCCGCTCGACCGTGCCACGGGCGATGGCACGTCCGGAGCCGGGCCCGCGGGTCGCCGCTGTCGAGGAGGCGGTCGACCAGCCTTGAGCCGGCGGCGGCGAGGTCCGATCGGCGTCGTCGGGTGCGGATCGCGGAACAAATCGTTGCCCGCAAACGTCGGGACGGCGTAGCTTGAGCATTCGTATCGATGGAGAGCGCTATGCCGGGACCGGCGCAAGCCGGGGCCGCGCGGCAGGCGGGAATGTATCCGTTCGATCTGCCCGATGGCTCCTACCTCTTTCGTGACGGCCGGATCGAGCCGCTGAGCGAGGTCGAACCCGGCCGCGTGCCGGTGCTGGCGCTCGGCGCGAACGGCGCGCCGAGCCAGCTCGCGCGCAAGTTCCCCGGGCGCGGCGCGAGGATCCCCGTCACGCGTGCGATCCTGCGCGATCACGCCGTCGTCTATTCGGCGCATCTCGCGAGCTACGGGGCCCTGCCGGCGACCCTGGCGCGCCATCCCGGGAGCGTCGCCTGGGTGTTCGTCACCTGGCTCGATGAGGCCCAGCTCCTCCAAATGCACGCCAGCGAAGGCGTCGGCGCGAGTTACGATCTCGTCCGGCTGCACGATGCGCCGGTCGACGACGAGGTGCTGGGTCGGCTGGCCGAGGTGGTCGGGTATGTGAGCCGAGCCGGGGCGCTGCTGCATGGCCGCCAGCCGATCCGTGTCGCCGAGATCCCGACCGTCGGCTGTGCCTTGCCCGCGCTGACCCAGCGCGCGGCCTTGCGCTGGGTGCAACGACGCCTCGCCCCATTCCTCGATCATCTGGCGTTCCTGCGACGGATCGCGGAGGATGCGAGCTTCCGGCGGGCGACCAACGTGGCCCTCCGCCAACTCGCGGGCCAGCCGGCGGTGCGGTGGGCTCCCGCCGTCGCCTGAGGCGCCGGCCCGGGCACTAGAACGCGGAGCCCGGCTGGGTCAGAAAGGCCTGTTCTTGGGCGGTGCTCGGCCGGCCGAGCACGGCGTTGCGATGCGGGAAGCGTCCGAAGCGTACGATGATCTCGTGGTGGCGGACGGCGTAGTCGAGCAGCTCGGGATCGCCCAGGGCGGTGAACAAGGCGAGCGAGCGCTCCTGATCGGCCAGCTGCTCGCTGTGCTCGAAGGGCAGATAGAAGAACATGCGTCGCGCGGGCTCGACCTGATGGTCGTGGCCGAGTGCCAGCGCGCGGTCCGCAACGACGCGCGCCTTGGCGTCGGCAGCGAACGCCGCCGCCGTGCCGCGATAGATGTTGCGTGGAAACTGATCGAGCAGGATCACGAGCGCCAGAGCGCCCTCGGGCGTCTCCAGCCAGTCGTCGAGCGCGCCTTCGCCCGCGGCGGCGACGAGTGCGCCGAACCGCTCGCGGAGTTCCGCGTCCAGCATGCGATCGGAGCTGAACCAGAGCGGCTCGACCCGCTCGGAGAACCAGAAGGCGAGGACTTCGTCGACCATGCTGCGTGCTCCGCCCGTCCGCCGATCCCAGTCTAGCCGCGAGCGTCCCGCACCGCGACCTGCGCAGGCCCCGGCGCGGTCCTCGGAACGATCACCTCGTCGATCGCGACGACCGCGACCGGCTCGTCGTGGCCGGGCAGTCGATGCCGGCCGAGTGGGCGCAGCCGGAAGTCCGCACCGAGGCGATCCGCCGTCCAGCCGCTGGCGAGGATCGCCACCTCGGCGCCGGGCGCCACGAGCTTGCCCAGCGCCTCGATCCGTTGGGCGATGTTCACTGCCTCGCCGACGACGGTGAAGTTCAGGCGGGTCGGGCTGCCGAGGCTGCCGATCACGACCTCGCCCGTGTGCAGCCCGACGCGCAGCCGGACAGCTGGCCTGTGCCGGGCGTTGTCGGCGTGCAGCGCGTCCCGGATGGCGAGCGCCGCACGCGCCGCGGCCCGCGCGCCCTCGTCGGGATCGGCGTTGACCCAGACCGCCATGACCGCATCGCCGATGAACTTGTCGACAACGCCGGCCTCGGCCTCGATGCAGGCCGTGAGCAGGCTCAAATGGTGGTTGAGGAACGCCGCGCACGCCTCGGCCGACAGGCCCGCGGCAACCTGGCTGAACCCGACCATGTCGGTGAACATGATGGTGACGATGCGCTCGCGCGAGCGCAGCACTTCGGCCTCGCCCTGGCTCAGCGCGATCTCGACGACGCGCCGCGGCACGAAGCGGGCGAACAGGCGCAGCGCCGTGGCGGACCGGGCGAGGGCGTCGATCGCATCGTCGAGTTCGACGATCCGCGAGCGCATCGGCATGATCAGGCGATCCGTCTCCAATCGGCTTACCGCGTGCGCCAGCCGCGCCAGCTCGTCCACGGGCTGCCGTAACCGGCGTCCGATCAGCACGGCGGCGAGCAGGGTCGAGGCCAATGCGCCGAGACTGACGATGGCCGCGAGTGCCAGCCGGCGTACCTCGGCCATGACGCTGGCTGCCGGGAGGTAGGCCCCGACCAGCCAGGGCTGGTCGAGGGTCGGCAGGTCCAGAGGCCGGTAGAGCACGGCGTACCGCGTGCCGCCGACCTCGACTTGCCGGCCGAAGGCCTCGCCGGGGAGCTTCATCCAGCCTTGTCCGGGGTCGGTCGTCTCTCGGCCGTCGCCGGTCCACATCGCCGACAGCACCGGATCGCCGATCTCGGCGATCGTCGGCAGCGGTGCCGCCGCGGTGAAGCGCATGTCGTCGGAAGCGAGGCGATGATGCGCGATCACGTGGTCCTGGCCGTAGAGGATGAACGATGTTTCGCGAAGGTCGCGGCCGAGCTGGGCGATGAATGCCGACAAGATCTCGAGGCGGATCGTGGCAGCGATGGCACCGAGCGGGCGACCGTCACGGCGCACCGGCACGACGTAGGTCACCATGGTGGTGCGCGCGGCGTCGATGTAGATCGGCCGCCCCCAATAGGGCGCATCGCGACTGGCGCTGTCGCGGACGGCCGGCCCGACGACCGGATCGTGCAGCCACAGTCCGCGCTCGGTCGTGATGTCGTCGGTCGCCGCCCGATAGGCCACGACCGTCCAACCGTCGGGATGGGCGAAAGCGAGGCCGTTGAGCTGTGGGGCGGCGACGATGGCGTAGCGCATCACCCGCTCGATCGCCGCCGCGTCGTGCGGGTTGAGCCGGCCCACCGCCATCTGGTCGGCGAGAAAGCCCGCCGCGGCCTGCGCCGGGGCCAGATAGTCCTCCGTACGCCGGACCAGGGCGGTCACCGCGAGCCGGCTCTTATCGGCGAGCAGCGCCTGGGTGTTGCGCACGCCGGAGCCGAAGGCGACGGCGAACACGACGAGCAGCGGCAGCCCGGTCAGGCCGGCCAACAGCAGGGCGAGCAGGGTCGCGAACGAGAGGCGGAACCGGTCTCCTCGCGCGCGGCTCTCGGGCGCTGCCATGGCGCGATCCTAGAAGGCCGGCGACAGCGCTGCTAGAAGCCGGCCGCGGCATCCGGAGCAGGGGCATGATCCCACGCTACAGCCGGCCGGAGATGGCGCGCCTGTTCGCGCCCGAGACGCGGCTGGGCCTGTGGCTCGACGTCGAGCTGGCGGTGGCCGAGGCGATGGCCGAGCTGGACCTCGCGCCGCAAGAGGTCGTCGCCCGCCTCGCGGCGACGGCACGCGCGCGGCGCATGGCGATCGTCGATCCGGCCCGGGTCGAGACGATCGAGCAGGTGACCCGCCACGACGTGATCGCCTTCCTCACGCGGGTCGAGGAGGTCTGCGGGGTCGACGCGCGCGTGCTGCATCAGGGCATGACCTCCTCGGACCTGCTCGACACGACGCTGGCGCTGCAGCTCAAGGAGGCCGGTGCCCTGCTGCTCGGCGGGATCGACGGCCTGCTCGGCGCGCTGCGCCGCCGGGCGCAGGAGCACAAGACGACACCCTGCATCGGCCGCAGCCACGGCATCCATGCCGAGCCGACCACCTTCGGCCTCAAGCTGCTGGGTCATCACGCGGCGTTCCAGCGCGCCCGGGGGCGCCTCGCCCGGGCGATCGACGAGGTCGCGACCTGCGCGCTCTCGGGCGCGGTCGGCACCTTCGCCAACATCGACCCGCGGGTCGAGGCGCGGGTCGCGGCGCGCCTCGGCCTCGTGCCCGAGCCGATCTCGACCCAGGTGATCCCGCGCGACCGGCACGCGGCGTTGGCGGCCGCGCTGGCGCTGCTCGCCAGTTCGATCGAGAACCTCGCCACCGAGATCCGCCATCTGCAGCGCACCGAGGTCGGCGAGGTCGAGGAGCCGTTCGCGGCCGGGCAGAAGGGCAGCTCGGCCATGCCGCACAAGCGCAACCCGGTGCTGTCGGAAAACCTGACCGGGCTCGCGCGGATGATCCGGGCGGCGGTGATCCCGGCGCTCGAGAACGTCGTGCTCTGGCACGAGCGCGACATCGCGCACAGCTCGGTCGAGCGGGTGATGCTGCCCGACAGCCTGATCCTCACCGACTTCGCCCTGCACCGTCTGGCCGGCCTCGTTGACCGCCTGGTCGTCTATCCGGAGGCAATGCGCCGTAATCTCGAGGCCACGCAGGGCCTGTGGGCCTCGCAGCGGGTGTTGCTGGCGTTGACCGAGGCCGGCCTCGCCCGGCAGGAGGCCTACGAACTGGTCCAGCGCCAGGCGATGCGCGCCTGGAGCGAGCGCCGCCCGCTGCGCGAGCTGCTCGCCGGCGACCCCGAGATCACCCGCCACCTCGATCCTGCGGCGCTCGACGCGCTGTTCGATCTCGGTTTCCACCTCCGCCATGTCGACCTGCTGTTCGAGCGCGTGCTGGGTGACGGGCGGTGAGGGTCCTGGCCGCGGTGCTGGCGCTGCTGGTGGCCGCACCGGCGCCGGCCGGCATCCTCGTCGAGGGTGAGCTGGCAGGGCGGCCGGTGCGGGTCGAACTCGGCGAGCGGCGCGATCGCGCCCTGGTGACCCTCGGCGGCGAGCGCCGGCTGGTGGAACTGGCCGCGCCACCGCCGCCGCCGGCCGGCTTCCGCCTCGCGCCGTGGAGCGCCGGCCCGGTGATCGCCGGCTACGGTAGCACCTACAATGTGCTGACCCGCGATGCGGCGATCTGCGCCGAGGTGCTCTCCGCCCCCTGGATGACGCCGTTCCTGCGCCCGGCGGTGACGGCGCTGGCGCTGCTGCAGGCGCGCGAGCCCGGTCTCGCGCCCGTTGCCCGCGACGGCTGCGGCCCTCTGCCCTTCACGCTGCTCGCCGGCAATGGCTGGCCGCTGTTCGCCGGCGGGAAGGACGCGCCGCTCTTCGCGACCACCCGGCTGAGCTTTGGGCACCCGACCCCGACCGAGCTGCGTGCAGCCGCACCGGCACCGTGAGCCTGCCGCGTCCACCCGCGGCTCAGATCAGGCGGCTGGCGCGGAAGCTGGTGTGGCGGTTGCGACCGACGACGACATGGTCGTGCAGCGCGATGCCGACCGCCTGGAGCGCCGCCACCACCTGACGGGTCATCTCGATGTCGGGGGCGGACGGCGTGGGGTCGCCGCTCGGGTGGTTGTGGACCATGATGATCGCCGAGGCGCCCAGCTCGAGAGCGCGGCGCACCACCTCGCGCGGGTAGAGCGGCGTGTGGTCGACGGTGCCGCGGCTCTGCACCTCGTCGCGCAGCAGCACGTTCTTGCGGTCGAGGAACAGGATCCGGAAATGCTCGGTCGGCTCGTGCGCCATGGCGAGCTGAAGGTAGTCGATCAGCGCCGTCCACGAGCCGATCAGCGGCCGCTCGCGGACCTCTTCCTTCAATACGCGCTGTAAAAGTTCGTGGATCGCCTTGAGCAGCACGCGCGTGAAGAGCAGGTCGTCGTGGCGGATCTGCGCCGGCGCCTCGCCGTCGCCGGCGGGTGGCGGAGCGAGCACGGCCATGCAGTCGGCGTAGCGCTCGGGCGGGGCCGCGAGCAGCGGGCCGAGGCCGCCGAAGCGCTCGATCATCGCCTTGGCGAGCGGCTTGGTGTCGCGCCGGTGGATCGAGAAGAACAGCAACAGCTCTAGCAGCTCGTAGTCGGCCAGCGCCGCCGGGCCGACCTCGGCGAAGCGCTGCCGCAGGCGCTCGCGATGGCCGAGATAGTGCTTCTTCGCCGGCGGCGTCGCCGGCGGGGTGTAGGCCGGGGCCGCGGCGTCGGCGAGGCCCGGCGGCGCGGTCCCGTCACTCAGGATCCAGCGCCGGCGGCTGGCGCTCCACCGGCCGCCATGGCGGCGGATCAGCTCGCGGTGCGGATAGGTGTCGCCCTCGACCAGCCACTCGCCCGGCGCCGTGTCCGAAGCGATGAGGCGCAGGCCGACAGCGCCGAGAGCGGCATCGAGCGTCGCGCGCGCGGCGGGGTCCCCGTCCATCGTAATGCGATAGCGGAACGCGGTGTTCTCTCGCAACAGTTGAGTGCGGTGACGTCGACGGCCAGGCGGCCGAAGCCTAGAGTGCGGGCGGACCTCGGAGGCGGCGCGCGTGATGCATGAGGACAGCCCGACAGCCTGCCTGATCATCGTCGGCAACGAGATCCTCTCCGGCCGCACCCAGGACGGCAACCTCGCCTGGCTGGCGCAGCGTCTGGGCGAGATCGGAATCCGCATGCGCGAGGCGCGCATCGTACCGGACGAGGCCGACGCCATCGCCGAGGCGGTGAACGAGACGCGACGGCGCTACAGCTACGTGTTCACCACGGGCGGGATCGGGCCGACGCATGACGACATCACCGCCGCCAGCGTCGCCAAGGCGCTGGGGCTGCCGTTTGGCCGCCACCCGGAGGCCGAACGCCGGCTGCGCGCCTACTACCCGCCGGAGAAGCTCAACGAGGCGCGGCTCAAGATGGCCGAGACGCCGGAGGGTGCGGAGCTGATCGACAACCCGGTCTCGGTGGCGCCGGGCTTCCGGGTCGAGAATGTCCATGTGCTCCCGGGCGTGCCGAAGATCATGCAGGCGATGGTCGAGGGGCTGCTGCCGCGGCTCCGCGGCGGCCCGCCGGTCCTCTCGCGGACGGTCGTCGTGTTCTGCCCGGAGGGCGAGATCGCGCAGCCTTTGGCCGCCATCCAGGCCCGCCACCCTCAGGTCGAGATCGGCAGCTACCCGCACATGCGCTTCGAGCGCTTCGGCACCAGCCTGGTCTTCCGCGGCACCGACGCCGCAGCGCTCGACGCGGCCGTGGCCGAGCTGCTGGCGGTGGCGCAGGAGCGTGGCGTGGCGACCGAGGCGCTGGCGTGAGCCGCTTTCATCGACGGGCTCGCGGCTGCTAGCCTGCCGCGACTGCCCGCTTGGCGGAACCGGTAGACGCGCGGGACTTAAAATCCCGGGGCCGCGAGGCCGTGAGGGTTCGAGTCCCTCAGCGGGCACCATCGGCTAAAGGCTTTCACCGCCCGCTCATGGCCTTGCGGCGCCAGGCGACGAGCTCGGCGAGGTCGGGGATGACCAGTGCACCGCGGGTCTGCACGACGAGGCCCGCCTGCTGCAGGTGCGAGACGATGCGCGAGACCTGCTCGCGGGTGGTGTTGACGCGGGCCGCGATCTCGCCCCGGCGCGGCGACGGGCGCAGCACGACCCGGCCCTCCGCGACGCCCGCGTCACGCGCCAGACGCTCCAGCTCGGCGCAGACCCGGACCTCGACGGTGTAGGCGAGCTCGGTGATCCGCGCCGACAGCGCCCGCACATAGTAGGCGAGGCGACGGAGCGTCGCGTCGGTCATGGTCGGATAGCGGCGCAGCGCCTGCCGGTAGTCCGACGCGGTCAACGTGCCGACCAGCGTCGGCTCGGCGGCGATCACGGTGGCCGAGCGCGGCTGGGCGTCGATCGCCGCCAGCTCGCCGAAGCTGGCACCGGCGTACAGGTCGCGGAACGACACCTCCCGCCCGCCCTCGCCGTACACGGCCACGGTGACGCGGCCCTCGAGGATCATCAGTACGTCGCTGGTGGGGTCCTGGTCGGCCAGGATGACCTGGCGTCGCGCATAGCTGCGCAGGTGGACGAGCGGCTCGATCTCACGCAGCTCGACCTCGGAAAGCCCGGCCAGGATGTCGACCCGGGCGAGAAGCGTGCGCGTGCGCTCGTCCATCGCGGCGCCGTCGATCCGCTGCTCGGCGTTGCTGCCCCGGCGATGTTCCGCCGTGGGCTCGCGGCCGGCAATGGCGGATGAAAGATTCTGCGCCGACTGTGACCACCGTCACATTCGCGGCAGCGGCTCGCCGCTAGATCGATGGTGCCTCCCTGATCTCTGCTTCTCACTTGCGGGCCCTCCGGGGCCCGCTCTTCTTTTCCGGCGCCCTGTTCAGCTCGCCGCGCCGAGGCAGTCCGCCAGCGCCGCGGCGTTGGCGCGCATGAGATCCGCGTAGCGCCCGCCGGATGCCGGCCAGGCCTCCGTACCCAGAGGATCGAGCACGCCGGCGCGTGCGCCCGTGCCCGCGACGAGGACCTCGACCAGGTCGGTGCGGTATTGCGGCTCGGCGAAAATGCAGACGGCGCCACGCTCGGCGATGGTCCGACGCAGCTCGCTCAGCCGCTGCGCGCTGGGCGGCCGGTCCGGGCTGACGGTGATCGAGCCGGCGGCGCGCAGGCCGAGTTCGCGCTCCATGTACTGCCAGGCGTCGTGGGCGACGACGAACGGCCGCTCGCGGACGGGCTTCAGTGTCTGCTCGAGCTCGTCGGCGAGGGCCCGCAGCGCGGCCCGAGCACTGGCCGCGTTCGCGGCGTAGGTGGTCGCATTGCCGGGATCGATCTCGGCCAGCGCCGTCGCCACGGCGTCGACGATCACCCCGGCGTTGGCGACGCTCAGCCAGATGTGCGCGTCGATCGGCTGGTCCTCGGCCGCGGCGTGCGTGTGCTCATGCTCCTCATCATGGCCGTGGTCGTCATGCGCCGTCGCGCCGTCCTCGTGGTCGTCGTCATGGTCATGCTCGGCCCAGACACCGCCCTCGCGGGCCGGGAGCAGCGTCATCCCCGGCACGGCGGTGAGCTGGACCTGGCGGGCGCCGCCGGCCAGGCTCGCGAGCGGGCGGACCAGATAGGTCTCCAGATCCGGCCCGACCCATACGACGAGTTGCGCCTCCTGGAGCGCTGCCGCCTCGGACGGGCGCATCTGGTAGCCATGCGGCGAGGTGCCTGGTGGCACGAGCAGGATCGGCTCGGCGACGCCCGCCATCACCTCGCCGACGAGAGCATGCACGGGCGGGATGCTGGCGACGACGCGCGGCGCCGCGTCGGCAGCGCAAGCGATACCGAGCAGTGCGGCGGCGCCGAGGGCGACGAGCGGTCGGTGGTGATTGCGCACTGGCGGGGTGCCTCCGGACGGTGCTATCTCCGACAACCGGAGACGTAACGTTATACACTAACAGTGGCAAGCCTCGCTCCGTCCACGCCGCTCGTCGCGGCGCACGGCATCGTGCTACGCCGCGCCGGCCGGCTGGTCCTCGACCAGGTCGACGTCACGGTCGCGCGGGGCGAGATCGTGACCCTGATCGGCCCCAACGGGGCCGGGAAGTCGACCCTGGTGCGGGTGGTCCTCGGCCTCGTCCAGCCCGACACCGGCACGGTCGTTCGCGCACCCGGCGTCCGGGTCGGCTATGTGCCGCAGCACTTCGCGGTCGATCCGGTGTTGCCGTTGAGCGTTCATGGTTTTCTCCGGCTCGCCGGGCCGCACGATCGGCGTCGGCTGGCCGACGCGCTGGCGCGCGTCGGTCTCGACGACCTGCTCGACCGGCCGATGCATGTGCTCTCCGGTGGCGAGCTGCACCGCGTCGCGCTTGCGCGCGCGCTGCTCCGCGAGCCGGATCTCCTCGTCCTCGACGAGCCGGTCGCTGGCGTCGACGTGGCTGGGCAGGTCGAGCTCTACGAGTTGATCGCGCGCGTGCGCGACGACAGCGGTGCCGGTATCCTGCTCGTCAGCCACGATCTGCATCTGGTCATGGCCCGCACGGACCGGGTGGTGTGCATCGCCGGCCATGTGTGTTGCTCGGGCCACCCGGTCGAGGTCGCGCGCGACCCCGCCTTCGCCCGACTGTTCGGGCACCGGCTGGCCGACGCGCTGGCGCTCTACCGGCACGATCTCGCCCACCATCAGCACGTGCACGGGCACGCCGCGCCGCCGGAAGCGACGACCGCATCAACCGTCGGCGGGGCGTGATGCTCGACGACTTCCTGCTGCGCAGCCTCGTCGGCGGCATGGCGATCGCCGCCGCCGCCGGACCGCTCGGCGCGTTCGTCGTCTGGCGCCGCATGGCATTCTTGGGCGAGGCGCTCGCCAACGCAGCGCTGCTCGGTGTCGTCCTCGGGGTGCTGTTGCGGGTCAGCACCCTGCCGGTGGTGGTTCTTGTCGTGGTCCTGCTGGCGCTGGTGCTGACTGCGCTGGAGCGGCGCCGCATCCTGCCCGTCGACACCTTGCTCGCCATCCTCTCGCACGGTGCCTTGGCGACGGGGCTCGTGCTGCTCGCTTTCCTCGACCGCTTCCGCGTCGATCTGATGAGCTACCTGTTCGGCGACATCCTGGCCGTGTCGACGGGCGACCTGACGCTCATCCTGGCGGTTCTGGCCGGCGTCACCTTGAGCCTCGGCACCTTCTGGCGGTCGTTCCTGGCCATCACCGTCGATGCCGAGATCGCCGCGGTCGAGGGCGTGCCGGTCGATCGCTGCCGGCTGCTGCTGACGCTCCTGCTCGCCGCAGTGATCGCCGTCGGCATGAAGCTTGTGGGCATTCTGCTGGTCGTCTCCCTGCTCATCGTCCCGGCGGCGGCGGCGCGCCGCCTCGCGGCGAGCCCGGCGCAGATGGCTTTGCTGGCCGCGATCGCCGGGATGATCTGCGTCGTCGGCGGGTTGCTCCTGTCGTTGCGTCTCGACCTCCCCGCCGGCCCGGCGATCGTGGTCGTGGCGGTGGCGTTGTTCGCCACAGCGCAGCTCGTTCCGGCACGCGGTAGCCGGTGAAGCGGTGGTCGGGGCACAACGCGGCGGCTATGCTCGCGCCATGGAAGAGGTCGTGTCGAGGATGAGCGATCCGTTTCCCGCCGTGGCACACGACCATCGCCGCTGCGTCGACGAGGCTCTCACCGAGGCGGCGCGGCTCTGCGAGGGGCGTGGCGTCCGTCTGACCGCGCTGCGCCGCCGCGTGCTGGAGCTGGTCTGGCAGAGTCACGCTCCGGTCGGGGCCTACCGGGTGATGGAGCTGCTCGGCGCCGAGCGCGGCAGCGTGGCGCCGCCGACCGTCTACCGCGCGCTCGATTTCCTCGTGCAGCACGGGCTCGTGCATCGCATCGAGAGCCTCAATGCGTTCATCGGTTGCCGCGCGCCGGCGGCCAGTCACCGTGCCTTCTTCCTGATCTGCCGCGCCTGCCGCGAGGTCGCCGAACTCGACGATGCCGAACTGGCCCGCACCCTCGACCGGCGCGCCGTCGCGGCCGGGTTCATGGTCGAGGAGGCGCGCGTCGAGGTGACCGGCACCTGCGCCCGCTGCCGGCGGATGGCGGCGTGACGGCGCGTCTCGCGACCATTGCCGTCCCGCTTGTTCTCGTCGCCACGACGGCGCGCGCGCACCCGCACATCTGGATCGACGCCGACGCCGAACTGCGATTCACCGACGGCCGGCTGGTGGCCATCGAGCAGCGTTGGGTGTTCGACGAGGTGTTCAGCGACTTCATCCTCCAGGAGCACGATCGTGACGGCGACGGCCGCTTCGACGCCGAGGAGACCGCCGCGGTCCGTCGCGAGGCGTTCGAGTCGCTGGTCGAGCTGGATTGGCTGACCCATCTGCGGGTCGGCGCCGAGCGCATCGCCCTGCCCGAGGCGCAGGCATTCACCGTCGCCGTCGAGGACGGCCTGGTCGCCTACCGCTTCACCCTGCCGCTGCCCGAACCGGCCGATCCGAGCGGCCGGCCGGTCGTCCTCTCGCTCTACGACGAGACCTATTACATCGACATCCTGCTCGCCGGCGAGGAGCCGATCCGGCTCGCCGGCGCGCCCGACGCCTGCCGCTGGGCGCTGTTCGAGGACGCCGCGAACCCGATCTACTTCGGCATGATCCACCCGCAGGCCGTGGACCTGACCTGTGGCGCGTCCTAGCCGCCTGCTGCTCGCCCTGATCGTGCTCCTCGTGGTGCTCGGCGCCGGAGTGGCGCTCGTCGAGGGCGGCGCTGGGCGTGCCGCGGCCGGCGCCCTGCTCGACTTCCAGCGCGAGGCCAACCGCACGATCGCGCAGCAGCTGCGGGCGATCCGCGACGGCACGACGACCGGTCCACTGCTCGGCGGCATGGCGCTGGCCTTTCTGTACGGCGCGCTGCACGCTGCCGGGCCGGGTCACGGCAAGCTGGTCGTGGTCAGCTATTTCTTGGCCCGTGACGCGCGCATCGGCCGCGGCCTGCTGATGGGCGCGCAGATCGCCGTGATGCACGTGCTTTCGGCGGTGGTGATCGTGGTCTTCGCCGACTTCCTGCTGCGTCGCGGCCTCGGTGGGGCGCCGGCCGAGACGCTCGAGGTACGCCTCGCCAGCTACGCGCTGATCCTGCTGATCGGCCTCGCCATGCTGGCGCGCGGCGCGCACCGCGCCCGCGTCGCGACGACCGAGGCGCATCACGATCACGCCTGCGGCTGCGGCGCGCGCCATGGCGAGAGCGGGCTGCTCTCGCTCGGTGTCGGCCTCGTGCCCTGCACCGGCTCCTTGCTCATCCTGCTCTACAGCATGGCCAACGGGATCCTCGCCGCCGGCATCGCGCTCGTGGCGATGGTCGCTTGCGGCATGGCGGTCACCATGGGGGCGCTGGGGCTCGCCAGCGTGCTCACGCGTCGCCTCGTTGCCGGACGCCTCGCGGGCGGGGTCGGCCGGGCAGCGCTCGCCCTCGACCTCGCCGGTGCCATGGCGATCACACTGCTCGGCGCCACGCTCCTCGCCGGCGCGCTGCGCGTATGACCCGCCGGCTGGTCGTCGGCATCACCGGCGCCTCAGGCGTCGTGTACGGCGTGCGCGTACTGGAGCTCCTCCGCGACGCGGGTATCGAGACGCATCTCGTCCTGACCCGCTCGGCCGTCCTCACGATCGGCCACGAGCTCGAGCGCAAGGTCGACGAGATCCGCGCGCTGGCGAGCGTCGTCCATCCGCTGAGCGACGTCGGCGCTTCGATCGCCTCCGGGTCCTTTCGCACTGACGGAATGATCGTCGCGCCCTGCTCGATGCACACGCTTGCCGCCGTGGCCACCGGCAACTGCGACAACCTGCTGACGCGCGCCGCGGACGTGACCCTCAAGGAGCGCCGCCGATTGGTCCTGATGGTCCGCGAGACGCCGTTGCATCTGGGCCACCTGCGCAACATGGCGGCGGTGACCGAGATGGGCGCCATCGTCGCCCCGCCGGTGCCGGGGTTCTACGCCCGCCCGCAGACAGTCGCCGAGCTGGTCGATCACACGGTCGGTCGCGCGCTCGACCTGTTCGGCCTCGACGCCCCCGGCGTGACCCGCTGGCGTGAGGGCGAGGGTCGCTGAGGTCTTAGAAGAGGAAGACGACGAGACACAAGGTGCCGAGCCATGTGCCCAGCACCTTCTGCGCCGGTGGCAGCATCGCAATCGCGCGCCATCCGGCTTCGCCCTGCGTGTGCGGCTGGTACTCGTCAGCCACGCCGAGGCTCACGAGGGGGACCATGCAATCGAGCGAATAGAGCCAATGATGGAACCCGCGCCACGGATGCTCGTCCTTCTGCTCGAAACCAGGAGCGACGGCGAGGAAAGGCCGATTGCCCCTGTTGTGCCAATCGAGGCGGTAGTCCGACCATCCGGCGCGCGCCCAGCGTCGGCCGTAGCCGTAGTATGTCGCTGCCGCAGCGAGCCATACGGTCAGGAAGGCGAGCATGGCGAACTCGGGATTGGCGCCGTAATTCGCAGGAAAATAATATAGGAAGAGCACGGTCAGTACGACAACACGAGTCAGCGCGCTGGCTTTATCCCAAGCGTTCCCGCCGCGCAGGTCGTCGATACTCGCGTCCCACTTCCGCGAGAGATTCTCGAAAGTCTTGCGCCCCTTCATCCCGAGCGCCTCGAAGAGATAGCCGCGATCGAGGAAATAGCGTTCCGTGAAGCCGTACGCCTCCGGCGAAGGTGTCACCTGCGCTTGTGGCCAGTTGGAGACCTGAGCGGCCTCACGTAACCAGTCCGGCTCCGCGGACCGCCCGTCCTCGAGCAGCAGCGGCCCGGTTACCGGGCGGAAGTCCGCGGTACTCCAGCGGAAGCTTGGCCCGCTCCAGCCGACACAGCGGGCATCATCCGTCAGCCCTTCGAGTGGCAGGTTCCACACGAGCGCCCCGGCGGTGCTGCTCGTCAGGTCGACGCGAAGCTTGGCCGCAACGGAGGCACTCCGATGTGGCGCACAGGCGGTCGGCTCGAGCTGGCTGGTTGCGTGGAGGTGCCTGGTTGGTCCGACGAGGCCGTCCATGTCCGCCTCGATCGCGGCGGTCACGAGCAGGCGCGAAGCGACCGTGGAGTGCGTGAGGTCCAGATCGAAGGTGTAGGCGCTTCGCAGCAGTCGCTCGTCGACGAGCAAGTAGGCCGACCCGTCGATCCGCATGCCCATGAAGCGGAAGCTCGGTCGGCCGTCCCCGCCGAGCGGGCTGCGCGGTGCCTCCCGACCGGCGACAAGCGAGAACTTCAGATTGCCGACGATCTTGTTATGGGCGACGAACCAAAGAGGAGTCTTCACTTCGCCGTCCGCGACGCTGTAGGGCCGCACCTCCTCGATGTAGAGTGAGTCGCTGAGGCTATTGGCGTCGACGATGAACTCTGCGGGTTGATCGAGACCGCGCACGCGTAATGGGCCGATCGCGTTGTCATTGATCTTGATTCGATTGGTAACTTTCAGATCAAGTAGTTCGAAGCTCTGCATCCTATTGAAATACGCGGTGAACTCGTCAACGGCTATGCCGAACACCAGAGCGTGCCCGTCGAACACGGAGGTGCTGAGCGCTATGTAGGTTGCGCCCCGCCGTCGGCCGTTTGGCGCCGGTGCCTCCATCGCGTCGCCCGCCCTGATCTCCAGGGGCCCCTCGAATCGGGTCGCCGCGAAGGACAGACTCACGTGAGGCCGCGCGGGGAGCACCCAGCGCGTCGACTGTTTGAAGGTCACGCCACGGACCCAGAGGGCCGGGGTCAACAGTCGGAGTGCGGGACTGGTGGGATCGGGCGGGCAATGCGGGGGGCGATCCGTGTCCCCGCCCGCCCGCGTCAGGTGGACGACGAGCGCACGCCTGATCTCCACGCTTGCGAGGTCGGCGTCGTTGTTGGGCTTGGCCGGACATTCGTCGGGGAAGATCGCGGGCAGTTCGAGGTCGATGGTGCGGAACTGGTCAGGTACGGTCTCGTCCGCGGCGGCGATGATTCCGCCGACGCCGTCGATCGACATCTCGATGTCCCGGAACACGATCTTGGCGGTGGTCGCGACCGGTTGTGGCCAGATCTCGACGAGCGTGAGCGGTGGCAGCGGGGCCCGGCGTTGGCCGGTCGGCGGCAGGCGCCAGTCCAGGGTGGTCGGCTGGCGGTCGGTCAGGACCCGCTGCATCGCCGCGCAGAACGCCTGCCATTCGTCGATCTCGATGGCACGTTCGCAGGTGAGGGGACGAACGGCGCCAGCGGTGTCGATCCGCGGTGCCGCGAGCGCGACGCTCGGTACAAGAGCCGCGACGGCCGCTGCCAACAGGAACGCGCGCCGCATCCCAATCCCCCACGCCGCCGCGGTTGGAGTCGGGCTGATCGGGCCGAGCTGAGCGCGCCGGTGTCGTTTCGCGCCGGCGTCGCTAGAACCTCAAGAGGTCACGTTTGCCGAACGTCAGCTGCACTGCGGCGGACGGCAGGCCTGTGCGAGCGAGGGCTGTGCGCCCAGCGTCGACACACCGACCACACCCGCAGCGAAGCCGAGCAACCCAACGGCAAGAAGCAAGATCCTAACCATCGACATTCCCCCCAGAGCAAAATAATACAACGATCTGTGGAGATAGGCAATCCGAAGTTGCGCTTTGGCGAAGCGGTTGCCGCCCTACGCGGCTATTTGCGCACCAAAGCGCCGAGGATGCCGCGAACGATGGCGTTGCCGACCTGGCGGCCGACGGTGCTGCTGACGCTACGTGCCGCCGACTTGGCGATCGCCTCGGCGAGGCCCTGGCGCCGGCCGTCGCCGACCAGGATCGATTCCAGGACCCCCCCGCCGGCGCTCGGCGATGCCGGCTTGGTCGTGTTGCGACGCGCCGGAGCGGTCGTGGCTGTCGCCGCCGACTCGGCGGTGCGTCGCTGCAGCATCTCGAAGGCCGAATCGCGGTCGATGGCGAGATCGTAACGGCCCCGGGCCGGACTCTCCGCCTGGACCGCGGCGCGCTCCTCCGGGCTGACCGGGCCCAGCCGGCCACGCGGCGGGCAGATCCGCGCGCGGTCGACGATGCCCGGTGTGCCGCCGGGCTGAAGGGTCGAGACCAGGGCTTCGCCGACCGCGAGCTCGGTGATGACCGCGTCGGTGCGGAACGCCGGATTGGCGCGGAAGGTCTCGGCCGCCGCCCTGACCGCGCGCTGGTCGCGCGGGGTGAAGGCGCGCAGCGCGTGCTGCACGCGGTTGCCGAGCTGGCCCAGAACCGTCTCCGGGACGTCGAGCGGGTTCTGGGTGACGAAGTACACGCCGACGCCCTTGGAGCGGACCAGGCGCACGACCTGCTCGATCTTTTCTTGCAGCGCCTTGGGTGCGTCGTTGAACAGCAGATGCGCCTCATCGAAGAAGAACACCAGCTTGGGCTTGGGCGGGTCTCCGACCTCGGGCAGCTCCTCGAACAGCTCGGCCAGCAGCCAGAGCAGGAAGGTGGCGTAGAGGCGGGGGCTACGCATCAGCTCGTCGGCGGCCAGGATGCTGACATAGCCGCGCCCGCCGGCGTCGGTCCGCATCAGGTCGCGCAGGTCCAGCGCCGGCTCGCCGAAGAAGCGCTCGCCGCCCTGCTGCTCGAGCGCGAGGAGTTGGCGCTGGATGGCGCCCACCGAGGCCGCGCTGACGTTTCCGTAGGCGACGCGCAGCGCCGCAGCATTCTCGCCGACGAAGGTAAGGAGCGCGCGAAGGTCCTTGAGATCCAGCAGCGGCAGGCCCTGATCGTCGGCGAGCTTGAAGGCCAGTGCCAGGACGCCTTCCTGGGTGTCGTTGAGGTCGAGCAGCCGGGCGAGGAGGAGCGGACCCATCTCGCTCACCGTGGTCCGCACCGGGTGCCCCTGTCGACCGAACAGATCCCAGAAGATCACCGGCGATGCGGCGAAGCTGAACGGCTCGTCGCCGAGTTCCGCGGCGCGCTGGACGAACTTCGGATTGTCGGCACCGGCCTGGCTGATGCCGGCCAGGTCGCCCTTGACGTCGGCGGCGAACACCGGAACGCCGGCGCGGCTGAAGCCCTCCGCCATGACCTGCAGGGTGACGGTCTTGCCGGTGCCGGTCGCGCCGGCGACGAGGCCGTGCCGGTTGGCGAGGCCGAGGTGCAGGAACTGCGCCGTCTCGCCCTTGCCGAGAAGCAGCTTATCCGGCGTCATGACCCTCCTGTCCCGCGCGACGCGTCGATTATGGCACTATGGCCGAGGCTGCCCGTGGCGCAAGGCGCGGCGCGGCGGGCTGACGCCGTCCGGCATGCCGGCTAGAGGAACCTCAGGACGATCGCGGCGGTACGATCGGCAACGAGGGGAGAGCGCCGTGGAAGATCTGGTCGCGCAGGTCGTCGCGCTCACGGGGATCGACCCGCTCACCGTGCAGGCCGTGATCCTGGGCCTACTCGAACTCGCGCTGCAGACGCTCGGGCCGGACGGCACCGGGCTGCTGAACCGTGTGCCGGGCGCGACCGAGCTGTTGGCGCAGGGCCTCCTCGACACCAGCGGCGCATCCCTGGCGAGCCTGCTCGGCCAACCCGTCGACACCGCGGAGGCGCTGCTGGAGCTCGCCCGCGACAGCGGGTTGACGCCCGACCAGCTCGGCAGCATCGCCGATCTGCTGCTCGACCACGTCGAGCGGAGCGCCGGCGCCGATGTCGCCGACCGCCTGTACATGGCACTGCCCGGTCTGGGACGGCTCGGCTGACCGTCCGAGCTCAGGGAACCCAGAGGCCGCGCCGCGCCGTGCCGCCGTCCGGCGGCGCGGACGGTGGTCGGCAAGATGTGCAGTTGGCGGCGGCCGATGACCTTGAGGGCGGCCGCGAGCGCACCAAAGTTCATGGCAAAGCCGCTACCCGCGGTCCTGCGGCCGATCGCGCAGCAGTCGCAGAGCTGGTATGGCCGGGGGCTGGGCGCGGCGGCGCGGAAGCGAACGGCACCGCAACTGCACGAGCCCTACAGAGTGATCGGCATGGCGTTGGTCCCTCCGATGCAGCGCGGCCAGACGGATGAGCCGGGCGACAGGAGGCGGTCGCATTCGCGTCTCGCCCTCGTGGGTGTGCTGGCGCTGATGGTGCTGTCGTCGTCGGCACGGCCGGCTGCGCCGCTCGATCCCGCGACCGTGGAGCGCACCGGACGGCCCAACGACTTCCTGATCTGCCCGGACGGCGCCTGCGCCGCTCCGGCGGACCGGCTGGCGCCGAGCCTGGCCGCTCCGCCCGAGGCCGTTCTCTCGGCATGGCGGGAAGTGATCCTGGCGGCACCGCGTACGGTGGTCACGACCGTCGACGCAGAACGACTGATGCTCGAGGCGGAGCAACGCTCCGCGCTGTTCGGCTTCGTCGACCGGATCGCCGTGCGGGTCGTCGCGCTGCCGGATGGGCGCAGCAGCTTCGCCGCCTACAGTCGCAGCGAGACCGGCTACTGGGACCTGGGCGTGAACCGCCGCCGCCTCGGCGAATGGGCGGCGGCGGTCGAACGCCGGCTTGCCGACGGCTGAGGTCCGGCTCAGGCGGTGCCTTCCAGGGCGGCGCGCAGCCGCGCCTCGCGCTCCGCCGGCAGTGACGTCTGCAGGATCGTGCCGCGAAGGTCCTTGAAGCGCTCCAGCACCTTGTCGGCCGTGACCTTCTCGACCAGGAGGAACAGGGCCGAGCTGTTCGGCTTGATGGTGCTGCCGAGCTGCTTGATGAAGTCGTCGTTGATGCCGTAGTCGCCGAGCTTGCCGGCGAGCGCGCCACTCGCCGCCCCGACCCCGGCGCCGACCGCCATGCCGGCCAGCGGGTTGAGGAACAGCAGGCCGATCAGGCCGCCCCACAGGGCGCCCGTGGCGCCGCCGCTGGTCGCGCCGAGCTTCACCAGCGGCACCGACTGGTGGAGATGCACCTGCCCCTCGGCGTCGCGGACGACCACGCAGGCGTCTGACAGCTTAATGAGATACTCCTTCTGTAACGAGGTCAGCTCGGCGAGCACCCGGCTCGCCGTGGTGGGATCGTCGAACGCAACGCAGATAAGATCGGCCAAGGCGCTGCCTCCCAAGAGGTTTCAGGACTCGCCGGGACCGGCCGGTCGCGGCGGACCGAAATCTGGGGTTGCTCCTCCTCATAAGCAATCATGAACTTTGCGCGACCGCCGGGGTTCCAGCTTGACAGCCAGCGAGGGCCTCGGGACGCTGCCGCGCGTGGTCACCGGGTTGGGAGGAACGTCGATGCGGCACAAGATCGCTTGGCTTGCCGGTGTGGCCGTGGTGGCGCTCGGGGTAGGCGGCGCGCTGGCCGCGACGCCGGCCGACACCTTCGTCATGGCCAAGCAGATCGACGACATCATCACGCTCGACCCGGCCGAGGTGTTCGAGTTCACCGGCGGCGAGGTGATCGCCAACGTCTACGACCGGATCATGACGTTCGAGGCCGAGGACACCGAGACCCTCGTGCCGGGTGTCGCCGAGAGCTATGCGGTCAGTGACGACGGGCGGACGATCACGCTCAAGATCCGCCAAGGGCTGACCTTCCACTCCGGTAACCCGCTGACCGCCCAGGATGTCGCCTACTCGCTGCAACGGGTCGTCAAGCTCGACAAGACCCCGGCCTTCATCCTGACCCAGCTCGGCTGGGACGGCAGCAACGTCGACGAGATGATCAAGGCCATCGACGAGAGCACGGTCGAGCTCAAGCTCGGCGAGGATTTCGCACCGACCTTCGTCCTCAACTGCCTGTCCGCCGGGGTCGGCTCGGTGGTCGACATGAAGCTCGTGCAAGAACACGAGAAGGACGGTGACATGGGCTACGGCTGGCTCAAGAGCGCCTCGGCCGGCTCCGGCCCGTTCTCGCTGCGCACCTGGAACCCGAACGAGGCGGTGCTGCTCGAGGCCAACCCCGACTACCGCCATGGCGCCCCGGCAATGAAGCGGGTGGCGCTGCGCCACGTCCCCGAGCCGGCAGCGCAGCGTCTGCTGCTCGAGAAGGGCGACATCGATATGGCCCGCAACCTCTCGGCCGATCAGATTCAAGGCCTGGAGGGCAACGCCGAGATCGCCATCGACACGCACCCGAAGGCGGATGTCTGGTATCTCGGTCTGAATCAGAAGGACGAGCGGCTGGCCAACCCGAAGGTCCGCCAGGCGATCCGCTGGCTGATCGACTATCACGGCATGGCCGACAGCTTCCTCAAGGGCCAGTTCAAGGTCCACCAGTCGTTCTGGCCGTCCGGGTTCTTCGCCTCGCTGACCGATACGCCGTTCCGCCTCGATGTCGAGAAGGGCAAGGCGCTGCTGGCCGAGGCTGGCTATCCGGACGGTTTCGAGGTGACCCTCGACGCGTCGAACGCCTACCCGTCCGCCGACATCGCGCAGTCGATCCAGGCGACGATGGGGCAGGCGGGGATCAAGGTCTCGATCATCCCCGGCGAGCAGAAGCAGGTCATCACCAAGTACCGGGCACGGCAGCATCAGATCGTGGCCCTCTACTGGTCCCCCGACTACATGGATCCGCACAGCAACGCCGACAGCTTCGCCCGCAACCCTGACAACTCGGACGACGCCAAGTCCAAGCCGCTCGCCTGGCGGAACGCCTGGGAGATCCCCGAGATCACCGCGCTGACCGATGCCGCAGTGCGTGAGCGCGACGCCGAAAAGCGCAAGGAGATGTATCTCGACCTCCAGCGCCGGCTGCAGGAGGACAGCCCCTTCGTGATCATGTTCCAGAACCTCAACCAGACCGCGCGACGCAGCAACGTCCAGGGCTTCGTCTCCGGGCCGACCTTCGACACGGTCTATTACCGCCTCGTCCAGAAGTGAGCCCGTGCGACTGAGCGCGCCGGCAGGGTGACCGCGGCCCCTGTGAGCGGCGGCCTCTGGGGCCGCCGTCTCGCCGGCGGCGCCGGCTTCCTCACCTCGATTCTGCTGACCTTCTTCGGCCTGCTTGCGGTCACGTTCGTGATCGGCCGGGTGGTGCCGATCGACCCCGTCCTCGCCATCGTCGGCGACCGGGCGCTGCCGGAAGTCTACGAGCGGGTCCGTCTCGAGCTCGGGCTCGACAAGCCGCTCTGGCACCAGTTCGCGATTTATCTGGGCAAGATCTTCGAGGGCGACTTCGGCACGTCCGTGCTCACCTCACGGCCCGTGCTCGACGACCTGCTACGCTTCTTTCCGGCGACCATCGAGCTGGCGACGTTGGCGACACTGGTCGGCACGCTGCTCGGCGTTCCGGCGGGGGTGGTGTCCGCCGTGCACGCCGGCCGCTGGCCCGACCATGTCATCCGCATCGTCGGCCTGATCGGCTATTCCGCGCCGGTGTTCTGGCTGGGCCTGATGGCGCTGGTGGTGTTCTACGCCAAGCTGGGCTGGGTTGCGGGCCCGGGCCGGCTCGACCTGTTCTACGACGGCCTCGTGCCCACGGTGACCGGCATGATGCTGATCGACGCGCCGCTCGCCGGGGAGTGGGAGGTGTTCCGCAACGCCGTCGATCACATCATCCTGCCGGCCGGAATCCTCGCCTATTTCTCGATGGCCTACATCAGCCGGATGACGCGCAGCCTGATGCTCGGTGAGCTCAGCCAGGAGTACATCCTGACCGCCCGCATCAAGGGCGTGCCGGAATGGCGGGTGATCTGGCGGCACGCGCTGGGCAACGCGATGGTCCCGTTGGTCACCGTCGTGGCGCTGTCCTATGGCAGCCTGCTCGAGGGAGCGGTCCTGACCGAGACCGTGTTCGCCTGGCCCGGGCTCGGCCGCTACATCACCGAATCTCTTTTCAACGTCGACATGAACGCCGTCCTCGGCGGGACGATCGTCGTCGGCTGTGTGTTCATCGGTCTGAACGTGCTGTCCGACCTGCTCTACCGCCTGCTCGACCCGCGCACCCGATGATCGCCGGGTGGCACGACTGGCTGCTCGCCGACACGCCGCGCTCGCGCGGCCAAGCGCGCCTCGGGCGCCTCTACATCTCGTGGCTCGCCTTGCGGCGCAATCCGCTCGCCGTGATCGGCCTCGCCATCGTCCTCCTCCTGCTGCTGATGGCGGCGCTGGCACCGCTGCTCGCCACCCATTCGCCGATCGCGCAGGACCTGACGAACCGGCTGCAGCCGCCCTCGGCGGCGCACTGGCTGGGCACCGACGAACTGGGCCGGGACATCTGGTCGCGGATCGTCCATGGCAGCCGGCTGACCCTGCTGATCGTCGTCCTGGTGGCGCTCACCGTGGGTCCCTTCGGGCTCGTGATCGGCACGCTGGCCGGCTATCTCGGCGGGTGGGTCGACACGCTGCTGATGCGGCTCACCGACATCTTCCTCGCCTTTCCGCGCCTGATCCTGGCGCTCGCCTTCGTCGCCGCGCTGGGCCCCGGGATCGAGAACGCGGTTCTTGCCATAGCGATCACTCTCTGGCCCCCCTATGCCCGGCTGGCGCGAGCCGAGACGCTGACCATTCGCGGCAGCGACTTCATCGCCGCGGCGCAGATGCAGGGCGCCTCGACGCCACGGATCATCGTCGGCCACATCGCCCCCCTGTGTCTCAGCTCGCTGATCGTGCGGCTCACCCTCGACATGGCCGGGATCATCCTCACCGCGGCGGGCCTCGGTTTCCTCGGGCTGGGCGCGCAGCCGCCCCTGCCGGAATGGGGGGCGATGATCTCCAGCGGGCGCGGTTACGTGCTCGACCAGTGGTGGCTGGCGGCGATGCCCGGCCTCGCCATCTTCATCGTCAGTCTCGGATTCAATCTGCTCGGCGACGGCCTGCGCGACGTGCTCGATCCGAAGCAGCGCTAGGCTCGCGGCTCGCCGGCCGAGCCTCTACGATCCCGGGTCAGCGACCGGGGATCATGGAGGCAGGGGTGACGCGCATCGATCCGCACATGGCCGAGATTCTGAAGCTCGTGGCCGAGCTCGATCTGCCGCCGTTCGAGACGCTGAGCGCGGTCGAGGCGCGCGTCGTGGCCGAGGAGCGCAACCGCTTCTGGAACGAGTGCAACCCGAGCGTGGCCGAGATGCGGGAGGTCGAGTTGCCCGGTCCCGGCGGCGCGCTGCGGCTGCGCCTCTACGTCCCGGACGGCGCCGGCGCGAGCGGCCCGGGCGTGCTCTACATCCACGGCGGTGGTTGGGTGATCTGCTCGCTCGAGACCCACGACGGCGTCTGCCGGCGCCTCGCCAACGCGTCGCGGCTGCGCGTCGCGAGCCTCGACTACCGCTTGGCGCCCGAGCATCCGTTTCCAGCACCGCTGGAGGACTGCGTCGCGGCTGCGCGGTGGCTCGCGACCCAGGGCGCCGTCCTCGGGATCGAGCCGCAGCGGATCGGGCTTGCCGGCGATTCCGCCGGCGCCAACCTCGCACTGGCGACGTTGCTGGCGCTGCGCGACGCTGGCGACCCGCTGCCGCGCACCGCGGCGCTGATCTACGGCGCCTACCAGTATGACTTCGCTGGCGGCTCCTACGATGCCTTCGGCGGCGGCGAATACATTCTCTCCGCCCCGACCATGTGCTGGTTCCGCGACCACTACCTGCCCGATCCGGCGCAGCGGCGGAACCCATTGGCCGCGCCGCTCCTGGCCGATCTCGGTGGCCTGCCGCCGCTCTACCTCTCCGCCGCCGAGCTCGACCCGCTGCGCGACGACACCGACGCGCTCGCCTGCAAGCTGGCCCGTGCCGGGGTCGACTTCGACTACCGGCTGTGGCGCGGCGTGACCCACGCCTGCGTCATGTTCAGCCGCATGCTCCCGGAGGCCGACCGCCAGATCGCCGAGATCGCCGAGTTCCTGCAGCGGCGGATGGCGCGGTGACCGCATCTCTCAACCATAGAATGCAACGGAGCCGCGATTGTGCTACGAAGCAAAGCGTTCGGCGCAAGTCGGCTGTACACTTCGTCGCCGTAGCGGGCTTGTCGACATGAGGGAACTTGCTTGATGCGAGCTGGCTTCGCGATCTGTCTGCCGGTGGCCGTCCTCGTCACCTTGACGCTGACCGGCTGCTTGGTGACGACCACGAAGGGCACGGGGGGGACCGACGTCGCCGGGTCGGCGAGCCTTTCGGCACCGCCCGCGCAGGCGGCGGCGGACCTGCCGCGCTGCGCGGCGCCGCTGGGAACGCTCGCCTTGGCCGAAGGGCAATATGCCGGCCTCAGCGGAAGGGGTCTGACCTCGCCGATGCCGGTGCTCCGCCTGATGATCCAGCAATCGGGCTGTTTCAACGTCGTCGACCGCGGCGTCGCCATCGGCCTGATCCAGCAGGAGCGGCAGCTCACGGGCGGGAGCGCTGCCGGCAGCCTCGTCGCCGCGCAGTACTTCCTGACCCCGGAGATCATCTTCGCCGACGACAACGCCGGTGGCTCGAGCGCGTCGATCAGCACCTTCACCAGCCTGCTGCCGAGCACACTGCGCGGCCTTGCCGGCAGTGTCGCCTACGACGATCAGGAGGTGCAGACCGTCCTGCTCTTGACCCAGGGCAGCACGGGCCTGCAGGTCGCGGCGGCCGAGGGCAGCGCCCAGACGCGCGATGTGGGTATCAACGGCGCCGTGCTCGGCTCCGGTTTCACCAGTGCCCGCTTCGGCAGCTATGCCGACACGGCGATCGGCAAGACGGTCGTCGCGGCGTTGGCCGACGCCTACGCCAAGCTGGTCCGTCAGCTCGCCGCGAGCTGACGGCAGTCAGCGCACGGTCGTACCGCTATCGAAGGCGCCCCCAGCCCGGGCGCACTGTTCGCGTGTCAGGAGCCGTGTCCCGACCCAGGACGGATCGCCGGGGACCTGGCAGTGGACCATCAGGCCGCCGCCGGTACCGTTCTGGTACACCAATGCTCGGCACGCCTCGTAGACGAGCTGCGCCACCACCGCGGTCTCGACCCCGTAGAGCCGGTCGAGGACGCAGCGCGCAACCGCGGGATCGAGCCGGAGCGGCTCGTGCTCCTGAGCCGCGGCCCCAACGGCCGCACCGAAACCGACCAAGCCCATGAGGAGCACGCCGAGCGTGGCGGCCGTCGAGCGTGCGACGGGCTTCGATCTCATGGCAGCCGCCAAGCTCCCTTGATCGCGTTGCATTGCGCCACCGTGACCAGCCGCTCGTCCATCCAGGCGGGATCGTCCGGACCGCGGCAGAGCACGAGGCCGCCGGGCGGCGACGCCTTCGGCGTGGGCGCGGGTGCCGGCGCCTGGGCTGGCGGTGCCATCACCTGCTTCGTCGTGGACTGTGCGGCAGGTGCCGCCGGGAGCCGGCGCGCCTCGTCCTCGAGACGCGCCATCGTGGCGTCATCGAGATAGCCGGTCGTCGGCAAGCCTCTCGACACCTGGAAGGCGGCGATCTGTGTGCGGGTTCGAGGGCCGAACACGCCATCGGCACCGCCGACGGGGTAGCCGAGCCGGGCAAGCAGAAGCTGGACGCGGGTCCGCGCGGCGCCGTCGAGTCCAAGCGCGCGCTCCGTGACGGCCTCGGGCGGGTCGGGAGGTGGCGGTGGGTCGGGCTTCGAGGTGGTGGCCCGGTCGTCGCCTCCTGCGGTGCGCTGCGAGCGGTCGAGATCGTCGAGCTGCAGCCGGGCCATGGTGGCGAACGAGCCCTCCGGATAGCGCTTCAGGTAGTCGCCGAGGGCGCGCTGCTTGGTGCCCGGATCGGCGATCCGCTGGGTCGCGTCCCAGAGGCGCTGCTCGTCGGTCGTCAGCGCCACGACGAGATCGGGCGCCGGCGTCACCGTCTCGGCGGGTGTGGGCGTCGGTGGCACGAAATAGAAGTCGCCGACCAGCGAGGAATGGTCCCAAGGCACCTGGGCCCGGTCCGTCGCGGCGATGACGTCCTGGCGGACACGGGTCATGAGCTGGCGGATCTCGAGGCCGGGGGTGCGCAGATACTTCAGGAGCGCCGTCGTGAACGGGCTGTTCGGCCCGGTACCGTCGAGCGCCACATTCTCGGGCTCGGTGGCGTAGGCGATCAGCGTACCGACGCCGCTGCGGATCGCCGCGAGCCCGCTCGACACCGAGCGCGAGCGGGTGATCTTGCGCGCGAGCTGCTGGGCGAACGGATTGTCGCGGCAGGCATCGAGGACGACGATGCTGGTCCGGTCCGAGCTCTCGAGCAGGCTCAACACCTGCTTCACCTTCAGCGTCTCGAAGTCGAGATCGCTCTCGTGCTCGAGGCGCGCGTCGACCGGCACGAGGTAGTTCTCCCCGCCGACCTGCATCCCGTGCCCGGCATAGTAGAAGAGAGCGACTGCGGCGCCGTCGAGGGCACGGGCGAAGTCGCGCAGCAGGGCTGTCGTCGAGGCCGCGTCGAGGTCGATCCCCTCGAACACCTCGAAGCTCAACTCGCGCAGGGTCGCCGCCACGGCACGGCCATCGTTCGCCGCGTTGGCCAGGGCCGGCACGGTTCGATAGGCGCCGTTGCCGACGACGAGCGCCACGCGCTCGGCAGCCCGGACGGCGCTGGCGAACGAGAGCAGCACCAGCACGAGGGCGAGCGACAGCAGCGCCGGACGCGTCATGCTTGCATTCTAGCCGGCTCGGACGGCGCGCTCATCAGTCACGTGCCGCGTGGGGCGGGCGCCCGGCGACTCGCGGCCGGCGCGCGGCCTTGTGACTGGTCCGTGCTCGCCGGCACGGCGCACAGTCCGGCCATGCGCACGCCCCGCCGTTCGGTCCTGCTCGCAACCGCTGGGCTCCTTCCGCGGGCTTGGGCTCGCGCAAGCGAGCCAGCCCAGGTGCTTGTCGAGCTGTTCACCTCGCAGGGCTGCAGCTCCTGCCCACCGGCCGACGCGCTGCTGGCCGAGCTGGCCGGGGATCCCGCCGTCCTGCCGCTGGCCTTCCACGTCACCTATTGGGACCGACTCGGCTGGACGGACGCCTTCGCCGATCTGCGGTTCGATCAGCGCCAGCGCGCCTACGCCAAGGTGCTGGGCGTTCCGCGTGTCTACACGCCGCAGGCGGTGGTGGCGGGCGAGCTCGACGTCTTGGGCTCCAGCCGTACCCGGCTGCTGGCAGCGATCGGCGTCGCGCGGACGCATGGCGAAGCGCGGCCGCTGCACCTCGAGGCGAACGGCAGGGTGGCCGTTCCCGCGGATCTCGAGCGGGGCGGGATGGAACTTTGGGCGGCGGCGTGGGATGGGCCGCGCACGGTGGCGATCGAGCGCGGTGAGAACGCCGGGCGAACGCTCACCTACCAGCATGTCGTGCGATGGCTGCAGTGTTGGGCGGACGCGCCCACGCTGCTGGCCCTGCCTGTGGACGAGCTGCGCAGCGCCGGTCTCGCCGGCGTCGCGGTGGTGGCGCAGCGCCGCGCGGACGGCCGGGTGCTCGCGGTCGGACGTTTGCCCCTCTAGGCTCAGCAGGTGGTCTTGTCGGCGGAGGTGGGGCACTCCTTGAAGGTGAACGGCGCCAGCGGATCGTCGCGCCACACGTCGAAAACCCGCTCGTCGGCGCAATGGGCCTTGGCCATGACGATCTGCCGCCCGTCCACCGTCCGCTCGACCACCTGACTGACGAAGCGCAGCTCGCAGTTCTCGACCAGCGCGATCTCGTCGGCGAGCTGGGCCTGCCAGGACGGCTCCTGGCCATGGGCGTTCGCCGCGATCATCGCGACGATGGTGGCAAGCGCGGGCAGGCGCATCGCGGATCTCCCGGACGAACGGCGACGCCACCGATGTACTCGCTCGGCGCGCCCGTCGTCTTGCGCCACGTCACGCGCACCGGGCGGCGCGCTAGATGGCCGACGGGTCGGCGCTGATATCCTCGTCCGCCGGAGCCTCCGTGTCGCTCGCTCGCGGCTCGACGGCCGACCCTGCCGCGGACGCCCGGGCCTGCTCGCGCTCAGCCTTGAGGCGTTCCTTCGCCAGCCGCTCGGCGGCCTTGCGCCGCTCGCGCTCGGCGGCGACCTCGGCCTTCGAGCGCACCGTTGTCAGCGCCGTGACGAGATCGCTGCGGCCCCGATCCCGGGCCAGGGCGAGCGCCGCCGGATCGCGCGGCGCGCCCTCCTCGAGCAGGGCCGCGACCGTCTCGACGCTGCCCGCCTCGGTGGCGACCAGCAGCGGCGTGCGTCCGGCCGGATCGGCGCGGCGCGGGTCGGCACCGCAGCGCATCAGGCCGCGCGTGCCACTCGCATCCCCCTGGCTCGCCGCGACATGTAGCGGCGTGGTTCCCTCCGGGCCGGTCACATCCGCGACGGCGCCCGCCTCGCAGAGCGCGCGCACCGCGCGCGAGCGCCTCTCGCGCGCCGCCAGGAGCAGCGGCGGGACGCCGCTCGGGCCGGCCTCGTTCGGGTCGGCACCGAATGCCACGAGGTCCTTGATGAGGTCGCCGTTGTTCGCAAGCACCGCGCGCTCGAGCAGCGAGCGCCCGTCGCGGTCGACCACGTCGCGGCGCGCACCGGCCACGAGCAGTGCCGTGGCGACGTCGGGACGATCCTTGAGACGCAGCGCGAGGAAGATCGGGGCATCGCCGTCCTGCGTCGGCAGATCGGGATCGGCGCCTCGCTCGATGAGCAGCAGCGCCGAGTCGGCATGTCCGCCGGCCAGCGCCGTCTGCAGAGGGGTGGCGAGGCGCCTGCCGCGCGTGGCGTCGACGGGCGCGCCGCCTTCCACGAGAAGACGGACGAGTTCGGTGCGACCCTCCCCGGCCGCAACGTGCAGCGGGGTCGTGCCGTCCCGGGCGCGCGGTGCGGGATCGGCGCCGGCCGCCAGCAGGCGCTGGACGAGGTCGGCACGGCCGCTGCCGATCGCGAGGTCGAGCGCCGCGGTCGGACGCTTGCCGACGGCGATGCTCGGATCGGCCCCGGCGGCCAGCAGCGCGTCGATCGCCGCCAGATCGCGACGCGATACCGCCAACATCAGCGCTGTCCAGCCGGACTCCGGGTCGCGGGCGTTCACGTCGCCGCCGGCATCGAGCGCAGCGGCGATCGCGGCCACGTCGCCAGCGGCGGTGGCTGCCCTGAGCGCTTGGCTGCGCGGGTCGTCCGCGCACGCTGCGAGGAGCAGCAGCAGGGGCAGAAGGGCCCCGGTGCTCCGGCTGATCATCGTGCGACCTCCAACGTATTCGGGCGAGATCCACGGCTCTTGG
This sequence comes from uncultured Alphaproteobacteria bacterium, assembly GCA_937995535.1. Classification (GTDB taxonomy): domain Bacteria; phylum Pseudomonadota; class Alphaproteobacteria; order Geminicoccales; family Geminicoccaceae; genus CALKJU01. The sequence continues at coordinate 63,166 of CALKJU010000020.1, forward strand.
TGCGATCTGGACCATGCCCACGGCGCCCCGGCGTCGCAACCCTCCCGGCCTCGACGCCCGCGCGGGGTGCGTGCTAACGAAGTCGTCGCAGTACCCGGAGCCGCGCATGCCCGAGCACGCCTTCCGTACCCTCGACGACATCGACGCGCGCGGCCGACGCGTGCTTGTCCGCGTCGATTTCAACGTGCCGATGCAGGACGGCGAGGTGACCGACGCGACGCGGATCAGGCGGGCGGCGGCGACGCTCACCGAGCTCGCGGCGAAAGGAGCGCGGGTGATCGCGTTGTCCCATTTCGGGCGCCCCAAGGGCAAGCGCGAGAGCTCGATGTCGCTGGCGCCGATCGCGCGGGCCCTGTCGGCGGCGCTCGGCGGCAGGCCGGTGGCGTTCGCGGAGGACTGCATCGGCGAGCCGGCGCGCGCCGTGGTCGAGGGCCTCGCCGACGGGGAGATCGCCCTGCTTGAGAATCTGCGCTTCCATGCCGGCGAGGAACGGAACGACCCGGCCTTCGCCGATGCGCTGGCCGTGTTGGGCGAGCTCTACGTCAACGACGCCTTCTCCTGCTCGCACCGCGCGCACGCTTCGATCACCGGCCTGGCCGAACGGCTGCCCGCCTATGCCGGTCGCCTGATGCAGGCCGAGCTGGAGGCGCTGACCGCGGCGCTCGGCGGCGGCGAGCGCCCCGCTGCGGCGCTGGTCGGCGGCGCCAAGGTCTCCTCGAAGCTCGACGTCATCGGTCACGTGCTCGACCGGATTGACGTGCTGGTGATCGGCGGCGGGATGGCCAACACGTTCCTCAACGCGCAGGGCAAGCCCGTCGGCAGGTCGCTTTGCGAGCACGATCTCGCCGACACGGCCCGGGCGATCATGGCCAAGGCTGCGGCGGCCGGGGTCGAGATCGTACTGCCCGACGACGTCGTCGTCGCCCCGGCGCTCGAGGCGGGCATCGCGACCCGGACCGTACCTGTCGACGAGGTGCAGGCGGACGATCTGATCCTCGATGTCGGGCCGCGCAGCGTGGCGGCCATCGAGCGCGCGGTCGGCCGGTGCCGTGTCCTGCTCTGGAACGGGCCGCTCGGCGCGTTCGAGATCCCGCCATTCGATGCGGGCACGACTGCGGCCGCGCGGGCGGTCGCGGCCTTGACGCGGGCCGGCAAGCTGAAGAGCGTCGCCGGCGGCGGCGACACTGTCGCCGCTTTGGCCCACGCCGGCGTGCTCGACGAGCTGAGCTATGTTTCGACCGCCGGCGGAGCCTTCCTGGAGTGGCTCGAGGGCAAGGAGCTGCCGGGAGTCGCGGCACTACGAGTGCGCTGAACCAGCGCCGGCAACTTGCCGTCGTCGTCCGCGACCGGCGGGAGGCCGAGGCGGCGCTGGTCCTCGAACGAAGGGACGGCGACCTGGAGGTCGTGCTGCTCAGCGCTCCCGGAGCGGCGAGCTACGTCGGACTCGGCTACCTTCACGCGCTCGGCGAGCTGGTCGGCCGCGGCATCGTCGTGGATTGCGGCGAGGACGCGGGCCTCGTGCTGGCTGGCCTGCGCACCGGACTGAAGCGATTGTTGTTCCGTGGCGAGTGGGCCGTCCTCGTCAAGCTGCGGGAGATCGCGCAGCAGCTCGATGCAGCGGTGCTCACGCCGAGCGAGCTGCCGGCCGAGATACGGCCGCATCCCTGGGGCGGACCGTGAGGCCGCCCCAGGCGGCCGAGCGCTCAGTTGGTCGGCTGCGGGACGATCCGCATGTAGGGCTTCGGCGCTTTCCAGCCCTGCGGGAACTTCGCCTTGGCCGCCTCGTCGGACACCGAGCCGGCAATGATCACGTCCTCGCCGGGCTTCCAGTCCGCCGGGGTCGCCACCGCGTGCTTGGCGGTGAGCTGCAGCGAGTCGATGACGCGCAGGATCTCCGCGAAGTTGCGCCCGGTGGTCATCGGGTAGGAGAGGATCAGCTTGATCTTCTTGTCGGGGCCGATGACGTAGACGTTGCGCACCGTCTGGTTGTCGGCGGGTGTGCGCCCAGCCGAGCTGTCGCCCGCCGAGGCCGGCAGCATGCCGTACAGCTTGGCGATCTTCAGGTCCTTGTCGCCGACCATCGGGTAGTTCGGCGCGGCGCCCATCGTCTCCTCGATGTCCTTCGACCAGCGCCGATGGTCGTCGACCGGATCGACGCTGAGCCCCATGATCTTCACCCCGCGCTTGTCGAACTCCGGCTTCAGCTTGGCCATCGTGCCGAGCTCGGTGGTGCAGACCGGCGTGAAGTCCTTCGGGTGCGAGAACAGGATCGCCCAGCCGTCGCCGATCCACTCGTGGAAGTGGATGGTGCCCTCGGTGGTCTCGGCGGTGAAGTCCGGAGCCGTCTCGTTGATCTGCAGCATCGTCGGTGTCCTCGACCCTGGCGTTGTCGGTGAAGCGTCGTCCCTGGCCCGCAGCGCGACGCCGATCTTCAGATCGGCATGGCCCCGGGCGCGCGCAAGGCGGCGCGGTCGGGGGCCAGCGCCGCGGGATCGATCCCGGCGAGCCATGGCGGTGGGTCACGGCCGAGGATCAGGCAGGCGGTCAGCGTGGCGAGCACAGGTGCGGTCATGATCCCGTATCCACCCTGGCCGGCGAGCCAGAAGAAGCCCTCGGCGCGGGGGTCGAAGCCGACCACCGGGGTGCGGTCGGGGGCGAAGCAGCGCAACCCGGCCCAGCGATGCTCGATCCGCGTGATCTCGAGGTCGAGTGCCTGCTGCACGCGATCGGCGCAGATCGCGACGTCGAGCTCGTCCGGCTGCGCGTCGCACGGCTCGGACGGCGTCTCGTCGGCCGGCGAGCACAGCAGCTTTCCGGCGTCCGGCTTGACGTACCAGGTCTCGGCGATATCGGCGACGCCGGGCCAGCGGGCGACGTCCTGACCGGAGGGTGGCGCGACGATGATCGCCGTGCGCCGCTTCGGGGTGATCCCGAGCGGCGCGAGGCCGGCCAGCACGGCGACGGGATCGGCCCACGCACCCGCGGCGTCGACGACGACGGCGGCGCTGACCGTGGCGTTGCGCAGCCCGACCCGCCACCCGCCGCCACGTCGCTCGAGGCCCAGCACCTCGGCATCGGTGCGCACTTCCCCACCGCGCCGGCGCAGGAGACGGAGGAAGCCGAGAAGGATCGTCGCCACCTCCATGTCGGCGGCGCTCGCGTCGTACCAGCCATGCGCGGCCCATTCGGGACGCAAGGCCGGGACCATGGCGCGGATGGCGGCACGCTCGAGCCGCTCGGCCGGCGCGCCCGCGGCGCGCGCCTTGTCGATCTCGGCCTGGACCAGATCGCGATCCTGCTCGCGCCCGACATAGAGCTCGCCGCGCGGGCCGATCAGCGGGGTCTCGGCGAAGCCCGGCGGCGGCTCCCGGTACCACCGGGCCCCCGCGAGGTTGAGCGCACGGACGACGTCGTTGCCGTAGAACGGCGTGAGCAGCGCGGCGGACCGGCCTGTCGTATGGTAGCCCGGCTGGCTCTCTCGCTCGAGCAGCAGGACGCGGCGCTCCGCGGCCAGCTCGGCTGCCGCCGAGGCTCCGGCGATGCCGCCCCCGATCACGACGACATCGAACTCGTCCGTGTTCATGGTGCCGTGAGGCTAGTCGAGCGGATTGCCGAGCGCCATCCGTGCCGGGGCGCTTGACGCTCGGCGGCCGGTGCATGACCGTCCGACGCCGCAGCGACGCGCCGAGGGGAAGGCCGGATGACCGCCACGCACATTCTCGCCATCGACCAGGGAACCACCTCGACGCGGGCCATCCTGTTCGACGCGACGGGCGAGCGCGTCGCGACCGCGCAGACCGAGCTGCAGCAGTACTTCCCGGGTGACGGCTGGGTCGAGCATGATCCCGAGCACATCTGGGCCGACACGCTACAGGTGTGCCGCGAGGTGATCGACAAGGCGCCGATCGGCCCGGAGCGGATCGCCGCCATCGGCATCACAAACCAGCGCGAGACGACGCTGCTCTGGGAGCGGGCGACCGGCCGCCCGGTCCATCGTGCGATCGTCTGGCAGGACCGGCGCACCGCGCCGCTCTGCCGGCGGCTGCTCGCGGACGGGCTCGAGCAGCATGTCCGCGAGTCCACCGGGCTCGTCATCGACCCCTACTTCTCGGCGACCAAGCTCGCCTGGTTGCTGGACAACGTCGAGGGCGCGCGGAGCATGGCCGAGGCCGGGCGGCTGGCCTTCGGGACCGTCGACAGCTTCCTGCTGTGGCGGCTGACCGGTGGCCAGGTTCATGCGACCGATGCCTCGAATGCCGCACGGACCATGCTGTTCGACATCCGCAAGATGAGCTGGGACGCCGAGCTGCTGCGACGGCTCGACATTCCCTTGGCGGTGTTGCCGGAGGTCCGCGACTGCAGCGGTCATTTCGGTGTCACCGATCCGGCGCTATTCGGCGTCCCGATACCCATCGCCGGGATGGCCGGTGACCAGCAGGCGGCGACCTTCGGCCAAGCCTGCTTCTCCCCCGGGATGATGAAGAGCACCTACGGCACCGGTTGCTTCGCCCTGCTCAACACCGGCGAGCGCCCGGTGGCGTCGCGCAACCGCCTGCTCACGACGATCGCCTGGAGCCTCGAGGGCCGGCCGACCTACGCTCTCGAGGGGAGCATCTTCGTCGCCGGAGCGGCGATCCAATGGGTCCGCGACGGACTGCGCGCGATCGGCAGCGCGGCGGAGTCGGAAGCTCTGGCGAGTACCGTCGCGGACACCGGGGGGGTCTATCTGGTGCCGGCGTTCACCGGCCTCGGTGCGCCATGGTGGGATCCCGACGCGCGCGGCGCCCTGCTCGGCCTGACCCGCAACACGAGCCTCGCCCACATCGTCCGCGCCGCGCTGGAAGCGGTCTGCTACCAGACCGCCGATCTGATGCGGGCCTTCGCCGACGACGTCGGCGATCTCGACGAGCGGCAGCCGCTCCGCGTCGACGGCGGCATGGTCGCCAACAACTGGCTCTGCCACTATCTCGCCGACATCCTCGGCCGGCCGGTCGAGCGGCCGGCGGTCATCGAGACCACGGCACTGGGTGCCGCCTATCTCGCCGGCCTCGCCGCCGGCGTCTACGGCTCACTGGACGAGATCGCCGCGGGTTGGCGGGTCGACGCACGCTTCCTGCCGGCGATGGAGGAAGCGACGCGGCAGGCCCGGCTGGCAGGCTGGGAGCAGGCGGTGAGCCGCGTGCTGACCCGGACCTGACCACCGCCTTGCGGCTGCGCGTCGCCACCTTCAACCTCGAGAATCTCGACGACCGGCCAGGGCTCGATCCGCCCCTGGCGGTGCGCATCGACGTGCTGCGGCCACAGCTCCTGCGCTTGGCCGCCGACGTGCTCTGCCTCCAGGAGGTGCACGGTCAGAAGCGCGGCCGCGGGGCCCGCGCCTTGCTGGCCCTGGAGGCGCTGCTGGCCGGCACGCCCTATGCCGGTTTCGCGCGCGCCTCGACGCGCAGCCAAGGGCGCCGCGGTGCCGCCGGCTGGGTGGCCGACATCCACAACCTCGTCGTGCTGAGCCGCTGGCCGATCCTGCACCAGGACGAGATTCGCGGCCGCCTGGTGGTCCCGCCGACCCACCATCCGGTCGCCACCCCGGGCGTGACGCAGCCGATCCTGTGGGAGCGTCCGCTGCTGCACGTCACCATCGGGTTGCCGGACGGCTCGCGGCTGGAGGTGATCAACCTCCACCTGCGCGCGCCGCTCGCGACGGCGCTGCCCGGGCAGAAGGAGGCGGCCTTCTCCTGGCGGACTGTTCCAGCCTGGGCCGAGGGCTTCTTCCTCTCGACCGTCAAGCGCGCAGGCCAGGCGCTGGAGGCCCGGCTCCTCGTCGACCGGCTGCTCGACGATGATCCGCATGCGCGGATCATCGTCGCGGGCGACCTCAACGCCGAGGACCGCGAGATGCCGGTCCGGCTGCTCGCGGCGGAGACGACCGACACCGGCAACGGCGCGCTCGCCGCCCGATCGCTCATGCCGGTCGCCCGCTCGCTCCCGCAGGATCAGCGGTTCACCGTCGTCCACGCCGGTCGACGGGTCATGCTCGATCACATCCTGATCTCGCGCGCGCTGCTCGGCGGACTGCGCGCCGTCGAGGCGCACAACGAGCTGCTCGCCGACGAGGCGCACGCGGTCGCCGGTATCCTTCATCCGACCGAGTCGAGCCACGCCCCGCTGGTCGTCGAACTCGCGCTGGCGCCGCCTTTCGGCCCAGCGGATCGCGTGATTAGATGCGCCGACGAGATCGGCGCGGACGGCGTCGGCGGGAGGGAATCATGATCGAGCGATTGCGGGCACTCACGGCCGGTGCGGCGCTGCTGGCGCTGGCCGGTCCGGCCTGCGCCCAGGACGTCAAGATCGGCGCGCTGTTCGAGGTGACCGGGCCGATCGCCAACTTCATCCCGCCGCTGCTCGACTCGGTGAAGCTGGCGGTCGACCAGGTCAACGCGGGCGGTGGCATCCTGGGCGGCAAGCTGGCTTACGTCGTGGCCGACACCCAGGGCAGCCCGCAGGGTGCCATCGACGCCGCAACCAAGCTCGTCAACGTCGAGGGCGTCGCGGCGATCGTCGGCGCGCTCACCAGCGGCGGCACCATCACCGCCGCGCAGAGCGTCGCCATCCCGGCCGGGATCCTGATGATCTCGCCCACGGCCACAGCACCCTCGATCACCGATCTCGCCGACAACGACTTCGTCTTCCGGCTCGTGCCGTCGGACGCCTATCAGGGTCTCGTCCTGGCCAAGCTGCTCCTGGAACAGGGCTTCTCCCGGGTGGCGCTGACCTATGCCAACAACGACTACGCGGTCGGCATCGCCGAGACGTTCCGCGAGGCCTACAAGGCCCTTGGCGGCGAGCTGACCGCCGATCAGGTCCACGAGGAAAAGAAGACCTCCTACCGCGCCGAGCTGGCGACGCTCGCCCAGGGCGATCCGCAGGCGCTGGTGTTGATCGCCTATGCCGGCGACAGCGGCGTCACGATCATCCGCCAGGCGCTGGAGGCCGGGCTCTTCACGCAGTTCATCGGCACGGACGGGCTGCGCGACAATCTGCTCATCGAGCAGATCGGCGCGGACAATCTCGGGCCGATCTTCTTCACCTCGCCGTCCTCGCCGCCCGGCACCACCGCCGGTGAAAAGTTCACGAAGGCCTACGCCGCGGCGTTCGGCGGCACCGAGGGCAAGCTGTTCGTCCAGCAGGTCTACGACGCGACCTTCCTCACCGCGCTGGCGATCCAGGCCGCCGGCTCGACCGACCGCACCGCGATCCGCGACGCCCTGCGCAAGGTCGCCAACGCGCCCGGCAAGGTGATCGAGCCGGGCGAATGGGCCGAGGCGCTGGCCGCGCTCGCCGCCGGCGAGGACATCCAATACCAGGGCGCCTCGGGGCCAATCGAGTTCGACGAGAAGGGCGACGTGCCGGGCGTGATCGGGCACTTCGTGATCGCCGACGGTGCCTACAAGGAGGTCGGGCTGGTCGAGCCCTGAGCCTCAGGCGACGGCCGGCGGCGGTGCGAACGGGTGGAGGGTCTCCGCGGCGCGCGCCGCGCGCAGCACGAGCGCGTCCGCGTATTTGCGGGAGACGAGCTGCAGGCCGATCGGCAGTCCGGCGGCGGAGCGGCCGCAGGGCACCGTGATCGCCGGTTGCTGGGTCAGGTTGAACGGGTAGCTGAACGGCGTCCATTCCGCCCAGTCACCGCCGGCGTCCGCACCCGGGGCGTCGCGCAGCGCGGCGAACGCGGTCAGCGGCAGGGTCGGCGTCGCCAGGACGTCGAAGCGCTCGAAGAACAGCTCCATGTGAATGGCGAGTTCGGCGCGCTCCTTCATTGCCGCCTGCAAGTCGCCCGCGCGCTGGCGCGCGCCGAGGGCCGCGACCCGGCGCAGCCCGGGATCGAGCGCGGCACGGCGGCGCGCCGGGACGACGGCGACGACCAGAGCCGCACCCGGGTACCAGAGCCGCTCGAACAGGCGCAGCGGGCTGCGGAAGCCGGGATCGGCCTCCTCCACCGTCGCGCCCAGTTCGCCCAGCCGCCGCACCGTGCGCTCGACGGCGGCGCGGACCTCGGGATCGACCCGCGCGTAACCGAGGGTCGGGCTGTAGGCGATGCGCAGGCCGCGCACCCCGGCGTCCAGATCGCGTCGGTAGCCCCTGCCGTCGTCCGGGAGCGCGAGCCAGTCGCGCGGGTGCGGGCCGGCCATGACCTCGAGCATCAGCGCGGCGTCGCCCACGGTCCGCGCCATCGGCCCCAAGTGCGCGAGGGTCCCGAATGGGCTCGCCGGCCACGCCGGCACCCGGCCGAAGGTCGGCTTGAGGCCGACGATGCCACTGAAGCCCGCAGGGATACGGATCGACCCGCCGCCGTCGGTGCCGATGTGCAGCGCACCCATGCCGAGTGCCGCCGCGACCGCGGCACCGCCGCTGCTGCCGCCCGCCGTCAAGCGGGGATCCCACGGATTGCGCGCGACCTCGCCGCACGGATTGTCGGTGACCCCCTTCCAGCCGAACTCCGGCGTCGTCGTCTTGCCGAGGAGGACGGCGCCCGCGGCGCGCAGTCGGGCCACCGCCGGCGCATCCTCTTCGGCCGGCGGATCGCCCACCGTGCTGAGGCTGCCGCGGCGGGTCGGCCAGCCGGCGACGAGGACCAGATCCTTGACGGTGGTCGGCACCCCGTCGAGCGCGCCGAGCGGTTGGCCGGCGCGCCACCGCGTCTCGCTTTCCCGGGCCGCTGCCAGCGCCCTCTCGCCGTCGACGAGGGTGAACGCGCCGAAGGTGCTGTCGAGGCGCTCGATGCGCGCGAGGCAGGCGCGCACCGCCTCGACCGGGGACGCCACCCCGGTACGGTAGGCGCGCAAGAGTTCCACCGCGGAAAGGTCAGCGAGGTCGCTCGTCACCAGCAGCCACTCCGGCTCGTCAGGGTTGTGACCCTAGCGGCCGCAGGGAGCGCGCGAAACGCCTGCGCCGGCCGCCAGTTAACCGCGCCGTAAGGCGCCCGGCCGGATAGTGGGCGGCACCACGAGGCTCCTGCCCCGGAGTAGTCGCGCCATGCGTGCCCACTTGCTTCCGGCCGCGCTCATCGCGTCGGTCCTCGCCCACGCTCCGGCCGGCGCGCAGGTGCCGCTGTCGGGCCCCCGCCTGCCGTGCCACGACTACGGTGAGATCGCCCGGCAACTGGCCGAGCGCTACAAGGAAGCGCCGGTCTCGGCCGGGCTGCAGGCCAATGGGCATCTGCTGCAGGTGTTCCGCTCGGCCGAAACGGGGACCTGGACGATCCTCAGCACGGCTCCGGGCGGTCCGACCTGCATCGTCGCCGCCGGCAAGGGCTGGCAGAGCATCGAGCCGCCCTCGACCGATCCCGAGGCGTAAGTCCGGCGGCTACAGGCACGCGTCGCCGATCTGGGCGGCGATGTAGCCGGCGCGCAGCCCGAGCAGCCGGAGGCTCGGCAAGGGAAAGCGGGGCGGCGCTCCGTCCATGAAGCCGGGTAGCGGGAACGGGTCGCGCGCCCCGGCGAGCCGCGCAGCCGCGACACGCCCCAACGCGGTGGCCATCGCGACACCGCCGCCGTGATACGCGCCGGCGAACCACAGCGCGCGGCCCTCGTCGAGCGGTCCGAGGTGCGGAACGCGGTCGTAGGCGAGACACACCAAGCCCCACCAGGCATGGTCGACCTCGACCCCGGCCCAGGCCGGGAAGCGACCCGCGAGGCGCCGCCGCATCCAGGCGATGCGGCGGGCGAACGCTGCCGGCGCGGCGTCGGTCCCGCCTCGGGCGCCGAACAGCAGACGGCCGTCCCGGAGTAGGCGGATGTAGAACAGCAGTGTCCGTGTATCCGCGAGGAGCAACGGTGCCCGCCAGCCCTGGGCGGCGCGCTCCGCCGCGCTCAGCGGCCGGGTGACGACGATGCTCGACAGCGCCGGCAGCAGGCAGCCGTCGAGCCGACGGGTCAGCCCCTCGCGATAGAAACCATTCGTCGCGATCAGGACGCGCCGGGCGCGGAGCGAGCCCCGGGCCGTCCGCAGCCGATAGCCGTCGCCTTCCCGCCGAAGCTCCACAACGTCGGTGCCGCTGTGCAGGATCGCGTCGTGCCGCGCGGCCGCCGCGGCGAGGCCGCGGACGAAGCGCAGCGGGTGCAGCCCGAAGCCGTGCGGGACAGCGAGCGCACCGGCCGCCTCCTCCATCCGGACGTGGCGCTCCTGCAGCTCCGCACGCGACAGCAGCGGCCAACGCTCGCCCGTGATCGCCTCGGTCTCGTCCGCCTGGCGGCGCAACGCGGCGAGGCGGGCCGGTCGATGCGCGACCAGCAGTTCGCCGCGGCCGGTCGCCTCCAGGTCGATCCCCTCGTCGCGCGCGAGATCTTCGACCAGAGCGATCGCCGCGCGCTGCAACTGGTGGAACCGTCGCGCCTCCTCGGCACCGTACCGCCGCGCCAGCTCGCCCAGCGACCGCTTGCCGGAGCCCAACACGCAAAAGCCGCCATTGCGGCCGGATGCGCCCCAGCCGATCGGACCGGCCTCGAGCACGGCACAGTCGATCCCGTGCTCGCGCGCGAGATGGAGCGCCGCCGAGAGGCCGGTGTAGCCACCTCCGACGATTGCCACCTCGCAGCGACGCTCGCCGTCGAGTGGCGCAGCCGCGACGCCCAGCGGCGGCGCCGTCGCTTCCCAGTAGCTCGACACCGGCGCTCGATGGTCGTGGATCGAGGGATGGTAGAGCTGGCCGCGCGGCATCACGCGAGGCCCTGTCGATGACCGCGCTCACGCGGCCTTAAGGGGCACCACGCCAGCCTCCACCGATCCGCTGGAGGCCGCCCCGATGCGCCGCTCGCTTCCGCGCCTGCTGCTGCTCGCGCTCTGCACACCGCTCCACGTCGCGGCCTGCACGGCTGAGGTCAAGCCCGGCAAGGTCGCGGTCGAGCCAACTCCGCTCCGGGTCACGGTCGGCGGCGGCGACCGCTTCTGTCCGCCAGGCCAAGCCAAGAAGGGGCGCTGCTGAGGCGGAGCGTTCTCAGCGCTGACCGGTGCCGAACGTCCGGCGCACCCAGTCGAGGATCAGCTCAAGCCCATTCTCGCGGTTCGCCGACGGCTCGGCGACGGCGACCAGTGCCCGGGGTGGCGGCGTCGCGCCCATGACCTCGCGCCACAGGCGCGCCGGCAGGTCGCTGCCGCTGATACCGCGCATCGGCGTGCCGTCGTCATTGCCGACCCACACGCCGCTGACCAGGTCGCCGGCATAGCCGACGAACCATGCGTCGCGGTTGTCCTGGCTCGTGCCGGTCTTGCCCGCGACGCGTCGGTCCGGGAGAGCCGCGGCGCGGCCCGTGCCCTCGCTGACCACCGCCCGCAGCATCAGGTCCATCTGCCGCGCGACGTCCTCGGCGATCACGCGGACCTCGCTCGCCGCGTGTCGGTACAGCACACCGGCCCCGGCCTCCTCGGCGCTCGCCACCGCCCAGATCGGCCGCCGCAGGCCGGCACTGGCGAAGGGCGCGTAGGCCGCGGTCAACTCGAGCAAGCCGACCTCGCCGGTGCCGAGCGGCAGGGAGGCCACCTCGGGCAGCGGCGAGGTGACGCCGAGCCGCCGCGCGGTCGCCAGGATGCGCGCCGTCCCAACCTCCTGGCCGATCCGGACCGCCGCCGCGTTCATCGACAGCGCCAGCGCCTGGGTCAAGCTGACCTCGCCATGGTAGCGACCATCGTGATTCGCCGGCTGCCAGCCCTTCACGCGCAATGGCCCGTCGAGCACCGTCGAGGTCGGCCGCCTGCCCTGCTCGAGTGCGGCCAGGTAGACGAACGGCTTGAACGCCGAACCGGGTTGCCGGCGGGCGGCTACGGCGCGGTTGAAGGGTCCTGCGCGGTAGTTCCGACCGCCGACCATCGCGCGCACCGCCCCGCTGGTGTCGAGCACCACGACAGCCGCCTCCGGCCGCGGCCCGGCCGGCATCAGTCGCGCGACGGCCGCCTCGGCCGCCCGCTGCAGTGCCGGATCGAGCGTCGTGCGCACCACCCGGTCGCGTCGTGGCTTGCCCAGTTCCTCGTCGAGGCCCTCGAGCACCCAATCCACGAACCAGCCGGCGATCTCGACCCGCTCCGGGGCGAGCTTCGCCGGACGCGCGCGTGCGGCGATCAGGGCGTCCTCGTCGATCAGGCCCTGCTCGGCCATCAGGGACAGCACGGTGGTCGCGCGCGATCGGGCGAGCTGCAGGTCGCTGGTCGGCGCGTACCGCGACGGCGCCTTGAGCAGCCCTGCGACCAGCGCCGATTCGGCGAGCGTCAGCTCACGCGCGGGCTTTGCAAAGTAGCGCTGCGCCGCAGCCTCCACCCCATAGGTGCCGGCACCCAGATAGACGCGGTTGAGATAGAGCGTCAGGATCTCTTCTTTACTCAGGCGGAGCTCGAGCCAGAACGCGAGCAGCGCCTCCTCCAGCTTGCGGCGCAGGGTCCGCTCCGGCGTCAGATAGAGGTTCTTCGCGAGCTGCTGGCTGATCGTGCTGCCGCCCTCGACCGGGCCGCCGGCGCGCAGGTTCGCCCACAGGGCCCGCGCGATCCCCACCGGGTCGACGCCGGGGTGCGCGAAGAACCGGCGGTCCTCGGTGGCGACCACGGCCTTGATCAGCCAGGGCGAGATCTGGTCGAGCGGCACGAAGGGACGCCCGCTGGTCCCGCGCTCCGCGAGCAGCGATCCGTCGCTGGCCAACACGCGCACCTTGGCCTGTGCGGCCTCGGCGAACAATCTCTGCGGCTCGGGCAGGCGTGATCCGTGCAGGACCAGGAGCGCCCCGCCGGCAACGACGCTCGCCACGCACGCCAGCAGGACGAACCGCGCGAGGCCGCCGAGGAGGCCGACGCGTCGCGGTGCCGGCGCCCGTCCCGCCGCTACGCGAGGCCCGGCTGGCCGCCGACGGCGCGGCGCGCTCACCTCCACCCCCGGCCGGACCTAGGCAGCCGGCTCGGCAGGCCATAGCGTCGTGGGTCCGGTCCCGCTGGAGCCATGGCCCGATGTCCGTCCCGTTGCTGCTGCCCGACCCCGACGACCCGCGACTGACCCAGACCGTCACCGGTCTCGATCATGAGGGCCGGCGGGTCGAGGCCGCGATCGTCCACGAGCGTCCACTCACCTTGTTCCTCAACGGGCAAGAGATCGTCACCGTCATGACGATCGGCGACTACCCCGCCTATCTGGCGATCGGGTACCTTCTCAACCAAAATATGCTGCGGCCCGACGACGAGGTCGTCGGTGTCGAGCACGACGAGGATCTCCAGGCGGTGGTCGTCCGGACCCGCCGCCCGACCGACTACGAGGCCAAACTGCAGCGCAAGGTCCGCACCTCGGGCTGCGCCCAGGGGACCGTGTTCGGCGATCTCATGGAGAGCTTCGGGTCGGTGCGCCTCGACCCCGCGGCCGAGCTGCGCACGAGCTGGCTCTACGGCTTGCTCAAGACCATCAACACGCTGCCCAGCCTGTACCTGAAGGCCGGGGCGATCCACGGCTGCGCCCTCTGCGAGGGCGACCGCGTGCTGCTCTATATGGAGGACGTCGGACGCCACAACGCGGTCGACAAGATCGCCGGCTACATGTTCCGCCACGACATCGCGCCGGAGGGCAAGATCTTCTACACGACCGGCCGGCTCACCTCGGAGATGGTGATCAAGACCGTGCAGATGCGCATCCCGATCCTGATCTCGCGGTCCGGCTTCACCGCCTGGGGGGTCGAACTGGCACGCGAGGCCGGCCTGACTTTGATCGGTCGCGCGCGTGGCCGCCGCTTCCTGGCGCTGTCGGGCGAGCACCGGCTGCGCTTCGACGCCGATCCACATCAGGCGACGGAGGAGGAGCGGCGCCACCAGCGCAAGGCGAGCCTCGCGGACGTGGACGAATGACCGCGCCCGTGCTTGGCTTGCTGCTCGCCGGCGGGCAGGCGCGGCGCATGGGTGGCGGCGACAAGTGCATGCTTCTGCTCGGTGGCCGGCCGCTGCTCGCGCATCAGATCGACCGCGTACGGCCGCAGGTCCGGCGGCTCCTGCTCAACGCCAACGGCGATCCCGCACGGTTCGCCGCCTTCGGACTGCCGATCGTCGCCGACAGCGTGCCCGGGTTCGCCGGTCCGCTGGCCGGCGTTCTGGCCGGGCTGGAGTGGGCCGAGGCCCATGCCCGCGATCTGCCGTGGGTGCTGAGCATGGCCAGCGACACACCCTTCTTGCCAAGCGACCTCGTCGAGCGCCTGCTGAACGCCGCCACCACCCAGCACTCCGACATCGCGGTAGCCGCGTCGGCCGGCAGGACCCATCCGGTGTTCGCCCTCTGGCCGACCCATCTGGCCGCCGAGCTGCGCCACGCCCTGGTCGACGAGGCGGTGCGCAAGATCGATGCCTGGACCGCGCGCTACCGCACCGCCGTGGTCGAGTTCCCGGTGACCCGCTGCGACCCGTTCTTCAACATCAACACGCCCGAGGATCTCATCGCGGCCGAGCGCATCCTGGCGGCCGGCGGCGGCTGATGGCGGCGCCGCCGGTCAGCGCCGCGGCACCGCTCGGCGGCCACGGTCTCACCGCCGGCATCGCGGCCTATCTGCTGTGGGGCCTGTTCCCGCTCTACTTTCGCCTGATCGACGAACTCTCGCCGCTGGAGATCGTCGGCTGGCGGATCGTCTTCTCGGCGGCGACCCTGACGCTTCTGCTGCCGATCGGTGGTCAGGCGCGCGAGCTTTTGGCGGCGTTGCGCGACCCGCGCCTGATGCGGCTCCTGCTGCCGGCGGCGCTGCTGCTCTTCGGTAACTGGTTCGCCTACGTGCTGGCCGTGACCGGCGGCAACGCGCTCGACGCCAGTCTCGGCTACTTCATGTGCCCGCTGGTGATGGTGGCGCTCGGCGTGGTGGCGCTGGGGGAGCGGCTGAACGGCGTCCAGACTGTCGCCGTGGCGCTGGTCGTACTGGCGATCGCGCTGCTTGTCGGTGCCGCCGGCGTGGTCCCGAAGATCGCGCTCTTCCTCGCCGTGAGCTTCGGGATCTACGGCCTGCTGCGCAAGCGCGCGGCGGTCGGCGCGGTCGTAGGGCTGCTGATCGAGTGCCTGCTGACCCTCCCGCTGGCACTCGCGCTGCTGCTGTGGGTGGCGCTTCGCGATGGCCTCGGTTTCCCGAGCGGCCGCAGCGGGCTGGATCTCCTGGTCCTGGCCAGTGGTGCGGTGACGGTGGCACCGCTCGTCCTCTTCGGCTATGGCGCCCGGCGGCTGCGGCTCTCGACCGTCGGGCTGCTGCAGTACATCGCGCCCAGCATGATCTTCATTGAGGCGGTGTGGCTGTTCGGCGAGGCCTTGTCGCTCTGGCGCCTCGTCGCCTTCGCCCTGATCTGGGCGGCCCTCGCCCTCTACACGCTCGACGGCCTGCGCCGGCCGGCGATGCGCTAGAAGCCGATTGTCATCGACCGGCCCGCCTTAGTCGAGCCGGTCGATGACACCGACGATACGCCGGCACGCTGTCTCGACCTCCTCGGTGCGCCGCGCGAAGCACAGCCGGAAGTGCGCCTCGTTGCCCGGTCCGAAGGTGTAGCCCGGGGCGATCCCGACCCGCGCTTCGGCCAGGACCTTGCGGCAGAAGGCGAGGCCGTCGGCGAGACCGTCGATCCGCGCGAACGCGTAGAAGGCGCCTCGCGGCCGGGCCAGCCGGACCCGTGGGTGGCACCCGAGAATCCCCATCACGACGTCGCAGTTGCGCGTGCAGCGGGCGACGAACTCGCGGACGAACGCCTCGCCCTCCTCGAGCGCGGCGATGCCGCCATACTGGGCGAAGGCGGTGGCCCCGGTATTGTTGACCTCGGCGAGCATCGCCATCGGCTCGGCGAGGCCGCGCGGTGTGACCATCCAGCCCAGGCGCCAGCCGGTCATCGCCCAGGCCTTGGAAAAGCCGTTGAGAACGAAGACCGGCTCGTCGGGCTCGGCGAGGGTGAGGAACGAGGGCGCCGGATCCGGCCCGTCGATCACGTTGCGGTGATAGACCTCGTCGGACACCAGCCCGAGCCCGTGGCGGCGGCACAGCGCGAGCAGCGCCCGCGCCTCGTCGAGGTTCATCACCCAGCCGGTCGGGTTGGAAGGCGAATTCACGTAGATCGCGCGTGTCCGCGGCGTGATGCGGGCGGCCACCGCATCGAGGTCGAGATGCCAGCCGTCCGTCGCCTCGACGAGGCGGACCGGCACGGCCCGCGCTCCCAGCACCTCGATGACGACCACCACGTTCGGCCAGTAGGGGCCGATCGTGATCACCTCGTCGCCCGGCCGCAGCATCATCTGTCCGGCGAGCATCACGGTCAGCATGGTCGAGCCGGGGGCGTGGATCCGGTCCGGATCCAGCTCGATGCCGTAGATCCGCCGGTGGTAGCGCAGCAGCGCCTCGCGCAGCGGCCGATGGCCGCGGGTGTAGCTGTAAAAGGTCTTGCCCTCGTCGAGCGCCCGCTTGGCCGCGTCGCGGATGAAGGCCGGGGTCACGATGTCGCTCTCGCCGAACCAGAGCGGGATCACGTCCGGGTCGTCGAGGGCGCCGACCGCGATCTTGCCGATCCCGGTCAGCTCGAGGGCGCGGATCTCCGGACGGATGACGGACAAGGGCTGCTCCTCAGCGGCGCTCGATGACGAAAACGAGCTCGGGTCCGGCCAGGTCGCTGGCGACCAGCCGGTCCCCGGTCGCTTCGCAGAGCGCGGCGATGTCCTGGACCGCCTTCGGATCGGTGGCAAGCACGCGCAGCCTCTCGCCGGCCGCCAGCGCCTTCAGCGCCTTGCGCGCCTTGAGCGCTGGCAGCGGACAGCTCAGCCCACGCGTGTCCAAGAGGCGCTCCACCATGTTCCCGCTGGGCCCGCCATGCTAGGTGCTCGCGGCGCAGGCTAGCGTCGGCACGGGAGTGAGGCGAGACGGGCGATGGAGCGCGAGGGCTATGCCACAGGGCCGGCGGTGATCGGCGTCGTCGGCTGGAAGAACAATGGCAAGACCACGCTGATCGAGCGCCTGGTCGGTCACTTCACGGCCGCGGGTCTTGCCGTATCGACGATCAAGCACACCCACCACGCGGCCGATCTTGACCGCCCAGGCAAGGACACGTTCCGCCACCGGATGGCGGGCGCGCGCGAGGTGGTGCTCGCCTCCTCGGCGCGGTTCGCCATCCTGCACGAGCTGCGCGGTGCGGCGGAGCCGGAACTGGAGGCCCTGCTCGCCCGCATGGCCCCGGTCGATCTGGTCATCGTCGAGGGCTTCAAGCGTTTCTCGCATCCGAAGATCGAGGTGCACCGCAAGGAGCGAGGCACGCCGCTCCTGGCGCGAACCGATCCCAGCGTCATAGCCGTTGCCTCCGACGAGCCGCTCGACGATCTCGCTGTTCCGGTGCTGCCGCTCGACGATGTTCCGGCGATCGCGGCAGTGATCGCGACACGTCTGGAGATCGCGCTACGGTGAGCGGCGGGGCCGAGGACTGTTTCGCCGCGCCCGGCGAACGCGTCACGCTCGACGCCGCCCTGCAGCTCTTGCGCGAGCGTGCGACGCCGTGTGTCGGCACCGAGCGGGTGCCGCTCGCGGCGGCTTGCGGGCGCTACCTTGCGCAGCCCGTGCAGGCCCAACGCGACGTGCCGGCGTTCGCGAACGCGGCGGTCGACGGCTACGCCTTCGCCCACGCCTCGCTGGCCGCCGGCTTAGAATTGCGGCTCCTCGAGGGGCGTGCCGCCGCGGGTCATCCGTTCCCTGGTGAGGTCCCGGTCGGGAGCTGCCTGCGCGTCCTGACCGGCGCGCCGATGCCGGCCGGGACCGACACCGTCGCGATGCAGGAGCATGTTCGCCGCATCGGCCCGACCATCCACATCCCTGGCGCGCTGGCGGAGGGCGCCAACCGCCGCCTTGCCGGCGAGGACGTCGCCGCCGGCAGCGTTGTCCTCTTTGCGGGCTGCCGCCTCGGTCCCGCGGAACTCGGTGTGCTGGCCGAGCTGGGTCTCGCCGATGTCGAGGTCTTCCGGCCCCTGCGTGTGGCCCTGCTCTCGACGGGTGATGAGCTTCTCGAGCCGGGCGCGGCGATGCGGCCGGGCGGCGTGTTCGACGCCAACCGGTTCATCCTGCAGGGGCTCCTTGCCAGGCTGCCGACGGTGATCAGCGATCTCGGGATCGTCGCCGACGACGCGGAGGCGGTCCACGCCGCCCTGACTGCCGCGTCCGCCGACCACAATGTCGTCGTCGCTTCTGGCGGCGCCTCGCGCGGGGACGAGGACCATGTCGTGCGCGCCGCTCAGTCGCTGGGCCGCCTGGACTTCTGGCAGATCGCGCTGAAGCCGGGGCGGCCACTGGCGATCGGCCGGCTGGGTGCCGCGACCTTCGTCGGCCTGCCGGGCAACCCGGTGGCGACGATGGTCTGCTTTCTTCTGCTCGCCCGCCCGTTGCTGGCACGGCTGGCCGGCGGGACCTGGCCGGAGCCGCGTCGCTATCCGGTCCGCGCCGGCTTCGACTTGACCAAGCAGCCGGGCCGCGCGGAGCTGCTGCGCGTCCGCCTGAGCGCTGGTGCCGACGGTGACTGGGTGGCGACGGCCGTCCCGCGCCAGGGTTCCGGTGTGCTCACGGCGATGATCGAGGCGGACGGCCTCGTCGAGCTGGCCGCCGAGCGGACCGTGGTGACTGCCGGCGACCGTCTTCCCTTCCTCAGCTTCGCGGAGCTGCTGGCGGCATGAGCACCACTGTGGCATCGGACCTCACGGCAGGTGGTGCGGCGGTCGATTGAGAGGTCGTGCGTGAGGGCGGTTGCGGAGGTGGCGGGGTCGGCGGAGGCCATGCGGCGTGGCTCTGCTTCGGGCAGCACGACGGTGCCGCCGTGAGCGAGGCGACCGAACGCTCCCGCAAGCTCGTCCTGATCGACGGCTCGGGTTACATCTTCCGCGCTTTTTTCGCCCTGCCGCCGATGACGCGGCCCGACGGGACGCCGGTCAACGCCGTGTTCGGCTTCGCGTCGATGCTGCTCAAGCTGATGCAGGAGCGCCCCGACGACGACATGATCGTCGTCTTCGACGCCGGCAAGACGACCTTTCGCAACGAGATCTACGACGAGTACAAGGCCAACCGGGAGGAGCCGCCGCCCGAGCTCGTCCCGCAGTTCGCCCTGATCCGCGACGCGGCCCGCGCGTTCGGGCTGCCGGTGGTGGAGGTCGACGGCTTTGAAGCCGACGACCTGATCGCGACCTATGCTCGGCAGGCGCAGGCGCGGGGCGAGCCGGTGGTCGTCGTCTCGTCGGACAAGGATCTCATGCAGCTCGTCGGCGACGGGGTCGAGCTGTGGGATCCCATGAAGAACAAGCCGATCGGGCCGGCCGAGGTGGTCGAGCGCTTCGGCGTCGGGCCGGAGCTGGTGCGCGACTGCCTGGCCCTCGCCGGGGACAGTTCGGACAATGTTCCGGGCGTGCCCGGGATCGGCGTGAAGACCGCGGCGCAGCTTCTGACCGAGTTCGGTTCGCTCGACGGCCTGCTCGCCAACCTCGACCGAATCAAGCAGCCGAAGCGACGCGAGACGCTCGAGCAGAACGCGGAGAAGGCGCGGCTTTCCTACGCGCTGGTGGGTCTGCGCGACGACGCGCCGGTCGATCTGGAGCGCGACGCGAGCCGTCGCCAGCCGCTCGATCCTGGCCCGCTCCTGGCATTCCTTCAGGAGAACGGGTTCAAGTCGCTGATCGCGCGGATCGACGCGGTACGCGAGGCGGCAGCGACCCGGCACGCGGCAGCGGCGGTCGAGCCCGGGGCCGCGCGCTACGCGGTGATCACCACCCTCGAAGCGCTCGATGCCGTGCTGGCGCGTGCGGTCGAGCTGGGGCGCCTTGCGATCGATACGGAGACGACCTCGCTCGACGTCTCGAAGGCGCGGCTGGTCGGCATCAGCCTCGCTGTGGAGCCCCGGGAGGGCCACTACCTGCCGCTCGCGCATGTCGACGAGTTCGGCCGGCGCCGCGACGGCCAACTCGACGCAGCCGAGGTGATCGAGCGGCTACGGCCTGTCGCCGGCGATCCGTCGGTGCTCAAGATCGGTCACAATATCAAGTACGACCAGGGGGTGCTGAGCCACTACGGGCTGGCGCTCGCTCCGATCGATGACACGATGCTGATCTCCTACGTGCTGGCCGGGGCGAGCCACGGCCATGGCATGGACGAGCTGGCCAAGCGCCATCTCGGCCACGATTGCATTCCCTACGAGAGCGTGTGCGGCAAGGGCGCGGCGCAGATCGGCTTCGCCCAGGTGCCGATCGACAAGGCCACCGAGTACGCCGCCGAGGACGCCGAGGTGACCCTGCGCCTCTGGGAGACGCTGCGGCCGCGGCTGCTCGAGGAGCGCATGCTGACGGTCTACGAGACCATGGAACGGCGGCTGCCGCCGATCGTGGCGGCGATGGAGACGACGGGGATCCGCGTGGATCGCAGCCGGCTGCAGAGCTTGTCGGCCGACTTCACGCAGCGAATGGCGCGACTGGAGGACGAGGCCTACCGGCTGGCCGGGCGCAGCTTCACGCTCGGCTCGCCCAAGCAGCTCGGCGAGATCCTCTTCGACGAGCTCGGGCTCGGTGGCAACCAGCGCAAGACCAAGACCGGTGCCTACGCGACCGATGCCGACGTGCTCGAGGAGCTGGCGACGCAGCACCCGTTACCGCGCGTGGTGCTCGACTGGCGCCAGCTGCAGAAGCTGACCCGCACCTACACCGACGCCCTGGTCGAGCAGATCAACCCCGAGACCGGCCGGGTGCACACCTCCTATGCGCTGGCCGCGACCTCGACCGGGCGGCTCAGCTCGACCGATCCGAACCTGCAGAACATCCCGATCCGCACCGAGGAGGGCCGCAAGATCCGCGAGGCGTTCGTTGCCGAGGACGGCTACGTGCTGATGTCCGCGGACTACTCGCAGATCGAGCTGCGCGTCCTCGCGCACGTGGCGGACATCGCCGCGCTGAAGGAGGCGTTCGCCAAGAACGTCGACGTCCACGCTGTGACCGCGTCGCAGATGTTCGGCACGCCGGTGGCGGAGGTCGGTCCCGAGCTGCGGCGCAGCGCCAAGACGATCAACTACGGCATCATCTACGGGATCGGCGCGTTCGGCCTGGCGCAGCGTCTCGGCATCCCGCAGGCGCAGGCCAAGGCGTACATCGAATCCTACTTCGCCCAGTATCCGGGGATCCGCGACTACATGGAGCGGGCCAAGGCCGAAGCCCGCGCCCAGGGCTGGGTGCGCACCCTGTTCGGGCGGCGCTGCTACATTCCCGAGATCAACAACAAGATCCCCTCGCGCCGGAACTATGCGGAGCGCCAGGCGATCAACGCGCCGATCCAGGGCTCGGCGGCCGACATCATGAAGCGGGCGATGATCCGCGTCGCCCGCGCCCTCGAGCGCGCGCGTGCCGGCGCGCGGCTGCTCCTGCAGGTGCACGACGAGCTGGTCCTCGAGGTGCCGGAGGACGAAGTCGTGGCCACCGCGCCGCTGCTCAAGGGGACGATGGAACACGCGGCACAACTCGACGTGCCGCTGGTTGTCGACGTCGGGTACGGGCCGACCTGGGACGCCGCCCACTAGATGGACCTGCTCGACGCTGCGCTGGCGAATCTGCTGTCGCCGCCGATCTTGAGCTTCGTGCTGGGCGTCGGGGCCGGCGCCGCGCGCTCGGACCTCGACATCCCCGACCCGATCGCCAAGGCCATGGCGATCTACCTGATTTTTTCCATCGGGCTGAAAGGCGGCGTGGCGGTGGCCGAGGGCGGAGAGCTGGCGGCCTTGCTGCCGGCGCTCCTGGCCGGTGCCGTGTTGAGCCTCGCGCTGCCACTTTTGGCCTTTGCGCTGCTGCGCGCCTCGTCGTCCCTGTCCGGGCTCGATGCGGCCGCCACCGCAGCGCACTACGGCTCGGTGAGCGTCGTGACCTTCGTCGCCGCGACGCAGTTCCTGCAGCTCGCCGGGCTCCCATCGGAAGGGTTCATGCCCGCCGTGGTCGCAGTGATGGAGACGCCGGCAATCGTGACCGGCCTGATGCTTGCCCGGCGCTTCGACGGCGGCGCCGTCGGCGGGCATGGCGGCCTGTGGCGCGAAGCGCTGGTCAACGGCTCGGTCGTGGTTCTCGTGGGAGCGTTCGTGATCGGCCTCGTGACCGGCGCGGACGGGCTGGAGCGCGTCGGCGCCTTCTTCGTGGCGCCATTCCAGGGCGTGCTCTGCCTGTTCCTGCTGGAAATGGGGCTGGTCGTGGCGCGGCGGCTGCGCGGCTCACGCGGGCTCTCCCCTGCGCTGATCGCGTTCGGGCTCTACATGCCGCCGGTTTCCGCCCTGTTCGGTCTCGCCAGCGGCTGGGTGATCGGGCTTTCCACGGGCGGCACCGCGATCCTCGCGACGCTGGCGGCGAGCGCTTCGTACATCGCCGTGCCGGCGGCGATGCGCCTCGCCTTGCCTCGCGCAGACCCGGCGGTCTCGCTGACGCTGTCGCTCGCCATCACGTTCCCGTTCAATGTCATCGTCGGCATCCCGCTGTACGTGCAGGCGGCGCGCTGGCTCGCCGACGGGTAGGCGGAGAGGCTGGTGCAGACGCATCCACGCAAGCGGATCGAGATCCTGGTCGAGCGGCGGTTCGTCGACCGGGTCCTGTCGGTGATCGAGCAGGAGCCGCGGATCCACGGCTACACGGTCCTGCCTTGCCTCGAGGGTCTAGGGACCTCGGGACCCCGTCAACCGGACCCGCTGACCGATCTCGGCAGCGAGGCCATGGTTCTCGCGATCTGTGCCGAGGAGCCGGCCCGCGCGCTGCTCGCACGGCTCGTGCCGCTACTCGAGGAGATCGGCGGGATCGCCTGGCTGTCGGAGGTCGAGGTGGTCCGCGCCGAGCGGTTTTGAACCGCACGCCACAGCAGCAGCACGCGCGCCGCCTCGGCGCAGCCGCGGGCGACGGCGAAGGCCTCAGGGCTTGCCCACAGCGTGGCCGCGAGCAGACCGACTGTCAGGACCGCGAGGCTGCCCAGGCCGGCGCGGATGACATCACCCTGGTGCCCGGCGGCGCCTAGTCGGGGCTGGAGCACCGCGGTGAGGTGTGACAGGGCGAGATAGGGAGCGAGCCAGGGGAGCAGGTCGGCCGCTGAGGCGAAGCTCGGCCCGAGCAGAAGCGGCAGCAGGGGCGGGCCGAGGAGCGCCACAGCCAGGGCAAGGCCGATCCCGAGCAGCGCCGCTTCCAGAAGCGCGCGGCCGAGCAGGGCGTGTCCGGCCAGGCGCGCGGTCGCGAGGGTGAGTTGCCCGGCCCCATTGGCAAACACCGTGGCGGTCGTGACGATGGCGGCCGCGACGAAGTACATTCCGGCCGCTGCGGCTCCGAGGTGCAGGCCGACGAGCAGCAGGTCGGCGTTGAGCTGCACTTGGTTGAGCGCGGTGACGGCGAGGAAGCCGCGGCCCTGCTGGAGCAGCGCCGTCGATGAGGGGACCGGTGCGGAGCCTGCAGCCGGCCGGGCCCCGCCGAGGAGCAGCGCCGCGGCGGTCGCGGCCGCGGTCCAGCTCAGCAGGAAGGCTGCGGCGATGCCCAGCGGCGTGAGCGGCGGCGGCCAGCAGGCGATGAGAGTGGCGAAGATCGTCGGGCGTAGGACGAGCGGTAGCGTCGCCCGGACGTGCCGCCCCTCGACGAGCGCCACCCAGTCGAGCTGCAGGGCGATCGGGACGAGGCTGGCCAGGGTGAGCGCGAGGAGGAGCCAGCGGTCCGGGGCGGACAGCCAAGCGCCGCCGAGAACCGTGACGAGGACCGCTGCGGTGACGGCGAGGCGCAGCCGCAGGTAGGGCATGACGAGCGCACGCGGGCCGCCGCGCGTCGTGGCACCGATGGCGGTCACGGCCGAGCGGAGGCCGAGCTCGGCGAGGTGCAAGGCGTAGGCCTGCAAGGCGAGCGCCATCGCCCAGGTGCCGAGCGTCGCCGGATCGACGCGCCGACCAAGGACGATGAGGCCCACGGCGCCTGCGCCGGCAGCGAGCAGGCGGCCGCCGCCGAGGACCAGCACGGCCGCCCGGCGACCGGGGTCGAACCTCACACCGCAGCGAGCCAGCGGTAGAGGCGCAGCACCTGGCTCATGATCGCCCGCTCGTCGAGCGTGTCGGGAGCGCCGCGGGCACCGTAGCGGCCCTCGAGGATCAGCTGTGTCGCACGGCGCACGCCGCGGGCGAGCGCGCCCGCTTCCATCGCGCAGACGAAGCCGGTGCCGTCCTCGTCGATCCAGTCGGCGACGTCGCCGACGTCCGTGCTGACGACCGGGCGCATCGAGCGGAGCGCCTCCTTGACCACCGTCGGCGAGGCCTCATAGCGGCTCGTCAGCAGAAGGATACCGTGATCGCTGAGGAGGCTCGGCACGTCGTCGTGCGGTATCTTGCCGAGCCAGCGGATGCGGTGGCGGCACGGGCTGCGGGCGATGCGCCGCATCAGCTCGCGGCCGTCCTCGCCGGCGCCGGCGATGGTCAGCGTGTAGTCCGAGCCGTCGGCGCAGAGGTGCTCCAGCGTCTCGATGGCCAGCGGCAGGTTCTTCTGATGGCTGATGCGACCGAGGACCAGCAGCCGGGTGGCGAGCGCCGGCGACGGTGGCGTCGCCGAGCGGTGCCGGAACAGGTCGGAATCGTAGGCGGCCGGGATGACGTGGGCGCCGGCGAAGGGCGCATCGACGACCCTCTCGCGCAGCTCCTCGCGGTCGCGGCGGCTGACGCAGATCACCGCGTCGGCGAGCCTGACCACCTGACGCTCCAGGCGGATCATCAAGGCCCGGACCGGCGGAGCAAGGCGGCCGAGCCGGCTCTCGAGCACCCGGCCGGTGACGTTGTGGTAGCTGATCAGCACCCGGCCGCGCTCCGGACAGAGCAGCAGCTTCGGCCACGCCGCATAATTGCGGTGGAAATGGAACACGTCGCCGGGCGCGAACGCGTGCCGGTGGCGCCAGAACCACAGCCACAGCGCGACGTAGAAGCGCAGGAAGCTCGTGCCACGCGAGATGTAGGTGACGTCCGCCGCGTCATACGGTTGCAGCCGGGCGCCGATCAGTCGGTAGGGCAAACCCGCACCGCGCAGCGCGCGATGCAGCGAGCGGAAGTGCTCGGCCCCGCCGCCCTGGTCCTGGGCCAGGGGATCGTTGTTGTAGAAGACGTAGATCATCGAACCATGCCCGCGGCCGCCGCGGGTGTCGCGACCACCCGGTGGATCGCCGCCACCGCCGCCTCGACCGTCGCAGCGTTGTGGATGATCGGCAGCCGCAGGCGTTGGGCGAGCCGTCGATAGAGCATGCGGCGGCGCGCGAAGTGGCGGTCGACGAGGGCGTCCGGCCGCTCGACGGCGATGGCCGCGACCGGCCGTTCGACGACGACGGCAGCCCAAGGGCTCGGCAGGCGCGCCGCGAGCCACGGCGCGATGCGGTCGATGACGAGGTCGTCGAAGCCGGTGTCGACCGCGAGGTCGACGAGGGTGTCCAGCGCGCAGCGGTCCGCGACCAGCACCTGACCGGTCCGGCGTCGGAAGCGCAGCGCGATGTCGATGCAACAATCGGCGAGCTGCAGCGCGAGGTGGGCCAGGGCCAGCGGGCGCGAGCGCGCGAAGTCGCGATAACCGATCGTGACCGGGCCGAGCTGCTCCTTGCGGTTGTGCCCGGTGAGACGGGTAACGGCGAGGAGCGGTAACGACAGGTAGTTGCGAAAGCGGCTCCAGACGCGGGCGACACCGGGCCCGGCGTGCCGGGCGATCGTGTCGGCGAGGAGCGTCTTGCCCGTGCCGTCGCCACCGCAGAGTGCGAGAAGGGATAGGTCGCGCAGTGAGCGGTGCGGTGCGTCGAGGAGTGGCCGTACGGCGTCCTGCCAGCTCGTCCAGCCGACGGGCGAGGGTGGCCGGCGCGGCGGCCGGGCACACGCCTCGACCAGTGCCGCCGGCAGGTCGCCCGGGTCGTCGACGACGATGCCATCGAAGGCATGGACGACCTCGCTGACCCCCGGCGTGTCGAGGACGACCACCGGCCGGCCGGTCAGCCCCGCCTCGATCGCCACGACCGGGACCTCGGAGACCGGCAGCCGGAACGGCAGGAGGAACACATCGACGCCGGCCAGACGACGCTGCAGCTCTTCCGGAGCGAGATCACGCCGCTCACAGGTGATCGCGGCCGCCACCGGGCTGGCGGCGCAGCGCTCGAGCAGGCGGCGCACGGCCGCCGCCGGCGCGTCGCTGCGCAGCAGAAGAACGAGCTGTGCGCGCAGCCCTAGGGCCACGGCTCGCTCGAAAGCCCCGACCGCGAGGTCGGCGCCACGTGCTGCCAGCGGCGGACCGAGATAGGCGATCGTGGCGTAGGGACGCGGGCGACGGGGGACGGGCACGGCGATCGGCCGCACCTGCGGGCGCAGGTGGCGGCCGAGCGGAAGGCCGGCCACGGCGTAGCGGCTCCGGGCCGCCTCGCTAAGGTAGACGATCTCGTCCGCTCCGCTGCGCGCGAACCCGCGACGGAGGCTTGCGCCGGGTAGGAGCGAGTCGAGGACGGGCAGGGCGACGACGCGCCATTCGCGTAGCAGGGCGGCTGCCGGCAGGCGCGCCAGCTCCTCCGGACGCAGCCGGGAACTGGCGATGACCAGGCTGACCGCGCAAGGTGCCAGCAGACCGCGCAGCCGGGCGAGTCGTGCGGCACCGAGCAGGACGTAGACCCGCTCGGTGCCCCAACGTGCCAGCTCGTCACGCACCGCCGCCGCGAACCGCCCGCGCTCGAACAACCGCGGCACGGTGGCAACGGCATAGCCGCGCTCGCGCGGCGGATCGCCGCTGTCGGTGATCAGCAGAACCGAGTGGCCGAGGCCAGCGAGCCCGCTCGCCAGCCCGTCGGCGCTGAGCCATGGCTGTCTGCCCACGCGCCGCGCCGACAGGCCGAAGCACACGACGGCGAAGCGCCGGAGTGGCAGGGTTTCGGCGCGGAGGACGCTCACGCCGCCAGGCTCCGCCGTGCGCCATAGGCTTCCTCCAGATCGTCGACGACCCGCTCCCAGCTATGGCGCTCCTCGACGAAGCGCCGCGCGACTCTGGCCCGCTCGGCAGCCACGGCCGGCTGCGACAGGACTTGGACGATGCCGTCGGCCAGGGCATCGGCGTCGGGATCGACGGTCAGGACAGGAAGGCGTGCCGACCCGGCGAGCGGGCCGCTGCGGGTGCTGACCACCGGCACGCCGCACGCCATGGCCTCCAGCAGGGTCAGCGGAAACCCCTCGTAGTCGCTGGGGCAGACGAAGACCGCGGCCGCCTGCAGGCGTGCGCGGAGTGTCGGGCGGTCGAGGAAGCCGAGGAAGTCGACACGATCGGCGATGCCCAGCGCCGCGGCCCGCGCGCGGAGCCGTCCGTCCAGCGGCCCCTCGCCGGCGATGACGAGGCGCAGATTGGTCCCAGGCCCGAGAGCGCGGAACGCGGCGAGCAACCGCGCGACACCCTTGCGCACCGCGAGCCGCCCGACGAACAGGACCTCGTCGCGCCGGCCAGCAGGCCCATGGAAGGCGAAGAAGTCGGTGTCGACGCCGTTCTCGACGACGCGGATCGGGCGCGCGCCGACGCGATAGTTGGCGATCAGTTCGTCGCGAACCGGGCCGGAGACGGCCAGAACCTCGCTCGCCTGGTCGAGGTACCATTGCTCGTAGGCGCGACTGAACCAGCGGGCGTTGGCTCGGGCGAGCGCTGGGCCAAGGCCCGGCTCGCTGACCGCCGCGGTGTCGGCCAGCATCGGGGTATGGAAGGTGACGACGAGGCGCTGGCGGCCGCGCAGCGGCGGCAGCAGTGGGAGGTGGACGTGCAGGACGTCGGCTCCGTCGGCGCCGCGGTCGACCCAGTACTGCAACGCCAGGCGGTCGAGCGCGTGATGTAGGGGCTTCAAGGGCGAGTGCGGGTAATGACGGACACCGACGCCGGCAATCGTCTCCTGCCGCCAACCGCGGAAGGCGGCACCGCGCGCCACGACCGTGACGCCGTGACCACGGTCGCGGAGGCGCCGGGCCACCTCGCTGACATGGTGGCCGATGCCCTCGCGTGGCGGCAGCCGATTGTTGGTCAGCAGCGCGACGTGCATGCCGGCGAGCCATCGGGGGAGGCGAGCGCGTCGCGGCCGCGGTCGGGCATCGTCCAGTAGTAGTCCTGGCTGCTGAGCCGGGCGGCGACGGCGGCGGGCAGGCGCCTGCCTACGAGGCCGAGCCGGTAGCCGGTCCAGCGCGCGGCGAGACTGGCCACGGCACGGGGTAGCAGGGTCGGCCGCACGCGGGCGACCTCGGTGAGGAGCCGCGCGGCGAACCGGCGGCCCCGCGCGGCTTCATCACCGTCGCTGCGCAGTTCGGGGAACGCGGCCCGGGTCCAGCCGATGTCGAAGTAGCGCCGCAGCTCGTCGCGCAGTCCGTAGGGGTGGGAGTGGCGGACGACGGCCTCCGCGACATAGGCGATGGCGTGGCCGGCGACGAGGAGGCGGCGCGCGGCGATCGTCTCCTCGCTGACGAGCGTGGCCGGGAAGCCGCCGATCGAGTCGAGCGCGCCGTTGGACCACGCCGCGCAGGCATTCGACGGCACGATCCCCGCCTCGCGCAGATCGGCGAGACTGCGGACGATGCACGTCGTGCCAGGATAGGTCAGCTCGCGCGCGAGGCGCTCCAGCGGTGCGGCGTCGCCACGGGCGATCTGTCGCCCGAACGCCGCGCTGGCGCGCCCGTCGCGGATCGCAGCGGTGAGCCGCTCGAGGAAGCCGTCGTCCTGCGGATAGGCGTCCGGCGTCAGCATGACGACGATCGGCGTGCCGAGGGCGCGCCGCGCATGGTTCCGGGTCAGGCCGTGGTCGAACTGGGCACGCGGCACGATCAAGGTCTCCGCGCCGAGCCGTCGGGCTTCCTCGACGGTGCCGTCCAGCGAGGAGGAATTGACCACGAGCACCCGTGGCCGGAGCGGCGAGCGGAGCAGCGGCGGCAGGCAGCGCCGCAGATGGTCGCGCGCCCGATGCGTGACCACGGCGACACCGACGTCGGTTGTGCGCGCAGACATCGGTGCCTCGGCCACGCCTCCAAGGGATTGGGCCCGACCGTCGATGGAACCGCCCGGACTGTAACTAGCTCGTAGACGAATTCAACCATAAATAGAACTCGGCCATCCGGTCCCATGCCCGCTCGACCGGCCATGTGGCGGCGAGGGCACCCGCCGGCTCGGGATTGACCAGGATCTCCGGCTCGTCGCTGGCCGCGGGCGGCTCGGCGGCGACGACGCCGCAGGGAATCCCGAGGCGCGGACCCAGGGCCGCCGCGATCCGCTGCGCGTGGGCGAGCAGCGTCGCGGCATGACCGCTCGGCGCGCGCAGTCGTGGCGCCGTCGGCCTCGCCTGGGCGTGGCAGAACTCGGCGTAGAGCGCGCCAAGCAGGTCGACGTGGACGAAGTCGCGGACGAGCGACGGATGACGCACACATGCCGGCTGCCCGCGGAGCCAGCGGCTCGCGAGGTAGGTGCCGAAGCCCGGCTTCTCCAACGCGCCGATCGGGTGGGGCACGACGAAGCAGGCCGTCGCGAGGCCTTCTCTCGCCGCCGCGGCGCTGAGCGTTTCCCGGATCCGCACCTTGACCCGGCCGTAGGCGAGGACCGGTCCGCGTTCCGCGGCGGTCGCGCCCTCGAACACCGAGCCTGTCACGACGAGAGCGCGGCCACCGCCACGCGCCAATGCCGCCAGGACACCCGCCGCGCCGGCCGTGGCCGCATCGTGACAGGCGACGGGGTTGAAGGCGGCACTCCGAAAATCGCCGATCTCGCAGCCGTGATGGCACAGGATATCGACCCGGCTGGCGGTGATCAGGTCGACGAACCGGGGATCGCCGAAGGCAAAGCCACCGACGAGCGAGCAGCCCGCGCGGCGCGCGAGCTCGAGCCGGCGCGCGGCGACGCCGGAATAGCCCTGGCACGGCCGTCGGGTGGTGGCGATCACCTCGCACCCGGACTCCGCCAACGCGGCCGCGAACCAGCAGCCCGTGAAGGACGAGACGCCGGTCAGCAGAACGCGCATCACGCGGCGCGGTGCTGGTCCGGGCAGTAGTCCGGATGGCTGGCGTCGCGCGCCGAGATGACGGCCGGCGCAGACGGCCAGGGAATTGCGAAGGCCGGGTCGTTCCAGCGCACGCCGCGTTCGCGAACCGGATCGTAGCTGGCCGAGACGAGGTACCAGGCGAGCGTGTCGTCGGCGAGCGTCAGCAGCCCGTGGGCGCAGCCCTCGGGCACGACCATCATCCGGTGGTTCGCCGCCGACAGCTCCGCAGCGAAGTGGCGGCCAAAGGTCGGCGACTGCCGCCGGAGGTCGAGCACGACATCCCAGAGCGCGCCGCGCACACAGGTCACGAGCTTCGTCTCGGCGCTCGGGCCGAGCTGATAGTGCAGGCCGCGCAAGGTGCCCTGCCGCGCGCTGTGGGACAGGTTCGCCTGGGCGATCTCGCGGTCCACGCCGAGCGCGGCGAGCTCGCGGCGGCAGAACGACCGCTGGAACCAGCCACGCTCGTCGTGCTGTGGTCGCGTGCCGAGCAGCAGCACGCCGGGC
This sequence comes from uncultured Alphaproteobacteria bacterium, assembly GCA_937995535.1. Lineage (GTDB taxonomy): Bacteria > Pseudomonadota > Alphaproteobacteria > Geminicoccales > Geminicoccaceae > CALKJU01. Next base: position 93,687 of record CALKJU010000020.1, read on the forward strand.
ATCGGTCGCGCCAGGACCGCGAAGGTGCCGCTGTCTAGCGCCGCCATGGCGCCGCCCCGGCTTCCCACAAGGCCGCCGCGCGCTGATGGTCGGGCACAGTGTCGACGCACGACCAGAAGCCGGTCCAGCGGAACAGCCGGAGCTGGCCCGCCCGGGCAAGACGGGGCAGCACGTCCTGCTCGAGCACGCACTCCGCCGCGGTCGAAAAATGCTCCAGCGCCGCCCGGCGGAACAGGAGGAACCCGCCATTCACCCAGTCGTCCTCACGCCGCGGCTTTTCCTGGAACGACAGGACCCGGTCGTCACGGACCTCGACATGACCGAACGCTGAGGGGTTCACGACGCCCAGCATGGTGGCGAGGCTGTCATGGGCGAGGTGGAAGGCGAACTCGGCAGCCAGATCCGCATCGGTGAGCCCGTCGCCGTAGGTCACGGCGAAATGGTCGGCGGCGCCGAGATGGCGGGCGGCGGCGCGGGCGATGCGGGCGCCGGTCATCGCCTCGCTCCCGGTGTGCGCCACCGTCACCTCCCAGTCGGGGGTCGTGCCGGTCCGGTGGTGGTGCAATGCGCCGGTCGCGAGATCGACCGTGAAGTCCGAATGGATGACGTCGAAGTTGCGGAAATAGCTGCTGATCACCTCGCGACGATGGCCGGTGCAGACGACGAAGCGGCGAAAACCGTGCCGCGCGTAGCATTCCATGACATGCAGCAGCATCGGCCGGTCGCCGATGTCGAGCATGGGCTTCGGCTGCTGCCGGCCGAGCTCGCCGAGCCGCGAGCCGAGCCCGCCACAGAGGATGAAGACCGGGGTGTCGACAGCGTCAGGCATGGGCGAGCGCGGCGGTATCGACGCCGACATGTCGCCGGGTGCTGGCATCGCCCAGACGCTCGTACCGTGCGATCTGCGCTGCGAGCCAGTCACGCTCGCCGCCGGCAAGCGCGCGATAGCCCTCGATCGCCCAGCGCAGCGCGGCCGCGGTATCCAGGCGCGGCTCCCAGCCGAGGCTTTGCCGCGCGCGCATCGAGCAGAGGCGCAGGACACGGGCCTCGGCGGTGGCCGCGGGCTCGCTCGTGGTCCAGGTACCGCCGCCCAACTCCCTGAGCGCGAACTCGGCGACCTCGGCGACGGTCCAGCCTGGCGAGCGGAGAGGGCCGAAGTTCCAGCTCCGTGAATAGCTGGCCGGATCGCGCGCCAGCGCTTCGGCCAAAGCCAAGTAGCCACTGAGCGCGTCGAGCACGTGTTGCCACGGCCGGACCGCCCCAGGGTGGCGCAGTTGGGGCGGCCGGCCAGCCGCGACGGCGCGCACGAGGTCCGGCAGCAATCGGTCGGCCGCGAAGTCACCGCCGCCGATGACGTTGCCCGCGCGCGCCGTCGCGATCCCGAGACCCCGCTCGGCCGGAAAGAACGAGCTGCGCCATGCGGCGGTCACGAGTTCAGCGCAGGCCTTGCTGGCGCTGTACGGGTCCGTGCCGCCCAGCGGGTCCTCCTCGGCGCAGGGCCCGTCGCCGTCGCGATAGCACTTGTCGCTGGTGACGATCACCGCGACGCGGACCGTCGGCGTCACCCGGATCGCCTCGAGCAGGTGCACCGTGCCGAGGGCGTTGGTCGCGAAGGTCCCGGCCGGGTCGCGCAAGCCCTCGAGGACCAGCGCCTGCGCTGCAAGATGGAGCACGACCTCGGGTGCCGCGGTGCGCAGCGCGTTGCGCACAACCTCGGCGTCGCGCAGGTCGCCGAAGCACGATCGGATACGCCCCTCGAGACCGACGCGTTCGAACAGGCCGTGGGCTGGGCTCGGCGGCAGCGCGAGTCCGGTGACCCGCGCGCCGAGGCGCACCAGCCATGTGCACAGCCACGTGCCCTTGAAGCCGGTGTGGCCGGTCACGAGCACGCGACGACCTCGCCAGAAGCCAGGATCGCCCGCCATGGCGCCGACACCTCCGACAAACTTTCTCGTATTTGGTTTATAGTCGGCGCAAAACTCTCTTGTCACGCGAAACAGTGCCAGTCCACCAGCCTTGCCAGGCGGCTTCGAGGTCGCCACCACTACCGGGCAAGGGGTCCGATGAAGCCTGCGGTCGTCCACCATCCGGCCTACGTCGCCGAGCTGCCGCCCGGGCACCGCTTCCCGATGGCCAAGTTCGGCCGTCTGCTGGCGCACCTGCACGAGCGCAAGCTGGTCGAGCCGCGACGCCTGTTCCGACCCGAGCCGGCCCCGCGCTCTTGGCTGGAGCTCGCGCACAGCGGCCGCTATGTCACCGCGGTTCTGGAGCACGGGCTCGATCCGGCGTCCCAGCGCCGCCTCGGCCTGCCGATGAGCCCCGCGCTCGCATTGCGCAGCCGGGCGGCGAGCGCCGGCACCGTGCTCGCCGCGCGCCTTGCGCTCGAGCACGGCCTCGCCTGCAACACCGCCGGCGGCAGCCACCATGCGATGGCGGACGGCGGCGCCGGCTTCTGCGTGTTCAACGACGTCGCCGTGGCGGCCGCAGTCCTGCTGACCGAAGGGCTGGTCGCGCGCGTGCTGGTGATCGACCTCGACGTCCACCAGGGCGACGGCACCGCCGAGATCTTCCGCAACGATCCGCGGGTGGTGACCTTCTCGGTGCACTGCCGGGCGAACTACCCGGCGCGCAAGACCCAGAGTGACCTCGACGTCGCGCTCGACCCCGAGGTCGGCGACGCCCCCTACCTGCGCCTGCTCGACGCCGTGCTGCCGCCACTTCTAGACCGCGTTGCGCCGGACCTCGTCTTCTACAATGCAGGCGTCGACCCGCACCGCGACGACCGGTTGGGACGCCTCGCGCTCAGCGATGCGGGGCTCGCCGCGCGCGAGGCGCTGGTGCTGGAGGCGTGCCGGCGCCGGGCGCTGCCCCTCGCCTGCGTGCTCGGCGGCGGCTACGCGCCGACCCTCGACGAACTCGTGGCGCGCCACGCGATCCTGCATGAGGTGGCGCGCGACCTCCCCGCCTGGTGAGCGGGCGCGGTCCCTCAGCCGAGGATCTTGCCCGGATTGAGGAGACCTGCCGGGTCGAGTGCCTGCTTGATCCGGCGCATGACCGCCAGCCCCTCCGCCCCGACCTCTTTGGCGACGCTGGCGATCTTGCCGAGCCCGACGCCGTGCTCGCCGGTGCAGGTCCCGCCCGCGTCCAGCGCGCGCTGCACCATCCGCTCGTTCAGCTCGCGGGCCATGCGCCACTCCTCCGGCGCGTGCGGATCGAGAAGAAACAGGCAGTGGAAATTGCCGTCGCCGACATGGCCGACGATCGGGGCCAGCAGCCCGCTCGCCGCGATCTCCTCGCTGGTGGCGACGATGCACTCGGCGAGACGCGAGATCGGCACGCAGACGTCGGTCGCCCAGGCGGCCGCGCCGGGACGGAGAGCCAGCGCGGCATAGTAGGCGTCGTGCCGTGCCTGCCACAGGCGCGATCGTTCCTCCGGGCTCGAAGCCCGGTGCACTTGGATCGCACCTTGCGCGCCCGCGAGGTCGAGCACCGCCGCGGTCTGCTCTTCGACCCCCGCCGGGGTGCCGTGGAACTCGACGAAGAGCGTCGGGGCGGCGGCGTGCGCCTGGAGCCCGGCATGGGCGATACAGGCGCGCATCTGCACCGCGTCCAGCAGCTCGACCCGCGCCACCGGGATGCCGGACTGGATCGTCGCGATGACCGTGTCCACCGCCGCGGCGACGGTCGGGAAGGCGCACACCACGACCGCCACCGCCTCGGGCTGGCCATAGAGCCTGAGCTGCAGTTCGGTGATGATCCCGAGCGTGCCCTCGGCGCCGATGAAGAGCCGGGTGAGGTCGTAGCCGGCCGAGGATTTGCGCGCCCGGGTGCCGGTGCGCAGGACCGTGCCGTCGGCGAGCACCACGGTCAGGCCCAGCACGTTGTCCCGCATCGTGCCATAGCGCACGGCGTTGGTTCCGGAGGCGCGCGTGGCGGCCATGCCACCCAGGGTGGCGTCGGCGCCCGGGTCGATCGGGAAGAACAGCCCGGTGTCACGCAACTCGGCGTTGAGCCGCTTGCGCGTGACCCCGGCCTCGACCCGGCAGTCGAGATCCTCGGCGTTGACCTCGATGATCCGATCCATGCCGGTGAGATCGACGCAGACGCCACCCCGCACGGCCGCGACGTGGCCTTCGAGCGACGTGCCCGCACCGAACGGGATCACCGGCATGGCGTGTTTGGCGCAGACCGCGAGCAGCGCGCCGACCTCGGCGGTCGAGCGCACGAAGGCCACGGCGTCGGGCGGCATCTCCGCATGGTAGGCCTCGCCGCGCCCGTGTTGGCGGCACACCGTCGGATTGGTCGATAGGCGTTCGCCCAATAGCTCGGCGAGCTCGCGCAGGGCGGCGGAGCGGGGGCGAACGGCGACCTCTGCGGACATGGCGATCCTGGTCTGCTGCGTGCGGAGCTTAGTCCCGCCGATGGCCCCAGGCCACCCCGCCGTCAGCCGCTCCCGAAGCTCTGCACGAGGCTGCCCACCACCAGAAACCAGCCGTCGATGAGAACGAAGAAGATCAGCTTGAACGGCAATGAGATCATCACCGGCGGCAGCATCATCATGCCGAGCGACATGAGGATCGCCGCGACGACCATGTCGATGATGAGGAACGGCACGAAGATCATGAACCCGATCTCGAACGCGCGGCGCAGTTCGCTGATCATGAAGGCTGGGATCAGGACCCGTAGCGGCACGGCCTCGCGCGTGTCGGGCGGCGGCTCGAGGGCCGCTAGGCCGACGAACAGCTCGAGGTCGGAGTCACGGACTTGCCGGAGCATGAACCCGCGCAACGGGGCGGTGGCGCGCTCGAAGGCCTCGGCCTCGTCGAGCGACTCCTCCGTCAATGGCTGGATCCCTTCGCGCCAGCTCGCCTCGAGCGTCGGCATCATGACGAAGCCGGTGAGGAACAGCGCGAGGCTGACGAGCACCGCGTTGGGCGGCGTCTGCTGCAGGCCGATGGCGGTCCGCAGAAAGGACAGCACGATCACGATCCGCGTGAACGAGGTCACCATCACGAGGATCGACGGGGCGAGGCTGAGGACGGTCAGAAGCAGCACCAGCCGAACGATCTGGCCCGTGAAGCTGCCGCCCTCACCGAGATCGAGCTGGATCGACTGGGCCCCTGCCGGCTCCGCGCCGAGGGCGAGGGTCACGGCGGCGAGCAGCGCCAGCGTCAGCCGCATCGCTCGGTATCCCTGGCCAGCGGTCGCACCGCGACACTCGCCACCGGTGCGCCACCGATCACGAGCAGATGCTCGACATCGTCGTGCCGGACGAGCACGAGGCGTGTTCTGGTGTCGATCGGCAGGACCTCCACGACCGTCAGCCGTTGTGGGCCGGCATAGCCGAGGATCGAGCCGCGCCAACGGCGCAGCCCCACCGCCAGCACCACCATCAGGCCGAGGACGAACAGCAGGGCAAGCCCCACATCGAGGAGCGGCGGGCCGGAGGTCATGACGATGGGTCGTCCGAAGGGGCGTAGGCGCGGCTCGCCGCGAGGCGCATGTTCCCTCGCGCCAGCTCCCCGACCAGCTCCTCCCGCCCCTGCTCCAACGCGCGGAGAAGCGCTTCCAGCTCATCCGCCAGCCCGACGAGCTGCCCCCGGAGCCAGTCCAGGTCGCCGGCGACGGTTAACCCGGCGCACAACCGCTCGACCCGGTCAGCGAGATCCGCGAGCGAAGCGAACTCGCCGCAGCGGGCACGGGTGGCGGCGGCGGCGATCGCGGCGGCCAGAGCCTGCAGCTCGCGGTGCGCCGGCGGGTTCGGGCGAGGGCTAGCCGGAGGAGTCGGCATCGGCGTCGGCGGCGGCGAGCCGCGCGCTGTGACGGTAGAGACAGGCGAGGATCTCGGCGACGGCGAGAAACGCGATCGGCGGGATCGGACGACCGACGTCGAGCGCGGCGAGCAGCGCCACGAGGTCGCGATCCTCCCGGATCGGCACACCGTGCGTCAGCGCCGCCGCGACGATCCGCTCGGCCAGCGAGCCATGGCCCTTGGCGACGACGGTCGGTAGATCGTCGCCGCTGAGCTCGTAGCGCAGGGCGACGGCGATCTGCTTGCCGGCCTCGGGCATGCGGCTCCGATCCCCCGGTTGACGGGTTTCACGAACGAAACTGCGCGAACAGGGTTAACGCCGCATGAAAGAGCACCGCGTAGCCACGGCGAGCGAAGACCGCGGGGAGCTGACCGAGGCCGAAATCCGACGGTTCGCCCGGCATATCGTATTGCCGGAGATCGGCGGTCGAGGACAGATGAGGCTCCTGGGCAGCCGTGTGCTGGTGATCGGTGCCGGCGGCCTCGGCTCACCGCTCCTGCTCTACCTCGCCGCGGCGGGCGTCGGCACGCTGGGAGTCGTCGATCACGACACGGTCGACGAGGGCAATCTTCAGCGGCAGATCGTGCACGACGCTTCGGCCGTCGGTCGCCCCAAGACCGAGAGCGCGCTGGCTCGCGTCGCGGCGTTGGCCCCGGCCGCCGCGGTTATCGCGTACGACGTGCGGCTGACCGCGGCGAACGCTGACCGCTTGGTCGCCGACTACGACCTCGTCGCCGATGGCAGCGACAATGTCGTGACCCGCGCCGCCGTCCACGACGCCTGTCGACGCCAGAGGCGTACGCTGGTGAGCGGCGCGGTCCAGGGGATGGACGGCCAGCTCACCACCTACAAGGCTTATCTCGGCCCACCGCACCCCTGCCTGCACTGCGTCTTTCCCACGCCGCCGACGGAGCGGGCGCTGCCGACCTGCGCGCAGGCCGGCGTTCTGGGCCCGGCCGCAGGCGTCATCGGCACGCTGCAGGCCGTCGAGGTGGTCAAGGAGCTCTTGGGAGTCGGCGAGTCCCTGAGCGGCAGGCTGCTTCTGTACGACGCGGGTGCGGCGACGCTTGAGGCGATCCAGGTCGCCCGCCGCGCGGACTGCCCACACTGCCGAGCATATGGCGAAACACCAACTTTTCCTGAGGCTTAACGTATGCAGCGGGGTGATGCACGGGGTTGAAGGCCGCCGGCGCGTTGCGCTAAGGGACCGCGCGCGTGGGGGGTGCCCGGTACAGGTTCGCTAGTCCGCGCCATGCGATCGACGGTGACCGCGCCAGGAGGGTGGATGTCGGGCGACGACAGGGACGACTACCGTCCAAGCGAGGACGAGCCCTACATGAACCCGCGCCAGATCGAGTATTTCCGCCGCAAGCTGCTTCTCTGGCGTGACGACATCCTCCGTGGCTCGGATGTGACGCTCCGCCAGCTCAAGGAGGAAGACACCCGTCTGCCCGACCAGAGCGACTGGGCGTCGGCCGAGATGCAGCGCAACTTCCAGCTGCGTACGCGCGACCGCGAGCGCAAACTCTTGAGCAAAATTGAGGCGGCGCTCCGCCGGATCGAGGACGGGAGCTACGGCTACTGCGAGGAGACGCAGGAGCCGATCGGCATCAAGCGGCTCGAGGCCCGGCCGATCGCCACGCTGAGCATTGAAGCCCAGCAGCGCCACGAGCGCCGCGAGCGGACCTACCGCGAGGAGTGACCCGGTAGCCCGGTAGTTCCTGCCGCGGCCCGGCAGGAACTGCCGCCGCGTCGATCCTCGCCGCCAGGCGTCAACCGGCGAACCCCCAGCGTTGGCCCCCTGGCACGGGCGTTGCGTCACTGGCGGCGCCATGCTGACCGCCGTGCCCGCGCTCTCGCTCGCGCCGCCGATGCCCGCCTCGCCCGAGGCGGTGGCCGCAGGCGATGCTTTCGCCCTGCTCGTCGTACGGCTCGCCGGAACGGTCGTGATGGCCGAAAATCCCACGCTGCCGGGCGGTGCCCTGCCGGTCGCCGGGGCTGCGACGGCTCCGGCCTTGGACGAGGCCGATTGGCCGGTGACGGCCGACGCGCCCGCCCTGCCTCCGGCGGTGCCTCCCCTCGTCCCAGTGCCGGCTATGACGGCGTCCCCGTCCGAGCCGCCCACGACCGTCGCCGAGCCGGCCCGGCACACACCGCCCGTGGCCCTGCCGAGCACGCCGAGCCCGTCGGCGGTGCTTCCAGCCGCGCCGGCCGCGGGCGAGAGGCGCGAGCCGGCCGGTTCACCGACGCTCGGCACCCACCACGGCGACGTCGGCGCCGAGCCCGTGGCCGCCTTAGCGCTCGATGTCGCGCCGCGTGCAACCGTGGCCGAGGGTGAGCCGGGCCCAAGGGCACTGCCGGCACCGCCGGAAGCGCTGCTGTCGCCCGGCGAAGCAACCTCGCGTGCCCTCGCGTTGCGCGATGTCGCGGCCGCCGCCACGCCGCTCCCTGCGGACCTCGCGGGCGCGGCGCCGGTCGACGGCAGCGGCGAGGCCATGCCGGCCCCGGCGGCGGCGCAGACCGTCCGCCCGACCCCACCCGCGCGGCCCTCACCAGCCGGCACCGGCCGTACCGTTCGTGATCCCGATGCAGCGATCGCCACTCGGGGATCCGCGGAAAGCACCGCGCCTGCGCTCGTTCTTGACCGCCCGCCGGCCGTGCGGACCGACCTGCCCACCGCGGCCACGACGCCCACCCCACCCGCCGATGGCCGGACCGACGGCGTTCGCGGCATGGTCCCCGGTGGCGAACTTGCGCCCCCGGCGATCGATTGCCCCGACGCCGGCCCGGCGCGGCTGTATCCGCAGCTGACGGTCGCCATCGTCCGGCAAGCCGCGGACGGCCTCGATCGGGTCAAGGTCCAGCTCCAGCCCGAGGAGCTGGGCGCGATCGAGATCGCGCTCGAGCTCGGGGAGGATGGCCGCGCTCGCGCCGCCTTCCTCGCCGACCGCCCCGAGACCGTCGACCTGCTCCGGCGCGAGGCGGCCGACCTCGAGCGCGCGCTGCGGCAGGTCGGTGTCGAGGTTGGTACGGGCGGCATGAGCTTTGCGTCGCGCGATCCGAACGGTGGCCGTGATCGCGAGCCTGGTGCACCGCCGCCGCCGCCGAGCCACCCCGAGCGAGCGACCATTGGCCAAGCGCCGTCGCCGATCCCGGCGCGCGGCGGCGCATCGCGCCTGCTGGATCTGACCGTATGAGCGCCCTGCGCAGCAAGGAGCCCCAGCCATGACGACGATCACGCCGATCGGTGCCGGTGCTCGCGCGCCGGGCGAGCGCACGACGAGCCTCGCGGACAGCTTCGACGGGTTTCTCAGACTGCTCACCAGTCAGCTCCAGCACCAGGACCCGCTGTCGCCGCTCGACGCCACCAAATTCACCTCGCAGCTGGTCGAGTTCGCGAGTGTCGAGCAGGCGATCCGGACCAACACCCGGCTCGACCAGCTGATCGCCAACTCGACGAGCGGCGCGCGCAGTTCGGCGCTCGGCTATCTCGGCAATGTCGTCGAGATCGACACCGGTCTCGCCGAGTTGACCGAGGACGGGAACGCCGAGTTCTCCTACCAGCTGCCGGCCGCCGCCGCTGCCGTTTCGGTCCGCGTCGTCGATGCCTCGGGCCGCACCGTGCGCGAGCTGCCGGGCGGGCGACAGGCCGGAGTCAACGTCGTCCGTTGGGACGGGGCCAGTGACGCCGGACAACGGCAACGGCCCGGGCTCTACCGCATCGTGGTCGACGCGCGCGATGCGCGCGGAAACGCCATCACGACCACCAGCCGCGACAGCGGCGAGGTGACCGGCATCAGCGGCCTGCCGGACCGGATCCGACTCGAGATCGGCGAGCGTCGGGTGCCCGTCGATGCCGTCATCGGTGTGCGACGACCGGCCGCCGCCTGAGCCCGCCGCCTCAGCCACAGCCCTCAGCGAAAGGAACCGCCTCCATGAGCCTCTTCGGGTCCCTCTTCTCCGGTGTGTCTGGCCTCAACGCCCAGGCCCGCTCGATGGGGATGATCTCCGATAACGTCGCGAACGTGAACACTACCGCCTACAAGGGTGCGGCGGCGAGCTTCGCGAGCCTGGTGACCCGCGCGCCGTCGTCGGCCACCTACAGCCCGGGCGGCGTGCGCTCGTTCAGCGCCTACTCGATCGGCAGCCAGGGCCTGATCCAGAGCAGCGCGTCACCGACCGACGCGGCGATCTCCGGTGCCGGCTTCTTCGTCGTCAACTCGCGTCCCGACTCGTCAGGCGAGCAGCTCTACACCCGGGCGGGGTCGTTCTCCGCCGACTTCCTCGGCAACCTGCGCACGCCTACCGGTTACATGCTGCAGGGCTGGGCGCTCGACGCCGACGAGAACATCATCGACGTCAACATGCTCGAGACGGTGAACGTGCGGATCATCAACGGCCTCGCCGCGGCGACCACCACGGTGCAGACCGGCGCCAATCTGAACGCCGACCAGGCCGCCTTCACCGGCACTTACAATGCCGGCGACATGGCCGCGCACAGCGCGTCCGGTGGCACCGCCGGTGTGCAACCGCACTTCACGCGCGAGATCCGCGTCTACGACAGCCTCGGCCGCGCCGTGCCGGTGACCATGGCGTTCCTCAAGGATCCCGCCGCGAACACCTGGAATGTCGAGATCTACGCGCCGACCACGGCGGTCGAGACGGGCGACCATCCGGACGGTCTGCTCGCCACCGGGACGGTCACCTTCAATGGCGACGGTAGCCTCGCCGGCACGGCCATCACGCCAGTCTACCCCGGCACCGCCGGGGTCGGCGATCCGGTCGGCGTCAACTGGCTCGACCTCAACGGCGCGGCCGACAGCACCATCGCCTTCAGCTTCGGCACGGTGGGCTCGACCGACGGGCTGACCCAGTTCGCCAGCGCCACGACGGTCGCCTATGTCACCCAGAATGGTGCCGAGGTCGGCGAGCTGAACGGCGTCAGCATCGACGAGCAGGGCTACGTCATCGCGTCCTTCACCAACGGCGAGACGCGCAAGCTCTACCGCCTGCCGATCGCGACCTTCGCCAACCCGGGCGCCCTCGATCCCCGATCGGGCAACGTCTACGCCCAGACCGACGGCTCGGGCGAGTTCAACCTGCGCTTTGCCGGGCGCGGCGGCGCTGGCGTCGTGACGCCGTCGGCACTCGAGGCCGCGAACGTCGACCTGGCTGACGAGTTCACCAAGATGATCGTGACGCAGCGGGCCTACTCGGCGAACGCGCGGGTCGTCACGACCACCGACGAGATGCTCGACGAGCTGATCCGCATCACCCGCTGAGTGACGCCCGTGGACGCGAGGGCGCGCCGCACCGTTTACCAAGCTCCTTATTCGGGAGTTGAGGAAGTTTGCCTAGAAGCTTGGCCGACAAGGGGTCGGAAACCAAACGTCGTGTCGGGCACAGGAGAACGCGCATGGCAGAGCCAGTCCCTGGCCGAGCCGCTACGGCCATCGGGCCTACGGGCACCATCCTGCGGCTGGAGGATCTGCCGCCGCCGGACACCAAGCGGTGGGTGGCCCGGCGCAAGGCCGAGGTGCTCGCCGCGGTGCGCGACGGGGTGCTGTCCCGGGAGGAGGCGTGCCGCCGCTACAATCTCTCGGAGGAGGAGTTCACTGCTTGGCAGCGCTCGATCGAGCGGCACGGCCTGGGCGGGCTTCGGGTGACCAAGCTGCGTGAGTTCCGCTCCGCGGGCTGAGCAGGGGGCGACGATCCCCTGATGTGGCCGTGTTTACCGACTGTTGACCTTGAACGCCTAAGCCGTTGGCCGACGGCCGTGACCCGCGGCCGCTGTGGACGGCTGGGACATGGATCGACCGGCGAGCAGCACGACGACGGCACAGGCGGAGCCGCCGGCGAACGGTCTGCCGAGCCTGGCGCTGGCGCTGCTCCGCTCGCTCGGACCGGGGCGGATCGTCGCGCTCGGCCTCGTGGCGCTGCTCCTGCTCGGGTTCTTCGCCTTCATCATCCTGCGTGCGGTCGAGCGACCCTACACCCTGTTGTTCGCCGGGCTGGAGCCGGCGGACGCCCGCGATTTGGTGGCGCGCCTCGACTCGATGCGGGTGCCCTATCGCCTGTCGCCGGCCGGGGACAGCGTGCTGGTGCCCGAGGACCGCGCCGTGGCGCTGCGGATGACGTTGGCGGAAGAAGGGTTACCCAGAGGCGGGACGATCGGCAACGAGCTGTTCGACCGGCTGAGCGGGCTCACCACCACCGACTTCCTCGCCGACGTCAATCTCCGGCGCGCGGTCGAAGGGGAACTCGCGCGCAGTGTCGCCAGCCTGCGCCCGGTCCGGCATGCGCGGGTCCATGTCGTCTGGCCGAAGCGTGACCTGTTCCGCCGCCAGGGCGAGCGGGCGAGCGCTTCGGTCGTCGTCTCGCTGCGCAGCGCGCAGACGCTCGACCGCCGGCAGATCGCCGGGATCCGCCATCTCGTCGCCGGCGCCATTCCGGGGCTGCGGCCGGAGCTGGTCTCGATCGTCGACGACGAGGGCAAGTTGCTTGCGCGGCCCGAGGCCGCCGATCGGGTCGGCGGCGCGCTGGACGAGCTCGAGGAGCATCGCATCGCCTTCGAGCAGCGCGTCGGCGCCAAAATCCGCGACCTTCTGGAGCGCAGTGTCGGCGCCGGGCGGGTCGAGGTCGAGGTCGCGGCCGAGTTCGATTTCGACGAGCTCGAGACCACGGTCGAGCGGTTCGATCCGGATTCGCAGGTGGCGCGCAGTACCCAGACCGTCGAGCAGGACGACCAGCGGTCCAGCGTCGAGCCCGACGAGCCGGTGGGTGTCAGCGGCAACCTCCCGGTCGAGGCGGACCGTGCCGCGGCCGGCGCCGCCAAGGCCGATGAGCGCAGCCGTCGCACCGAGGAGACGTCCAATTTCGAGATCTCCCGCACGGTCACGAGCCAGCGTCGCCGGGCGCCGGTGCTGCGGCGGATGACCGTTGCGGTCCAGGTCGACGCGCCCAACCGCGCTTTGCCGGGTGAGCCGCCGGTCTACGAGGCGCGCTCCGCCGAGGAGCTGGCCCAGCTCGAGCAACTGGTGCGCAGCGCCGGCGGCATCGATGACGAGCGTGGCGACGTGGTGAGCGTTGTCAGCCGGCCCTTCGCGATGATCGACCAGCCGGTGACCGACGGCGACGGCTATCTCGGGATCGGAGCCGCCGGCCTGTGGCGGCTCGGCGAGATCCTCACCCTTCTCGGCCTCGGCCTTGCCATGATCTTTCTCGGTGTAAGGCCGGCTCTGCGGCGTCTTCTCCCCGATCTGACCGGCGGCCAGGCGCAGGGCAGCGGCGTTTCCGCCGCGGTGGCGATCCCGCCCCGGGCCGCGGTTCCGAGTGCCGAGCGCGCCGCGGAAGCGATTGGTGGTGCGGCGGTCGAGGTGGCCCCCGAGGACGACGGGTCGGCGGCGAAGGTCCAGCTCCGCCAAGTCCAAGGAGGCGTGCGCAGCTCGCTGATCGACGAGGTCGGGAAGATTGTCGAGACGCAGCCTGAGGAGGCCGTCCGCGTGATCCGCAGTTGGCTGCGCGAGCCATGACGACCGCGTTGGCCGAGCGGAAGGATCACGCAGCCTTGTCCGGCCCCGAGAAGGCCGCGGTCCTCATGCTCGCTCTCAGCGAAAGCGCGGCGGCGCGTCTGTTCGAGCTGCTCGATCTCGACGAGATCAAGGAGATCTCGCAGACCATGTCGCTGCTCGGCCGGGTCGACGCGGCGCTTGTCGAGCAGCTCCTGAGCGAGTTCGGTGCCAGCCTCGGCCGCGCTGGTGGCGTGCTGGGCAGCTTCGACGCGACCGAGAAGTTGCTCGCCCGTTTCCTCGATTCCGGGCGTGTCAACGCGATCATGGACGAGATCCGCGGCCCGGCCGGACGGACCGTGTGGGACAAGCTCGGCAACGTCAACGAAGCGGTCCTCGCCGCCTATCTGCGCAACGAGTACCCGCAGACGGTAGCCGTGGTGCTGTCGCGGATCGGGCCCGGCCACGCCGCCAAGGTCCTGGCCAACCTGCCCGACGAGTTCGCGATCGAGGTGGTCATGCGGATGCTCAAGATGGACGTCGTGCAGAAGGATATCCTGGCTGACGTCGAGCGTACCCTGCGCGCCGAGTTCATGAACAACCTCGCACGTACAAGCCGGCGCGACAACCATGAGCTGATGGCCGAAATCTTCAACTACCTCGACCGCGCGACCGAGACCCGGTTCGTAACGATGCTCGAGGAGCGGAACAAGGAGGCGGCCGATCGGGTCAAGGCGCTGATGTTCACCTTCGAGGACTTGGCCAAGCTCGACGCCAGCGGGATCCAGACGCTGATCCGGAGCGTCGGCAACGACCGCCTGGCGGTGGCGCTGAAGGGCGCGTCGGAACGGCTGCGCGAGCTGTTCTTCGCCAACATGTCCGAGCGTGGCGCCAAGATCCTGCGCGAGGAGATGGCGTCGATGGGACCTGTACGGCTGCGCGACGTCGACGAGGCGCAGCAGACCATCGTCAACAGCGCCAAGGCTCTCGCCGCGGCTGGCGAGATCCTGATCGCCGACGGCAAGGAGGACGAGCTTGTCTACTGAGGCGGCGTGCGGCGTGTTCGAGCCGGCATGGCCGTCGCGCCCGTCGGCCCCGCCGGCTGGGGATGCTCCGGCCGGGCGTTACCGGCCGCCACCCCTGCGCGGCGTCGCCGCCGACCCCGACCCGGGGACGACCAGCGCGTGCCGCTCGGCCCCGCCGCTTCTGGCCTTCGACGAGAACGACTTGGCGCGAGCCTTCGGCGCCGGGGTGCGGCAGGGCCTTCGCGCCGTGTCCGGCGCTGCGTCCGCGCAGCGGGACCGGGCGATCGGGCGTGCGTTGCGGCTGCTGTACGGCGCGCGTCGCCGTCTGGCCGCCGCGCAGGCCCAGGAGCTCGATCGCATCGCCGATCATGCGGCGGCGCTGCTGGGCACGGTCATCGACGACCTGACGCCGGCCGGCGCGGGGGAACTGGCTCTGCCCGCGCTGCGCGGACTTCTGCGCGAGGCGCTGTCGGCCGGCGCCGGAGCGGGCACGATCACGGTCGAGACCACCGAGGACGTCGTCGCTGCGTTACGACCGGCGCTGGCCCGGCAGGACAGTGGGACGGGCGCGGCGGCAGTCGAGCTGCGGGTCGATCCCGAGCTGCCATCCGACGCGTTGCGCGTGCGGTGGAGCGCGGGCTGGGCCGAGGCCCGCGCCGCCGCCGTCGTGGCACTGCTGCGCGAGCGCCTCGCCGTGGCGGCAGCGCAATTACCCGAAGGAGATCCTGCATGACATCGTCAACCGAACCAGCGAACGCGATGGCCGAGCTGTCGGCGGCCCCGGCCGGGCCGGCGGCGGACCGGCGCCGCGCCGTCTACGACATTCCCGTGCAGCTCTCGGCCGTGCTCGGTCGCACGACGATCCCGGTGAACCAGCTCCTGCGTCTCGGCCGCGGGGCGGTGGTCGAGCTCGATCGCAAGGTCGGCGAGCCGATCGACATCTATGTCAACAATCGCCTTGTCGCCCGCGGCGAGGTGCTGGTCGTCGACGACCATCTCGGCGTCACCATGACCGAGATCATCAAAGGCGAGTGATGGGGGCGACGAGCCGGAGGGTACCATGCGCCTGCTGATCCTCGGAGAGGAGGCCGGGGCCATGGCCGACGCGTGCCGCATCGCCGCGCTCCGCGGGGTCGAGGTTCGCCAGGCACGTAGCGTCGACGACGCGCTTGCCGGCCTGCGCGAGGGGCGCGGCGCGGACCTCCTGCTGATGCAGGCGGAGCTCGACATTCGCGCGATGATCGATGCGCTGGCCCGCGAGCACATCTACCTGCCGGTCGTGGCGTTCGGCATCGGCACCGACCGAGCCACCGCGGTGGCCGCGATCCGCGCCGGCGCACGGGAATTCCTGCCGCTGCCACCGGAGCCGGACCTGATCGCCGCAGTGCTGGAGCAGTTCGGCGCCGCCGCGCCGGAGCTGGTCTGCGTCGATCCGCGGATGCTGGACGTGCTGGGGCTCGCCACCCAGTACGCGCAGGCCGACGCCACCGTGCTGATCACCGGCGAGAGCGGCACCGGCAAGGAGATGATCGCGCGGCATCTGCACCGGCACAGCCGCCGCGCCACACGCCCGTTCGTCTCCGTCAACTGCGCTGCGATCCCCGACCATCTGCTCGAATCCGAGCTGTTCGGCCACGAGAAGGGTGCGTTCACCGGCGCCGTGGCGCGGCGGGTCGGCAAGTTCGAGGAGGCCGACGGCGGGACGCTGCTGCTCGACGAGGTCAGCGAGATGGACGTGCGGCTGCAGGCCAAGCTGCTGCGCGCGATCCAGGAGCGCGAGATCGACCGGGTCGGCGGGAGTCGCCCGGTCCGCGTCGACATCCGCCTCATCGCGACCAGCAACCGCGACCTCGAGCAGGCGGTGCGCGGTGGCACCTTCCGCGAGGACCTGTTCTTCCGGCTCAACGTCCTCACGCTCGAGCTGCCGCCGCTGCGCGAGCGGCCGCGCGACATCGAGGCCCTGGCGGTCCATTTCGCGCGCAAATACGCCCGCGCCAACGGCTTGCCGGAGCGGCCCCTGTCGGCCGCGGCGCTCGCCCGCCTGCGCGCCCATGGCTGGCGCGGGAACGCACGCGAGCTGGAGAACTGCATCCACCGTGCCGTCCTGCTCGCCACCGGCGCGCGGATCGAGCCTGACGCGCTCCTTCTGTCGGGCGCCGCACGCGCCGCGGCCGCCGCGCCCTCCCTGGTCGGGCGGACCGTGGCCGAGGTCGAGCGCGACCTGATCCTCGAGACCTTGCGCCACACCTCGGGCAACCGTACCCACGCCGCGTTGCTCCTCGGCATCTCGATCCGCACCCTGCGCAACAAGCTGCGCGACTATGCCGGCGCCGGCCTGAGCGTGCCGCCGCCGGTCGCCGAGGCGGCGTCCTGAGCGGCCATGGTCCGGCTCGGCGCGATCTCCCTCAACCGCGGTACCCTGCCGCAGATCGGGCGGCTCGCCGGGCAGGGCGACATCCTGCTGGCGCTCGGTGTCGTCGCCATCCTGGTCGTCCTCATCCTGCCCCTGCCGGGGATCCTGCTCGACCTCCTGCTCGCGATCTCGATCACGCTTTCCGTGCTGGTCCTGCTGACGGCCCTGTTCATCGAGCGGCCGCTCGACTTCAGCGTGTTCCCGACGGTGCTGCTGATCACCACGATGTTCCGCCTGGCGCTGAACCTGGCGTCGACGCGGCTGATCCTCGCCGAGGGGCACACCGGACCCGATGCCGCCGGGCACGTCATCGAGGCCTTCGGCGGCTTCATCATGCAGGGCAACTTCGTCATCGGCGCGATCGTCTTCGCGATCCTCGTCATCGTGAACTTCGTCGTCATCACCAAGGGCTCGTCGCGGATCGCCGAAGTCGCGGCGCGGTTCTCGCTCGACGCCATGCCGGGCAAGCAGATGGCGATCGACGCCGACCTCTCGGCGGGGCTGATCGACGAGGGTACCGCCCGCCAGCGCCGGCGCACGCTCGAGGAGGAGAGCGCGTTCTTCGGCGCGATGGACGGTGCTGCCAAGTTCGTCCGTGGCGACGCGATCGCCGGATTGCTGATCACCGCCATCAACCTGGTCGGCGGGCTGGTCGTCGGGGTAGGCCAGATGGGCGTGTCGCTCGCCGACGCCGCGCAGAGCTACACGCTGCTCACCGTCGGCGACGGCCTCGTCTCGCAGATCCCGTCGCTGATCGTGTCGACCGCCGCTGGGCTCCTCGTCACCAAGTCCGGCGTCACGGAGCGCGCCGATCAGGCGCTGTTCGGCCAGCTCGGCGCGTTTCCTCGTGCGATGGGTGTCACCGCCGTCCTGACCTCGGTGCTGGCCCTGCTGCCGGGGCTGCCGGCGTTGCCGTTCCTGGTGATCGGGGCAGGCGCCGGCTGGCTGGCGTGGCTCGGCGGCTCCAGGCCACCGCCGCAGCCTGCGGCGGAGGCGGCGGCGGCCCCGGAGTCGACCGAGGAGCCGGCGACGGCGGCCCTGGCGATCGACGCCCTGCGCCTCGAGCTGGGTTACGGCCTGCTGTCCCTGATCGGCGACGGTCCCGGTCGGCGTCTGCCCGAGCAGATCCGGGTCCTCAGGCGGCAGCTCGCCGGCGAACTGGGTTTCCTGATGCCGTCCGTCCGTATCCAGGACAACATCCAGCTGCCGGCACAGACCTACGTGATCAGGCTCAAGGAGATGGAGGTCGGGCGCGGCGAGCTTCGGCCGGGCATGCTCCTGGTCATGGACCCGCAAGGCGGCAAGCCGGCGCTGCCCGGCGAGGAGACCGTCGAGCCGACCTTCGGGCTCGCCGCGCTGTGGGTCGCCGCGCATCTCCGCGAGGAGGCGGTCCGCCTCGGGCTCACGGTGGTCGACCCGGTGACCGTGATCGCCACCCATCTGACGCAGCTCGTCAAGGACAACCTCGCCGATCTCCTGACCCTCGCCGAGACGCAGAAACTGCTCGCCGAGCTGGGCGAGGACTACCGCAAGCTGCTGGCCGACCTGGTTCCGGCACGGATCAGCATCGGCGCGATCCAGCGCGTGCTGCAAGGGCTGCTCGCTGAGCGGATCTCGATCCGCGATCTCGGGACGATCCTCGAGGCGATCGCCGAGGCCGCCGCCGGGACGCAGAGCGTGGTGCGCATCGTCGAGCATGTCCGCGCCCGCCTCGCCCGGCAGATCAGTGCCGCCTGCGCCGACAACACCGGGCAGATCCCGACGCTGATGCTCGGTCCGCGCTGGGAGGAGGCGTTCGCCTCGGCGCTCGTCGGTAGCGGCGACGATCGACAGCTGACGATGGCGCCGAGTCTGCTGCAGCAGTTCGTACGTGAGCTCGCGGAGGTGCTCGAGGCCTTGGCGATGCGTGGCGAGATGCCGGTGCTGGTGACCACGCCGACCGTCCGGCCCTATGTCCGCGCTGTGATCGAGCGCGTCCGGCCGACCACCATGGTACTGTCGCAGAACGAGATCCACGCGCGCGCCAGGCTGCGCCACCTCGGGGAGCTCTAGGCGATGCGGCTACGGGTCGTGCACGCGCCGGACACCCGCGAGGCGATCACGCGGATTCGCGCGGACCTCGGCGCCGACGCGCTGGTTCTCGCCACCCGCGAGGTCGAGGGCGGGGTCAGCGTGACGGCGGTGGGTGCGCTGGCCCAGGAGGAGGACCTGTCGGCGCTGCTCGCACCGGGCGATGGTCCGGAGGTGCAGCGGACGATCGCCGAGGCGCTCGCCCGGCATCAGGTTCCCGAGGCGGTCCGCAAGGCGCTGCTGGAGGCCCGCGGCGCTTCGGGTGGCGAGGGCGCGCTCGGCACGCTTGTGGGCCTCCTCGGCCGCTGGGCGCGGTTCACACCCCTGTCGGCGCGCGACCCGCTGCGCCTGATGCTGGTCGGACCGCACGGGGCCGGGAAGACCGCGGCTGCTGCCCGGTTGCTCGTCGAAGCGGCGCTGCGCGGCCGGGAGCTGCGCGTGATCTGTGCCGATGGCGCGCGGGCGGCGGCGGCGGCGCAGCTCCGGGCGCTGGTGGCGCCACTCGGCCAGGAGCCGGTCGTGGTCACCACACCCGCCGAGCTCGGCGCGAGGCTGCATCGCGAGTCCTGTGCCGTGGTCATCGATACGAGCGGACTCAACCCGTTCCGCGGCGACGAGCTGGCGCGGCTCGCCGACATGGTTCACGCGGCGCAGGCCGAGCCCGTCGTCGTCCTGCCCGCCGGCACGGTCCCCGACGACGCGGCGGAGATGGCGGCGAACCTCGCCGCGCTCGGGGCGCGGCGGTTGATCGTCACCAAGCTCGATAGCGCACGCCGGCTCGGCTCGATCCTGGCCGCAGCCGCGGCCGGCCTGGCGCTCGCCGGGGCCACGATCGCCCCGGAGATCGGCCGGCCGATCCTCCCTCTGACCCCGACCGGCCTCGCGCGCCTGCTGCTCCAGCGCTCGCCGGTCGACGCATGATGGCCGCGGGCCACTCGGCCGGATCGCGTCGCTGGCGCGCCGTGGCGGCCTCGCGCGTTCCAGCAAGTCGGGGCGCCGCCGCGATCCTGTCCCCAGGGTGCGCCATCGGATGTGATCGGCGGGCGTTCCCGTCCCCGCCCGGGTTCGTCTGCAGCCCTGCCTCCGCGAGGCAACCTGCCGGCCGTCCGACGGTGGTGGCCGTTGGATACTGCTCCGCGGTGCTGCGGGCAGCGCCTGGCGCAATGGCTTGGGCGACGCGCGCGCGGACGCGATCGGCAGCTTGTGCGGTCGTCTCCTCGGCCGCCCAGAGTCCGCAGGTCGTGCCTTGACCGCGCCCTCCGCGTCGGGGCCGGCACTACCCGCTTTGCTGCCCTGGACGCGTACACCGGCGTCGGAGGCGGGCCGGCCGGTGGACATGGCCGGCGTCGCAGGCGCCAAGAACGACGGGCTGCCGCGGCCCGACAGTCGGGCGTCGGCTGGCGCGCCTTGGCCGTCGTTCGACGCGGTGGCTGCCGTGCAGGACAGAAAAGCCGATACCGCGTCCGCGACCGAGCGACGCTCCGACGGCGGGTCGCTGCCGACCCTGTCGCGACCCGTGCTCGACCTCGCCCGAGCGGACGACGGGCGGTCGGTCACGGCGCGGGTGGTTGGTGTCCTGTTGGACGTCGAGGGCGCAAGCACCGGCGGCTCCGCACCACAAGGCAAGCTGCGCGGCGGCAGCGCCGAGGGAGCTATGTCGATGGCGCATGCGGCGGGCGCGGGGTCTGGCCGGCCTGTCGCGCCGGGTGCCGAGGTGCCGACGGTCGAGGCGCTCGTCGGCGCCCGCGAGCCCGGGGGTCGCTTCACGCTCGCCACTCCGCTCGGCGCTTTCGTGACGCTGGCGCGCAACCTCGGCCTCGCGCCCGGCATGCGGCTGCTTGTCCAGATCGCGCCGACGGCACGGGCTGGCGACGGCCCGACCCACCCGGCGGCGGGCGACGCAGGGCCGGCGCGCACGGCCAATGCCGGCAGCGGCCGGGTCGCTGCTTCGGAGGCACGCCCGGTGCTGGCGGAGGCGTCCGCTTTGCTGGGCCGCGTCCCGCAGCTCAGGCTGACGCTGCTGAGCAGCGCCATGCCTGCCACGACCGCGCCCTTGCGTGAGGCTGCGCTGCCCGCCGCGGCCACCGCTGAGCCCGCCCCGCCCCCGGCGGAGGGGACGCGGCTCGCCGCATCGGCTACCGCGGCGGCGCTGGCGGTCCGGTCCGCCCAGCGGCTCGCGGAGCGGCACCCCGAGGCGGCACCGGCCGGTGCGCGGAAGATGAGGAACCCGGCGCCGGCGGCTGGGGATCGCGTCGCGCCCTCGGCAGAGGGCAACGGCACGGGTCGGACGGGCGGGATGCGCGGGTCGCACCCCACAGGCGATGCGCGCGTCGTCGTCGCACCGCGATCCGCACCCCTTCCCGCCGGCACCGCGGGCGCGGTCGCCGAGCCGTCCGTCGTCGCGCCGGCTCCGCCGCCCAGCGACACGCCCTCCGCGCGTGTCGCCGGCGAGCCCGCTGCGGGAGAGACACCGCCAAACGCACAGCGGGGCGAGACGGCCGGCGGCGGTGCGCCGCCGGCGGTCCCGCCGCCCGGACCGACCTACCCCTCCGGCCTACTTGCAGTTCTCGAGCGAGAGGCGCGGGCGGCGGAGCGCGGGGCGGGCGGTGACGGGTCGGGGCACGCGGTGATCGCCGTCGAGCTCCGCGGCCTCGGCACGGTCGAGCTCCACCTGCACTGGACGGAGCGCGATCTGCTCGTGGCACTGGCGGTCACCGGCGAGCTCCCGCCCGCGCTACGCCGCGATCTCACGACCGCGTTGGCGAGGTTCGCTGTCGACCAAAGGATCGGTCGATCGCCGATCGGTGAAATGAGCGGATCGTGAGGGTGTTGACCCCGCGCCCCAGTGCGTCGCAGAAGGCGCCGGTGAGCGATCGTGGCAATGCGGGCATGAGTCGGCTCGACAGCTTCATCCGGCGGCTGGAGGCGCAGCGTTCGTGCCTCGATCATGCGACGCGGCTGATCGTCGATCTTCCGGGCATTGTGGTCGAGCTGGGCCTCGGCAACGGCCGGACCTTCGATCACCTGCGCGAGCGGGTCGGCGAGCGCGAGATCTTCGTCTTCGAGAGGAAGCCGGACCCGCACCCGCTCTGTGCCCCGGATGCGGCGCATCTGATCATCGGCGACCTCGCCGACACCCTGCCGCTGGCCGAGCACCGGCTGCCCGGGCCGGCCGCGCTGGCCCACAGCGACATCGGCAGCGGCGACGCCGCGGCCAGCGGTGAAGTCGCCGCGCTCGTCGCCCGCCACCTGCCGTGGCTCCTGGCCCCCGGCGCGATCGTCGTGTCGGACCAGCCGCTGGCCAGCGGCCTGTTGGCACCGCTGGCCCTGCCTCCGTCCGTCGCGCCCGGACGGTACTTCATGTATCGGCGGATCGCGTGAGATCGCGTCACGCGGCTTGCGCGCCCCGGCGAATCCTGTTTCGCTCACCAGACCGCGTAACGGGCCGGACCGATGTCTGACGAGACGTTCGCGGTCAAGTTCTGGGGCGTGCGAGGCACCGTGCCGTGCCCCGGAGCGGCGACCGTTCGCTACGGCGGTAACACGTCCTGCGTGGAGATCCGCTGCGGCGGGAACCGTTTGATCTTCGACGCCGGCACCGGGATCCGCCTGCTCGGCAACGAGCTCGGGACCGGCAACGGCAGCATCCACGCCCAGGTGTTCCTGACGCACACCCACATGGATCACATCCAGGGCCTGCCGTTCTTTCGCCCGGCCTATTCGGGCTACAACAATTTCGAGTTCTGGAACGGCCATCTGCGCCGCCAGCAGCGCAGCCTGCAGGACGTTCTCTACACCATGATGCAGCGGCCGTTCTTCCCGGTGCCGCTGGACATCCTCCACGCCTGCATCGCCTTCCACGATTTCGATGCCGGCGATACGCTCGATCCGGCTGCCGGTGTGCGGATGCGCACGGCCGCCCTGAACCATCCCGGCGGGGCCACGGGCTATCGCGTCGAGTACGGTGGCCGTTCGGTGTGCGTCGTGACCGACACGGAGCATGTCGAGGGGCAGCTCGACGACGTGGTCCTGCGCCTGATCGACCGGAGTGACCTTGTCATCTACGATTGCACCTACAGCGACGAGCAGTACCCGCGCTTCCGCGGTTGGGGCCACTCGACCTGGCAGCAGGGGGTGCGCCTCTGCCTCGAAGCAGCGGTCAAGCGCCTCGTGGCGTTCCATCACGAGCCCGACAACGACGATGCCCGGCTCGACGCGATCGCCGGCGACTTGGCCGCGGCCATGCCCGGCGCGCTCGTCGCCGCGGAGGGGCTGGAGTTGCACCTGTGATGCCCTGCCGTCACGGTTGATGGCGGACGCGGCAAGGCGGCCGGTGTCCTCCCCGGCCGCAGCATCCGACGGCGCAGGCTTCTTCATCCCGCATCGCTATGCGGCGGCCGCGCGCGCGACGGGCTATCCCGCGTTGCGGCCGTGGTTCCTGGCGGCCGAGACGCGGATGCGGGCCATCCTGGACGAGATCGCGGCGCGGCTGCCGCGGATGGTCGACGGAGCACCACCGCCCGCGCCGCGCTGGGAGCAGGACTGGTTCCCGCGGCTCGACGCGGCAACCGCGTACACGATCGTGCAGACCGTCCGGCCGGCGCGGATCATCGAGGTGGGATCGGGCCATTCGACGCGGTTTCTCGCCAAGGCGATTCGCGACGCCTCGCTCACGACGCGTCTGCTCTGCATCGATCCGGCGCCGCGGGCGCCGATCGGTTCACTCGGAATCGAGCATTTGTCGGAGGTGCTCGGCAGCCGGCACGCCCGGCTCGTCGCCACCTTGCGCGCGGGCGATATCCTGTTCGTCGATTCGAGCCATATCGCGATGCCCGGCACGGACGTCGACCTGGTGATCGGTGAGCTGCTGCCGCGGCTGGCCCCGGGCGCGTTGGTGCACTTCCACGACGTCTTCCTGCCGGATGCCTATCCGCGCGGCTGGGCGTGGCGGGGCTACAACGAGCAGATCGCGGTCGCGGCGCTCGTCCAGGGCGGCGGCTACGCGATCGAGCACTCCAGCCGCTGGCTGGCCACGCGGCGCCAGCGCTGGCTGCGGGCCGCCGGTCTCGACGAGGTGCCGCTCCGGCGCGGTGTCCGCGAGAGCAGCCTGTGGCTGGTCAAGCGCCGCTAGGCTGGTTCTTCAGCGCTTCTTCAGCCACCACGTATCGGGCCGGTAGATGCCGATCTGCCCGTGCGGGTCCCAGTTGTAGACCGCCTCGGCCGGCACGTTCGCCAAGGACGGATTGACGGCGATCGGCTGCATCACGTTGCCGACCAGGCCGATCGTGTAGCACTGGCTGGCGAACAGGCTCAGCATCTCGGCCCAGATGGCCGTCCGCTCGTCGTGGCTCGTTGACATCCCCCAGGCCTGGAACAGCTCCATCAGGCGCTGCGCTTCGGGCAGGGCAGGGGGCTCCCCGGCGGCGCCCTTGGTCTCGTAGTACTGGCCCCATTTGGGCCACATCGGCTGGTCGAACTGGCTCGTCGGGGCGAACGTCCTGGGCGGCATCTCCGCCGTCGGCACGCCATTGTCCCAGCCGTACCAGATCGTCATCAGCGTCTCGCCGGCGAAGATCCGGTTGCGCAGCACCTCGCGCTCCGACGGCTTGGTGTGGATCTTGAAGCCGATCTTGGCCCACGAGTCGCGCACCAGCTCGAGCACGTCGCTCTGCTCGGTGTCCTCCCCAGCGGTCTCGACGACCAGCTCGAGTTTGCGTCCGTCGGACAGGCGGCGCACGCCATCCGGGCCGCGTGACAATCCGAGCTCGTCGAGCAAGGCATTCGCCGCCGCGACATCGAAGCCCAGGCAGGCGCTGCCGACCTCCTCGGTGAAGAGCGGGCTGTCGGCGATGATCGTGTTGTTCGAAGGGGTGGCCAGCCCGAAATAGAGATACTGATTGATCGCCTCGCGGTCGACGGCCAAGCTCAAGGCCTTGCGGAAACGGAGGTCGCGGAACAGCGCCCGCCACAGCGGATCGGCGGCGTTCATGTTGGGGTAGAGTGCCAAGTGCGCGCCGCGCGCCTCGCGCCACAACAGCGTCGTCAGACCGCTGCGCGGCTCGCTCTCCTTCAGGAAGGTGTAATCCTTGAAGAACAGGCCGCGCGACTGGAGGTCGGTCTCGCCGGCGCCGGTCTTGATCGGGATCAGCTTGCTGTCGACGACGTCGAGGACGAGGCTGTCGAGGTAGGGCAGCTGGGTGCCGTTGGCGTCGACCCGATGGAAGTGCGGATTGCGCACCGCGACCATGCGGTCCGCGGGCTGCTCCGTCGCGATGTTCCAAGGCGCCAAGGTCGGCATCGCAGGATTGTCGAACTCGGTCGAGCGCTCGCGACGCCCGAACAGCTGCGCCCAGTCACGCGACTTGGTCGATGCGACCTCGGCCGCGAGTTTCTGCGGGTCGGCGTATTTTTCGTGGAACTGCTTCAGATAGTGCGCCGGCTGATAGATCATCACCGGTGCCGGTCCGGCCAGCGCCGGCAGGAAGAACGGGTTCGGCCGCGACCAGGAGAAGCGGATGGTCCTCGGATCGAGGATCTCGACGGTCGGGGGCTCGCCGTCGACGAGCATCTGGATGGGCGGGCCCGAGGGCATGAGCTGGGGGTTCTGGGCGATGTCCTCCCACCAGAAGCGGAAATCCTCCGTGGTGAACGGCTCGCCGTCCGACCACAGATGGCCGTCGCGCAGATGGAAGGTGAAAACCCGACCATCCTCGACCTCGTAGCTGGCGAGGATATCGGGCACGAGGGTCAGATCGAGGTCGTAGTTGATCAGGCGTGCGTAGCCGTACACGTGTAGCAGGCGGGAATCTCGCGCACGGCCGACCAACGTCTTGATCTGACCGCCTTGCGCTCCGACCTCCGGGATGTCGTCAAGCACCCGAGGATTGGTCGGCGGTCCGGCCCAACCCGGCGACGGCCAGCAGAGCAAGCATGCGGACACCACCAAGGTCGTGCGGGCGCGTGGCGACAAGTGGCTCGGCATGTTGGGTTGTCCCCCTCCCTGTTCGACTGAGTTCAGTGGACGCGCACGAAGTGCCCCCGCTCGATCTCCTCGAAGCGGGCGGGACCTCCGTTCACGCCGTAGGGCGCGGGCCAGGCCGTCGGGTCGGAGGCCCGACCGGCCATGAGCGCCGTAAGATCCAGCGGGTGGTCGAGATCCGGCTCGGGCACCGCAGCGAGCAGGGCCCTCGTGTAGGGATGCTGCGGATCGGCGAAAAGCTGGTCGACCGTTGCCAGCTCGACCATCCGGCCGGCGCACATCACCCCGACCCGCTGCGCGACATAACGTACCACGGCGAGGTTATGCGAGATGAACAGGTAGGTGAGGCCGAGCTCGTCCTGAAGGTCCTTGAGGAGGTTGAGGATCTGTGCCTGCACCGAGACATCGAGCGCGGAGACCGGCTCGTCGCAGATCAGCAGGCGCGGCTCCAGCGCCAGAGCCCGGGCGATGCCGATCCGCTGTCGCTGCCCGCCGGAGAAGCTGTGCGGGTAGCGACGCATGTGCCGGGTGTCGAGGCCCACGGCTCCGAGCAGGAGCTTGACCCGCTCGGTCCGCTCCTCGTCGCTGCCGATGCCGTGGATCAGCAGAGGCTCCGCGATGATGTCCTTGACCGTCATGCGCGGGTTGAGGCTGCCGAACGGATCCTGGAACATGTATTGCAGCTTGCGGCGGAACGGCAACAGCGCCGCCTCGCTGAGCGCCGTCACCTCGATCTCCCCGTCCTCGTCGCGCCAGCGGATCGAGCCGCTGTCCGGGTCGAAGGCGCGCATGATCAGCTTGCTCACCGTGGTCTTGCCGCAGCCGCTCTCGCCGACGACGGCGAAGCTCGCCCCGGGCTCGATGGCGAACGACACGTCGTCGACGGCGACGATCCTCCTCCCGGCGCCGCCGAACAGTCCGGCGCGGCGGGTCGTGAACGTCTTGCGCAGGCGCTCGACGGTGAGGATCGGCCCCGGTGGTGGCTCACGTCGTGGCGCCCCGCCGCGGGCCAGCGTCAGCGCATGGTCGACCGGCACCTCGCGCAGCGCCACGAGACGCTGGTTGCGGTCGAGGTGGAGCCGCGGCACCGCGTGCAGCAGCGCCTTGAGATAGGGGTGCTGCGGGTTCTCGATCAGCTCCCGGGTCGAGCCGGCCTCCATTACGCGCCCGCGATACATCACGACCACGTCGTCGGCGATGTTCGCGACCACGCCGAGGTCGTGGGTGATGAACAGGATGGCCATGCCGAACTCGGCTTGGAGGTCCTGCATCAGCTTGAGGATCTGCGCCTGGATGGTGACGTCGAGCGCAGTGGTCGGCTCGTCGGCGATCAGCAGCGCCGGATGGCAGATCAGGGCCATCGCGATCATCGCCCGCTGCCGCAGGCCGCCCGACAGCTCGAAGGTGTAGCTGTGGACGGCGCTCTCCGGGGCCGGGAAGCCGACGCGCCGGAGCATCGCCACGGTGCGCTCGAGCGCCTCCGCGCGCCCCACCCGCTGGTGGATGATCAGCGCCTCGCCGATCTGGTCGCCAATGGTGTGCAAAGGCGAGAGGGAGCTCATCGGCTCCTGGAAGATGATCGAGATGCGCGCGCCACGGATGCGGCGACGCTCGACGCCGTCGGCCGCCAGCGGCACGAGGTCGACCACCTGGCCCTTGGCCAAAGGGTCGCGGAAGAGGACCGCGCCTTGGGTGATCCTCGCGTTGGTCGGGAGGATGCCGAGGATCGCCTGGGAGATCACGGTTTTGCCCGAGCCGCTCTCGCCGACCAGAGCGACCGTGCGCTTGTCGGGCACGACGAAGGACACACCGCGGACCGCCTCGATCGTTCCTTCGTCGGCAGCGAACTCGACCGCGAGGTCCCTGATCTCGAGCAGCGGCGCGGTCACTCGCCCTCTCCGAACGCGGCAACCGCATCCTGCAGCGCCAACCCAGGGTGATCTTGCACCACCCCCAGCAGCCGGTCGAGAGCGCCGAAGCCCTCGTCGCCGGCGACGAGGTGGTGGGTCAGCAGGCCAATCGGTTCGCGCACGCCCGCCCGCAACAGCCCGACGAGATCCGTCCACAGCTCGTCGGCACTGCGTGTCCGGCGCCCGGCGCGCCAATCGATCGCGTCGAGGTGCGCATCGACGCGGCGCAGTCCAGCATGGTCCGGCGGTGTCGCGCGCCAGCCCGACCAGCCGACGAATCCCCAATCGGGGAGCGCGCCGAGGACCGCCGGGGCGATCCGGTTCCATGGGGGCACCATCACCGGCAGGAAAAGGCCGCCGAACGTCCCCGTCAGCCGCTCACGTCCGTCCATGACCGCGCGGGCAAGCGCGTCGAGCGCCACCGCGCCACCCAGCTCGATCTTTCGTTCCCCCGGTGCGGCGCGGTCGTGGTGCGCGACGCCGTGTTGCAGGACGGAGACCCGCGTACACCGCTTGATCCGCTCCGCGCACGCGCTCTCGAGCCATTGCGGGACCACGGCCAAGGCGACGGGGGCATTGTGACGGGCGGAGAGGTCGAGCAGCCGATCGAGCGCCGGCGCCGCCCGTCCGGCGTCGTCGTCGCGCCACCACAGCCGCAACGGCCGGTCGCGCGCGGCGAGCAGCGCTTCCAGCTCAGGCGGAAGCGTCACCGGCGCCCGCTCGCTGCAGGAGCAGCGCGGCCGAGCGCGCTGCGCCGTCGAGGTTGATCCAGGCTGGGTCCGGTCGAGGCCGCGCTGCCGCCTGATCGATGGCACGGGCGAGCGCCGGTGGACTCAGCTCCGCTGCTTCGACGAGGCTCGCCAGACGGAGCGCGGCGATGTGGCGTGCGCGCCTGAGTTGCTCGTCCTGGCCCGGCCCGTCGAACGGCACCAGGACCAGCCGAGCGGCGCCTGCCAATCCCTCGACGATCGTGTTGTACCCTGCCTGCGACACGGAGACGTCGGCGGTCGCGAGGAGATCCGGGAGGTCGTCGCGGTGCCCGGCGACGGCGACCCCGGGGGGCGCGGCCGCGACCAGCGCCGCGCGCTCCACCTCGGGAAGGTTCGCGCCGGCAACCAGGAGCCATGGGCGATGGCTCAGGCGTGACAGCGGCCGCGCGTCCAGAGCGCTGGCGAGCAGGCGGCGGCCGACCGCGCCGCCGCCGGCGGAGACGACCACGGCGAGGTCGGCCTCGGCCGGCTCCGGCCGGCGCACGCCCAGTACGTAGCCCGTGTAGACGAGGCGCTCGCCGAGCGCCGCCGCGAGCGGGAAAGACAGCTCGAACGGCAGCACGCGCGGATCGCTGTGGACGAGGACGAGATCGTAGCGGGCCAGCACGATGTCTCGCATCTCCTCCCAGCGCGCCGGGTCGCTCCTGCCGATCAGCACGTCGCGCACGGAGCAGGCCACAAGCGGCCGGAAGGGTGCAGCGGCGGTCAGCAGCGCCTCGACCTCGTCGCGGAAGGCGCGGCGGCCGAAGGGGAACATCTCGGTCACGACGATGCGCGGGCGCGCCGCCGCGACCGCGGCGCGGATCGCCCGAAGCCGCGCTTGCCAAAGCTCGGCGCCGACCGGCCGGCCGTCGAGATCGGTCAGCGCCGAGAAGGCCGCGTCGCTGCTGCGCAATGGCGGGAGCTGAACGACCCGGATGCCCGGCGGGGCGGGCCAGGGCACCGGAGCGCCGCCGCACAGCAGCACCACGGACATGCCACTGCGCGCGAGCCCGGCGGCGATGGCCTGGGCACGGCGCAGATGCCCGGTCCCGAGCAGGTGTTGGACCCAGATCAGCGCTGTCATGCGAGGGCAGGGCGCAGGGTCAGGCTGTCCAAGCCCGTAGGGCGGCCGCCGGCGCCCGTCGTCAGAAGGAAGCCGTGATCGTCGCGGATCGGTATCGGTGGCCTGCCGAGCATATCCCAGCCGCAAGCGAGCACCAGCGCGGCGCGCAGGATGCCCTTATGCGCGACCACGACCAAGTCGCCGCCGCCGGCGGTCCGCTCAGCCAGGAACAGCGCCAAACGCACGGCGACCTGGCGGGGTGTCTCGCCGCCAGGGGGATGGAAGTCGAGGCCGCGAATCTCGTTGTCCGCGAACACCGCCCCGAGCTCCACGCGCAGTTCGGCCAGTCGGCGGCCCTCATACGCCCCGAAGCTCATCTCGAGCAGGCGGGCGTCGAGGAGTGGCGCCGGCTGGCCGAGCAACGCCGCGGTCTCCCGAGCCCGGGCGAGCGGGCTCGCATACCATGTGGCGCTGCTGGCCCACGCCGGCAGGCGCCAGGCGCGGACCTGCTCGCGTCCTGCGAGGCTGAGCGGCGTGTCGGTGCGACCCTGGATGCGGCCGTCCTCGTTCCACGCCGTGCGGCCGTGGCGCAGCAGCAGGACGCGGCTCATCCGGCGCGCATCGCTGCTGCCGCCGTGCGTGCTTCGGTGGCTTCCGCGATCGCCGCTCGCAGGCGTTCGGCGGCGACCGGCCGGTCGTGCCGATCGCGCACGCGCGCGGCGGCGACGGTGCCCATCGCCCGCCGGCGTGGCTCGTCGTCGAGCAGGGCGAGCAGCTCGGCAGCGAACGCTCGGCTGTCGCGCCCGGCGACGAGCACGCCCGTCTCGCCATCGACAACGATGTCGGCGACGCCACCCTCGCGGCAGGCGAGCACCGCGAGGCCGGTCGCCTGCGCCTCGAGCAGCGCCATGCCATAGGCTTCCCCGAACGCGGGCCAGACCAGTAGGTCGGCAGCCGCGTAACAGGCGGGCAGCTCGGCCTCGTCGAGAGTGCCGAGCAGCCGGCAGCGGCCCGGGCCGAGCGCGGCGAGGCGGTGCTCCAGCTCGGGACGGGCATCGCCGTCACCGACCACGAGCAGCTGCCAGGGGTGGTCGCGCAGGTGCTCAAGCGCGTCGATCAGGGCGAGGTAGGATAGGCGCTTGACGTCGTTCCGCATCATGGCGACGGCGAGGAGCCAAGGCTGCGCGGGATCCAGCCCGTGGCGGCCGGCGAGTTCGCCCCGATGCCGAGCACGCTCGGCGGCGGCGCGGCGGTAAGGCGAGGCATCGAGGAACGGGGGGAACAGCCGCATCCGCAATGGTCGAGGGATCGCGCGACCGAGCGTGCCCGCATCGACGGAGGTCATCGGCAGGAGCAGGTCGGCGCGCTCGAGCGCCTCCAGCGCCGCGGCATAGCCGATGGCCCAGGGCCCGTGGGCGCGCCGCGGCGCGATCGACGGCTCGACGATCAGGTAGGGCAGCTCGAGAGTCTCGCTGACCTTCGGTCCGATCAGGTCCGGTGCCTTGTGATAGCAGTGATAGGTCAGCCAGCAGGCGGCACCGCCGGAGCGGCGCAGCCGGCCGACGGCGCGGGCCGCGAAACGCGGACCGAGCGCGGCGAGGCGGCCCTGTCGCGCCGGATCGCCGGCCCGGTCGTAGGTCCGGTAGCGGCTCGCGACGATCACCTCATGGCCGAGATCGGCAAGCAGGCCGAGGAGTGCCCGCGCGACGCGCCGATCCCCGGACGCCACCGGATGATCGGCCGGCTTCAGCGGAGCGTGGAAAGCGACCCGCACGGGACGGCGGCTGGCTCGACCAGTGCGTCGCGCAGGAGTCCGGCGATGCGATCGAGCCCACGGTCCATCGGCAGCTCGCGCGCGACAAAGGCGCGTCCGGCCGCCCCCAGAGCAGCGGCGAGGGCGGGGTCGCGCAGCAGGCGCTCGATGGCGGCGGCGAGCGCCGGCGGGTCGTCTGCCGGGACGAGCAGGCCGGTCGTGCCGTCGCGGACCACCTCGGGGATCGCGCCGATCCGCGTCGACACGACCGGCAGCGCCTGCGACATCGCTTCGACGACGACGTTGGGGATGCCGTCCCGGTCGCCGTCCGGGGCGACCCGGGCGGGCAGACAGAACAGCCCGGCGCGGCGGTAGGCGGCGAGCACGTCGGCGCGGTCGCGCGCGCCGAGCCAGCGGACCCGCGTCGCGATCCCCAGCCGCTCCGCCGCGTGCATCAGCGAGTCGCTGAACTGGCCGCCACCGATGTGCTCGAAGCGCCAGTCGAGGTCCGGCGGCAGCAGCGCCAGCGCCTCGAGCAGGGTATCGAGGCCCTTCTTGGCGACCGCTCGGGCGATGCAGAGGATGGTACCGGGTTCGCGTCGCGGCCGTTGGGGGGCGGCGAACCAGTCGAGGTCGAGGCCGTGATGGACGAGCTCGACGTGCGCGTCAGGAGCGAGCCCGCGCAGATGCTCGAGGCCGCTGCGCGTGCAGGTCACGCACCAGCTCGCAGCGAGCAGCTTGTCGCGTTTCTCCCAGTCGGGAATGGTCCAGATGTCCTTGGCGTGCGCGGAGAGGCTGTAGGCGCGCCCGAGCATGGCGGCGGCGTACCGCCCGACCGAACCCGGCGTGTGCAGGTAGTGGACGTGCAGATGCCGCACGTCCACCGGCAGCTCCACCGCGAGGACGGTCGCCTGGCCGAAGCGGCGGATGCGGTTGCGGGTCGGGTCGCGGACGAGGTCGCGCAACCACAGCCCGAGCGCCGACCACCAGCCCGGGCTAAGCGAGGCCGCAGCGATGCTGCGCAGCACGCGCCACGGCGCCTCGTGCAGATATTCAGGAAGGTAGAGGACGTCGGCACGGATCGCCCGGTGCAGGTCGTGCACGGTGGGATCGGTGGGCCGGCGCAGGGAGACGATCAGCAGGTCCAGCCCGCGCCGCTCCAGGCCCAACAGCTCCTGGGCGATGAAGGTCTCGGACAGTCGGGGGTAGCCCTTGACCAAGACCGCGACGCGGCGCCTCACCAGAGCCCCAGCCACGACCTGGCGGCGCGGCCGACCGATGCGCCCGGCCGGTGCAGCGGCAGCGGGACACCGTCGCTCAGCCACGGCCCGACCATATCGCCGATGCGCTCCAACCCTTCGAGGAGTCCCGGATGGCAGTCGAGCCGTGGCGGTGACCAGCTCGGCAGCTCCCGGAGCATCGTCGCCATCCGCGCCGGCTCGCGGACGCGGTCCGCGGAGAGAACGCGGACGAGGCCCAGCTGTTCTGCCCGCTCCGCGCGGAGCTGCTGCTCCAGCCGCGGGACCGTGCGCGGCACGATCAGCGCCGGCTTGCCGAACGAGAGGATCTCGCAGAACGTGTTGTAGCCACCCATCGCGACCACGCCGAGGGCCCGGGCGTAGAGGTGCTCGACGCGCGCCTCGAAGGTCAGCGCGCGCAGCTTGGGCAGGCGCTCGGCGCGAGCGAGGAAGCCCGCACGCAGCTCCGGCCGCATGAACGGGCCGAGCACGAGCACGGCGGGCCAAGGCAGGTCCGGATCCGCCTCGTAGGCCGACAGCACCCAGTCGATCAGCTCCTCACCATCGCCGCCGCCGCCGGTGGTGACGAGGATGTAGTCATCCATCGGGAGCTGGTGCTCGGAGAGGCTCGGCCCCTCGTCCGGCATCGTCCGGCGCAAATAGCCGGTGAAGCGGGTCTTGGCCGCGAAACCGGCCATCCCGGGGATTTCGCGCAGCGGGTCGAACAGGTCCGGCCGCCCGTAGACCCAGATCTCCTGGTAGAGCGAGCGCAGCGCCGGAAAGGCGCCCTTGCGCTGCCACTCGTCGACCAGGGTCGCCGGGTCGTCCATGACATCGCGCAGGCCCAACACGCAATGGGTGCCGCGGGCGTTGAGCAGCTCCAGCGTATCGCGGACCTCGCCGCGCAGACCCAGCGGCTCCTTGTCGACGAGGAACAGGTGCGGATCGAAGATGTCGGCGGTGTGACGGATGATCGAGCGGCGGATCGCCAGCGTCGTCTCGATGTCGATGTGGAGCTGCAGCGAGGTGTACTCGCCGTTGCGCAGCTTGATCACCCCGGGGACGCGAACGAAGTCGACACGGGACTTGAAGTCGTAGGAGCCGATGATCGGCGAGCCGGACAGGATCAGCACCGAGAGCTGGCGGTAGCGCTCGACGAGTGCATGCGCGATCGCCCGGCACCGGCGCAGATGACCGAGACCGAAGCTGTCGTGGCTGTAGATGAGGAGGCGCCCGGTTCCCTGCATCGGCGGTCGGCGGCTATCCGCGTCGCGGCGCACTATGCCAGAATCGGCCAAGTGCGGAAGCGGCATCCTGGCACGGTGGTGTGCCCCGTCGCGCCTGCCGGGCGGCGGCGCGCGTTGACCGGGTCCCCCGGCGCCGCCAAGCTGCGCGCATGGACCTGATCGACTTGGCTGCGAACGAGACCGGCGTGGCGGCGGAGCCGTTGCCAGCGCCGGTCGCTGCCGCGCTGCGCCGGCTGCCGGCTGCGGTCGTCGTCGACGTCACCAACAGCTGCAATCTCCGCTGCCCGGTGTGCCCGGTCACCATCGCGATGACCCGTAAACGCGGCATGATGCGGATGGAGGTGTTCGCCGCGATCGTCGACGGCTTCCGCGACCGCGCGGAGAAGCCAGAAATCTTCTTCAACTTTTCCGGCGAGCCGACGCTCAACCCGCTGCTCCCGGCATTCATCCGGCTGGCCGTCGACAACGGCCACAAGACCTTCCTCAGCACCAACGCCACCAAGCTGACCGAGAAGCTGTCGCGGGCACTGATCGAGGCCGGACTGCATCGCGTCTATCTCTGCCTCGACGGCTTCGACGCGACCGCACAGGAGGCCTACCGCGTCCGCTCCAAGTTCGTAATGGTCAAGGCGAACATCGAGCGGTTCGTGACGCTGCGCAACGCGCTCCGGCCGGGCCGGCCGCTCTGCATCCTGCAGACGCTGCTGACACGCTATTCCGAAGGGCAGCGCGACGCCATCGTCGCCTGGGCACGCGCGATCGGCATGGATCGTGTGCGCTTCAAGAGCTTCAGCACCGGCACCTACACCACGCCGGAGGAGCGCGCGCTCGCCGAGCGCTTTCTGCCGACCGACCCGAGCCTGCGCCGAACCGGCGACGCCCCGCCGCCGCGCAGCTGCGGCGAGCCCCTGCACTCGCCGGTGGTGTTCTACGACGGGTCGCTCGGCCTGTGCTGCATCGACTACGACCGCCGGGTGCGGATGCCGAATATCCGCGAGCATGGTTTCGCCGCGGCGTTCCTGTCCGACGCGGCCGTTGCCGCGCGCGCGGCCGGCTATCGCAAGCAGCACGCGATCTGCCGCGACTGTGCCTACAATGCGGCGGAGTTCCGTGGCTTTGTCGTCGATCTGCGGGAGCTGCCGGCGGGCGACGGCATGGCCTGATCTCGGCAGGTGGCCACCAGCGGCCAGGGATAGGTTGACTTTCCTATCAAGAGAGATTATTCGTTCCGCGCGGCCTATCCGCGACGGAAGGACATCGACGCATGAGCACGCTGCTTCCCGTGGACGACAACGGGCATCCGATCGGCATTGTCGGCTACGTGCCGCAGGGCACGCTGCGCCTGGCCGTCGGTGCAAGCTCGGTCCGCAACAGCGTGCCGATCGCCGACGACGTGACGATTGTGAGCCTGATCGCCACCGGGCCGTGCCGCTTCGAGGTCGGCGGTCCCGGCGTCGTTGCCGACGCCACGACCAGCCCGTTCCTCTATCCGGGCCAGTACGTCGACCTGCCGTTGCGGCGCAATGAACGGCATGTCGCCTTCGTCGCCGAGGACGCGCCCTGCTTCGCCTACATCATCGGGCGTGCCTGAGATGACGCGACCGCTCGGGCTGGGGCTCCGCCGCCTTCGGATCGGGCCGCCGAGCGCCGCGGCGCCGGTGTCCCTCCCGCCGCCTCCCCCGCCGGGCCAAGCCCTGCTGGTGACCGAGCTCGGTCACCTCCTGATCACCGAGACCGGCGCCGCGATCGCCGTGGAGCAGCCCTGATGCCCAACCAGCAGATCCATGAGCTGGGCGCCGCGCCGGCGCTCGTGCCGGCCGACCAGATCGTCGTCTCGACGGCCGCCGGCCAGTTCACCCGCCGCGCCGGGCTCGCGGCGCTGCCCTACAAGGCACCGCCCGCTTCCAGCGTCGTCCGGACCGTCGCCGCCCGGCTCGCCGAGTCCGTGTCGGTGCGCGACTTCGGTGCGGTGGGCGACGGCGCCGCCGACGACACGGCGGCCTTCGTCGCCGCGTTCGCGGCCGGTGCTCGCGAGGTCCGTGTGCCGGCCGGCAGCTACCGCCTGACCGCCCCGCTCTCCGTGCCGGCGCGCCTGTCCTTGCGCGGGGCGGGCCGCGACGCGACCTTTCTCGCCATCGACCACACCGGTCACGGCTTGGTCTGGGGTGGCAGCGAGTACATCGACGGCTTTGTCGAAGGACTCTGTCTGACCCTGCCGGCGAGCGGTGCCGGCTCGGGACTGCGCGTCCAGGGGAACCATTTCGTCACGCGGAACCTCCGGGTGCGTGGCGGCAGCGCCACCGCCTGGGGCATCGAGCTCGACCGCTGCAACGACTTCCACCTCGCCGACGTGCTGATGTGGGGCGACGGCGCGGACGCGTTCCTCGCCAACGGCGTCTGGATCCGCAACGGCAGCGGCGCCGCGGTCAATTACGGCGACGGCAGCCTGACGCAGCTCTCAGTCCGGCTCGGTCGCAACGACACCAAGGGCCTCTACCTCGAGGGCGCCAACAGCGCCCCGGGTATCATCAACAATATTCTTGTCGCGAAAAGCAACATCATCGCCCCCGGACGGACCGGCTGCATCGGCGTGCACCTGAAGAACGCCCGCCGCATCGCGCTGGTCTCGGTGGATCTCGAGAGTCTGACGACCGGTCTGCGCGAAGAAGGCAGCGCGGCCGGCATGTCCGAGGTCAACAGCTATATCGGTGTCTACTTCTTCGCCAACGACACGCCCGCCGCGGTCGCCTATTCGGACAACAACGGGACGATCGCCGGCGCCGTGCGCGGCCGGACCTTCGTCGGCTGCGACAACTTTCCGGGGCTCGCCGGCTTCGGCGACGGCGACGCGATGGTCCAGCGCGCCCTGTGGTTCCCCTCGGTGGGGACCGGACTGCCGGCGGTGCGCGCCGTCGAGCAGAGCAACAACTGGCGCATCGATAGGGGCGGTGCGGCGTACATCCAGTTCGGCCCGCCGGCGACCGGCAACAACTCGCGCATCACCTGCGGTGTCGACGGGCTGACACCGCCCTATGATGCGACCCTGTACATGGGCGACCCGAACATCCGTCGGGTCACGGTCGACGCGCCGCTGCACATGTTCGAGCGGACCTCGGTGCCGCCGATGGCGGCCGATCAGATGACCGTGTTCGCCGACGGGGCGACGTGGAACCCCGGCTTCGAGCGGGGCCTCTACACCCGCCAGGGCGGTGTGTGGCACCGCCTCGTCGACACCCGCAGCAAGGGCTGGGTGGCGGTCAACGAGCAGACCGGGACGAGCTACACGCTGACCGCGGACGACCTCGGCGACATCGTCGAGATGGCCGGAGCCGCGGCCAAGACGGTGACGGTGCCGCAGTTCGCCACCGTGCCGGGTGCGTCCGGCAGCAAGGCACCCGGGGCGACCAACGTCGTGACCAACCGCAAGGTGCACCTGCAGGCGACGGTGACCCAGATCGGCGCAGGTGCGGTGACGCTGTCGCCTGCGGCGGGGGTGACGCTCAGCGGTCCGACCAGCACGGCCGGCGATGGCCAGAGCCTCGTGCTGCGCTGGACCGCACCCGGTACGGTGCGCGTTCGTCTGGTCGCTTGATCCAGATCAACGCGGACCTGCGCGAGCTCGGTTAACTGACCTCCGCGGGGCGCGGTGGCCGAGGCTCCTTGAGCAGAGCCACCGCTCAGCTCGCGAGGTCGCGCGCAGTCGGGGAAGAACGGCGCGACCCGTCGATCACGCGGAGAGGGAGCCTGCCATCCCTCTCCGCGCTTTTTCGCGACCACGGCCGGGAGCGAGCGGGAGTGGCTCGCAGCGCCAGGGCCGACCATCGTCACTCGCGGCGGAGTTCGGCGAGCACCGGCGTGTGGTCGCTGGCCTTGGGCTCGCCACGCGGACGGCGGTCGATGCTGGCCGAGAGAAGGCGATCGGCGGCGGCCGGCGAGAGCAGCAGATGGTCGATGCGGATGCCGTGGTCCAGCGGCCAGGCGCCACCTTGATAGTCCCAGAAGGTGTAAGCCCCGGCCGTGCGCGGATGGAGCGCGCGGAAGGCGTCGGTCAGACCGAGATGGAGCAGGGCGCGGAACGCACGGCGCGATTCCGGCTGGAAGAGCGCGTCGCCCTCCCAGGCGCGCGGATCGTGGCAGTCGAGCGGCTCGGGAATGACGTTGTAGTCGCCGCCGAGGACGATCGGCCCATCATCCTCGACCAGCTCCGCGGCATGCCGCCGAAGCCGCTCCATCCACGACAGCTTGTAGCTGAATTTGTCCGTGCCGAGCGGATTGCCGTTGGGCAGGTAGAGTGCCGCGACGCGCAGACCGGCCGTGTCGACTTCCAGGTAACGTGCCTGGGCGTCGGCATCGTCGCCCGGCAGCCCGCGCCGGACCACCGTGATCGGCGCGCGCGAGAGGATCGCGACGCCGTTGTAGGCCTTCTGCCCGTGGATCTCGATGCGATAGCCGAGCGCCTCGATCTCGGCTCGCGGGAAGGCCTCGGCGAGGCACTTGATCTCCTGGAGGAGGACGATGTCGGGCTCGGCGGCACGGAGCCAGGCCAGCACGTTGTCGAGCCGCGCGTTGATCGAGTTGACGTTCCAGGTGGCGATGCGGAGCGCCTTGCTGCGATCCTCGCC
Organism: uncultured Alphaproteobacteria bacterium; assembly: GCA_937995535.1. Taxonomy (GTDB): domain Bacteria; phylum Pseudomonadota; class Alphaproteobacteria; order Geminicoccales; family Geminicoccaceae; genus CALKJU01. The sequence goes on from CALKJU010000020.1 coordinate 132,080, forward strand.
GCCGGACCCTTCCTGGCTTTGCGACATGCTCTCCCGCGGCGCTGGGCTGGCGTCAGCCAGCGTGCCGACGCTTCTAGGCAGGACCGCGGCGATCGACAACGCGTTGTCGGCGGCCGGACCGGCGGGTAGCAACGCTGCGGGTCGGCGCCGCTCGGCGCGTTCGGCGACCAGTCAGGCGGGCGGGCAGCGGCGGCGATGCTGGGCGATCTCCTCAAGGCGTTGGCGCAGCTCGGCGATCCCGCCACGCGACGCTGGGTGTGGCTCGGGATCGGGATAGCAGTGCTGGTCATCCTGCTGCTCGCGTCAGGTGTCCAGCTGGCCCTCGCGCTGTTCGCCGATACCGGGTGGCCGTGGGTCAACTGGATCGTCCACGCCGTCGGTGGCCTCGGCGCGCTGCTCGTCGCATGGTTTCTCTTCCCCGCGATGGTCACGGCGGTGCTGGGCCTCGTCGGCGATCGGATCATCGACGCCGTGGAGGCGCGGCATTACCCGGCGCTGGGACCGGGGCGTGACATCGGTCTGATGGAGGCGATTGGCGCCGCCCTGCGCCTCGCCGCACTGGCGCTGGTTGCCAACCTCGTGGCGCTGCCGCTCTATCTCGTTCCCGGGCTCAATCTGGTCGTCGTGCTGCTGCTCAACGGCTATCTTCTGGGGCGTGAGTATTTCGAGATGGTCGCCGTCCGGCGCATGCCACCGGCCGACGCGCGCAGGCTGCGGCGGCGGCATGCCGGCGAGGTGCTCGCGGCGGGCGTGCTGATCGCCGCTATCCTCCTAATACCGTTCGTGAATCTTGTCGCGCCGATCGTCGGCATGGCGCTCGTCACGCACCGCTTCCATCGGCTCGTCCTCTGACGGTGCGCGCCCATGCCGATGGTTTGACGGCGGTCAGGGCGACCAGTAATGCTGCGTCCGGCGCGACGCCACCGCCACCTCGCACCGATCGGCCGACCTTACCCGTCGGCCCCAGCTCATGATGGACGGGGAGCCTCGATGTTCCGCAAGAAAGATTCGGACCCGCCACGTCCGGCAGGCCCGGCGCCCAAGGCGCCCGAGCCGACCTTCAGCCGGGCCGCCGCCGACACCGCCGCCGAGTCCAAGACGCCGAGCTGGGCGCCGGCTGCGCCCGAGACGAAACCCACCGCGCCGGCACCGGCGCCGGCTATGGAGAAGCGGCTGATCGTCGGCCACGGCATCAGCCTGTCCGGCGAGATCACCGCCTGCGACCGTCTGATCGTCGAGGGTGACGTCCAGGTGACGCTCAACCAGACGAAAGCCATCGAGATCTCGGAGACGGGCAAGTTCACCAACGGCAAGGCCGAGGTTGACGAAGCCGAGATCAGCGGCGTCTACGAGGGCGAGCTGACCGTGCGTGGCCGGCTGCTGATCCGCAGTACCGGTCGCGTCAACGGCACGGTCCGCTTCGGCGAGATCGAGGTCGAACGTGGTGGGCAGATCACCGGCTCGGTGGCGATGCTGCCGGCGACGAGCTGAGACGCCGGTCACGCGCGGCACGCTCTCCGGCGTCCGATCGAGGCGGCCATCGCTCGCGATGGCCGCGGTTATCGCCGTGACCGTCGGGGCTTGCGCCGGCGCGCCGGTCGAGCGGCCGGCGCGCGACCAGCCCGACGCGCACACCGCCCTGGTCGGTCTCGACGGTGCAGCCTTGCTGGCGCGCCTCGGGGCGCCCGAGTTGCTCCGGCGGGAGCGCGGTGCGGAGTATTGGCGCTATCGTCACAATGGCTGTCTGATCGACATCTATCTGTTCGCCGACCCGCCGGCGGTCGAGCCGCGGATCATCCATGTCGGGGTCCGGCGCCTGTCCGGCGTGGCCGCCACCGATGCCGCGTCCTGCGAGACGGTTGGTGCCGAATTCGCGATCGGTGACGAGCGGCGTCCGGGAATGGCAGAGAGCTACTGACCAGAGGCCGTCGGAGGCCTGCCCAGCGCCTCACCCAGCCCGACCTGCGCCGAGCCGCGCGGGCGCGGCCGCGGTTGGCTCTCATGCGGCCGCCACCCGGTGGCGAAGATGATGTCGAAGGTCGCGCGCACGCGCCCGTCGGTGTCGCTGTGGTCGCGTCTGTAGAGCTCGAGCGCGCGCGCCAGCACGTCGCGGCGCAGCGGGCCGCCATGCGCGACGAGGCCCCCCGATTCGCCCATCCCCTGCAGGTCGCTCAGCAGCCGCAGCGGATCGGCGTAGCTCACGGTGATCCGGTCGAGGTCGGCGACCGGCAGCGCGAGACCGACGCGCTGCAGCAGCGCCGCCGCGTCGCGCAGGTCGACGACCGGGGAGATGCGAGGGCTCCCGCCGCCGCGTATGTCGAGCTCCGCCTGGAGCAGCGCTGCGCGCAGCTCGTGCAGCGTCTCGCCACCGGGGAAGGCCGCGAGGAGCAGGCCGTCCGGGCGGAGCAGGCCGACGAGCTGCGCCAGCGCACCGGGCAGATCGTTGACCCAGTGCAAGCTCATGCGGGCGACGACCGCATCGAAACTGGCCGGCGCGAAGGGCAGCAGCTCCTCGTCGGCGACGACGCGCGCTGTGCCGCCCGACCTCGCGAGCCAGGCGTGGGACAGATCGCAGGCCACCACCATGTCGGCGCTTTCCGCCGGCAGGACCGCGCGCAGCGCGCACTCCCGCGCGCCGAGATCGAGAACCCGCTCGTGCCGCCGCCGCACCTCCAGCAGCCGCTCGGCCACCCGCGCGGCGACCTCCTGGTGAAGGAAGTTGGCCGGCTCGGCCAGCGCAGCCGATCGGTCGCGGCGCTGGCGGACCCGCCGCCGGTCGAAGATCCGCGGGACGCTCATGCCAGCGCTCGCGGCGCCGCTCCGGACAGGCGCCCGCGCAACCGCCGGACTACCCGCAGGAGCGCGCGGCCGAGGCGGGAGCGGAACAGCGACGCGGCCACGATCGAGCCCGTGAGGTCCTCGAGCTGCAGACCGGCACGGGCGACCCCGTCGTCGTCGACGACGCGTGCCACCAAGCTGGCCTCACCAAACGGCAGTCGATCGCCGATCTGTGGCTCACCGTCGAAGCGGTCGGCGAACAGCTCGGCCACCGTCCGCTCGCGGTCCCCCGGGTCGATGACGACGTCGTAGAGGTCGGCGAGCGCGCCCAACGGCGTCGAGCCGGCGATGGCGAACTCGCCCGGCGGGCTTTCGCCGCCCGGCTCGTCCGCCGCGAACAGACGGTCGAGCCGGTAGGCGCGCTCCGGTGGTGCCAGGAGATAGACGTAATCGTCGACGCGCAACGGACCGGCCTGCTCCGGCGTCATGATCGTCTCGTCGCGGATCACCATCACCGCGCGTGTCCAGGAGGGCAGGCGCCCGTTGCGCAGGAGCGGGCTGTCGGAGAGCACGTGGTAGCCGACCAGCTCCTGGGCGAGCTGGCCCGGCAGGTCGAGCTCGACGCGATGGACCGGTCGGGTCGTGCGCGGCAGCGACTGCTTCAGGCGATGCGCCGCGGCGCCCACCGTCCAGCCCTGCACCAGCAGCGAGACGAGCACGACGAAGAACGCGATGTCGAAATAGGTGCGCGCGCCGGGCAGGCCGGCGAGGAGCGGGACCGTGGCGAGGAAGATGCTGACCGCGCCGCGCAGGCCCACCCAGCCGATGAAGGCCAGCTCGCGGCGGTCGTAGCCGAAGGGCGCCAGACACAGCCACACGGCGGCCGGGCGGGCGACCAGGATCACGAACAGTGCCAGTGCCACGGCCGGCAGGGCGACGGTGACGAGCCGCGACGGTGTGGCGAGCAGCCCGAGGATCAGGAACATCACGATCTGGCAGAGCCAGGTGGCGGCACCGTGAAACGAGACGATGCTGGCATAGGCACGGATCGGTCGGTTGCCGACGATCAGACCGGCGATGAAGGCCGCCACGTAGCCGCTGCCGCCGGCGAGGGTCGCAAGCGCGTAGAGCACGACGGCTGCGGCCACGACCAGCAGCGGATGCAGTCCTTCGGCGAGATCGAGGCGATTGACGGTCACGCAGATGAGCAGCCCACCCACAACCCCGAGAAAACCACCGATGCCGGCCTGCTGCAGCAGGGTGAGGAGCAATGTCTCCCAGGCGCCGGCCTGACCGGCCTCCAGCACGACGACGATCGCCACGGTGAGGAACACCGCCGCGGGGTCGTTGGTCGAGGACTCGATCTCGAGCGTGGCGCCGGCGCGGCGGCGGAGCTGGAGTCCGCCGGACCGGAGCAGGACGAACACGGCCGCGGCGTCGGTCGGTGCGATGATCGCGCCGAGCAGGAGCGCGTTCCACGGGCCGAGGTTCAGCAGCCAGATCGCTGCCAGCGCGGTGAAGCCGGCGGTGAGCGCGACGCCGACCGTGGCCAGCAGCAGCGAGGGGGCGAGCACGCCGCGAAAGGCGGTGAGCCGCGTGCGCAGGCCGCCGTCGAAGAGGATCACCGCCAGCGCGACGGAGCCGATCAGGTAGGCGGCGCGGAAATCATTGAAGACGATCCCGCCCGGGCCGTCCTCGCCGGCGAGCATGCCGATGACCAGGAACACCAGCAGCAGCGGGGCGCCGAAGCGCGTCGCGATCAGGCTCGACAGCACGCCCAGGACGAGCAACGCGGCGCCGATCAGGACCAGAGCGGTGAGGACGTTGATCGCGGCCATGCGACCCGCCTCAGCCGCGCAGCGCCCAGACGACGGTCGCCTCGTTCCGCCCGCGAAGCTCCACCGGCCCGAGGCAGGCGAACCCGATCCGTCCTTTGTTTCCGGCGGCTGCGATGGCCGCGTCGCTGACCAGCATCGTCGCGCCGTGCCGTGTGGTCAGCTCTTCCAGCCGACTCGCGACGTTGACCGTGTCGCCGATCACGGAAAACTCGAAGCGCTGTGCACCGCCTACATCCCCCATCGTGACCGGCCCGTAATGGACGCCGACGCCGATCGCCAGCGGCACCTCGCCGGCTGCGGCACGCTCGACGTTCCAGCGCTCCACGGCGGCCAGCATGGCGCGCCCGCAGGTGATCGCCCGGAGCGCGTCGTCGGCCGCGGTCTCCGGCGTGCCGAATGTTGCCATCAGGCCGTCGCCGATGAACTTGTCCAGAGTTCCCCCATGGGCGAACACCACATCGGCCATGCGGGCGTGATAATCGCGGAGCAGACCCATGGTCGCCTGCGGCGTCATCGTCTCGGCCATTGCCGTGAAGCCGCGGATATCGGCGAACAGCACCGCTGCGTGCTGGCTTCGCACCGCAGCCATCGGCCGGTCCAGCCGGGCGAGACGCTCGACCATGCTCGGCGCCACGTAGCGGGCGAGATTGGCGCGCTGCCGTGCCGCCTCGGCTTCCTGCCGGATGAGCTGGCGGGCGCGATGCGCGCCCATCGCCAGGATCGCCGTCACAACCAGAGTGATGAACGCCCGCACCAGGGCGTCGTCGACGTGCACGTAGGTCGGTGCGAGATAGCGCTGGAGCAGCAAAGCTTCGGTCGGACTCGTTCCGAGATCGGCGAAGTCGGTGAGCGTCTCCGGCATGCGCACGATCAGCCAGGTGCCGACCAGCCAGGCCCCGCTGATCACCGCGCCCGTCCAGGCCACGAGCCACGCGCGGAAGCTCAGCGTCGCCAGGGCCAAAATGATCAAGAGGTAAAGAAAGCTCGGCTGGCGCAGCACGGTCTGCCACGGCCAGCTCTCGGGATAGGTGCGACCCGGCGCGAGGAGCGTGTAGGCGAGCAGGAGGACGTCGAGGGTGACGAACAGGTAGGGCAGCCAGTCGGCGTCGGGCCAGCGCCGACGAACCGCCAGCGCGAGCAGGCCGAGTGCGATGAAGCCCAACAGAACGCCGAAGTTCTCGGCAGCGATGGCGGTCCCGTAATTGAGCCACAGCCAAGCGAGGACGATCGTGAAAGTGACGGTGCGGGCGACGGTGATGCCGACGAGGCTGCGTTGCTCGTAGGCGCGGAGCGCCTCGTCCGTCGCCGAGGAGGCGGTCGCCATCCGCGCCGGGCTCAGGCGCCCCGGCGCAGTTCGTCCAGGCGGCGGCGTGCCTCGGCGCGATGCTCGGGGCGGAGATGCCGGCCGACGGCGGTGAGCGCGGCGGTGAGCACCGCGGCATCGTCGGTGAAGCCGATCCCGGCCAGAACGTCAGGAACCATGTCGGTGGGCAGCACGAAGTAGGCCGCCGCGCCGAGCAGCACCGCGCGGACCCGGCTCGGCGTCTGGCGATCGAGCGCGCAGAGATACCCGGCGACGAGATCCTCGGCGAAGGGGATCGCGGCCAGGACACGTCCGAGCTTGCGCCAGAAGCGGCGTGGCTCGACGGTCGTCAGGGTCGCAGGCAGGCAGGAGGCGGGCGAGCTCATGCGGCAAAGATGCTCATTGGCGCGGGCCAGACAAGCATCGGCGTAGCGCTTCCCGGCCGGCGAAGCGCGCGCGCGGGCCGAGTGTGCCCTCGATACGCAGCCCTTCGTTCCACTTGGCCATGCGCTCGGAGCGGGCGAACGAGCCGACCTTGAGACCGGGCACGCCCCAGCCCACGGCGAGATGCACGATCGTCACGTCCTCGCTCTCGCCGGAGCGCGCGGAGACGATCCCGCCGAAGCCGACCGCGCGCGCCGCATCCCAGCAGCTGCGCGCCTCGCTCAGCGTGCCGCGCTGGTTCGGCTTGATCAGGACCGTGTTGGCCGTGGCGCCGGCCGCCGCGGCGCGTACCCGTGCGGCGTCGGTGACCAGGAAGTCGTCACCCACGATCTGCAGACGGTCGCCGAACCTGTTGGTGAAGCGACCAAAGCCCTCGGTGTCGTCCTCGGCCAGCGGGTCCTCGATCGACAGGATCGGATATCGCTGCAGCCAACCTCCGAGCAGCTCGATCATGCCGTCGCTGTCGAGTTCGCGGCCCTCGAGCCCGAGCCGGTAGCGGCCGCCGCGGCCGAGCTCGGAGGCCGCGACATCGAGCGCGACGGCCACCTGGTCGGGTGCCGCGAAGCCGGCCCGGTCGATGGCGCGGACGAGATAATCGAGCACCTCCTCGTTGCTCGCGAAGTCGGGCCAGAAGCCGCCCTCGTCGGCGACCCCGCGGAGCTTGCCGGCCTCGGCCAGCAGCGCACCGGCCGCGCGGTAGATCTCCGCCGTCCAGTCGAGCGCCTGGGCGAAGCTGTCGGCGCCCGGGCAGACGACGAGGAAGTCCTGGATGTCGACGCGCCGGCCGGCATGCGCCCCGCCGCCGAAGATCTGGATCTCGGGCAGCGGCAACGTCACCGCCCCGTCCCCCCCGAGCCAGCGCCACAGGGGCAGCCGATGGGCGGCCGCCGCGGCATGCGCCACGGCCATCGACACGGCCAGCGTCGCGTTCGCGCCGAGCCGGGATTTGTCGGGCGTGCCGTCGAGCTCGACCAGCCGGGCGTCGACCGCTGTCTGGTGCGCCGCGTCGAGTCCGACGAGGGCCGCGGCGATCTCGCCGTCGACGTTGGCGAGCGCGCGACGCACGTCGAGCCCGCCGAAGGCGCTGCCGCCGTCGCGCAGGTCGAGCGCCTCGCCGGAGCCGGTCGAAGCACCCGCGGGCGCGATCGCGCGGCCGACGCTGCCATCGGCGAGGGTCACCTCGGCCTCGACGGTCGGCCGGCCGCGGCTGTCCCAGACCCGGCGGCCGCGCACGGTCATGATGCCTGTCGCCGTCATCCGATGACCTCCTCGGCCCAGACAGCGCGGACCGCACCGAGCGTCGCCGGCGGCGCGAGCAACAGCGGCCGCGCAACGTGCCGCACCAGTTCGCGCGCAGCCTCATTGGTGAGATATTCGACGGGCGACTTGCCGTCGACACGGGCGAGCAGGAGCCCCGGCAGAAGGCTCGCTGCGCGTCGCTCCAGCCTCGCCCGCGGCTCCCAGACCACGCCGGCGAGGTAGGTTCCAGCCAACATGTCGAAGCAGTCGAGGAAGGCCGGTGCGGCCTCAGGTGTCCACAGGCACTTCAGCAGCAGATGGTTGAGACAGAAGGCGAGGTCGAAGGCCGGGTCGCCGTACCAGGCGCACTCGGCGTCGAGGAGCACCGGGCCGTCCGGGCCGATCAGGATGTTCTTCGGGCTGACGTCGCCATGCACCAGCGCCAGCCTGGTCCGCGCCGTCCGCCGTGCCAAGCGCCGCAGCGCCGGCTCGAGGTCGGGGTGACGGCGACCGGTCGCCAGCAGGTAGGGCTCGAGGCGGATGTCGTGGAAGATGGCGTCCGTCGCGAACCGTGCGGCGACCGCCGGATCGAGGGCCGTGGCGGCGTGGATCCGCACCAGGGCCTCCCCCACCGCCGCCGCGTCATCCGGCTCGGCGCGGCCGTCGCGCAGTTCGCTCTTCCACAGGTGGTAGCGCCGCGGGTCGAGAAAGCCCATGACCAGTGCGTCGGCCGCCTCGTCGCGGGCGAGCAGCGGCGCGACGGCGGCCGGAGCGGCCGCGCGGGCTGTGTTCATCCACGCCGCCTCGTAGGCGTTGCGCTCGACGGGCGCGCGCCAGTCGGCCTGGACCTTCAGCTTGGCCAGGGCGCGCTTGACGCAGACCGGGCCGGTCGCGAGGTCGACGCGCCAGATGTCCGACGACACACCGCCCGTGAGCGGCGCGGCCGGCGGCAGGTCATCGAGGCCGATCAGACCGGCACGGCGGAGGATCGCCGCGATCTCGCTCGGCTGCGTCGCCATCCTGGGCGGTCGTCTCCCGGCCGTGACGGCCTCGGCTGCAAGGGCTCGCGGCTTATGCCCCGGCGCCTTGGTGGCGGCAACGAGATCGCGGGCAATTGCCCCCGCCGCCGGCGCCGCCTACCGTCTGGCCCGGGGTACGGGAAGGGTTTCGGTGGGCGCGATCGATGGTTCCGACGAGCTGGCCTGGGCGGCCTTGGAGGACGCACTTGCGGCGGGCGATCCGCGCGGCGCGACCGAGCGGCTCCGCGCCGACCCCCGCTTCGCCACGACCTTCCCCGAGATCGAGCGCCTGTTCGGAGTTCCCCAGCCGCCCGACAATCACCCCGAGATCGATACCGGTCTGCACAGCCTCATGTCGCTCGAGCAGGCGGCACGGTTGAGCCACAGTCCCGAGGTCCGCTTCGGCGCGCTCGTCCACGACGTCGGCAAGGGCCTGACGCCGCGCGAGCAATGGCCGAAGCACAAGGGCCATGAGGAGCGTGGGGTGCCGGTGGTCGAGGCGATGTGCCGGCGGCTCGGTGCGCCGGAGAGCTTCCGCGAGCTCGGCATGCTCGCCGCGCGCTGGCACGGGCTCGCGCACAAGGCGGCCGAGCTGCGTGCGGGCACGCTGCTCGAGATGCTCGAGGCGTGGGACGCGCTCGTCCGGCCCGAGCGGCTCGACGCACTGATCGCCGTGGCCTGGGCGGACAAGCGTGGCCGGACCGGCATGGAAGACGTGGGCTACCCGCCGGCCGCGGTGCTCCGCCGCGTGCGCGACGCTGCCGCCGCGGTGCGCGCCCAGCCCTGCCAACTGCGCGTCCGCCGGCTCGAGGCGATCGCCGAGTGCCAGCGCGGCGGCCGGCGAGCATGATGGCCGCGTCCGTTCACCCCAGCGTCTGTCCGCACGACTGCCCGAGCGTCTGCGCGCTCGAAGTCGAGCGGACCGCCGACGGGCGGCTGGGCAAGGTGCGCGGCAGCGAGCGGAATCCCTACACGGCCGGTGTGATCTGCGCCAAGGTCGCTCGCTATCACGAGCGCTATCATCACCCGGATCGGCTCACCCACCCGCTGCGGCGGACGGGTGACAAAGGCTCCGGCGCCTTCGCGCGCATCTCCTGGGACGACGCGCTCGACGAGATCGCCGAGCGGCTCACGCGCGCGGCGCAGACGTACGGCCCGGAGACGGTCTGGCCCTACTACTACGCCGGCACGATGGGCTACGTGCAGCGCGACGGAATCAACCGGCTGACCCACTGCCTCGGCTACTCGCGCTTCAAGAGCACGATCTGCGTCGAGCTGTCGAACATCGGCTGGCGGGCGGGCTACGGCACGCGCCGCGGCGTGCCGATGACCGAGATGGCCCACTCCGACCTGATCGTCGTCTGGGGTACCAACCCGGTCGCAACGCACGTCAACGCGATGACCCACATCACGCGCGCCCGCAAAGAGCGCGGCGCGAGGTTGGTCGTCGTCGATCCCTACTGCTCGCCGACGGCCGAGCAGGCCGACGTGCATCTCGCCCCGCGTCCAGGCACGGACGGGGCCTTGGCCTGCGCCGTCATGCAGGTGCTGTTCGCCGAGGGCTATGCCGACTGGGACTATCTCCGCGCGCACAGCGATGCGCCCGACGAGCTGGCGGCGCACCTGCGCACCCGCACGCCCGATTGGGCGGCCGCGATCACCGGCCTCGACGCCGCGGCGATCGCCGACTTCGCCCGCCTCTACGGGCGGACCAAGCGCTCCTACCTGCGTGTCGGCTACGGCTTCACGCGTTCGCGCAACGGGGCGGCCAACATGCACGCGGTGAGCTGCCTGCCGGTGGTGACCGGGGCATGGCAGCACGAGGGCGGCGGTGCCCTCTACAACATGGGCGACCTGTACAAGCTCGACACGACGCTGATCGAGGGGCTGGACCGTGTCGACCGGCGGGTTCGGGCGCTCGACCAGTCCCGCATCGGCCCGATCCTGATGGGCGAGTCCGACGCGCTGCGCGGCGGGCCGCCGGTGACGGCGATGCTGATTCAGAACACCAACCCGATGTGCGTGGCGCCGGAGCTCGGCAAGGTCCATCGCGGCTTCGCGCGGCCTGACCTGTTCCTCGCGGTCCATGAGCAGTTCCTGACCGACACCGCGCGGATGGCCGACATCGTGCTCCCGGCGACGATGTTCCTGGAGCACGACGACGTCTACACCGCGGCCGCGCACGACCGGCTGCAGACCCATCGCGCGATCTTCCCCGCCCATGCCGAGGCGCGCGAGAACCACTGGGTCATCTGCGCGCTCGCCCGGCGCCTCGGCGCCGAACATCCAGGCTTCGCGATGAGTGCCTGGGAGCTGGTCGATGCGACGCTGCGCGCCTCGGGCTGGCCGGGGGCCGACGCCGTCGAGGCCGCGGGCGGCTGGCCGGTCCTGCCGGACTGGCGCAGCGCGCACTATCTCGACGGCTTCGGCCACCCGGACGGTCGGTTCCGCTTCAAGCCGGACTGGGCGGCGTTCGGGCCGGACCACGCGGTGATGCCGCGTCTGCCCGACCACCTCGCCAACATCGAGGCGCCGGACGAAGCGCACCCGTTCCGCCTCGTCGCCGCTCCGGCGCGCCAGTTTCTCAACACCTCGTTCACCGAGATGCCGACCTCGCGCAAGCGCGAGCGCCGGCCGACCGCGCTCCTGCATCCGGCGGATATGGAGGATCTGGGCGTCCAGCCCGGCGATCCGGTTCGCCTCGGCAACACGCGCGGCACGGTGCTCGTCCATGCCGAGCCGCGCGGGGGCCAGCCGCGCGCTGTGGTGGTCGTCGAGAGCATCTGGCCGAACGACGCCTTCGCCGACGGCATCGGTATCAATGCGCTGCTTTCCGCCGACCCCGCTCCGCCCAATGGCGGTGCCGTCATCCACGACACCAAGGTCTGGGTGCGCCCGGAGCCCACCGCGTTGACAGGACGCCGGCCGGGGCTATAGTCCCGTCCCTCAACCGGGCGGGTCGAAGCCACGGCGCTCCTGTGCGTCCCGGATTTACCGCCCTTGCCGTTCGAGACCGTGATGTATGCAGTGATCCGCACTGGCGGCAAGCAGTATCGCGTCGCCCGCAACGAGGTGATCGAGGTCGAGAAGCTCGACGCCGAGCCCGGAGCCACGATCGCCTTCGACGAGGTGCTGCTGGTCGGTGAGGGCGAAAGCGCCACCGTCGGCACGCCGCTGGTCGCCGGAGCCTCGGTGAGCGCCACCGTGCTCGACCAGACGCGCGGCGAGAAGGTCATCGTGTTCAAGAAGCGGCGCCGGAAGAACTACCGGCGGCGCAACGGCCACCGGCAGTATCTGACGGTGGTCCGCGTCACCGATATCACCCTCGCCTGAGCCGGCCGAGGGCGAGGAGAGCCAGATGGCACACAAGAAAGCGGGTGGTAGTTCGCGCAACGGGCGCGACTCGGCGGGCAAGCGGCTCGGCGTCAAGAAGTTCGGTGGCGAGGCCGTGGTTCCGGGCAACATCATCGTGCGCCAGCGCGGGACGAAGTGGCGGCCGGGCAAGAATGTGGGCGTCGGCCGCGACTATACGATCTACGCGCTGGTCGAGGGCGAGGTCGTGTTCAAGAAGGCGCTCGGCCGGACCTATGTCGGCGTCGAGCCGAAGGTCGAGGCCGCCGAGTAGACGCGGGCCCGCGCCGGCCCTCAGGAAGGGAAGGCCGGCGGCCTTCCCTTTTTCGTTGGTCCACGCATGCGATTCCTCGACAAGGCCAAGATCTGGATCAAGAGCGGCGACGGCGGCGCCGGCTGCGTCAGCTTCCGGCGCGAGAAGTTCATCGAGTTCGGCGGGCCGAACGGTGGCGACGGCGGGCGCGGCGGCCATGTCATCGCGCGCGCCGATCCCGACCTCAACACGCTGATCGATTACCGCTACCAGCAGCATTTTCGCGCCCAACGGGGTGGACATGGGATGGGCAGCGACCGCACCGGCAGGTCGGGCGAGGACCTCGTTCTCCGCCTGCCGGTTGGCACCGAGATCCTGGCCGAGGACGGCGAGACGCTGATTGCCGACCTCGACCGGCCGGGGCAGGAGGTGATCCTCGCCCGCGGCGGCGATGGCGGCTTCGGCAACGCGCACTACAAGACCGCAACGAACCGTGCGCCGCGGCGGGCCGATCCGGGCTGGCCAGGCGAGGAGCGCTGGGTCTGGCTGCGCCTGAAGCTGCTCGCCGACGTCGGGCTCGTCGGGCTACCCAATGCCGGCAAGTCGACCTTCCTCGCCGCCGTCAGCCGGGCGCGGCCGAAGATCGCCGACTACCCGTTCACCACGCTGGAGCCACGGCTGGGCACGGTCACGGTCGGCGACGAGGTGTTCGTCCTCGCCGACATTCCGGGCCTGATCGAGGGCGCTTCCGAGGGCGCCGGGCTCGGTGACCAGTTCCTCGGTCATGTCGAGCGATGCGGCGTCCTCGTTCATCTCGTCGACGGTACCCAGCGCGAGGTGGTGCGCGCCTGGCGCACCGTCCGCGGCGAGCTCGCGGCCTATGGCCACGGACTCGCGGAAAAGCCCGAGATCCTCTGCCTCAACAAATGCGACGCGTTGGACCGGGTGGCGATCGCGCGGAAGCGCCGAGCGCTGGAGCGTGCCGCGGGCCGGCCGGTGCACCCCGTCTCGGGCGCGACACGGATGGGACTGGACGCGGTGCTGACCGAGGCGTTGCGGCATGTGCGCGAGCGGCGCCGGCAACGGGCGGCTGCCGCGTGACGGCCGCGGACGCGCTACGCGCCCGCCGGATTGTCCTCAAGGTCGGCTCGGCGCTGCTCGTCGACCCGCAGGGCGAGGTGCGGTCCGCCTGGCTGGCCGCGCTCGTCGCCGACATCGCGCGGCTCCGCGCCCGCGGCCAGCAGGTCGTCGTCGTGACCTCCGGCGCCATCGCCCTCGGCCGGCCGCGACTCGGTCTGGCCCGCCGCGTCGCCCGCCTCGAGGAAAAGCAGGCGGCGGCCGCAACGGGCCAGATCCGTCTCGCCGGGGCTTGGCAGGCGGCCCTCGCGGGGCATCGGATCGAGGCCGCGCAGATCCTGATCACCCTCGACGACACCGAGGCCCGTCGGCGCTACCTCAACGCGCGGGCGACGCTCGAGACGCTCCTGCGCCTGCACGCCGTGCCCGTGGTCAACGAGAACGATACCGTCGCCACGACCGAGATCCGCATCGGTGACAACGACCGGCTGTCTGCCCGGGTCGCGGTCATGGTGAGTGCCGAGACGCTCGTGCTCCTGTCCGACGTCGACGGGCTCTACACTGCCAATCCGCGCCTCGACCCGGCAGCGCGACACGTGCCGGTGGTCGACGAGATCGGCCCGTCGATCGTGGCCATGGCCGGGGGCGCCGGGAGTGCCGTCGGTACCGGGGGCATGGCGACCAAGCTCGAGGCGGCGAGGATCGCGACCCGCGCCGGATGCGCGGTGGTGCTCGGCCTGGGCAGCGTCGAGCGACCTGTCGAGGCGCTCGAATCGGGTGCCCGCTGTACGCTGTTCCCGGCGCGGACCTCACCGCGGCGGGCACGCAAGGAGTGGATCGCGGCGAGCCTCGGCGTCGCCGGCGTGCTCGTCATCGACGAGGGGGCGGTCGGGGCGCTGCGCCGCGGCGGCTCGCTCCTGCCGGCCGGCATCCGCCAGGTCGAGGGCAGCTTCGAGAAGGGCGACGCGGTCGTGATCCGCTCGACTGAGGGGGCCGCCATCGCCAAGGGTCTGGCCGGGTACGACGCCGCGGACGCGGCGCGCCTCGCCGGCCGGCGGACCGAGGAGATCGAGGCCGTCCTCGGCTGGCGCGGGCGCGACGAGATCGTCCATCGTGACGATCTCGTGCTGCTTTAGGTGACCCCGGCTGCCTCGCGCCGTTCCGCGACGAGCTTCTGCACCGCGGGATAGTCGGTCTTGCCCGTGCCGAGCAGCGGCAGGGCGTCGACCTCGAGGATCTCGGCCGGGACGTGGATCTCACTGATACCGAGCTCGCGCGCGGCGCGGGCGATCCGCGGGCGGTCGAGACCATGTGCGGTCGTCACGAGGAGGATGTGCTCCCCTTTGCGGCGATCGGCCACGGCGACGACCGCGTGATGCGCGTCGGCGAAGGCCTGGACGAGGAACTCCTCGACCGCGGCGAGGCTGACCATCTCGCCGCCGACCTTGGCGAAGCGCTTGGCACGGCCGAGGATCGTCACGTAACCCTCGCCGTCGACCGCCACGATGTCGCCGGTATCGTACCAGCCATCCGGCGGCGGCTCGATCTCGCCCGGTCGCTCGTAGCGCAGATAGCCGAGCATCACGTTCGGCCCGCGCACCCACAGCCGCCCGCCCACAGGGATGCCCGGCACGGGCTCGAGCCGCCATTCGATCCCGGGCAGGAACCGCCCGACCGTTCCCCGCCGGTAGTGCATCGGCGTGTTCAGGGCCAGCACGGGGGCGGTCTCGGTGGCACCGTAACCCGTCAGCAGGCGGATCCCGAACTTCTCGAACCACAGCTCGCGGGTCTCGTCCTGGATCGGTTCGGCGCCGGCGAAGACGTAGCGCAGCGAGCGGAAGTCGTAAGGATCGGCCGCGCGCGCGTAGCCTTTGAGGAAGCTGTTGGTCCCGAACATGATGGTGGCGTTGCTGTCGTAGACCATCTCCGGGACGATCCGGAAATGCAGCGGTGACGGGTAAAGCAGGACAGGGACCCCGCCGACCAGGGGCAGCAAGGTCGCGCCGGTCAGCCCGAAGCTGTGGAACAGTGGAAGCGCATTGAAGCACAGGTCCAGCTCGTTGAAGTCGACGCGCGCGGCGGCCTGGGCGCAATTGGCCAGCAGATTGGCGTGGCTCAGCACGACCCCCTTGGGCCGGCCCTCCGAGCCGGAGGTGAAGAGGATCACGGCCGGATCCTCGGAACGTACGCCGAGCGCGCGGTAGCGGCGGCGTAGCCCGAGAACGCCGGCCAGCGCGCGGAGCCGGTCGAGCTTGCTGACGCTGGCGGCGACATCCTCGAGCCAGATCAGCCGCGCGCGCTCGCCCAGCTCCTCGATCGCCGCACCCAGCTTCGCCCGCTCGACGAACTCGCGCGACGTCACGATCGTGCCGATGCGGGCCGTGACCAGCGCCGCCAGCATGTTCGCGGTGCCGGTCGAGAAGTTCAGCATCGCCGGCACCCGCCCGGCCACCTGCACCGCGAGGAAGGCCACCACCGCGGCGCTCGCGTTGGGCAGGAGCAGGCCCACGCTCTCACCGCGCGCCGAGCCTTGCGCGAGCGGGCCGCTCAGTGCCAGCGCACCGGCGAGGAGGCGGTTGTAGGTGAGCCGGCGCTGGTTGACGTCGTCGAGCGCCAGGAAGCCGCCGCCATGGATCGCGCGCGCCCGCAGGACCGCTTCGATCAGGGTCGGTCCCAGATCCTGCGTGCGGAACACGAGGTCCGACATGACGTCGTAGAGGCGCAGGCTGGCGTGGCGGCGCCGCTCACGGCCGCGCAGCGTCGGGTCGACCGACAGGCGGACCGGCGCGAGCGCGGTCAGGCGGATCTTCGGGAACCAGCGCCGTCGGATCTCGCCGCGTTTCAGGTAGGAGAAGGGCGAGCGCTCCGCACCCTCGATCCGCACTGGCAGCACCAGCGCATCGGCGCGGTCCGCGATCCATGCCGGGCCGGCGTAGATCTTCATCAGCGCGCCCGTGACGCTGATCCGCCCTTCCGGGAAGATGACGCAGGGCCGGCCTTCCTTGACCTTGGCGAGGAGCGTCTTGACGGCGAGCGGATTGGTCGGATCGAGGGTCAGGAGCTCGGCCAGCCGGTGTGCCGGACGCAGCCACCACCACTCCGCCACGCGCGTGTTGATCGCGTACACCGCCGGCCGGTCGAGGAAGGCCAGCAGCAGCGGCGCGTCGAGCAGCGAGACATGGTTGACGACGATCAACATGCGCTCGGCCGGCGTCCGTAGGTGCTCCACGCCATGCACCTCGACGCGATAGAGCAGGCGGAACAGGCCGCGCAGCAGGAAGCGGAGGACAGGCTGCGGGATCACGCGGGCCGCGCCGGTCGTTGCAGGCGCTTCACCCCTCGAACGAAACGCTCCAGCGTCTGCGACAGGCTGCCGCGCGGGATCATCGCCTCGATCAGCCAGAATCGGCCACGGGTGATAGCCGCCTCGGCGAGCGCTGCGGCGAGCTCGGCACGGGTCGTCACCCGCCGGCCGACGCCGCCCAGTGGCCCGGCCAGCTCGGCGAAGCGCCAGTCGTCGAGATCGTTGAAGCGCGACTCCGGCTGGAAGCAGCGCAGCATCTCCCAACTCAGATTATTGAACAGGACAACGATCGGGTCGATCCCGAGGCGGCGGCAGTTGCCAAGCTCCCACCCGGTCATCTGGAAGGCGCCGTCACCGACGAGGATCATCGTCCGTCGGCCGGTGGCGAGTTGGCCGCCCATGCCGGCCGGCACACCGAACCCCATGCCGGCATAATAGCCGGGGGCGACCAGCTCGCTCTCGTCGAGGTCCATGGCCGTGAACAGGCAGTCGCCCATGTCCGCGGCCAGCGGCATGGGCCCATGCTCGGCGAACAGGTCGTTGATCGCGCAAGCGATGTCGCCGGGCGCGATCGGCGCGCCGTCGGCCGTGAGCCCACGCGGATAGGCGGGTGCCGGCGCGCGCACGGCGTGGCCGATCACGTCGGCGCGCTGGAGCAGGGCATCGACCAGGTCGGCCAAGGGGATGTCACGGTAGGTGTGGAAGCCGAGGGTCACTTGGCCGTCGAGGGCCTGGATCGTGCGGCGCAGATCGAGCATGCCCGCGCTCACCCCGAAGTTGGTGTCCGACAGGATCACGCCCAGGAGCAGGAGTCCGTCCGAGGTCTCGACCAGCGATGTCAGCGCCGGATCCCCGGCGACGCCGAGATAGGTTCCGGCAAGCGGCGCGTCGGCGCCGGCCAGAAGCCCGCGGCCCATGAAGCTGGTGACCACCGGGATGCCAAGGCGCCGGGCCAGCTCGGCCACGCGCGTCTCCAGGCCGAAGCGGCGTACCTCGACATCGATCATCAGCACGGGCTGCCGGGCGGCGCGCAGCACCGCCATCACCTCGCTGGCGCAGGCCGCGACGGCCTCGGGATCACCGCGGCGTGGGCGATAGGCGGCGACGGGGGCACAGGCAGCGCCGACCATGTCGCGGGGCAGTTCGAGATAGACCGGCCGTGATTGCTCGAGCGCGGCGTCGAGCACGCGCGCGATCTCGGTCGGCGCGCGGGCGGCGTCATCGAGCCGCGCCTGGGCGCAGGTGATCTCCTCGTAGACGCGATACTGGCTGTCGAGCGTGCGCGCCTGATGATGGAGGAGGAGGCCCGAGCGGCCCTCGTGCGCCCCGGGAGCGCCGGAGATCACCACCACCGGCGACTTCTCGGCGAACGCACCGGCGATGCTGTTGACGATGTTGAAAGCACCGGCGCCGTAGGTCACCGCGGCGACGCCGAGCGTCCCGCGAAAGCGCGCCGCGGCGTCGGCAGCGAAACCCACGGCCGGCTCGTGGCTCAGCGTGTGCAGCGGCAGGAGCCGGCTCTCCTCGACGATCTTGAAGAACGGCAGAGCGAAATCGCCGGGGATGCCGAAAATCTCGCCGGCACCGCGCGCCTTGAGCGCATGGAGGAGTGCCTCGACGAGATTCATGCGCGTTCTCCCTGCCGGTCGAGACGCACCAAGAAGCCTACAGGCCGCGAGGCCGCCGGTCATCCGCCTCGTTGCCCCCGCCCCGGCCTCGTGCGAGAGAGGATGCCGCTTGGGCTGTGCGTGGAGAACGGCGATGCTGCGGTGGCTGGCGTCCGGTGTCGTGCTTCTGGCTTCGGCCGCGCTGGCGCAGGAGCCGGCGCGCGGCGACGCCGCCCAGGGTGCGGAACTCGCCCAACAGCTCTGCCGCAGCTGCCACCTGATCTCGCCGACCGATCGCGGGCCGGTCCCCGACGGCGTGCCGAGCTTCGTCGCCATTGCCGGCCGTCCCGAGGCGAGCGAGGCATGGATCCGCGCCCGGATCATGGGCGATCACCCGATCATGCCGCAGCCCCCGCTGACCGCGCAGCAGAACGCCGACGTGGCGGCGTATATCTTCTCGCTGCGGAATTAGCGTCGGCGACGGGGCAATCAGCACCAAGCCTTTAGCGGCCGGGAAGCACGATCACCGTACGCCAAGGCAGGGTGGCGCGCGAGAGCGGCAGGACGGCGCTGGTCGCCATCTCGACCCGCCAGCGCTCGCCCATCAGGCCGAGGAAGCGGCCGAGCCGCTCGGCACCGAAATAGTGCATCGGGATGACCACGGCCGGGGCGATCTGGTCGATCACCTGGACCATCTCCTCCTGGGACATGGTGTACACGCCGTCTACCGGTACCAGTAGGACGTCGATCTGCCCGATCTCGCCCAGCTGGGTGTCGAGCAGCGTGTGGTGCAGATGCCCGAGATGGGCGACGCACAGATCGGCGGTCTCGAAGACGAAGATCGAATTACCCAGCGCCTGGTCGCCGACCCGACCGCGCACCGCGGTCGGGACGTTGCGCACGCGGAGGTCGCGGACGGTCACGTCGTGCTCGGCGGCGCCCCCGTCCGGGCTCCAGCCGCGCAGGATGTGCTCGACGCCGGGCTCGACATTGTTGCTGTAGTGCGTGTCGTGGGCGTTGTTCATCGTGACGATGGTCGGCGTGAGCGGTGCCCGGACGTAGTCGTTGTAGTCGGTCACCGCCGTGACGCCGTCGGCGGTTTCGATCAGGAAGCTCGAATGGCCGAGGAAGGTGAGCTGGATCGTCGCGCCGGTCGGCAGCGCCGCCGGGATCGGTCGCAGCATGAGCCCGGCCACAGGAAAGCAACCGGCCGCCTGCGCCATTCCGGAAGCCAGGAGCGTCAGTGCAAAAGCGATCCGGGCCAGCAGCACCATCCGCTCCCCTTGCTGTCGCCGCATGCGGCCTGGGCGGCCATGAGCGCCTCGAACCGCTCGCGGGCCATATCCCTGCGTCCTCGATATAGAGCTTGCCCGGGTTCTCGTTAGCCCCGAGGTGCAGCCGCGGTCGTGTGACCGCCCGCCTGTAGACCGCAAGCGCGCGCCCGGTGGCTCAGCTTCCGTCGGTTGAAGCCGAGCCGGCTCCAAGCGTCGGCATCGCCCACATCGCGTCGGGCGGTCGCAGCAGGGTGCCGCTTGTTGCAGATCGGGGAACGCGCCTACATTTGCTGCGTTGCAGGGTAGCCGCACCGGCCGGAGCGGTGAGCCGCTGCAGGCGGCGGCAGCGCCGCGCACCCGCTCGTGTCGACAGGTCTTGCGTAGGAAACGCCTCCGTGAGCGATCCACGGGCATCAGCCACGACCCGGCGCGTTTTCGGCTCGCTCGCGGCGTCCGCCCTGTGGGCTTGGGGCATTCCGACCACATACGCCCGGACGGCCGCTCCCGACGAGCCACAGCCGTTCAGCTTCGAGCGGCTCGTCGAGCGAGCACGAATGGAGGCGGCAGAGCCGTACGTGCCGCCCCCGGATCTGCCGCGGGCGGTCGCCCGGCTGAGCTTTGAGGACCTGGTCCGGATCCGGTTTCGCCCCGAGCGCGCGATCTGGGCCGGCACGGACGGCTACCGGCTCCAGCTCGTCCATTTGGGGGGATACCTCCAGGCGCCCGTGCGCCTGTTCACGGTGCAGGACGGCATCGCGCGCGAGGTGCTCTACGATCCTGAGATGTTCGACTTCGGCGGGGTCGAACTGGAACCGCAACCGCCACAGCTCGGCTTCGCCGGTCTGCGCGTACATTACCCGCTCGACGGGCCCGAGGATCCGGAGCCGCTCCTGATCTTCCTCGGCGCCAGCTACTTCCGCGCGCGGGCGCGCGGGGCCCGCTACGGGCTCGCTGCGCGCGGGCTCGCCCTCGAGACGGGCCTCGGCCGACCAGAGGAGTTCCCGCGCTTCTCGAGCTTCTGGATCGAGCGTCCGGACGGCCCGACGGATCCGCTGACAATCCACGCGCTGCTCGAGAGCCCGAGCGTCGTCGGCGCGTACCGGTTCGTCGTCTCGGTTCGCGACGCCACCTTGATGGACACGGATGCCAGTCTGTTCTTCCGGAGCGACGTGCAGCAGGTAGGCATCGCCCCGTTGACGAGCATGTACTATTTCGGCGCGAACGACCGGGTCGGGGTCGACGACTGGCGGCCAGCCGCCCACGACTCCGCGCTGCTGTCGGCCTGGCGCGGCTCGGGCGAGCTGATCGCACGCCCGCTGGTGAACCCGAGCGAGCTGCGCCTGAGCGTTTTCGTCGACGAGAACCCGCGCGGCTTTGGTCTGCTGCAGCGCGATCGGGATTTCCAGGCCTATCGCGACCTCGCGGCGCGCTACGAGCTGCGCCCCAACCTTTGGGTCCAGCCGAAGGGCCAGTGGGGTGCCGGGTCGGTGCGTCTGATCGAGATCCCGACTCCCGACGAGACCAACGACAACATCGTGGCGTTCTGGACGCCCGAGGCGCCGGTCGCGGCGGGTCGCGAACTGCGCACCGCCTACACACTGCGCTGGTCGCTGGACGAGCCCATCTCGACCGGTCTGGCGCCGGTCCGTGGCACCTTCATCGGTGCCGGTGGCCCCCTCGGGGCGGACGGCCGCGACCGCGCGGTGCGCCGGATCGTGATCGACTTCGGCGCGTTCGATGTCGAGGGGGTGCCGGCGGACCTCTGGCCGGACCTGGTGTTGGAATGCAACAACGGCACCTGTGCGAACGCGACGCTCGAGCGGAACGGGCTGACCGGCGGCTGGCGGGTCGTCCTCGATGTGCGCCCCGAAGGGCGTGACGCGGTCGAGCTGCGTGGCCTGCTCGCTCACGCGGGGCGCCCGGTCTCCGAGACCTGGCTCTACCGGCTCGACCGGTCGTGACCACATAAGAGCGGGTGGGAAGGCGCACCATGTCGATGCCGCTTGCCGAGCCGCAGACGGTCCAGGCAGTCGCCTCGCCGCGCTGGACCATCGCGCGGGAGCGCGCGGAGGACTATTTGCGCGCCGCGGGTCTGGATCACGGCGCAGCCCGCTTGGTAAGCGAGGCTGCGGCCGCGCGCTGTGCGCTGCGCTCCGGTATCGACTCCACCGAGGACGCCATCCGCGCCACGCTCGAGAGCGTCCGTGACGACCTTTGGGGACCCGACGGGCCGGACGGCTTCGCCGGCCGGCACGAGCCGGTTGCCCCGCGTCTGCACATCCGCTCGCAGACCCTGGGCTCGGTGATCGACTGGCGCCGCGCCGCGTGGCGCTTGCGCCGGCTGATCGTCCCCAACACCACACGACGGCGTGACGAGGTCGCGATCCGCGCCGCGGAGCTGTCGCGGCGGGCGCGACTCCGCCGCCTCGTGTTCGCGACACTGATCCTTGGCACCACGATCTGGGGCACCAACACCTTCCTCGGCATCCTGTCGGTCAACGGGCTCAGCGTCCTCGATCTGGCGCACACCGCCGTGTTCGCGGTGCTGCTGCTTTGGTTGGCGCAGTCGTTCTGGTCGTTGACCGCAGGCGCCGCGGTCAATCTCGCCCGCCTATGGCGAGGTCCGGGCGCGAACGCCTCGCCGCGCGCCGCAGACGTGGCGCCGCGGGTGGCCCTGGTGATGCCCGTCTACAACGAGCCGCCGCAGCGGATCTTCGCCGGCCTGCAGGCGATGTGGGAGGATCTGGCGGCACAGGGCGGCCCGGCCGAACGCTTCGATCTGTTCATCCTCAGCGACACGACCGATCCGGACGTCTGGCTGGCGGAGCTGGAGAGCTGGCACCGGCTGCGCGACGCCGTCCCGGGCGGTGAGCGGATCTTCTACCGCCGTCGCTTCCGCAATCGTCGTCGCAAGAGCGGCAACATCGAGGACTTCCTCGTCCGCTGGGGCGGCGGCTACGGCTACATGCTGGTGCTCGACGCCGACAGCATCATGTCGGCGAGGACCATGGTCGCTCTCGCCGAGCGGATGGACGCCAACCCCCACGTCGGCTTGATCCAGGCACCGCCGAAGCTCGTCCGCGGGCGATCCTTGTTCGCGCGGATGCTGCAGCTTGCCGGCGAGCTCTACGGGCCGCTCTCGGCCAGCGGGATCAGCTACTGGGCGATGGGCGAGGGCAACTATTGGGGCCACAACGCCATCATCCGCATCGCCCCGTGGGTGCGGCTGTGCGGGCTCCCGCTTCTGCCCGGCCGCGCCCCGCTCGGCGGTGAGATTCTCAGCCACGACTTCGTCGAGGCGGCGCTGATGCGCCGCGGCGGTTGGCAGGTCTGGATCGCCGACGACCTGACCGAGTCTTACGAGGAGCCGCCGCCCGGGATCGAGGAGTTCGCGACACGCGACCGGCGCTGGTGCCAGGGCAATCTGCAACACATCCGCGTCCTCTTCGGGCGCAACCTGCATTGGGTGAGCCGGCTGCATCTGACGATCGGCGTCATGGCCTACCTGACCTCGCCCCTGTGGCTCCTGTTTCTCGTCCTCGCCGCCGCGCAGGCTTGGGAGCTGACATACACGCAGCCGGTCTATTTTGTGGACAACTGGCCGTTCCCCCTGCTGCCGGTCTCGGTCGGCCACGAGGCGGGCTTCCTGCTCGCCGCAACGCTCGGGCTGCTGTTCGCCCCGCGGCTGATGGGCCTCGCGCTCGCGCTGCTCGACCGCGAGCGGCGGCGCCGGCTCGGTGGCGCTATCCGCATCGTGGTCAGCGCGTTGCTCGAGACCCTGTTCTCGGCGCTGCTGGCGCCGGTGATGATGCTGATGCATACACGGTTCGTGCTGGCGATCCTGTTCGGTGCCGCGATCGAGTGGACGGCACAGAAGCGTGAGGCGGCGCGCACCGCTCTCGGCGAGGCGATCCGCCGGTTCGGCTGGATCAGTGTTCTCGGCGTGGTGGCGACGATCGCAGCTGCTGTCGCAACCCCGATCTTGCTGCTGTGGCTGGTTCCGGTCGTCGCCGGCTGGTGCCTCGCCGTGCCCCTCGTGCTGCTGGGCGCACGCACGGATCTCGGCGAACGGCTGCGCCGTCGCGGTCTGCTGCTGATCGCCGAGGAGACCGATCCACCAGCGGTGTTGCGGCGTCTGGACGAGATCGAGGAGGAGGCTGCGCCGCCGGCGGGCGATCCCTTCGTCCGCGCCGTGCTGGAGCCGCGTCGGAACGCCCTGCATCTGGAGCTGCTCGAGCGACACGGTGACGACGCGCCGGCCCAGGTGACGCCGATGCTCGAGCGGAAAGCCGTGTATCTCGGGCCGGCGGCACTGGACAAGGCCGAGCGCCGGGCGATCCTCGAGGATCCGCAGGCGATGCGCCGGTTGCACCTGCTGGCTTGGGTCCATTGGCCGGCGATTGGTGTCCGGCTCTAGCCGCGCGGCACGACCCGGCAGGCGTCAGCGAACTCCGATCACAAGGCCATCGGCCGAGAATCCTGGGCAGCCAGCATCCGTGAGCCAGAACGACGCGCCGCCGCAGGGCCTGCGGAGCATTCTGCCGCTGCTGGCGCCGCATCTGTGGCCGCCCGGGGAACCCGCGCTCCGGCTGTGCGTGGCCGTCGCCCTGGCCGCGCTCATGGCTGCCAAGCTGACCAACATCGCTGTTCCGTTCTTCTTGAAGTTCGTCATCGACGGGCTCAGCGCGCCGGGCATGGCCGTCGTCCCGGTCGCCGCGCTCGCCGCCTATGGCGGAGCCCGGCTCGGCGCCGCCGCCTTCACCGAGCTGCGCGATGCGGTCTTCGCGCGGGTCGGGCAGCGCGCGGCCCGGGTCACCGCGCGCGGCATTTACGCGCACCTGTTCGAGCTCTCGCTCGCCTATCATCTCGAGCGACGCACCGGCGAGCTGAGCCGCGCCATCGAGCGCGGGGTCAAGGCGGTCAGCTTCCTGCTGCAGACGGCGCTGTTCAGCCTCGTGCCGACGCTGCTCGAATTCCTCCTCGTCATCGCCATCCTGCTGTGGCGCTATCCGCCGGTCTTCGCCCTGTGCGTGTTCGCGACGATCGCGGCCTACGCGGCCTTCACCATCGTCACGACCAACTGGCGGACGCGCTTCCGGCGCGAGATGAACCGCCGTGACAACGAGTTCAGCGGCCAAGCCGTCGACGGACTGATCAACTACGAGACGGTCAAGGCGTTCGGCAACGAGGCCTACGAGACGGCACGCCTCGATCGCTCGCTGAAGGCCTACGAGGACGCGGCGGTGCGCTCGGAGACGAGCCTCGCCTTCCTCAACGCCGGCCAGGCCGGGATCATCGCCAGTGGGGTGAGCTTGGCCATGTGGCTCGCCGCGCGCGGCGTCGTCGCCGGACAGCTCACCGTCGGCGACGTGGTGCTCGTCAACGCCTTCATCCTGCAGCTCTATCAGCCGCTCAACTTCCTCGGCATCATGTACCGCGAGCTCAAGCAGTCGCTCATCGACATGGAGAACCTCGGTGCGCTGCAGCAGCTGCGCCCGCAGATCGCCGACCGCCCCGGAGCGACCGCCCTTGTCGTCGACGGCGCGGATGTGCGGTTCGCCAACGTCCGCTTCGCCTATGACGAGCGCCGACCGATCCTCGACGGGGTCGACTTCACGATCCCGAGCGGGCGCAAGCTCGCGATCGTCGGGCCGTCCGGTGCCGGCAAGTCGACCATCGTCCGCCTGCTGTTCCGCTTCTACGACGTGACCGGCGGCGCGATCCGGATCGCCGGCCAGGACATCCGCGACGTCACGCAAGCCTCGCTGCGCGCGGCGATCGGCGTCGTGCCGCAGGACACCGTTCTGTTCAACGACACGATCGGCGCGAACATCGCCTATGGCCGCCCCGGCGCCAGCCAGCGCGAGATCGAGGCCGCGGCACGCGTCGCGCAGATCCACGACTTCATCGCCGGGCTGCCCGACGGCTACGCGACCGTCGTCGGTGAGCGCGGGCTCAAGCTCTCCGGGGGCGAGAAGCAGCGCGTCGCGATGGCCCGAGTCCTGCTGAAGGACCCGGCGATCCTGGTGCTCGACGAAGCGACCTCGGCGCTCGACAGCCGGACCGAGCAGGCTCTCCAGGAGGCGCTGGCACGTGTGGCGCAGGGGCGCACCACCCTGGTCATCGCGCATCGCCTGTCCACGATCGTGGACGCCGACGAGATCGTTGTGCTCGAGAACGGTCGGATCGTCGAACGCGGGACGCATGCGGCGCTCCTGGCCGGGCGCGGGCTCTACCACCGCATGTGGACTCGCCAACAGCAGGAACCGGAGAACGCGGAACTCGTTGCGACCTGCTGACCGGCTTCACGGCGTCCCCGCATCGGGGCCGGCCGAGCTTTGGCCGCCGATGTCGCGCCCGCTGAGCGCAGCTACAGCCAGGGCCCACCGCCGCCCGAGCCTCACGGACGCAGCTCGCCGGCCAGCACTCGCTCGGCCAGCGCCTCGATCTCCGCGCCCAGGGGGCGGTCGTCGTCGAGATGGGGGCTCGCCTCGCGGACCAGTGCGTGGGCGCGCTCGAGCGGCTCGCTCGACCGCAGCGGGCGGCGGAAGTCGATGCCCTGGGCAGCGCAGATCAGCTCGATCGCGAGCAGTCGGGCGAGGTTGTCGGCCATCGGATGGAGCCGGCGTGCCGCATAGGCCGCCATGCTGACATGGTCTTCCTGGTTCGCCGAGGTCGGCAAGCTCTCGCTGCACACCGGCGTCGCCTGGTGCTTGAGCTCGGCCTGCAGCGCGGCGGCGGTGACCTGGGCGATCATCAGGCCCGAGTTGAGGCCCGGGCGCGGGGTGAGGAATGGGGGCAGGTTGGACAGCGTCGGGTCGGTCAGCAGCGCGATCCGCCGCTCGGCGATGGCCCCGATCTCGGTCATCGCCAGTGCGATGCGATCGGCCGCGGTCGCGACCGGCTCGGCGTGAAAATTGCCGCCGGAGAGGATCTCGTTCGTGTCCGGGAAGACGAGCGGGTTGTCCGAGACCCCGTTGCATTCGCGCTCGAGCGCGGCGCCGGCCTCGAGCAGCAGGTCGAGGCAGGCGCCCATCACCTGCGGCTGACAGCGCAGCGAATAGGGATCCTGCACGCGGTCGCAGTCGGCGTGCGAGGCGCGGATCTGGCTGCCAGCGAGCAGCCGGCGGAGCGTGTCGGCGACCTCGGCCTGCCCGGGCTGGCGGCGAAGCGCCTGGATGCGCGGGTCGAACGGCACGTCGGAGCCCAGCGCCGCATCGACGCTCATTGCTCCGGCGACCAGCGCCGTGTCGAGCAGCCGTCGGGCCTTCCAGAAGCCACCCACGGCGAGCGCGGTCGAGACCTGCGTGCCGTTGAGCAGCGCCAGACCCTCTTTCGGACCCAGCGGCAGGGGCGTAAGGCCGAGCTCAGGCAACAGGTCCGCCGCCGGCCGCCGTCGCCCGGCATGGACGACCTCGCCGACCCCGATCAGCGCCCCGGCGAGATGGGCCAGCGGTGCCAGATCGCCGGACGCGCCCACCGAGCCCTGCGACGGGATGACGGGTAGCCCATCAGCCGCCAGCAGGCGTAGGAGCGCCGCGATCGTGCCGGGGCGGACGCCGGAGTGGCCGAGTGCCAAGCTCGCCGCCTTGAGGACCAGCACGAGCCGGGTCGTGGTCGGGTCGAGCGGCGGGCCGACGCCGCACATGTGCGACAGCACGATGCGCCGCTGCAGCTCGGTCACGTCGGCCGGCGCGATCCGCACGCGGGCGAGCTTTCCGAAGCCGGTGTTGACGCCGTAGACCGGCGCTGTCCCGGCGGCGGCGCGCGCGACCACCGCGGCCGCGGCCTCGATGCCGGGGCCGAACGCGGCGTCGAGCTCGAGGCGCACGGGCGGGTCGGCGAGCCACGCCTCCAGTGTGTCGAGACGCAGCTTGCCCGGGACCAGGGTCGGCATCGGCACACTCCAGCGGCCACACGTCCGGCGGATGACGGCGAGGGCGCGATCATGCTAACGGCCACTCCGGAGGTGGACCATGGTGGACGCGGTGGCGCTGGCCTGCGATCACGCCGGTGTCGCGCTCAAGCAGGAGCTGCGGGCCGTTCTGGAGCGCGCCGGACGGATCGTGCTCGACCTCGGCACGGACGGCCCCGAGTCGGTCGATTACCCGGACTTCGCCGACCGCATGGCGGAGGCGCTGGCCGACGGTCGCGCCAGTCGTGGCGTGCTGCTCTGCGGCTCCGGGATCGGCATCAGCATCGCCGCCAACCGCCATCGCCATGTCCGCGCGGCGCTCTGTCACGACGCCACCACCGCGCGGCTCGCGCGCGAGCACAACGACGCCAACGTCCTGGTCCTCGGCTCGCGGGTCGTCGGCGTGCAGACCGCGCTCGACTGTCTCGAGGTGTTCCTCGCTACGCCGTTCGCCGGCGGGCGGCACGCGCGGCGCCTCAGCAAGCTCGGCTGATGCGCTGTCCGTTCTGCGGAGCGGAGGACACGCAGGTCAAGGATTCGCGCCCGGTCGAGGACGCGGCGGTGATCCGCCGGCGTCGGCAATGCGCAGTGTGCGGCGCTCGCTTCACGACCTTCGAGCGCGTCCAGCTCCGCGAGCTGGCGGTGGTCAAGAAGGACGGGCGCCGCGTTCCGTTCGAGCGCGACAAGCTCGCCCGCTCGATCCGCATCGCGACGCGCAAGCGCGGCATCAGCGAGGAGCAGATCGAGCGGATCGTCAACGGCATCGTCCGGCAGATCGAGACCAGCGGGGAAAGCGACATTCCCTCGACGCGGCTGGGCGAGCTGGCAATGGCCAGCCTCGCCGAGCTCGACGAGGTGGCCTATGTCCGCTTCGCCTCGGTCTACCGGGACTTCGCCGACGCGCGCGACTTCGAGGAGTTCATCCGCCGCCTGCCGAACGGTGAGGACGGCTCAGGCTAGAGGCCGTTGCCCACGCACGGGACCGGCGGCGGTGGATCGCCGACGATGCGCTCGTCCGGCACGGGTAGGCCCAGCCGCTGCTCGACCGGTATCACCCCGGCCCAGATCGGCAGCGCATAGTCCAGCGCATCGTCGACCGGCGGTCCGGTGCGGATCTTGGCCGATGCCTCGTTCAGCTCCATCCACAGGACCGTGGTCGCTCGCAACTCCTGAGCCGTGACCGGGCGCAGGGCGGTCCAGCGGCCCGGCGCGATCCGCTCGACGAACCCGCGGAGCGCCAGCTCCTTCTCGTCGCGATCGAACACCGTCCGGGCCGTGCCGAGCGCCATCACCGCGCGGTAGTTCATCGAATGGTGGAAAGCGGAGCGGGCGAGCACGAGTCCGTCGAGGTGGGTGACGGTGAGGCAGCAGCGCACCCCCTCACCCTGGAGTGCCCGAAGCATCCGGCTGGCGCTCGAGCCGTGCCAATAGACGCGGCTTCCGTGTCGCCAATGCGCCGTCGGCGTGACGTAGGGCTGGCCCTCGATCACGTAGCCGACATGACAGACATATCCTGCGTCGAGGATCGCGTGCACGGTCCCGGCGTCGTAGCGGCCGCGCTTCGGCATCCGGCGAACCCGGGTCCGCGACGAGGGGGCTGAGCTGGTGCGCATGGCCGGCGGCTCCGATGGTCAGCCGCCAGCCTCACGCTCCCGTGGTCGCCGCACCAGGGCCAATCGGGCAAATGGAAGGAGCCACGGACGATCCGTGGCTGATCGCCGCAGCGTGATCGGTGTCATTGGTCCGTCAACCGCTCCTGCCTACCCTGTAGGGCAAGGCGTGTGACCACGGCGCAGGTTCGGGCCGCCTGCCGCAATGGAAGCTGGAGGACCTGGATGTCGCTTGCGCCCCTGGCGCGGCCGCCCGGCCGTTTGCCGATGGCCTACGAGGCGCTCGAACACGAGCTGCGGACGCCTTTGGCGTCGCTGCGCTCGCTGGCCGAGATCCTCCGTGACCACCCGGAGCTGTCCGAGGCCGAGCGGCGGCGCTTCCTCGACGCGATGATCGGCGAGACGCAGCGGCTGCAAGGGACGCTGGACGCGATCCTCGAGTGGGCCGAGGAGCGGGCCTGAGCCGGACGCCGCCCTACCAGCCAGCGGTGCCCGGGGCGCCCTTGAACGGGCCGATGATCCGGGACGTGATCCAGCCGCCGTAGAAGTCGCCGTCCTGTGGTGTGACGCGCTCCTCGCCGACGAAGCAGGCATCGACCCGCGACGCATAGAAGGCGAGATGATCCGCGATCGCCGCGTAGGGTGGCGTCGGGTCTGGGTAGCTCCACGCCGCCGCCAGCGCCCGATGCTCGCCGACCACCAAGGTCCAGTAGCGGGCCCACCCCTTGAACTCGCAGAATGACCGACCTGTCGCCGGTCGCAGAAGATCCATGCGCACGTCGTCCGGCGGCAGGTAGTAGACGGGCGGGTGGCTGGTCTCCAGCACCCGCCAGCCGCGCGCACTGTCGCCGACCGTCACGCCGCCGAAGACGACCCGCAGCCGTTGCACCACGCGCTCCAGCCGCGGCGGGCGCGGGTAGTCCCAAACGGACTCTTTCGACATATCGCTCATGGGTGTCGCTACGATGACCGGTCCGCGAGCGATCACCCGAACGTCCGCCGCTCGGCGAGCGGGATCGCGCCGGAGCCCCAGGCGGCGGTGCAATCCACCGGCACCGCCAGCGGGATCTCCGCACCGGCGCGGACGAACAGCGGGAACCGGTCGAGGGACAGGGTGAGGTCGAGCCGGCGCGGGCCGACCACCGGCTCGCCGGTGTCCCAGACGTGCCAGATTCCTTCGGGCAGCCAGACCGACACGTGCCCGCCGGGCAGCAGGATCGGCGCCACCAGCAGGTCGGGGCCGAACAGGTACTGCGTGTCGAACCCGTGCGCCTCGCGGGCTTGGGGAAAGGCCAGCGCCATCGGCCGGCAGAGCGGCAGCCCGGTGTCCGCGGCCGCGGCCAGATGCCGCTCGATGTAGGGAATCAGCGCGTAGCGCAGCTCCAGCGCGCGGCGGACGAGGCCGAGCGCGTCCTCGCCGAACGACCAGGGCTCCCGCGCGCCGATCCCGTGAAAGCGCATGTGCGAGGCGAACACCGCGGCCTGCGTCCAGCGGACGAACAGCTCGGGATCGGGCTGGCCGCCATAGAATCCGCCGATGTCGGTGGCGTAGAAGGGTACGCCGCTGCAGCTCCAGGAGAGCATGCCGCGGATCGAGCCGGCGAGCCCGCCCCAGTCCGACTGCGGATCGCCGCCCCACTGCACGGGATAGCGCTGCGACCCGGTCCAGCCGCTGCGCGAGAAAACGAGCGCATCGTGGGGGCCATGGTAGGCCACCGCCGCCTCGTGACAGCAGCGGTTGTAGAGCAGCGCGTAGACGTTGTGCAGGCGCGCGCCGCGGTCACCATTGTGCGCGACCACCCCCTCGGCCGGCACCTGCTCGCCGAAATCCGGCTTCATCACATCGACCCCGAGCGCGAACACGTCGGCATGGCGGTCACGCCACCACGCATAGGCCGCGGGGTTGGTGAAATCGACGATCCCGCTGGTCGGCAGGGGTGTCAGCACCCGACCGAACGGGGCCGGGTCCCATTCGTGCGGCCACGGCTCGCCGGTACGCTCGTCCTTGAGGAAGAAGCCACGCGCGGCGAGCTCGGGAAACAGCCGATTGTGGATCGAGACCAAAGGGTATTCCCAGGCGCAGACGCGCAGCCCCTGCCCCTTGACCCGGTCGAGCACTGCCTTGGGATCGGGGTAGCGCGCGGGGTCGAAGGCGAAGGTGAAGCGCGTCGCCGTGTCCTGCCACGCGCGCCCGTCGAGCGTGATCACGTCCATCGGCAGCCGGTGCGCGCGGGTCAGCTCGGCTGCGGCCAAGAACTCGCCGGCGTCGCTGTAGTAGGCCTTCGAGAGCCAGGCGCCGAGGCTCCAGCGCGGCACCCGGCCGGGCCGGCCGGTGAGCCAAGTGTAGCGCTCCAGCACCCCCGCCGGTCCGTCCGCGGCGATCAGGAAGAGGTCCAGGGCTTCGTCCTCGACCAGCAGCGAGTAGGAGCGGTGCGAGAACGGCGCGAAGCCGACGCCGTGGCCGACCTTGGCCGGAGTGTGGACGAACAGGCCCCAGCCGCGCGGGCTCCAGGCGAACGGGCAGTTCTTGTAGGAGATCTCGGCGTTGACCCCGAGCGCGTCCTCGTTCCACGAGACGACGAGCTGGCCGCGGTGATCGAGGCGGCTCCACTTCTCCCCATGGCCGTAGACCGGCTCGCCCTCGGCGAGGTCGATCGCGACGAACCAGCCCTTGGGCGTGGTGCCGAAGCGCGGCAGGCGGAAGCGGCGGCGGAAATGCGCGTCGCGCGGCGGGCCGAGCAACGTCGTGCCGTCACGGGCCAGGGTGACGGCGAACTGGTCGGGATCGACGGCGACGCTGTACGGCCCGGCCCGCAAGGCGAGCCCACCGGACCGCTCGATGGCGATCTCAGGCGGGCACGGCGGCGCGGCGAGCAGGCCGTAGTCCGGCAAGGTGCTCGCGCCGAGCTGCAGGCGCGCGATCCCGGGCGCGTACCAGCCGAGGCGGAACGGACCCCGCTCGGTCATGCCCGCGGCGATGCCGTTGGGCGCCGCCACCAGATCACTCAAATGGAGCTCGGTGATCGCGCCGAGTTCGAGGCCGATCGGCATGGGCCTGTTCTTCGTCGTTCGCGGTCGGAGCGCTGCGAGTAGCGGCGCCGCGGCGCCCCGGGGCTCGCGTTGCGGTCGCCGCGTCGTTCGGCTGACGCGGACCGCCCGCGGATGGCGTGCGGGTGGTCCGCGTCGACCACTCAGGAGGCGCGCTGGGCGTCGATCGAGGCCTCGCAGCGATCGATGGAGGCCTGCAGCGCGTTGAGCCAGTCGTCGCCGAACTTGCCGACATACCAGTCCCACACCGGCTTGGCGGCGGACACGAATTCGGCCTTCTCTTCGTCGGTCGGCACGTAGACCGTGCCGCCGGCCTGCTTGAACGCCTCGTAGGCTTCGATCTGCCGTCGCTTCGGCAGGACGATCGTCGTCCAGCGTAACGCGTCGAAGCCATCCTCAACAATCTTCTTCTCCTCGGCGGACAGGCTCTCGAAGAAATCGTTGTTCATCATCCACAGGGCACCCATGTAGGCATGTCCGTCGAGGGTGATGTATTTCAGATGTTCGTGGAACTTCATGCCGACGATGTCGGTGATGCCGTTCTTGGTTCCATCGACCACGCCGGTGGCCAGCGAGGTGTAGAGTTCCGGCCAGGCGACCGGCGTCGGCGCCCCGCCCATGCCGCTGACCAGCGTCTGGTCGAGCTCGGTGGCGATCGTGCGCAGCTTGAGGCCGGCCACGTCGGCGGGCGACTTGATCTGCCGCTTGACCGTCGCGAAGTTCCGCCAGCCGCCGGTGTTGCCGATCGTCATCAGGCGGATGTTGCCCGTCTTGGCGAGCGTCGCATCACGCAGCTTGGCGAAGAACTCGGTGTCATTGCCGAGCGCGCACTCGGCGACGCGATCACTCGGAAAGATGTAGGGCAGGTCCATCACCTGCGCCTCCGGCACCATGTTGCCGAAGCCGCCGAAAGTGGTGAGGAACACCTCGATGATGCCGCCCTGGAGGCTCTCAAGGCACTCGGTGGCGTTGCCGCAGAGCTGGCCGCCCGGAAAGATCTCGACGGTGATCGTTCCGTTCGACTGGGCCTCGACGAAGTCCTTGAAGACCAGCAGGCCATCATAGTCCTCGTCGTCCTGGTTGGCGAGGAATACGGCCTTGATGTTCTTCTGCTGGGCCAGGGCGGGCGCGCTCGCCCCCGCGGCCAGCACGCCGAGCGCGCAGCTGGCGGCGACCAGCCAGCGCGACATCGTTCGAGTTGTCATCGAATCAGCCTCCACCTGACAGTGCACAGGTTATGAAGTCCATACGCGAGGTCGCGCAGTCCGGCCAGGGGGCGAAGCCTAGCAGCCGCGGCAGCGTCAGCGGCAGCTCCGGGATGTAGGTGATCAGCAGGATGACCGCGATCTCGACGGCGAGGAATGGCAGCATGGCGAGCGCAATGCGCTCGACCCGCTCGCGCGCGATCCCGGCCGCGACGAACAGCACCAGCCCCATCGGTGGCGTGGCCAAGCCCACCGTGACGTTGACGCACATCACGATCGCGAAATGGAGTGGGTCGACGCCGGCGGAGACCATCGCCGGGCCGAGGATCGGGCCGAGGATCAGGATCGCCGGCCCGGCATCGAGGAACATCCCGACGATGAACAGCAGGATGTTGACCGCGAATAGGATGATGTAGGGGTTGTTGCTGATGGCGAGCACCAGGTCGGTGAGCGTCTGTGGCGTGCGGAAGAGCGCGATCACCGAGGAGAAGCTCACCGCGGCAGCGACGAGCAGCAGGATCGTGCCGGCCGACAGCGCGGTCTGCCAGAACACTTCGGGGAGCTGGCGCGGGGTCAGCGTGCGGGTGACGAACAGGCAGACGACCATCGCGTAGCCGGCGGCCACGGCCGCGGCTTCGGTCGGTGTGAACGCGCCCGTGAGAATGCCGCCGAGCAGGATGATCGGGGTCAGCATCGGCCAGAACGCCACGCGCACCGCGGTGCCCCGCTCCCGCCAGGTGGCCTTGCGCGCGGCGACCGGGAAGCCGTGCCGCTTGGCGAGCCAGGAGGTCAGGAGCATGAGGCCGAAGCCGACCATCAGCCCGGGCACGATGCCGGCCGCGAACAGCCCGGCGACCGAGACGTTCATGATGAACGCGTAGAGGATCATGATGCCGGAGGGTGGGATGATCGGCCCGATGATCGAGGAGGCGGCCGTCACGGCGGCCGCGAAACGGCGCGTGTAGCCATTCTTCTCCATCGCCGGGATCAGCATCGAGCCGAGCGCCGAGGTGTCGGCCACCGCCGAGCCGGACAGGCCGGCGAACAGGATGCTGGAGAGGATGTTGACCTGGGCGAGCCCGCCGCGGACGTGGCCGATCAGCGCCTTCGACAGATCGACCAGGGCCACGGTGATGTTGCCGCGGTTCATCAGCTCCCCGGCGAGGATGAAGAACGGCACCGCCATCAGCGGAAAGCTGTTCATGCCGTTGAACAGCCGCTGCTGCATCATGCCGTAGAACGCGACCGGCCGACCGTCGATCAGCAGCGACAGGCCCGGTCCGAGCAGCAGGGCGAAGACGACCGGCATGCCGATCATCAGCAGCGCCATGAAGATCCAGAAGGGGACGAGGGTCATGGCGGAGGCGATCAGTCGGCCGGAGCGGCCACGGAGGGGCTCCCCATCGCCGGCAGCGGGCGGCTCGGGTCAGCCAGGCGCGCGATGTTGCGCAGCAGCAGCTCGATGCCGACGAGCAGCATCGCCGCCATCCCGAGCGGCATCGAGACGTAGATCCAGAACATCCGCACCGGCAGGCTCGAGGCCAGCGAGCCGAGCCCGCGTTGGCTGTAGATGATCGCGAAGTAGAGCAACGCGGCGAGCAACACCAAAACGAGGAGCGTCAGAAGCAGTTCGACCAAGGCGCGCCCGCGGAGGCCGAACTGGTCGAGCACCACCTCGATCGCGACGTTCATCCCCTGGCGGTAGGCGATCGGCGCCACGAGGAAGGTCATCCAGATCATGCTGTAGATGGAGAACTCCTCGGTCCAGCCGATCGGCCGGTTGAGGACGTAACGGAACAATACCTGGAGCAGGATCGAGCCGGTCATCGCGGCGACGAGGACCAGGGCGACCATCCTGAACACCGTGGCGATCCGGTCATTGAGTGCTGACAGGAACGCGATCCCGGTGACGACCGCCCCCAACGCGCTAGCCTCCCATCTGCTTGTCATGATTGATGGAGGGTGCAAGCCTGCTTGTCGAGGGCTTCTGTCGTGCCCATCGGCCGGAGGGGGTGGTGCCGGAGATCGTCGTCAGCGAATTCATGGACGAGGCGGCCGTGGAACGGCTCCGCGCGGCGCGGTCCGTGCTCTACGACCCGGGCTTGGTCGATCGTGCGGACGATCTCGCGGCCGCCATGCGCGACGCACGGGTGCTGATCGTCCGCAACCGGACGCAGGTGCGCGGCCGGCTGCTCGACTCGGCGCCGCGACTCGCCGTGGTCGGCCGGCTGGGCGTCGGGCTCGACAATATCGATCTCGCGGCGTGCCGCGCGCGGGGGATCGAGGTCCATCCCGCGACCGGCGCCAACGAGGATGCGGTCGCCGAGTGGGTGGTCGGGGCGATGCTGCACCTCGTCCGCGGCGCGTTCACCGCGACCGACCGGATGCTGGCCGGGGCATGGCCGCGCACCGCTCTCGTCGGTGGCGAGCTGGCCGGCCGCCGCCTCGGCCTCGTCGGCTTCGGGGCGATCGCCCGGAAGGTGGCGCGGATCGCCGGCGCTCTGGGCATGCGAGTTGGTGCCTACGATCCGTTTGTCCCGGCCGAAGCCGCAGCCTGGGCCGAGGCCGACCGTTACGGCGAATTGGAGCTGCTGCTCGCCGACGCCGACGTGCTCAGCCTGCACATTCCGCTGAGCGAAACGACCCGCCACCTCATCGACGCGGCGGCCCTGACAAGGCTGCCGGCAGGCGCCTTCGTGATCAACTCGGCGCGTGGCGGGCTGATCGACGAGGCGGCGCTGGCCGACGCCCTGCGCGCGGGACGGCTCGGCGGGGCGGCGCTCGACGTGTTCGAGACCGAGCCGCTCGATGCCGACGCCGCGCGTTTGTTCCGCGACGTCCCGAACGTCCTTCTGACGCCGCACATCGCCGGTGTCACGCGCGAGAGCAATGTGCGCGTCTCGGACTTGGTCGCCGGCCGCGTGCTGGAGAGCCTCGCTCGGCTCGGGTGAGCGCCGTCACCAAACCAGGCGCGGGATGACCCAGTCGGCGCGGGCCTCGTGCTCTTGCTCGAGACGTTCGAGGGCGGCCGCCCGCGTCGCCTCGTCGAGGTCGGGCGGAAACGCCTCGCGGTGGATCCCATCGGTGACGAACGCGGCGGCGAAGCCGGCCAGATTGGCGCCGCGGACGTCGTGGGCCAGGGAGTCCCCGACCGCCAGGATCCGCTCCGCCTCGATGCCGACGAGAAGCGCGCGGCAGGCGGCGTAGACCGGCGGGTGCGGTTTGCCGACATAGTGCACGACGCCGCCGGCGCTCTCGTAGCGCCGGCCGAGCGTGCCGGGCGCGAGGGTCAGCGCGTCGCCGGTCACGGCCACCAGATCGGGGTTGGTGCACAGCATGGGCAACCGGCAGCCGAGGCAGCGCTCGAGGATCGGCTCGTAGTCCTCGGCCGTTACCGGTGGCGGCTCGACGCCGGCAAGAAACAGGAAATCCGCCTCCTCGGGCGCCTCCACCAGTTCGAGACCGACGCCCTGAGCGACGGTAAGGTCGCCCTCGCGTGTGAGCAGCACGCAACGCCGTCCGAGCCGGTCGAACGGCGCTGCATTCCGCTCGCGAAAGCCCTGCCATGCCGTCTCGCCCGAGGTCACGACGCCGGTGAACAGGTGCGGATCGAAGCCGATCTGCCGCAGACGCTCGCGGCTCAGCGCGGCGCGCCGCCCGGAGTTCGAGAGCAGCACCACGGGCTTGCGCCGGCTGTGGAGCGCTTCGAGCACCTCGACGACGCCCGGGTAGGGACGCAGGCCGTCGTGCAACACGCCCCACTGGTCGAGGACGAACCCATCGTAGCGCTCGGCCAGGGCGGCGAGACCGTTGACAAAGCGGGCATGGGTCATGCTGCCGTGGTCCTGATCCCTGGCGGCGCCCCGGGCGGCGCCGGATAGCCTGACCACCGCGCCACGGAGCCTGCACCCTTGCCTATCGACCTCGGCCTCAATGGCAAGCTTGTCCTCGTCACCGGTGCCAGCTCGGGTATCGGGGCCGCCGTCGCGCGTGGTTTCCACGAGGCCGGGGCGCGGCTGGCGATCCATTTCCATGCGAACGAGGCGGGTGCCCGCGCCACCGCCACCACCGTCGGCGCTGCGGCCTGCCTGCGCGGCGACTTCACACGCCGCGACGAGGTGGCACAAGTCGTAGGGGACGCCATCGCCGCCTTGGGCGGGCTCGACGTGCTCGTCAACAATGCCGGGCACATGCTCGGGCGGATCCCGCTCCAGGAGGTCGACGACGGCAGGCTCGACGATGTCGTCGAGCTGAACGCCGCCTCGGTCGTCGTCGCCTGCCGCGAGGCTTTGCCGGCGCTCGCCGAGCGCCGCGGCTGCATCGTCAACACCGGGTCGATCTCGGCGCGGACCGGCGGCAGCGCCGGCTCCGGCCTCTACAGCGCGGCCAAGGCGTTCGTCACGACGCTGACGCGCTCGCTCGCCACCGAGCTCGCCCCGCGCGGCATCCGGGTCAATGCGGTGGCGCCTGGCACGATCGCCACGCCGTTCCACGAGCGCTACTCGACGGCCGACAAGCTGGAGTCGACCCGGCAGCGAATCCCACTGCAACGGCTGGGGACGCCCGAGGACTGCGTCGGTGCCTTCCTCTTTCTCGCCTCGCCGACGCTGGCAGCCTACGTCACCGGGCAGGTCGTCGAGGTCAATGGCGGCCAGCTCATGCCCTGAAGGGTGT
Organism: uncultured Alphaproteobacteria bacterium; assembly: GCA_937995535.1. Taxonomy (GTDB): domain Bacteria; phylum Pseudomonadota; class Alphaproteobacteria; order Geminicoccales; family Geminicoccaceae; genus CALKJU01. The sequence goes on from CALKJU010000020.1 coordinate 170,019, forward strand.
GGCGGGGGGTGGTGACGGAGCTGGACTGGGTCCTGAGCGATGCTGTCGCTGGTCCCGACGTGGACGCGATCGGCGCCGGGCTGCGGGGGGTCGACATCGCCGTGGCCGGGATCGACAGCGTACCCGGCCTGTGCTGCATCGCCCGGCCTCGGGCTCGTTGCCGGTGCTGTCGGGCGAAGCCGGGGTGAGTGCGCGGAGCTGCGGCTGCTCCGGGTGGCGGAGGCCACCAACCGCCGCTGCCGCCAGCTTCACCTCCGAAGCCTTCTCGTTCCAGGCTCCCGCCTTCTACGCGAGGCGCGGCTTCGGGATGGTGCCGGTCATCACCGGCTTTCCCTGTGGTGCCACCAAGCACCTGATGCGCAGGGCGCTCGTACCCGCAACCCGCATTGGACAAGCACGCAGGGCCGGGTAAGCTCGATCGAGCCTCATGACCGGCAGGGGGGACCATGGGACGGATGCGCGCGGCCTTCTTGGCCGCGATCATCGGCATGCCGATCGCGACCGCGAGCGGTGCGCTCGCCGAGACGGACGCGACGATTACGCTCCTCGCCGCCGGCTGCGCCAACTGCCACGGCCCCGACGGCCACTCACCCGGGGCCATGCCGACGATCGCCGGTGCCTCGGTCGACGTGCTCAAGGCGAAGCTCCTGGCGTTCCGCAAGGACGAGGCGCCCGGAACCACGGTGATGGTCCGACTCGCCAAGGGGTTCAGCGAGGAGGAGCTGATCGCCCTGGCCGAGCACTTCGCGTCGCTGAAACCGTGAGGAGGCGCGCATGAGCACGATCGTGCATGCCATCGACCGTCGCGGTGCGCTGAGCCTGCTCGCCGGAGGCGCGGCACTGGGCGTCGGCCGTCCGAGCCTGGGCCAGGGAGCGGCCGGCCGCGTCATCGTGGTCGGCGGCGGCTTCGGTGGGGCCACGGCGGCGCGTTACATCCGCCGGCTCGATCCGGCTGTCGAGGTCACGCTGATCGAGCCGGCCGAACGGTTCTACACCTGTCCCTTCAGCAACCTTTATCTCGGTGGCCTGCGCGACTTCGAGTCGCTCGGGCACGGCTTCGACGCCCTGCGCCGCGCCGGCGTGAGCGTGGTCCACGCCACGGCGGAGGACGTCGACACGGCCGGCCGCACCGTGCGGCTCTCGACCGGCGACACCCTTCCCTACGACCGACTTGTCCTCTCCCCGGGCATCGACATCCGGTGGGGCGCGCTCGAGGGCTATGACGAGGCGGCGGCCGAGAAGGCGCCGCACGCCTGGAAGGCCGGCTCCCAGACCAAGCTGCTGCGCGCCCAGCTCGAGGCCATGGAAGATGGCGGGCTGTTCGTGCTCGTGGCACCGGCCAACCCGTTCCGCTGCCCGCCGGGGCCTTACGAGCGGATCAGCATGGTCGCCCACTATCTCAAGACGAACAAGCCGCACTCGAAGATCCTGGTGCTCGACGCCAAAGACCAGTTCTCGAAGCAGGGGCTGTTCACCGATGCGTGGGCGGCGCTTTACGGCGACATGATCGAGTGGGTCGGGCTCTCGCAGGACGGCAAGGTGGTCCGCGTCGATGCCGACGCGCGCGAGGTCGAGACCGAGTTCGGCAACAAGCACAAGGCCGCCGTGCTCAATGTCGTGCCGCCGCAGCAGGCCGGCCTGATCGCTGAGCGCGCCGGGGTGACCGACGACAGCGGTTGGGTCCCGGTCGTGCCTGCGACCTTCGCCTCGGCCAAGGTCGAACATGTCTACGTCGTCGGCGACGCGACGATCGCCGCGCCGATGCCGAAGTCGGGCTTCTGCGCCAACACCCAGGCGAAGGTGGTCGCGGCGGCCGTGGTGGCCGACCTCGCCGGGCGCGCGCCTCCGGCGCCCGTCTGGGTCAACACCTGCTACAGCCTGATCGCGCCGGACTACGGCATCTCGGTGGCCGGCGTGTACCGGGTGATGGACGGCAAGATCGCCGAGGTCGAGGGCTCGGGTGGGGTCAGCCCGCGCGAGGCCGACGCCGCCTTCCGCAAGCGGGAGGCGGACTACGGCGCCGGCTGGTACGCGGCGATCTCGGCCGACACCTGGGGGGCTTAGGCGGGGGCGCTTCGAGGGGATGGAGAGCGCGTCCGTTGTCGCCTGGGGTGGAGCCGCGATCGGCCTCGTCTTCGGCTTCGTCGGCCAGCGGATCGGTTTCTGCCTGACCAGCGCGCTGCGATCGTTCTCGACCAAAGGCGAGCGGCGCGGCCTGGCGCTGTTCGCAATCGCCCTGGCGGTCGCGATCCTCGGCAGCCAGTCCTTCGACGCGCTCGGTGTCGTGAGCCTCGACCGATCGCTCTATCGCCAGCCGACGCTGGCTTGGCCGGTGACGGCGGCTGGAGGGCTTCTGTTCGGCTACGGCATGGTGCTTGCCAACGGCTGCGGCTCGCGGGCACTGATGCTGCTGGCCGGCGGCAACCTGCGCTCCTTCGTGGTGCTCGTCGCGCTCGGCATCGCCGCCTACGCGACGCTGACCGGCGTGCTGGCCCCGGTACGTGTCTGGCTGCTGGCGGCGACAGCGGCGCCGGCTCCCCCGGCGCCCGACGGAACCGTCCGCTGGATCGCCACCGGCGCGGCCATCGCCGCACTGCTCGCCTTCGCCGCCACGGCCGGCTGGCAGCGTAACGACGTCGCGCCGGCGCTCGGCGCCGCGGCGATCGGCCTACTCGTCCCCGCAGGGTGGCTGGTGACCGGCGTGCTGGGCGCCGACGAGTTCGATCCCGTCCCTCTGGCCGCGCTGACCTTCGTCGCGCCGATCGGCGAAGCACTGCAATATCTCATGCTGGCGACCGGGCTGCGCCTTGGCTTCGGGACAGCGACCGTCGCTGGCGTGCTCATCGGCGCCGCGGCCAGCGTCCTGCTCGCCGGCACGGCCGAGCTGCGTGGCTTCGACTCGCCGCAGCAGATGGTCCGCGCAATGGCGGGCGGGGGACTGATGGGTGTCGGCGGTGCCCTCGCTCTCGGCTGCTCGATCGGGCAGGGGCTCACCGGCCTTTCCACCTTGGCACCGGGCTCGGCGCTGGCCGCTGGAGGCATCCTGCTCGGCGCCTATATCGCGCTCAGAGGGCCGTTGCGCGTCACGGCGGCCCGGGTTGCGTCGACCGCAGGGGGGCGAGGGCGGCGGTGAGCACAGCGAACGTTGCGATGCAGGTTGGTCGGACGACACGTCGCGCCGTGCTCGGTGGGCTGTCCGCCTGCGTCGTCGCCCCGGGGGCCATGGCGGGCCCGGCGGCGTGGGAAGGAGTGCCGGCCGTGGCGGCGCTGCTCGCCGGCGTCGAACCCCGCCGCGACGGCCTGGCCTTGCAGCTTCCGGCGCTCACCGAGGACGGATCCTCGGTGAATGTCACGGTGGTCGCCGAGAGCCCGATGACCGCGGACGATCACATCGCCACCCTGCATCTGTTCGCGCCGCGCAACCCGAGCCCGGAGGTGGCCGCCTTCCACCTCGCGCCCGGCCTCGGCCGCGCCGAGATCTCGACCCGCATCCGGCTCAACGAGTCGCAGACGGTGATTGCCGTGGCCCGGACGAACAAGGGCGAGGTCCGCCTTGCAGCGCGCGAGGTGACGGTGACGACGACCGGTTGTCTCGTCCCGTCCGACCAGACCACGGCGGGCGTGATGCAGGAACCGCGGGTGCGCGTCGGCCCGAGCCTGCCGGCCGAGGTGCGCACCATCATCGATCATCCCATGGAGACCGGACTGCGGCAGGACTCCGCGGGCCGACCTGTGCCGGAGCGGATCGTGCGTGAAGTGATCGCGACCGCCGGCGAGACGATTCTGCTGCGTGCGGAGCTGTTCCGCTCGGTTGCGGCCAACCCATATCTGCGCTTCTTCGTCGACGGCCAAGCGCCGGTCGAGCTGCAGGTGACCTGGGTCGAGGATACCGGCGCGCGCGTCAGCGCGACGGTACAGGTCCCGGCGGCCTGAGCGGCGCCGCCCGTGCGGTGAAGGGTGCGCCCCGCGGAGCAGCCGATGGGATCGAGCCGGTGAGCCAGCTTCGCGACGTTTCCCTGGACGACAAGTATCTGCTGGAGCGCGGGCAGGTCTTCGTGACGGGGGTGCAGGCGCTGGTCCGGCTGCCGCTCGAGCAGCGCCGCCGCGACCTTGCCCGGGGTCTCAACACCGCGGGCTACATCACGGGCTATCGCGGCTCGCCCCTGGGTGGCTACGACCAGCAGCTCCAGCGTGCCAAACGCCTGCTCGACGCGCATCACGTCGTCCACCAGCCGGGGGTCAACGAGGATCTGGCGGCGACGGCCTGCCAGGGCACACAGGCAGTGGGCCAGGACGGTCGCGCCAAGTACGACGGTGTGTTCGCGATCTGGTACGCCAAGGGGCCCGGCGTCGACCGCTCCGGCGACGCGATCAAGCACGGCAACCTGTTCGGGACGGCCAAGCACGGCGGCGTGCTGCTGTTGCTCGGCGACGATCACATCTGCGAGTCCAGCACGACGGCGCATCAGTCCGAGTACGCGATGGTCGACGCCTGCGTGCCGGTGCTCAATCCCTCAGGGGTCCAGGAGATCCTCGAGTACGGGCTGCACGGCATCGCCCTGTCGCGGTACAGCGGCGCCTGGGTGGCGCTGAAATGCGTCCACGACACGGTCGAGAGCACCGCCTCGATCACCGTCGCTCCGGATCGGCCGGAGGTCGTACTACCCGAAGATCTCGCCATCGCGCCGGGCAGCCTCGGCTACCATGTGCCGCCGGAGCGGCCCTGGCCGCCGCTCGCGCTCGAGGCAGAGCGCCGCGTCCACAGCCAGAAGCTGGAGGCGGCGCGCGCCTATGCCCGCGCCAACCGGCTCGACCGCGTGGTCCTGGGCGCCGAGGGCGCCGCCGTCACGGTGGTCACCACCGGCAAGTCGGCGATGGATGTGTGGGCCGCGCTCGACGAGCTGGGCATCGACGAGGAACGGGCCCGCGCTCTGGGTCTGCGCGTCTACAAGGTTGGCATGACGTTCCCCCTCGAGCCGGTGGCGCTCGAGGCTGCTGTTGCGGGCAGCGAGCTCGTCATCGTCGTCGAGGAGAAGCGCGGTCTGATCGAGAGCCAGCTCAAGGAGCTGCTGTACGGCAGCGAGCATCGGCCGCGGGTGATCGGCAAGACCGACGAGTTCGGCGCCACATTGTTCCCGAGCTGGGGGGCGCTCGACGCCAACCAGGTCGGCCTCGCCATTGGCCAGCGCCTGCTCGCCCGGCGTGACGATGCCGCGCTGCGCCAGCGCGTCACGGCACTCGCGGCGCGTCAATCGGGCGCTGCGGGGACGAGCGCCGCGATGGTCCGCCTCCCCTGGTTCTGCCCGGGCTGCCCGCACAACACGAGCACGCGGTCGCCGCAAGGCAGCCGGACGGTGGCCGGGATCGGCTGCCACTTCATGGTCACCTGGATGGACCGCGACACGGTGGGGTTCACCCAGATGGGCGGCGAGGGGGCGTCCTGGCTCGGTGAGGCACCGTTCACCGAGACGCCACACGTCTTCCAGAACATCGGTGACGGGACCTTCTACCACTCGGGTTCGCTGGCGCTGCGCGCGGCGCAGGCCGCCGGGGCCAACATCACCTTCAAGGTCCTGTTCAACGACGCGGTCGCCATGACCGGCGGCCAGAAGATGGAGATCGGCAACCTCTCGGTGCCGCAGATCGCCCATCTTGCCGCCGCCGAGGGCATCACCGAGATCGCGGTGGTCAGTGACGAGCCGGAGAAGCACGGTCCGGCCGCCTTCCCGCACGGGACACGGATCGCGCATCGCGATGACCTGGATGCCGTGCAGCGGGAGCTGGCCGCTGCGGGCGGCGTGAGCGTGCTGATCTACGATCAGACCTGCGCCGCGGAGAAGCGGCGGCGGCGCAAGCGCGGCGAGATGGTCGACCCGGACCGGCGGGTGTTCATCAACGAGCTGGTCTGCGAAGGCTGCGGCGACTGCGGCGTCCAGTCGAACTGCGTCGCGATCCAGCCGCTCGAGACCGAGTTCGGGCGCAAGCGGCGTATCGACCAGTCGGCGTGCAACAAGGATTTCTCCTGCCTCAAAGGGTTCTGCCCGAGCTTCGTGACGGTCGAGGGCGCTCGCCTACGGCGCGGGACCGCGCGACCCGAGGGCGAAGCGCAGTGGCCCGTCTTGCCGGAGCCGCGCCCGCCCGCGTTGACCGGGCCCTACGGTATCGTCGTCACCGGCATCGGCGGCACCGGCGTCATTACGATCGCGGCCCTGCTCGGCATGGCCGCGCATCTCGAGGGCAAGGGCTGCGTTGCCCTCGACATGGTGGGGCTCGCCCAGAAGGGCGGGGCCGTGGTCTCGCACCTCAAGCTCGCACCGACACCGGAGGCGATCGGCAGCCCGCGTGTCGCGGCCGGTGCCGCCGCCCTGCTGCTCGGCTGCGATCTCGTCGTGGCCGCCGGCCGCACGGCGCTGCCGGCCGTCCGCCACGGCGTGACCCGTATCGTCGCCAACACCGAGGAGGTGATGACCGGGGCGTTCACCCGCGACCCCGATCTTCCCTTCCCGGCCGAGCGGCTGACGCGCGCGCTGACCGATGCGGCCGGCGCCGCGCTGGTCGATCTCATCCCGGCCACGCGGGTCGCGGCGGCGCTGCTGGGCGATGCCATCGCGACCAACCTGCTGATGGTGGGCTTCGCTTGGCAGAAGGGTCTGATTCCGCTCTCGGCGGCGGCCATCGAGCGGGCGATCGAGCTGAACGGTGTGGCGACCGATCTCAATCGCGCGGCCTTTCTGTGGGGACGCCGCCTCGCCGTGGCGCGCGCCGAGGTCGAGCGGCGCGCCGGCCTGCATCTCGATCCGGTCGTGGCGGATCTCGACACGCTGGTCGCGCGGCGCGCCGCCTTCCTCACCGACTACCAGGACGCGGCCTACGCCGACCGGTACCGGCGGGCGGTCGAGCGGGTGCGGGCGGCCGAGGCGGCCGTCACCGGCGGTCCGCTGCGGCTGACCGAGGCGGCCGCGCGCTCGCTGTTCAAGCTGATGGCCTACAAGGACGAATACGAGGTCGCACGGCTGTTCACCGACGGCAGCTTCGAGCGGCAATTGGCTCGCGACCTCGAGGGCTGGCGGCGCCTCGAGTTCCATCTCGCGCCGCCGATGCTCGGGGAGATCGACGCCCGCACCGGGCGACCGCGCAAGCGCCGCTTCGGCCCGTGGATCCTGCCGGTGCTGCGGCTCGTCGCGGGTCTGCGCCGGTTACGTGGCACCGCGCTCGATCCGTTCGGCCGCAGCAGCGAGCGGCGCATGGAGCGGCGGCTCATCGGGGAGTACGAGGATCTCCTCGCGCGGCTGTGTTCGGGCCTGACGGCCGAGCGGCTTCCAGTCGCGGTCGAGATCGCGGCCCTGCCGCTGCAGATACGCGGCTTCGGGCCGGTGAAGGCGGCGAACGTAGCGCGGGTGAAGACCCGCGAGGCGGAGCTTCTTGCCCGCCTGGACGTCACGCCGGAACTGCTCGCGGCCGCCGAGTGAGGGCTCGCGTCAGCCCGGTCGCGCGACGATCATCGTCACGGAATCGACGGCGAAACTGCGGCGCTCGACCACCCGGAGACCGGCCGCCTCGACATGGTGCTCGGTGCCGGCGTCGTAGCGCGCGGCGAAGGCCCAGCGCAGCCACGGCGAGAGACAGCGCATCCACAGCCGCGCCGCCGGCCGGCTGGACAGGTGGTAGTCGAGAAGCAGCAGGCGGCCCTCGGGTCGCGTCACGCGCACCAGCTCAGCCAGGGCCGCCGGGATCAATGCCTCCGGCAGGCAGAGCAGCACGAATGTCGCGGCCACCGTGTCGAACGTGTGGTCGGGGTAGTCGAGCTGCAGCAGGTTCATCTGCCGTAGGGTAACGCTGCGCCCGAGCCGCGTAGCGCGCTCGCGGGCCTCGGCCAGCATTCGCCTGCTGCTGTCGATTCCGACGACCTCGCTGTCCGCCGGATAGAAGGGCATGTTGCACCCCGTGCCGACGCCGACGTCAAGGATCCGGCCCTCGGCATGCCGAAACAGCTCGGCGCGCAGGCGGCGCTTCCAGGACCACTCGTAGATCGCGTCCAAGGCGTCGTAGACGGGCGCCATCCGGTCATAGGTACGAACGACCTCGGCGGTCGCTGCCTCGACGTCGGTCAGCCCGGTCATGCGCGTTCGCGCCGGAGCGCCGTCATCGGCACCGGACCGCGGAGCTGACGCCAAGGCACCACGAACCAGCTGCCGACAGGGCGTGCTTGGTCGCGCGCGAAGCGGCGTGGCAGCTCGGTCCATGGCAGATCAGGATGCCGGTGATGGGTGCCGTGCAGATTCGCATGGAGCACCAGAGCCGCGAGACGAGGTGGCAGGACCATGTCGTGGCCCTGTCGCGGGTCACCCAGCTCGCCGAGATAGTGCGGCGCGTTGTCGAGGAACGAGACAAGAAAGGCGCGGCCGAGCAGCGCGCCGAGCAGCAACGGCCAAGCCTCGCCCCAGAGCAAGAAGGCAAGCGCGAAGAGAACCACCACGGCCGCGCCATCGGAGCGGATCCGAGCGAGGCTGCGCGGGCTCAGAAGGTGGCGCTCGGCCCGGTCGGGCATGGCGCCGGCCTCGGCGTCTCCTTCGTAGAACAGGCGGCGGACGATGGGACGCAGCCAGCGGCGCGGCAGCCAAGCGAGGAGCGAGCTCGCAAGCTCGACCAGATAAAGGCCACCCAAAAGGCGTGGGAAGTAGCCCAGCGCCGCCAGCAGGCGTGAGCGTACGGTCGGATCGTAGAGTTCCGGTCGCTCGACGGCGCGCGCGTTGAGCGCGTGATGGGAGAGGTGCCCGACCCGAAGCACGTCGAACGGCGCGCCGAACAGGATCGCGAGGACCCGCCCCAAGCGGTCGTTGGCGCGCCGCTCACGCAGAAGATGGCCATGCACCGCTTCGTGGATCAGCGCCCAGTGCGGGATGGTCACGAGGGTCAAGGGAACGAGCACCCAAGCCCAGGCGAAGTCACGCAGCACGAGCATTGGCAAAGCAGCCAGGAGCACGACGTGCGCGAGGGTCGTGAGCGTCGCCAGCGCCAAGTTCAGCCGAGCCTGAATCATCCGTCGAAGCGGAACCGTAGCCTATCACCGAACGGCTAGCCCGGCTCCGTGACGGGACCGCGACAGCCTGCCGCGAGTGCAGCGGCGAGGCGTGCGCGGGCCTCGGGCAGCAGCTCCGCCTCGAACCAAGGGTTGCGGCGCAGCCAGCCATTGTTGCGGCCGCTGGGGTGCGGCAGGGGCAGGTAGGGCGGCGGCGCCTCACGCCAGCGGCGGACCCGCTCGGTCAGGACCAGCCGTCTCCAGTCCGGCAGATAACGCTGGTGGGCGTACAGGCCGACCAGGAGGACGAGGCGCAGGGCCGGGAGATGCGCGAGCACGCGTGGATGCCAAAGTGGGGCGCACTCCGGGCGGGGCGGAAGGTCCCCGGAGCGGCCGCGACCGGGATAGCAGAAGCCCATCGGCATGATGGCGATGTGCCGCTCGTCGTAGAATCGCTGGCGGTTGAGGCCGAGCCACTGGCGCAGCCGATCACCGCTCGGGTCGTTCCACGGGATCCCCGTTGCGTGCACCCGGGCGCCGGGAGCTTGACCGACGATCAGCACACTCGCGGTGGGGCTCGCGCGCAGCACCGGGTTCGGCCCGAGCGGTAGCGAATCGACGCACAGCCGGCAGGCGCGGATCTCGGCGAGTATCCCCTCCATCATGCTGGCCGCGTCCGTCCCGTCGATGCGCACGTTTGACCACCACCGTTGCCCGTGGCGACACCGGCAAGCTGTCACGAACCTATCGATTTAGCCGTGCATCCCCTCGTTGTCATTAGCACACGGTAGGGCGGAAGTTGATGCGTCGCGCAAACAACATCCTCTTAGTAATTCTTGCCGTCGGCATCTCTGTGGCGGTCGGCGGGTTCTCGATCCCGGCGCAAGGCGAGACCCTCCAGCGGCAGATCGAGCAGCTCCGGCGGCTGGTCGAGCAGCAGCAGGAGACCATCTCGCAGCTCCAGCAACGGCTGGAGGCGCTGCAGGACGAGGCGGTCTCGACGCGGGAGATGGCGGCGGCGGCGCGACAGCAGGCCGAGGAGCAGCGGCAGGCGCTGGCGGAGAAGCCGGCGGTGGCGTCCGGCAACCCGAAGCTGAAACTGTCCGTGTCCGGTCACGTCAACCGGATGGTCAACCTCGCCGATGACGGTAACAAGACGAAGGGCTACTTTGTCGACAACAACACGTCGGTGTCGCGCTTCCGCTTCGTCGCCGAGGGTAGCGTGACCGAAGACCTTAGCATCGGTACGAACGTGGAGATCGGCATATCACCGAACAACTCGAACGACGTGTCCCAGTTCAATGAGAGCTCCGGTGACAAGTTCGATCAGCGCAAGGTGGAAGCCCTGTTTACCAGCAAGTCTCTCGGCAAGCTTTCTTTCGGCAAGGGCGATGCGGCGGCCAAGGACGTTGGGAAAGTCGATCTATCCGGGACTGACCTGCTGGCCTACGCTGCCGTCCAGGACGTTGCCGGAGGATTGTTCTTCATCGAGAATGACGGTAACGCGTCCTCGGGGGTGCAGGTGAAGAAGGCGTTCAACGATCTCGACAGCAGCCGCATCAGCCGGGTCCGTTACGACACACCCAAGCTCATGGGGGCGACGCTGGCAGTCTCCGCGGGCGAGGATCAGCGCTACGACGCGGCGTTGCGCTGGGCCGGCGAGTTCGGTGATACTTTCAAGGCAGCCGCCGGGATCGGGGTCTTCGATCCGAGTGCGCCCGGCGTGAACTATCGCCTGATCGGCTCGGCGTCGGCTCTGCATACGCCGAGCGGACTCAATCTGACGGGCGCTGCGGGGCGCAGCGACGCGGACAGCGGCGGACTAGACACGGAGTTCGTCTACCTCAAGGCTGGCTGGCAGACGGATTTGTTCAGCTTCGGCAAGACCGCGTTCAGCGTCGACTGGCAGCGGACCGAAGATGGCGCGGCCAAGGGCGACACGGGCGACTCCTTCGGCTTCGCCGTCGTGCAGAACGTCAAGGACTACGGGACCGAGTTCTATGCCGGCCTGCGCACCTACGATCTCGACCGGGACGATGGACCGAGCGTCAGCGACATCATCGTCGGCACGTTCGGCACCCGTGTGAAGTTCTAGCGGACATGCGCCCTCTCTCCACCAAGGCGTGGTCGATAGCACTGCTCCTTGCGGCCCTTGCCGCGTGTGCCGAGACCCAGCCATTCGACCATTCGTTCAGCAACGATCCGCAGGGGCCGGGTCTGTTTACGGGCGAGGCCGGAGCGTTCGTTCTGGCCGTCCCGGAACGGCGACAGAGCTCCGGCGCGGCGCAAGCACCAGCGCCGGCGCGATGATCGCGCCGTGGCGACCGTCGCGGCGCTGGTCTGAGACATCGACCTGGCCGACGGGAACCGATGACCGGTCGCTCAGCCCGGCAGCCGCAGCGCTCCTGCCGCCGCCACCTCGGTCTTGCGGTGGGTGATGTAGGCCAGGGGCGACGCCCAGCGTGATCGGCGTCACACGCGGCGCCACGCTCAGGCGCCGAGGTGGCGGCGGATGCGCCCGCAGGCCTCCTGGATCGCCTCGACCGAGGCGGCATAGGAGAAGCGGACATAGCCCTCGCCGTGGATGCCGAAGCTCGTGCCGCTGATGATGGCGACGCCGACTTCGGTGAGCAGCTCCTCCTGGAGCTGCCTCGAGGTCTTGCCGGTGCCCTCGATGTTCGGGAAGGCATAAAAGGCACCGCCCGGCCGCACGCAGCGGAAGCCCGGGATCGCGTTGAGCTCCTCGACGATGACCTGGCGTCGGCGATCGAACGCGGCGACCATCCGCTCGACCGCGTCCTGTGGGCCGGTCAGCGCCTCGATCCCGGCCCATTGCGTCGCGGCGTTGACACAGGAGTGGGTGTTGATGGCGAGGCGCGTGGCATGCTCGACGAGCGGCTCCGGCCACACTCCCCAGCCCAGACGCCAACCGGTCATGGCGTAGGTCTTGGACCAGCCGTCCAGGAGGATCAGCCGATGCTCGAGCTCGGGATAGGCGGTGAGCGACGCATGTGGGACACCGTCGTAACACATCCGGGCGTAGATCTCGTCCGACAGGACGGCCACCTCGGGGTAGTCGAGCAGGCCCTCGACGAGGCGGTCGAGTTCGGCCTTCGGTACCACCCCGCCGGTCGGGTTGGCCGGGCTGTTGACGATCAGCAGGCGCGTGCGCGGGGTGATCTTGTTGAGCACCTCCAGAGCGGAGAAGGCGAAGCCCTTGTCCTCGTGGAGCGCGATCGGGACGGGCTCGGCGCCGGTCCACTGGATCAGCGAGCGATAGATCGGGAAGCCGGGATCGGGGTACATGATCTCGACGCCCGGCTCACCGAACATGGCGATGGCCATGAACATCGTCACCTTGCCGCCGGGTACGATGACGATCCGCTCCGGGCTGACCTCGACGCCGCGGCGCAGCCGCATGTCCGCCGCCACCGCCTCGCGCAGCGGGAGGATCCCGTTTGCCGGGGTGTAGCCATGATGGCCGTCGCGAAGCGCTTTCACGGCCGCCTCGACGATGTGCGGCGGGGTCGGGAAATCGGGCTGGCCGATGCCGAGGTTGATGATGCTGCGGCCCTCCTGGGCGAGCCGCGTCGCGCGCGCGAGTACCTCGAAAGCGCTCTCGGTGCCGAGACGCGCCATAGCCGCGGCGAGCTGCATCGATCCTGGCCCGGATGGTGGAGCGGAGCGGACCATGCCATCGACGGCGGCGCGCGACAACGCCGTCGCTGGAGGGGAAAAGGCGACCTGCGGGTTGCCCACTCGCGCGGCTGACCCACAGGTCGTTGGAGTCCTCAGCCCTCAGCGCCACGGATCCTGCCGTCGGACGCGCCGCCATGCTGTGCGGTTTGGCACAGGCCGGGCGGATTTCCGCCGCTACCGAGCCCCCAGAGCCCGGTTGTCGCCGACGCAACGGCACGGCATATCGCGCTCGTGGACGCATCGCCGCCGCTCCCGACCGATCGGCACCCGACCGATGAGCCGGATCATCTCGGCCGGCTGAACCCGGACCAGCGCGCGGCGGTCACCGCCGCCGATGGACCGCTGCTGGTGCTCGCCGGCGCCGGGACGGGCAAGACCCGGGTCCTGACCACGCGGCTTGCGCACCTGATCGTCACCGGGCGGGCCCGGCCGGGCGAGATCCTGGCCGTGACCTTCACCAACAAGGCCGCGCGCGAGATGGGCGAGCGGGTCGAGCAGCTGATCCGCCGCGGCGTGCAGGGAATGTGGCTCGGCACGTTCCACGCGATCGGCGCACGGCTGCTGCGGCTGCATGCCGAGCTGGTCGGCCTCAAGCCGAGCTTCACCATCCTCGACACCGATGACCAGCTCCGGCTGGCCAAGCAGGTCATTGCCGCGGCCGATCTCGACGAGCGGCGCTGGGCGCCGCGCGTGCTCGCCGGCATCATCCAGCGCTGGAAGGACCGCGGCTGGCGGCCCGATCAGGTCCCGCAGGGCGAGGTCTCCGACTTCGCCCTCGGCCGCGGGGTCGAGCTGTACGGCGCCTATCAGGATCGGCTGACCACGCTCAACGCCTGTGACTTCGGCGACCTGCTCTTGCACAACCTGACCCTGTTCCAGAAGGCGCCCGACGTGTTGGCGCACTACCAGCGCCGGTTCCGGGCGATCCTGGTCGACGAGTACCAGGACACCAACGTCGCGCAGTATCTCTGGCTCAGGCTGCTGGCGCAGGGCCACCGCAACATCACCTGCGTCGGCGACGACGACCAGTCGATCTACTCCTGGCGCGGCGCCGAGGTCGGCAACATCCTGCGCTTCGAGCAGGACTTCCCGGGCGCGCAGGTGATCCGGCTCGAGCGCAACTATCGCTCCAAGGGCCACATCCTCGGTGCCGCCTCGGGCCTGATCGCCCGCAACCGCGCGCGCCACGGCAAGACCCTGTGGACCGAGGACGAGACCGGCCAGCCGGTCCGCGTCGCGGGCCTGTGGGACGAGCAGGAGGAGGCGCAGTTCGTCGCCGGCGAGATCGAGGCCTGGCAGCGCGAAGGCGGCGACCTTGCGCAGACGGCGGTCCTGGTGCGCGCGGGCTTCCAGACCCGCGCCTTCGAGGAGCGGTTCATCCAGACCGGGCTGCCCTATCGGGTGATCGGCGGCCTGCGCTTCTACGAGCGGGCCGAGATCCGCGACGCCGTCGCTTATCTGCGGGTCGTCGCCCAACCCGATGACGATCTGGCGCTCGAGCGGATCATCAACCAGCCGAAGCGGGGCATCGGCGACGCGGCCCTGCGCACCTTGCGCGAAGCGGCGCGGCGACAGCAGGCGAGCCTGCTGGCCACCGCCCGGAGCCTCGCCGGCACCGACGAACTGCCGGCGCGCACCCGCAACGCGCTGGGTCGGCTGGTGGACAGCTTCGATCGCTGGCGGCAGATGCTGGCATCGCGCCCGCCGCGCGAGCTGGCCGAGACGGTGCTCGACGAGTCCGGCTACACCGAGATGTGGCAGAACGACCGCTCGCCGGACGCGCCGGGGCGTCTCGAGAACCTCAAGGAGCTCGTCAAGGCGCTGGAGGAGTTCGAGAGCCTTACGGGCTTCCTCGAGCATGTCGGGCTGGTCATGGACAACGCTGCCGACACGAGCGCCGACATGGTCAACCTGATGACCCTGCACGCGGCCAAGGGTCTCGAGTTCGACTGCGTCTTCCTGGTCGGCTGGGAGGAGGGCGTATTTCCCAGCCAGCGGGCACTGGAGGAGGGCGGCAACAGCGCACTCGAGGAGGAGCGGCGTCTCGCCTATGTCGGGATCACCCGCGCACGGCGGCGCTGCACGGTCAGCTTCGCCGCCAACCGCCGGGTCTACGGGCAGTGGGCTTCGAGCATCCCGTCGCGGTTCGTCGATGAGCTGCCCGAGGCGCATATCGAGCATCTGTTCCGCTCGCCGGCCGCGCGACCCGACTACGAGCCGGTGATCGAGCTGGAGCCACCATCTGCGCCACAGTTCCGCGCTGGCCGACACGCCGGCAGGGTCATCGAGGGTCGGGCCGAGATCCTGACCACGCGCCCGGCCCCGGGCAGTCGCACCTTCAGCGTCGGCCAGCGCATCTTCCACGACAAGTTCGGCTACGGGCGGATCGAGCGGGTCGACGGTGACCGGCTCGAGATCGCCTTCGATAAGGCCGGGACGAAGAAGGTCATCGACAGCTTCGTGCAGCCGACATGAGAGCGGAGGGTGCGGCGGCACCGCCCCTCTGGCGGGTCCGCCTCAAGCTGCCGGCGGTAGCCGCTCAGCGCCTTCTCGACGCGCCCGTCGAGCTCGCCCTGAGCGTGACGGTCGAGGAGCCGCAGGATACCGAGCACGCCGCGGACCGGGTGGTCGAGCTGCTGCTCGCCGACCCGCCCGATCAGCGCTTCGCCGAAGCGCTGGCGGCTCTGGGCTTGGTCGCTGCGGTCCCGGACAGCGCCCCTGTTCCGCCGACGGACTGGCTCGCAGAGGTGGCGCGCCAGGCCCGACCGGTGCGCGCTGGGCGGTTCGTGATCCATGGCAGCCACGCCAGGGCCGCCGCCGAGCAGGCGCCGGTGGCGATCGAGATCGACGCCGGGCTCGCCTTCGGCTCGGGCGAGCATGAGACCACACGCGGCTGCCTGCTGGCGATCGACCGGCTTCCGGCCGTGCTCGCCGCCCGTCCACGCATCCTCGATGTCGGTTGCGGCTCGGGCGTCTTGGCCATCGCCGCGGCCAAGCGCTGGCCCACGGCACGCCTGCTCGCGGTCGACAACGACCCGGTGGCCGTCGCCGTCGCCGCCGCGAACTTCGCCTTGAATGGCGTGGCGACACGGTGCCGCGCCGCCCTGAGCGACGGGCTTCGCGCATCCGTCGTGCGCCGCGCCGCACCGTTCGACGTGATCCTGGCCAACATCCTGGCCGATCCGCTGGTCGCCATGGCGGCACCGATCGCGCGCAGCCTGAAGGTCGGTGGCCATGTGATCCTGGCCGGCCTGCTGGTCCGCCAGGCCGCGGCCGTGCTCGCCGCCTACACGGCGCACGGCCTGCGTCTGGCCGAGCGGGACGAATTCGGCGAGTGGAGTATTCTCGTCCTGACCACCGTGCGGCGCGCGCGACGCTCCAGATAGGCGTACCCGGCGCCGTGCCGGCTAGGGCCGCACCGGCGCCGGCAGGCCGCGCAGACGTTCGCGGACGAAGCGGCCGAACACGGTCGGCGTGCGCCAGTCGGCGCCGAGCATCGCCGGCGTCCAGTCGGGATGCCAGCACCACGCGGTGTCGTGCAGGGCGAGCGACTGGAGGAGGTCGACAAAGGCGCCCCCGAAGGTGGCCGCACTGCCGTCGAAGTGCAGGCCGGGGGCCGCGGCGAAGCCCCATTCGGTCACGAGCACGGGGGCGACGGTGTGCAGGCCACCAAGCCGGCGCCGCCACATGGCGGGCTGGTTGTCGTCGTGGTTGGCGTAGACGTGCCAAGCGAAGGCGAGCTGGGGATCGCCGATCCGGTTGGTCGCGATGCCGCGCAGGTCGTAGGCCCAACGGTCTCCGGTCAACAGCACGAGGTTGCGGGCGTGCGGTCGGATGGCTGCGAGCAGGCGTCGCCAGTGGGGGACCAGGGCCGCCCAGCGCTCGCCCGGATCGCCCGGCCGGTCCGGGTGGAAGATCGGCTCGTTCCAGACCTCGAAAAGGATCCGCCCATCCTGGCCGTAGCGTCGCGCCATGGTGTCCCAGAAGTCGGCGGCGAGCGCCATCGAGCTGTCATAGAAATCGGCCGGCTGCCCCCAGCTCGGGTCCGGCCGCTGGAACCAGCCGTCGGGCCAGCCGATCGTGTGCCAGTCGACGATGACGAACAGGCCGTTCGCCAGCGCGCCACGGACATCGCGGTCGAGCGCGGCCAGCGCGTCCGCGCGCTTTCGCTTGAAGCTCGACGGGTGGACGCTGAGGCGCGCGACGTTGGCGGTCCAGGACTGGGCGATCGCAGCGAAATCGGCGACCGGGCGTTCGCTCCTGCCGAGCAGTGGGTCGCCGACGGCCACGCCGCGCAACTGGAGCGGGCGGCCGCGGTAGAGCAGGCGGCGACCGATCACCTCCACGCGTCCGGGCTTGGCAGCGTCCGCGCGACCTGCCAGCGCGGCCCCGACTGCGGCCCCAAAAATGTCGCGACGGCGAGTCAAGGTGGCGTTCCCGGCGTTTTTCCGCCGACCTTGTCGCCGCGCCCAGGCCAGGCCCACAAGCCGCGACGGGCGTACCCCGGGCGCCACTCCGTTAATGTTTGCGAAGGCTCAGGGAAGGCTCAGGGACGGTCGACGACGCCATAGCCGTTGAGGAGATCCTTGACGAAGGCGCCGTAGTCGGTGGTGCCGTGCCAGTCGGCCAGGAGCATTGGCGGGCCCCAGTAGGGGTGCCAGCACCACGCCGTGTGGTGCAGCCGGCGCTCGCTCATGAAGCGGGCGAACGGCTTGCCGAAGCTCTCGGCGGTGCCGTCATAGTGCACGCCCGGCGCCGGCCCGAAGCCCCATTCGGTGACCAGGACCGGGGCCACTGTGTGCAGCGCGTCGAGCTTCTCGGCCCAGCGCCGCGGGTCGTCGCCGTCGTGGTTGGCGTAGATGTGCCATGCGTAGCCGACGTTCCCGTCGGCTAGCGGGCTCTGGCGGATGCCGCGCAGGTCGTAGCCCCACTGGTCGTTCGTCGCGAGCACGAGGTTGCCGCTGTGCCGGCGGATCGTCTCGATCAGCGCGGCGAACGTCGGTTTCAGCATCTGCCAGCGGCCGAACGGGTCGCGCTCGCCGGTCAAGGCGAAGTTGGGCTCGTTCCACAGCTCGAAGACGATCCGTCCATCCGCGCCATAACGGGCGGCGATCATGGCCCAGAAGTCGTGCGCCAGAGCCACCGAGGGATCGTAGAGATCGTCCGGCTGACCCTGCTCCGGGTTGGGGATCGAGTACCAGCCGTCGGGCCAGCCGACGACGTGCCAGTCGATGATGACGAACATCCGGAATGCCAGCGCCGCGGCGACGTCGCGATCGAGCTTGGCCAGGACCGCGTCCGGCGCGCGCTTCCAAGCTCCGGGATGGACACTGAGGCGGACGACGTTGGCGTTCCACTCCTGGGCGATGCGCGCATAGTCGTCGGTCGGCCGCTCCGGACGGCCGAGCAGTGGATCACCCGGGGCGACGCCGCGCAGGATGACCGGCCGATCATCGTAGAGGAGCTGGGCACCATGCGCTCTGAGCTTCGGTGGCGGTGCAGCGCGCAACGGCAGGGCGGCCATCGCACCGAGCCCGCACAGCACCTGGCGGCGCGTGGCGCGGGCCGTCATCGGCGCGACGGGGCGCGACGGGGCGGGCCTTGCGGCACGGCGGGCCCTTGGCTATATGCCGCCGGCTCTCGACGCGCAGCGGCGCGCCCGTGATGTTGAATCTTGGAGTCGTGTTCCATGCCGAAGATGAAAACCAAGCGCGCCGCGGCGAAGCGTTTTTCGTTCACCGGGACGGGCAAGATCAAGCGTGCTGCGGCCTACCATCGGCATCAGATGACGCATAAGCCACAGAAGCGGAAGGTTCAGGACCGCAAGGGCGCGATCTTGAGCCCCGGCGACGCGCGCTTGGTCAAGCTGATGCTGCCCTACGGGGCGTGAGGCGGGCAGGGGCCGGCAGCAAGGAAGGATCGGAACGATGGCTCGTGTGAAGCGTGGTGTGACGACCCACGCGCGCCACAAGAAGGTGCTCGAGCAGGTCAAGGGGCACCGCGGGCGGCGCAAGAACACGATTCGCGCCGCGCGGCAGTCGCTGGAGAAGGCGCTCCAATACGCCTATCGCGATCGTCGCGTGCGCAAGCGCGAGTTTCGCGCCTTGTGGATCCAGCGGATCAACGCCGCCTGCCGCGAGGCGGGCATGACCTACGGTCGATTTATGCAGGGCCTGAAGCTCGCGGGTGTCGAGCTGGACCGCAAGGTGCTGGCCGACATCGCCGTCCACGACGCGGCGGCGTTCGCGGGCTTTGTCAAGCGTGCAGAGGCCGCCCTCCCGGCCTGAGCCGGGACCTTCGTCGATCGTTGCGGACCCGCACTTTGCGGGTCCGGATCACCGGAAGGGGCCTCGCCGGCCCCTTTTCTTTTGTTGCCCGAGGCGAGGGAGCGTCCGCGCATGGATGCCGACATCGACAGGCTTCGAGACGAGATCCTGGCCAGCCTGGCGGCCGCCGGCGATCTGGCGGCGCTCGAGGCGGTGCGTATCAGCGCCCTCGGCAGGAAGGGGCGGGTCACGGAGCTGACCAAGAGCCTGGGTGCCCTGCCACCGGAGCAGCGCCGCGAGGTCGGCCAGCGGGTGAACGTGCTCAAGCGCGAGATCGAGGCAGCGCTGGCCACGCGTGCGGCCGAGCTGGAGGCCAGCGCGCTGGAGCGGCGGCTCGCGGCCGAGCGGATCGACATCACGCTGCCCGCGCGCGAGCGACCGCAGGGACGGATCCACCCGGTCAGTCAGGTCGCCGAAGAGATCGCCGCGATCTTCGCCGATATGGGTTTCGCCGTCGCCGAAGGGCCCGACGTCGAGGACGACTTCCATAACTTCACCGCGCTCAACTTCCCGCCGGAGCACCCGGCGCGGCTGATGCACGACACCTTCTTCCTGGAGGCCACGCAGGACGGCCAGCCGCTGCTCCTGCGCACCCACACGAGCCCGGTGCAGATCCGGCACATGATGGCCGGGCCGCCGCCCTACCGGGTGATCGCCCCCGGCCGCACCTATCGCTGCGATTCGGACATGACGCACACGCCGATGTTTCATCAGGTCGAGGGCCTGATGATCGGCCGCGACGTGCATATGGGTCATTTGAAGGGCTGCCTGATCGACTTCGTCCACGCATTCTTCGAGCGGCCCGACATCAAGGTGCGCTTTCGGCCGTCCTTTTTCCCCTTCACCGAGCCCTCCGCCGAGGTCGACATCGGCTGCCGGCGTGGCCGCGACGAGCTGGTGGTCGGCGAGGGTGCCGACTGGCTGGAGATCCTCGGCTGCGGGATGGTCCATCCGAACGTGATCCGTGCGGTCGGGCTCGATCCCGAGGACTGGCAGGGCTTCGCCTTCGGCATGGGCATCGACCGGGTGGCGATGCTGAAATACGGCATCCCCGACCTGCGCACCTTCTTCGAGGCCGACCTGCGCTGGTTGCGCCATTACGGCTTCCTGCCGCTCGATGTGCCGACGACCTATGCGGGGCTGTCGCGATGAAGCTCACGCTGCCCTGGCTCAAGGATCATCTCGAGACCGACGCCTCGGCGGCGGCGATCGCCGAGGCGTTGACCGCACTCGGGCTCGAGGTTGAGGGGATCGAGGATCCGGCACGGCCGCTTGCCGGGTTCGTGGTCGGGTACGTCCGCGAGGCACGGCCGCACCCGCAGGCCGACCGGCTGCGCTTGTGTACGGTGGACACGGGCGACGACATTTTGGAGGTGGTCTGCGGCGCGCCCAATGCCCGCGCTGGGATGAAGGGCGTGTTCGCGCGCGAGGGCTTGATCATTCCGCACAGCGGCGAGGTGCTCAAGCGAGCCGAGATCCGCGGTGTGGTCAGCCAAGGGATGCTGTGCTCGGCGCGCGAGCTCAACCTCGGCACCGAGCACGACGGCATCATCGAGCTGCCGGACGACGCCGAGATCGGCGCGCCGGCGGCGGTGGCCCTGGGGCTCGAAGGACCGGTGCTCGACGTGGCGGTCACGCCCGACCGCGCGGACTGCCTGTCGGTGCGCGGCATCGCTCGCGATCTCGCCGCCGCCGGCCTCGGCCGGCTGCGCCCGCTGCGGATCGAACCGGTCGCACCGGAGGGGCCGCCCGGGCCCGCGGTACGCCTCGACTTCACCGCGGAAACGGCCTCGGCCTGTCCGCTGTTCGTGGCCCGGCTGATCCGTGGTGTACGCAACCGGCCGAGCCCCGCCTGGCTCCAGCGCCGGCTCAAGTCGGTCGGCCTGCGGCCGATTTCCGCGCTCGTCGACATCACCAACTATGTCACGATCGACCTCGGACGCCCGCTGCACGTGTTCGACGCCGCGAAGCTCTCCGGAGATCTGGTGCTGCGCTTGGCCCGCGCGGGCGAGCGTCTGCGCGCGCTCGATGGCAAGGAGTACGAGCTGGTCCCGAGCGCGACGGTTATCGCCGACGAGAGCGGCGCCGTCTCGCTGGGCGGCATTATCGGCGGTGAGAGCACCGGCGTGACCGAGGCCACGACCGACGTCGTGCTGGAGGTGGCGCTCTTCGACCCGGTCCGTACCGGCGTCAGCGGGCGCACGCTCGGCATCGAGAGTGACGCTCGGCAGCGCTTCGAGCGTGGTCTCGATCCGGCCTTCGTCCTGCCGGGCGCCGAGCACGCGACACGTCTGATCGTCGATCTGTGCGGCGGCGCGCCGGCCCCGCTGGTGGTCGCAGGGCACGAGCCGCCGGGACCGCCGCCGATCACCTTCCGCACGGCGTCGCTTCCCAAGCTCGCCGGGCTCACCCTGCCGATCGACGAGATCCAACGCATCCTGAGTGCGCTCGGCTTCGCGCTGGAGGGTGGCCCGGAGGTGTGGGCCGTGACGCCGCCCTCCTGGCGGCACGATGTCCACACCGAGGCCTGCATCGTCGAGGAACTCGCGCGTATCCACGGTTTCGACAGGATCCCGCCCGTCTCGGTACGCCGCGATGCGGCCGTGGGCGCAACCGTGCTGACCTTCGAGCAACGTCGCCGGGCGCATGTCCGCCGCGCCCTGGCGGCACAGGGGCTGTGCGAGGCGGTGACCTGGTCGTTCATGCCCGAGGAGCTCGCAGCCCGTTTCGGGGCCGCGACGCCCGTTCGCCTCGCCAACCCGATCAGCGCCGACCTCGGGGCGCTGCGCCCGTCGATCCTGCCCAACCTGCTGCTGGCCGCGGCGCGCAACGTCGCGCGCGGCGAGGCGAGCGGTGGGTTGTTCGAGGTCGGTCCGCGCTTCACCGGCGCGAGGCCCGGTGAGCAGGTCGTGGCGGCGGCCGGCCTACGTTTCGGCGCTGCCGTGACACGCGGCTGGAGCGCTCCGACGAGGCCCGTCGATGCCTTCGACGCCAAGGCCGATGTCCTGGCGGCGCTGGCCGCGGCGGGTATCAAGCCGGAGCAGGTGCAGGCGACGCCCGATGCGCCCGCTTGGTACCATCCCGGCCGCTCCGGGCTGCTGCGGCTGGGTCCGCAGGTCCTGGGCAGCTTTGGCGACCTGCACCCGGCGATCCGCAAGACCCTCGACCTCGATCTGCCCGTTGTCGGCTTCGAGCTCGACGTTGACGCGCTGCCGCGGCCGCGCGCGAAGCCCGGTAAGACCCGCCCGCCGCTCGAGGCTTGGCCCTATCCCCCGATCGACCGCGATCTCGCCTTCGTCGTCGACGAGAGCGTCACCGCGGATGCGCTGCTCAAGGCGATCCGCAACGCCGAGAAAAAGCTGCTGCGTGAGGTGTCGCTGTTCGACGTCTACCGCGGCCCAGGCCTGCCCGAAGGCAAGAAGTCCCTGGCCGTGGCCATCCGGCTGCAGTCGCGCGAGCGCACGCTCACCGAGGCCGAGGCGGAGCCGATCATCCGGCGGATGGTCGAGGCCGCGGCCAGGCTGGCGGGTGCGAGCCTCCGAGCCTAGGATCGCCGTGCATTGGCGAGCCGGCTCACGGAACCGCAACAATCGCCGCGCATCAGTGCCACGGTGACGGCGCCGGGAGCGCCGGATGCCAGGTGAGCGATGGCGGTCGACAGCGCTGCGTGGCTCGTTCCCGCGACCTTGACGGTGGTGGCCGGCTCGGCCCTGCTGTTCGCCCGCCGGCGCCGCCAAGCCCTCTACCGCGAGCTGCTGGAGGCGCAGGGGCGGCTGCCGGCGACCGCCGGCACAGCGATCCGCCACGCCGCGCCACCGGATCTCCGGGCAGCCTGCCGATCGTTCGCGGCGACGCACCTCGCCGTCGTCCCCGATGCGCTGGACCAGGCTCTGTTCGATGATCTGCGTCGTGCCGCCGAGCGGCTGGTCGCCACCGAGCGATCGTACCTGCCCGTGCACAAGAAGGGCGGCACCGTCGCCTACGAGACGATCAGCCGCGAGGCGCCTGAGCTCACGGCGCTGTACCTCGGCCGACCGCTGCGCGACCTCGTAGCGCGGATCACCGGCGTCGCGGTGGTACCGACGCCGATCCACGACCAGAGTTCGTTGTCGCTGCTCGTCTACGAGCGCCCGGGCGACCACATCAATTGGCACTTCGACCACAATTTCTACCGTGGGCGCCACTTCACCCTGCTGATCCCGCTGGTCAATCGCGGCAGCGATGCGGGGGACCTCAGCCATGCGCGCCTGATCGCGCGCATCGAGGGCCAGGAGCGGATCGTGGCGACGCCGCCGAACACAATGGTGCTCTTCGAGGGAGCCAGAGTCCTGCACAAGGTGACCCCGATCCGTGACGGCGAGCGACGGATCGTCCTCAGCATGACCTACACCACCGATCCTACCTGCGCCTGGTGGCAGGGCGTGCTGCGCCGGTTCAAGGACATCGGCTTCTTCGGGCTGCGGGCGCTCTGGACCTGACGGCCCCGTCTCACGGGGCGGCGACGACGGGGAAGGTCGCGGCGATGCCCCAGGCGAGCGCCACGGCGTTGCCGAGCCCGGCCACGAGCGGCTCCCGGGTGGCCCGCCAGCTCCAGCGGCTGATCAGGCCGTAGGTGATGAAGAAGACGAGCATCACGGGGACGATGATGGCGAGGAAGAACAGCTCGTGCGGTCGCAGGACGACTGCCAGGGCGAGCGAGGCGATGAGCAGGAGCTTGCTCACGACATGGGCTTCGCGCGGGGCGGCGTCGCCGCGCGTCAGCCATTCGTCGGTGACGAAGAAGGGCAGCAATCCGGCCAGTACCACCGGGAGCAGCGACAGCCGCACGCCCGTGGCCGGCACGAAGGCGGTGACGTAGCGGTCGATGGCCAGCCCGAGAACGACGATGCCGACAGCGGCGATCGCGGCGGCGGCGAGCAGCGGGCGCAGGCGCAGGACCGCGCGCCATTGCACTGGCGCGCCGGCGAGGTGCAGGCCCAGGCCGGTCAGCAGGCCGTAGAGCGCGAAGTGCATGGCGAGGTAGTCGCCGAGCAGCAGCGGCAGGAGGCCGAGCGGTACGGCCCACAGCAGCACCGGGGTGAGGATCGCCGGAGCGACGGCTACGAGATACAGGCGACGCCTGCCGAGACCGGACCCGCGGGGCCCGGATGACAGCGGGGGCAGCCGGCGCACCAGGCTTCGCGCCAGCAGGATCAGCCCGATGAAGAGCAGCCCGAGCCACGGGCCACGGTGCTCGACATGGCCGCGGCCCGCGTGACCCAGCGCTTGGTCGAGCCACGCCGTCGCCTCGGCAAGGCCCTGGCGGCTGTAGAGCACGGCGATGTGCTCCGCACCGTCGACGAGGACCAGGCGGCGCGCGGTCCCGTCGGCGATGCTGCCGTACGTGATACCCGGCGCGGCGTCGGAGCCGCCCACCATTCGCAGATAGCGCAGGCCCTCCTCGAGGAGGAATGAAGGCTCGAGCGCGCCGTCGATGATGAGCAGGTTGCGCGGCGCGTCGGCCGTGATGCCCGGGCTGTACAGGGAGATCGCCACCGTGGCCGCGATGTCGTCCACGGCCATCGCGTGGCGCGCGATGATATCGGCGGCCATCGAGTGACCGAGCAGCGCCACCCGACCGTCCCCTCGCGGCAGCTCACGTGCGAAGGCGATCACGGCTTGGAGCGCGTCCAGCAGCGTTCGGCTCGCGGCCGCGTCGTCGGCGAGGCCGCCGCGCAGCGGCGTCGGGTTCCGCCCGTGGCCTGGAAAGTCGAAGGTGACAGCGAGATAGCCGTTGCGCGCCAGCGTTACGGCAAAGGGCTGCATGAGCTGCTGCGAGCCGGCGAAGCCGTGCGCGACCACGACCGCCGGGCGCGGTCCGGGTGTCGCCGGCTCGAAGGTCGTCACCGGGACCGGTCCGACCCGGCCGCTTCTGACCTCGAGGCCGGCGGTTCCGCTCTCGAGTTGCCAGACGGCCACGGCGATCGCGAGGAGGGCCGCGGCCGCGAGGAGCACCTCACGCATCGGCGCCGCCGTCGCCGCGACGGTGCCGGGGCTTGCCCTGGACCGCGCTCTCGCTCACCGTGCGGCGCGGACGAGGACGAACAACCGGGAGGCAGGGATGAGCGCTCGGCTCCGCTTCGGCATCTTTCTCGCACCCTTTCATGCGCCGGGCACCAACCCGACGCTGGCGCTGCAGCGTGACCTGCAGCTCATCGAGCATCTCGACGCGCTCGGCTACGACGAGGCGTGGATTGGGGAGCACCACTCCGCCGGCAGTGAGATCATCGCCAGCCCCGAGATCTTCATCGCCGCCGCGGCGGAACGGACGCGCCACATCCGGCTCGGCACCGGCGTGGTCAGCCTGAGCTATCACAATCCGCTGTGGGTCGCCGAGCGGATCGTACTGCTCGACCATCTGACCCGTGGCCGGGTGATGCTCGGCGTGGGCCCGGGGGCCCTGCCGACCGACGCGGCGATGATCGGCGTGGCGCAGGCCGACACGCGCCGTCTGCTCGAGGAGAGCCTCGACGTCATCATGCGCCTGCTCACCACCGAGGAGCCGGTGACCTTCAAAAACGAGCGCTGGGATCTGCGCGAGGCCCGGTTGCATCTCCGGCCCTATTCCAACCCCCTGTTCGATATCGCCGTCGCGGCCGTCGCCTCGCCGTCGGGTCCGCGGCTCGCCGGACGCTACGGCGTCGGCCTATTGTCGATCGGCGCCACCACGGCTGCCGGATTCGACGCGTTGGCCCTGCACTGGGACGTGATGCAGGAGCGCGCCGCACATCACGGGACCAAGGTCGACCGGGGCAAATGGCGCCTCGTGGGCTTGGTGCATTGCGCGGAGACCAAGGAGCAGGCGTACAAGGACGTCGAGTACGGTATGGAGCAGTGGTTCCGCTACTTCCAGTCGGTGGCGGCCTTCCCGCAGATGGCGGTGCCCGGAAACAATGTCGGCGAGATGATCGCGTTCGTGAACGACTCCGGCTTCGGGGCGATCGGCACGCCCGACATGGTGACGGCCCAGATCGAGCGGCTGATGGCGCAGTCGAACGGCGGCTTCGGCGCCTATCTCATGCTCGCCCACGAATGGGCCAACCCGGAGGCGACGCGGCGCAACTACGACCTGATCGCGCGCTACGTCATGCCGCGCTTCCAGGGCCAGGCGCATGCCACGATCGAGGCGGCCGAGCGGGCCCGGTCCGTGCGCAGCGATCTCGCCGAGCAGCAGGCCAAGGCGGTCGAGGCGATGCGCGCCAAGTACCAGGCGGAGGTCGCCGCCGCCGAGTAGGGCACGATTGCCCATCCTGGCTGGAGTGGCTATTCTGCCCACCCGGTCAGGAGCCCCTCCCATGCGCACGATGTCGGCGAAGGACGCGAAGAACCGTTTCGGAGAGCTGCTGCTCGAGGCGCAGCGCGAGCCGGTCACCATCGAGCGCAACGGGAAGCCCGTGGCGGTGGTCCTGTCCTTCGAGGACCACGCCGAGATCGAGCGGCTCAAGCTCGACTGGCTGCGCGCCGCGGTCGCCGAGGCGGAGGCCGATGCGTCCGCGGGTCGGGTTCGCCCGTTCGGACCGGAGGTGATCGACGAGATCTTGCACGAGGCTCGCCGCCGGGCCGCGCGCGGGACGACCTCGAGCTGACGTGTGGCCGAGGTCGTCATCACCCGCTCGGCCGAGCTGGATCTGCTCGAGATCGCCACCTGGATGACGAGGCATGTCGGCGTCGCGCGGGCGGCGACGTTCGCTCACGAGCTGCGTGGCCGGTGCGAGCTGTTCGCCGCGCACCCCGCCGCGGGTCCGTCGCGCGAGGATATCGGGCCGGGCGTTCGGCTGTTTCCGTTCGGCGACTATGTTGTTCCTTACCGTGTCTCCGCCGACCAGGTCCGGGTCGAGCGGATCGTCCGCGCCGCACGCGACGTGCGTCGGCTGGGCCCGACACTATCGGACGATTGACGGGCACTCATGACCGACCTCTCGCATATCCGTAACTTCGCGATCGTGGCGCATATCGACCACGGCAAGTCGACGCTCGCCGACCGGCTGATCGAGGCCTGTGGCGGACTCGAAGCGCGCGAGATGACCGCGCAGGTCCTCGATTCGATGGACATCGAGCGCGAGCGCGGCATCACCATCAAGGCGCAGACCGTGCGGCTGCGTTACCGCGCCGCTGACGGCCGCGACTATGTCTTGAACCTCATCGACACCCCGGGCCACGTCGACTTCTCCTACGAGGTCAGCCGGTCGCTGCGCGCCTGCGAGGGGGCGCTGCTGCTCGTCGACGCGACCCAAGGGGTCGAGGCGCAGACGCTCGCCAACGCCTACCAGGCCATCGACGCCGACCTCGAGATCGTCCCGGTGCTCAACAAGATCGACCTGCCGGCGGCCGAGCCCGAGCGGATCAAGCGGCAGATCGAGGACATCATCGGCCTCGACGCATCCGACGCGCTGATGATCTCAGCCAAGACCGGCCAGGGCGTGGACGCGGTGCTGGAGGCGATCGTGCAGCGCCTGCCGCCGCCGGTGGGCGAGGCGGAGGCGCCGCTGCGCGCGCTCGTCGTCGATTCCTGGTACGACGCCTATCTCGGCGTGGTCACCCTGGTCCGCGTGCGCGACGGCGTGCTGACCAAGGGTCTGAAGATGCGGTTCATGGGCACCGGGGCCGCCTACCAGATCGACAAGGTCGGCATTTCGACGCCCAAGAAGATCGAGGTCGAGCGGCTCGGCCCGGGCGAGGTCGGGTTCGTCACCGCCAGCATCAAGGAGATCGCCCACGCCCGGGTCGGCGACACGATCACCGACGACCGCAAACCGGCGCCCGAGCCGCTGCCGGGCTTCCGCCCGTCGCAGCCGGTCGTGTTCTGCGGCATGTACCCGACCGATGCCGCCGACTACGAGACGCTGCGCGACAGCCTCGCCAAGCTGCGCCTCAACGACGCCAGCTTCGAGTACGAGCCGGAGAGCTCGAGCGCGCTCGGCCTCGGCTTCCGCTGCGGTTTCCTCGGGCTCCTGCACCTCGAGATCATCCAGGAGCGGCTCGAGCGCGAGTTCGACCTCGACCTCGTCATCACCGCGCCCAGCGTCGTCTATCGGGTCCACCGCACCGACGGCCGGGTGCAGGAGCTGCACAACCCGGCCGACTACCCGGATCCGAGCCAGATCCACCATGTCGAGGAGCCGTGGATCAAGGCCACCATTCTCGTGCCCGACGAGTTCCTCGGCGGCGTGCTGCAGCTCTGCACCGACAAGCGCGGCGTGCAGCAGGACCTCACCTATGTCGGCAACCGGGCGATGCTGGTCTACCGCCTGCCGCTCAACGAGGTGGTCTACGACTTCTACGACCGCCTCAAGTCGATCAGCCGCGGCTACGCCAGCTTCGACTACCAGCTCGACGGCTATGGCGAGAGCGACCTCGTCAAGCTCGACATCCTGATCAACGGCGACCGGGTCGACAGCCTCGCGCTGATCGTCCATCGCAGCATGGCCGACGCCCGCGGCCGGGCCATGTGCGAGAAGCTCAAGGACCTGATCCCGCGGCAGATGTTCCAGGTCGCGATCCAGGCGGCGATCGGCGGCCGCATCATCGCGCGCGAGACGGTCAAGGCGTTCCGCAAGGACGTGCTGGCCAAGTGCTATGGCGGCGACATCACGAGAAAGCGCAAGCTGCTCGAGAAGCAGAAGGCCGGCAAGAAGCGGATGCGCAACATCGGCAACGTCGAGATCCCGCAGGAGGCCTTCCTTGCGGCGCTGAAGATGGGCTGAGGCGCGCCATCCGGCCGCCCGCCGAGATCGGCCACGGCAGGCGCGATGTGCCATCATGATCGCGGGAGCGTCCGCGGATCGACGAGGTGAGCGGACGCGGATTCGACCTCGAAGCCACCCTGGCCCGGCTGGAGAGCAAGATCGACAGCCTCGGCCAGAAGGTGACGCTGGGCGAGGCACGCACCGACCGGGAGCCGAAGCTGGCCGCGCTGCGCGGGGAGCTGGACGCCGGACGGGTCGAGCTGGGGCCGGTGTCGGACTTGGTGCAGGCACCCATCGGCCCGATCCATCCGGCCGAGATCCTCCGCGAGGACTTCATGGTCCCGCTGCGCCTGTCGTGGCGGGTGCTGTGACGGCTTAGGTTGCGCCAATCACCGCTGCCCAAGCTTCTGATGAAGTCTCCAGCATAAGCCGCATGAAAAATCGTTTGCTTGAATCGGCAACGACCCTGAGAAGATGTATGGTCTTTCGAACACCGCAATCTTCGATTATCTACGTAAAAATATGCGCCCGAATATCAGCGCCAGAATTATCGCTGGTAATCCGCGTGCCTCGAGCCCGCCCGTCCCAAATGCGAAGTAAGCATCGAGTAACGAAGTCCAATCCATGCCGGCAGCCTCTGCGGCGGTGGAGATCAAGCGGCGGTTGCATGTGATGCCGGCTTTGTCAACGTTTCAGCGAAACAGCCCGGCTCATCGCTGCCGCAGCACCCACTCGTCGGTGCGCCTCCCGTCGACCTTGTCTACCGCCGCCCGGGCGACGCGGTGCACCGGGGATCCCGCAGCGTGTGCCGAACCGCACGCGCCGGGCGCTGCGACGATGGCCGACGGCCGACGCCCGACGCAACGCGCGCCCGGCTCGGCTGGCATGCCCGTTACCGGCTCGCGCCGGATCTTCAGCGAAGGAGACCCCGATGGCCGTCGCCGCCAAGCCGCAGGAGGGTGCCGCCACGGCGCGGGCCGCGTTCGACTGGCAGGACCCGTTCCGGCTGATGGAGCAGCTCGGCGAGGAGGAGCGCCTCGTCATGGCTGCGGCGCGCGATTCTCGCCCCGTACTAGGGTCTGGCGACGGGCTCCACCATGACGGCGGCGCCGCAACCCCTCAGCCGGAGATTCGCGCGCTCAGGCTGTCGAGCCCGGCCGTGTAGACGCCGGCGATCAGGTCCTGCATCGGCGCCACCTGGTCGGGCGCGCAGTCGAACGACGAATGCCACTCGACGAAGGCCTGCCCGCTCACGGTCACCGGCGTGACCTTCAGGGTGGCGACGTAGCCCGTGATCGGCAGCGGGGACTCGACGATCTCGTAGGTCATGCTCCGTTCCAGGTCGGAGAGCGCGAGCAGCCGCTCGCGGATCGCGTCACCGCTGGTCAGCGTGATCCGCCGCAGGGCACCCACCTCGCCGGCGTGGCCCGCTCCCTCGATAGCACTGGCCGTGAAGCCCGGATGCCAGCTCGGCAGGCCGTTGAAGTCGCGAACGGCAGCCCAGACCCGCGCGGCATCGCCACCGACGACGGCACTGCGGTAGACGGTCGGCATCACTTTCTCCCTGACCGGCGGCCATCGCCTGGCCGCGCTCGGCGCTGAATAACAGGGGCTGGGAGCGCGCGGCAATGCGCGGCCGCATCGGCTCCCGATCCGCTGATCGCCCGTCCCCTGCCCGCCTGTGGCGCGCTCGCCACCGCGAGGGTGATGCGCCGGCCCGTCACCCGGTCCTATGGCCGCCATCGACCAGCAGCCGCGCCGTCATCGACGCCCCGCGCGCCGGGCGCGGACGCGGCACCTCGCCGGACTCCACGGCTGCTGGCTGCGAGCGGCGCCCGGGTGCACGTCGCGCCCCGCTCGGCTAGCATGTTCCGCGCTGCATGCGTCGCAATTGCGAGGGAGATCCCGATGGCCGTCGCCGCCAAGCCGCAGGAGGGTGCCGCCACGGCGCGGGCCGCGTTCGACTGGCAGGACCCGTTCCGGCTCATGGAGCAGCTCGGCGAGGAGGAGCGGCTCGTCATGGCCGCGGCGCGCGACTACTGCCAGGGCCGGCTGATGCCGCGGATCCTCGAGGCCAACCGGCATGAGGTGTTTCACCGCGAGATCATGACCGAGATGGGAGCACTCGGCCTGCTCGGGCCGACCATCCCCGAGAGCTATGGCGGGGCCGGCGCCTCCTATGTCGCCTACGGCCTGATCGCGCGCGAGGTCGAGCGGGTCGACAGC
>CALKJU010000021.1 GCA_937995535.1 uncultured Alphaproteobacteria bacterium
CCCCGGCACCAGCTTCGGGTCCAGGAGGTCCCGCAAGCCGTCGCCCAGCAGGTTGAGCCCGAGAACCGAGAGCAGGATCGCGAGGCCCGGATAGATCGCGAGCTGGGGCGCCAGATACATCATGGTCTGGGCGTCGTTGAGCATCTTGCCCCAGCTCGGCGCCGGCGGCTGGACGCCGAGGCCGAGATAGGACAGCCCGGCATCGGCGAGGATGGCGAGGGCGAACTGGATCGTCGCCTGGACGATCAGCACGGGCGCGATGTTGGGCAGGATGTGCTCGGCGGTGATCCGCGCCCGGCCCTTGCCGGCGATCCGCGCCGCGAGCACGAACTCGCGGCGCCACAGGCCCAGCGCCCCGCCGCGGGTGAGGCGAGCGAACACCGGGATGTTGAAGATCCCGATGGCGACGATCGAGTTGATGGCACCAGGCCCGGCCAGCGCGGTGATCATCACCGCCGACAGCAAGGCCGGGAAGGCGAAGGTGAAGTCGCAGGCGCGCATGACCGCCTCGTCGAGCCAGCCGCCGCGCGCTGCGGCGAGCGCGCCCAGCGGAACCCCCAGCCCGGCGCCGATGGCGACCGCGACCACGGCCACGAGGATCGAGTTGCGGGCGCCGACGATGAGCATCGAGGCGACGTCGCGGCCGAGCTGGTCGGTGCCCAGCCAATGGGCCGCCGAGGGCGGTTGGAGGCGGTTCGGCACGTCGACGATGTCGACCGGCCAGGGGGTCCAGACGAGCGACAGGAGCGCCAGGCCCAGAAGCGCCGCGGAGAGGACGCCGCCGAGGACGAGGCCGCGGTGTTGCAGGACCTCAGCCATGGCGCAGCCGCGGATCGAGCCAGGCGTAGGCGAGGTCGACCAGGAAGTTGACCACGACCACCGCGGCGGCGAGCAGGACGACCAGGCTCTCGACGACGATCAGGTCGCGCTGCGCGATCGCCTGGAAGATCAGCCGGCCGATCCCCGGGAGGTAGAAGACCTGCTCGACGATGATCGTGCCGGCGAGCAGGAACGAGAACTGCAGGCCGAGGATGGTGACGACCGGGATCAGCGCGTTGGGCACGGCGTGCCGCCACAGCGCGGCGTCGGGTGGCAGGCCCTTGGCGCGGGCGGTGCGGACATAGTCCTCGCCGAGGCATTCCAGGACGGCCGAGCGGGTGACGCGGGCGAGGATGGCGGCCTGCGGAAGGGCCAGCGCCACGGCCGGTAGGAGCAGCGAGCGCAGGCCGGGCCACGGCCCCTGCCCCCAGCCGGCGAAGCCGCCGGCCGGCAACCAGCGCAGCTGCACCGCGAACAGCAGGATCAGGAGGACCGCGAACCAGAAGTTGGGAATGGCGACGCCGAGCTGGGAGAGCGCCATGAGGCCGGTGTCCGCGGGCCGGCCGCGGCGGGCGGCGGCGAGCACGCCCGTGGGGATGCCCAGCGCCGCGGCCAAGGTCAGCGCGAGCAGCGCCAGCGGCAGGCTGACGACGAGACGTTCAGCGACCAGCTCGGCGACCGGCACGCCATAGGTGTAGCTGCGGCCGAGATCGCCGGTGAGCAGCCCGCCTAGCCAACGCAGGTAGCGCTCGACCACCGGGCGGTCGAGACCGAGCTCGGCGCGCAGCGCCGCCAGCGTGTCCGGCTGGGCGCCGACGCCCAGCATGACCGCTGCCGGATCGCCCGGCAGCACCTCCATGACCGTGAAGACGATCAGCGACGCTGCGAGCAGCGTGAGGCCGAGGGCGAGCAGCCGCCGGGCGAGGAAGACGCTCAAAAGCCGCCGCGGCTCACTCGGCCCAGCGCACCGCAGTGAGGTCGTTGGCCTGGATCGGGCTGTTGTGCCACAGGCCCTGGACGCGGGCGTCCCAGACGCCGTGCTTGGCGAGCTGGAAGAGGAAGCCGTTGACCGCATCCTCGGCGATGATGCGCTGCGCCCGGCCGAGCAGCTCCGTCTGCTCGGCGAGGTCGACGGTCGCCGCCAGGTCGGACATCACTGCCTTGAACTCCGGGCTGCTGTAATTGAAGTAGTAGTCGTCGCGGGCGTAGATGCCGATGTCCATCGGCTCGGTGTGCGACACGATGGTGAGCTGGTAGTCCTTGTTGGTGAAGACCTGCTCCAGCCACTGCGCCCACTCGACCGGGATCAGCTCGGCCTCGATGCCGACCGCCTTGAGCTGGGCGGCGATGATCTCGCCGCCGCGCCGCGCATAGGACGGCGGCGGCAGCTTGATCGACAGCCTGAGCCCGCTCACTCCGGCTTCCGCGAGCAGCGCCTTGGCCTTCTCCGGGTCGTGCGGATAGCGGCCGGTGAGATCGACATAGGCTGGATGATGCGGCGCGAAGTGGCTGCCGATCGGGGTGCCGTAGCCGAACATGGCGCCGTCGATGATCGCCTGGCGGTCGATGGCATGGGAGATGGCCCGGCGCACCCGCAGATCGTCGAGTGGCGCCACGGCATTGTTGATGGCGAGGATGGTCTCGCCCTCGGTCGTGCCGATGACGACCGCGAAGCGCGGGTCCGCCGCGAACTGCGCCAACGCCTCGGGCGCCGGAAAGTTGGCGAAGGCGTCGACGTCGCCGGCCAGCAGCGCGGCGGTCGCCGCGGCCGGATCGTTGATGAACTTGAAGGTGGCCCCGGCGAGCGCCACGGGCGGGCCCCAATAGGCCGCGTTGCGTGCGATCTCGACCCGGTCGCCCTTGACCCACTGAGCGAAGGTGAAGGGGCCGGTGCCGATCGGCCGGGTCTTGTTCTCGTCGGCCGATTCCGGCGCCACGACGACGGCGTCACCCCAGCCCATGTTGAACAGGAAGGCGCTGGTCGGGCGCTTGAGACGAACGAGGACGGTCAGCGGGTCGGCCGTCTCGACACTCGCGATCGGCTCGAACAGGCCCTTCTGGGCGTTGACGCTGTCCGGCGCCATGGCGCGCTCGAGCGCGAACTTGACGTCGCTGGCGTCGAAGCTCGTGCCGTCGTGGAAGGTGACGCCGTCGCGCAGGCGGAAGGTGTAGGCCAGCCCGTCGTCGGCGACGGTCCAGTTCTCGGCCAGCGCCGGGCGGACCTCGCCCCGCTCGTCGATCCGCGTCAGGCCCTCGAAGATGTTGGCGTAGACCACTTCGTCGATCGCCGCGGCGGCGCCGGCGGTCGGGTCGAGGTGCGGCGGTTCCAGCACCATGCCGAGCACCAGCCGGTCCCTGGCCTGCGCCGTACCGACCATGGCCAGGGTAAGCGCGCCCGCGACGAGCATCCGTTGCCGCATCACCGTTCCCTCCCGCGATGACGCGCCGCAGCATAGTCGGCCCCCACCGCGCTGTCTCGCCCGTGCGCGGAAACGCCCTGGCCTAGCCACCCCAGACCGTGCGCCAGCTCCGCGTCTCGCCGAGATCCTCGGCCGCGTAGACCCCACGCGCCACCGCGCGCGCCATCACGTCGGCGGCGACGGCACCGAGGCGCAGCAGCGCGTCCGGCTTGTCGGGCAAGGGCCGGCGTCCGGTGGCCAGCGCGAACACCGTGTCACCGTCGAACGGACTGTGGATCGGCCGGATGGCGATCGTGAAGCCGTCCTGGGCCATCACCGCGAGCCGCTGGAGCTGCCCGCGGTCGAGCGTGGCGTCGGTCGCGACTACACCGATGGTGGTGCTCTGGCCGAGCCGGCGCTTGGTCTCGAAGCTGTGGCCGGTGGCGCGGGTCGGCGCCGCCTGGCCGCCGAGCTCGCCGGCCTGCTCGAGATGCCACGCCCAGAAGGTCGGCTGGCCGGGCATGCAGGGCGAGCCCACCGGGTTGGCCGCGACCAGGGCCGCGACGGTGATCCCGGTCAGCGCGTCGAAGGCCGAGGCGGTGCCGAGTCCGCCCTTGTAGGGGCCGGCCACCGCGCCCAGCCCGGCCCCGGCATTGCCCAGCGCGAAGCTCTCGCCGGCGGCCTCGGCGGCGGCGACCGCCAGGGCCGGATAAGGGCTTTCGGCACCCCACGCCTTGTCGCCACCATTGAGCAGGTCGAAGAGGATCGCCCCGACGACGATCGGGATCGCCGGACCCCAGTCGCCGAAGCCGCGCTCCTGCGCCGCGAGCCAGCCCATCAGCCCGGCCTGCGAGGCCAGCCCGAACGACGAGCCACCGGACAGGAACAGGGCGTCGACCCGGTCGATCAGCCCACCGGGAGCGAGCGATTCCGGGCCGATCACCGCCGGCGCGCCGCCGCGCACGTCGGCCGCCGCGAGGCAGGCCGGCTCGGCCAGCACCACGGTAACGCCGGTGCGCACCTTGTGATCCTCGGCGTTGCCGACGGTGAGGCCAGCCACATCCGTGAGGCTGTTGCGCGGGCCCGGCCGGATCATCGCCCGCGCCCGAGCAGCTCGAGCGCCGCCAGGGCCATCACCTGGGCCGAGGCGACCAGCGCGTCGATCTCGACATACTCGTCGGGCTGATGGGCGAGGTCGAGGATGCCCGGGCCATAGGCGACGCAATCCTTGAGCTGACCGATACGCATCACGTGCTTCTGGTCGTAGGTGCCGGGCGAGGCGACGATCTCGGCTGGACGGCCGAGCACCCGACCGATCGCGGTGGCAACGGCACGGGGGACGGGCGCCTCGGGGTCGGTCATCACCGGCTGGAACTCCATGATGTCGCGCAGTCGCC
Source organism: uncultured Alphaproteobacteria bacterium (assembly GCA_937995535.1). Lineage (GTDB taxonomy): Bacteria > Pseudomonadota > Alphaproteobacteria > Geminicoccales > Geminicoccaceae > CALKJU01. The sequence goes on from CALKJU010000021.1 coordinate 4,616, forward strand.
AGCGGAAGCCCGGTCGCTCGGCGGCGCAGGCTTCCAGCAGGCGGCGGACCTCACCCTTCACCTCGGCCGGATCCTCCTCGATCAGGTAGCGCCGGTCGAGCACCGCGCGGCAGGAATCGGCGACGCAAGGGCTCGGCAGGCCGCCGTGGGCCTCGGGCTCGCCGCCATGGACGGCGTTGATGTTGAGCGTCGCGTGGCGGGCGGCCGCGGGCACGACGGGCATCCGCGTCTTGCGCGCCTGCAAGGCGGGCAGCAGCTCCAGCTCGACGCGATGCAGGAACGCCGCCATGTGGCGGATCGCGCAGTCGCCGAGGAACGGCATCGAGCCGTGGGCGATGCGGCCTTGCGTCTCGACCTCGGCCCACCACACCCCGCGATGGCCGACGCAGACCCGATCGACGTTCAGCGGCTCGGGGATGATGACGTGATCGACGCGCGGCGGCGAGAACATGCCCCGCTCGGCGAGCCAGGCGACGCCGCCGAAGCCGCCGGACTCCTCGTCGACCGTGGCCGAGATCTCCAGCGTGCCGGGCAGGTCCGGGTACAGCTCGCACAGGGTCTCGACGGCGATCACCGCGGCAGCGATGCCGCCCTTCATGTCGCAGGCACCGCGCCCGTAGATCCGGCCGTCGCGGACGATCCCGGCGAACGGGTCGACCGTCCAGTCCTGGCCCGCCGCGACCACGTCGATGTGGCCGTTGAAATGCAGGCAGCGCCCGTGGCCGCCCAGGTCGCGGCGCGCCACCATGTTGAGCCGTGGGTGGCGGTCGCTGTCGCCGGGCGCTCCTATCGCCCTCAGGTACTCGATCGCGAAGCCGCGCCCGCGCAACCGCTCGCCCAAGAGCCCGGCGCATGGCGCGTAAGCGTCGCCCGGCGGGTTGACGGTCGGGATGCGGATCAGGTCCCGGGTCAGCGTCACGAGCTCGTCGCGCTTGCCCGCGATCTTGTCGAGGACGTGGTCCGCGGCCGCGGTTCGTGACACTCTCGCCTCCAGATCACAACGAGGATCGTCCGTGGAGCCGTCCGAGATCAAGGCCGCCGCCGAGCTGCTCAGCTACAATCGTCTAGCGCTGCGGCGGCTGGAGGGGCTGCCGCCGCATCTCACCCCGGCCGACGAGAACGACGCCTACGCGATCCAGGCCGAGGTCAACGATCGGCTGGCCGCCGCCTTCGGCCCGCGCACCGGCTGGAAGATCGGCTGCACCACCCCCACCATGCGCCGCTTTCTGAGCATCGCCCAGCCCTGTGCCGGTGAGATGTTCCGCCGTTTCATGCTCCCGTCCATCGCCGAGGTGCCGCGGCGCTGCTTCGTGCGCCCCGGCGTCGAGTGCGAGATCGCCGTCGAGCTCGCCAAGCCGCTCGCCGGGCGCACGCGCGAGGAGGTGGCGGACTGCGTCTGGGCGGTGCAGGCGTCGATCGAGATCGTCGACGACCGCTACGAGGACTATGCCGGCCTCGGGGTCCGGACGCTGATCGCCGACGACTTCTTCAATGCCGGCTGTGTCCTGGGACCACCCGTGACGGCGTGGCGCGAGCTCGACCTCGCCGCGCTCGAGGGCGGCATGTGGGTCAATGGGACGAAGATCGGCGCCGGCCGTGGCGCCGACATCCTGGGCCATCCGCTCGAGGCTTTGGCCTGGCTGTCGCGGCGGCTGAGCCAGCTCGGCCGGGAGGTGCCCGCGGGCGCCATCGTCACCCTCGGCAGCCTGGTGCAGACCGCCTGGGTCAACCAGGGTGACAATGTCGAGATCGAGATCGGCGGGCTCGGCGCGGCGCGGGTCCGGTTCGTCTGACCTTCGCCGCGAGCCATGACGCCGGGTGACCCCGGAACGAAGAGACGCCGCTGACGCGGCTCGCTGGTACGCGCGCCTGACGACCGCGCGCTGCGCGTGCTAGCATTTGTCGAGGGGTAAGGCACACCCCCGAGGGAGGCAGCCGATGAGCGAGACGATCGACGCGGTCCTGCGGCGGGCCTGCGAGGCGGGCGAGGTGCCGGGCGTGGTCGCCATCGCGACCGATGGGGACCGGGTGATCTACGAGGGTGCCTTCGGCCGCCGTGCGATCGACGGCGATGCGCCGATGACCGCCGACACGGTGGTCTGGATCGCCTCAATGACCAAGGCGCTGACCTCCGCCGCGGCCTTGCAGCTCGTCGAGCAGGGCAGGCTCGAGCTTGACGCGCCGATCGCCAAGGTCCTGCCGGAGCTGGCCCGGCCGCAGATCCTCGAAGGCTTCGCCGCGGACGGCACGCCACGGCTGCGGCCGGCGACGCGCCCGATCACGCTGCGCCACCTGCTCACCCATACCGCCGGCTTCTCCTACGAGTTCTGGAACGCCGATATCGGTCGCTACCAGCAGCAGACGGGTACGCCCGGCATCGCCACCTGCGAGAACCGCGCGCTGACCACCCCGCTGGTCGCCGAGCCCGGCGAGCGCTGGGAGTACGGCATCGGCGTCGACTGGGCCGGCAAGGCGGTCGAGGCGGTGAGCGGCAAGGATCTCCGCCGCTATCTGCAGGACCATCTGCTCGGCCCGCTGGGCATGGCCGACACCGACTTCGTGATCGGGCCGAGCCAGCGCGCGCGCCTCGCCGCGATGCACGCGCGCGGCGCCGACGGCTCCCTGCAGCGGATCGAGTTCGCACTCCCCGAGCAGCCCGAGTTCTTCATGGGTGGCGGCGGGCTGTACGGCACAGTGCGCGACTATCTGCGCTTCGTCGCCATGATCCTCAACGAGGGCCGGGCCGACGGCGTGCAGATCCTGCGGCCCGAGACGGTGCGCGAGATGGCGCGCAACCAGATCGGCGAGTTGACCGTCGGGCCGCTGCGCACGGTGCTGCCGGAGCTGTCCAACGACGCCGATTTCTTCCCCGGCATGGTCAAGAAGTTCGGACACGGTTTCCTGATCAACACCGAGGCGGTGCCGGGCGGGCGCAGCGCCGGCAGCCTCGGCTGGGCGGGGCTCGCCAACACCTATTACTGGATCGACCCGCAGCGCCGTCGTGGTGGCGTCATCGGCACGCAGATCCTGCCGTTCGCCGACCCGACCGTGCTGCGCCTGCTCGGTGAGCTGGAGCAGGCGGTGTACGCGATGGGGTGAGTCCTGCCGCTCACCCGGCCGCCCGCAGGCCTGCCCGGTAGCGCTGCCAGTTCGCGATGTAGCGCTCCGTGCCACGGCGCATCCGCGCGACCTGCTCCGGGCGGACCTCGCCGACGACCTTGCCGGGCACCCCCATGACCAAGCTGTTGTCGGGGATCTGCTTGCCCTCGCCGATCAGCGCCTTGGCACCGATCAGGCAGTTGCGGCCGATGACGGCGCCGTTGAGGATCACGGCGCCGATGCCGACGAGCGAGCCCTCGCCGATCGTACAGCCATGCACCACCGCCATGTGCCCGACCGTGACCTGCGGCCCGATCAGCGCGGGGTGGCCCGGATCGGTGTGCAGCACGCAGCCGTCCTGCACGTTGCTACCCCGGCCGACGGTGATCAGCTCGTTGTCGCCACGCAGCACCGCGCCCCACCAGACGCTCGCCGCGTGCTCGAGACGGACCCTGCCGACCAGCACCGCGGTGGGTGCCACCCAGTGCTCGTCGTCCTCGGTCTCGACCGCGATCCCGTCTAGGGTGAAGATCACCGCGCAACTCCCTGGTAAAGATCAGTGTAGCTCTCGCGCAGCAGTTTCTTCTGTACCTTGCCCATGCTGTTGCGCGGCAGCTCGGCAACGAAGAGGACGCGCTTCGGCACCTTGTAGCCGGCGAGGCGCTGCTTGCAGTGAGCGATGACCGTCGGCTCGTCCGCTGGCTCGCCTCCCGCCGCCAGCCGGACGACCGCGGTCACCGCCTCCCCGAGATCGCGGTGCGGCAGACCGATCACCGCCGATTCGACCACTCCGGGCAGTTCGTCGATCACCGCTTCCACCTCGCTCGGATAGACGTTGAGCCCGCCGGAGATGATCAGGTCCTTGGCGCGTCCGACCAGCGTCAGGTAGCCGTCCGCGGAAAGCTTGCCGAGATCCCCGGTGCGGAACCAGCCGTCGACGAAGTCCTCGCCGCCGCGGCCCTCGCGCCGCCAGTAGCCGGCGAACACGTTCGGCCCCCGCACGAGGACCTGGCCGACCGCACCCGCCGGGAGGTCGCGGTCGGCCTCGTCGACGATGCGCACCGCCGAGCCCCTGAACGGCACGCCCACCGTGCCCGGCCGGCGTTCCCCGTGCAGCGGATTGCCGGTGTGCATGAGGATCTCGCTCATGCCGTAGCGCTCGAGAATCCGGTGCCCGGTGCGGCGCTCGAAGGCATGCCAGGTCTCCGCGAGCAGGGGCGCCGAGCCGGAGACGAACAGCCGCATGCCACGGCAGGCCTCCCGGTCGAAGCCCGGCTCGTCGAGCAGCCGCGTGTAGAAGGTCGGCACGCCCATCATCACGGTCGCCCGCGGCAGCAGGCGCAGCACCTCGCCGACGTCGAACCGCGCCAGCCACAGCATCGTGGCGCCGGCCAAGAGCGCCGTGTGCGCGGCGACGAACAGGCCATGCGCGTGGAAGATCGGCAGGGCGTGCAGCAGCACGTCGCGGTCCGTGATCTCCCAGGCCTCGACCAGCACGCTGGCATTGCTCGCGAGGTTGGCGTGGCTGAGCGGTGCACCTTTCGGCCGGCCGGTCGTGCCCGAGGTGTAGAGCATCGCCGCGAGGTCGCCCGGGGTGGCGGCCACAGGCGACGCCTCGACCGCGCTCCGGGCCGCCTCCGGCAGGGAACCGCGGCCGTCGCGATCGAGGGTCAGCACGGCCGGGATGCCACGCCCGAAGGTCTCGGCCCAGCGCGGATCGGCGACGTAGATCGCGGGCTCGGCGTCGCCCAGGATGTGCCCGACCTCGGCCGCCTGATAGGCCGGGTTCATCGGTACGGCGATCACGCCGGCGCGCAGGCAGGCGAGGTAGAGGATCAGCGCCTCCGGCGACTTCTCGACCTGGAAGGCGACCCGATCGCCGGCGCGCGCACCCCGCTCGCGCAGGACCGTGGCGTAGCGGCCTGCGGTCCGATCGAGGTCGGCGCGCGTGAGGCGGCGTCCGGACGGCAGCTCCAGCGCGGGCCGCTCCGCCTCGGCGAGCAGGCGCGATCGCAGCATGGCGTAGAACGACGCGTCCGACATGGACGCGGTGTCGAGCCGAGCGGAAAGCTTGTCAACCGCAACGCCGGCGCTCTTCCGCGTCAGGGGTGTGACGGCTAGGTTCGCGCCGCCTCAGCTCGGGAGCACCGGATGTCGATCACCACCGTCACACCGCTGATGGCGGGCAAGCGTGGCCTGATCATGGGGATCGCCAACGAGCGCTCGCTGGCCTGGGGGATCGCCAAAGCCGTACGGGCGCAGGGTGCCGAGCTCGCCGTGACCTATCAGGGCGAGGCGCTGATGAAGCGGGTCGTGCCGCTGGCAGAGCAGCTCGATGCACCGATCGTCCTTCCCGCCGACGTCACCGACGAGGCCAGCCTGGATGCGCTCTTCGCCGCCATCGGGACGCGCTGGGGGCGCCTCGACTTCGTCGTCCACGCCATCGGCTTCACCGACAAGGAGGCGCTGCGCGGGCGCTATCTCGAGGTCACCGCCGAGACCTTCGCCCGTACCATGCACATTTCGGTCTACTCGTTCACCGATCTCGCCCGCCGGGCGGAGCCGCTGATGGCCGCGGGCGGTGCGTTGCTCACCCTCACCTATCTCGGCGCCGAGCGGGTGACCCCGCACTACAACGTCATGGGCGTCGCCAAGGCCGCGCTCGAGGCGAGCGTGCGCTACCTCGCGGTCGATCTCGGCGGGCAGAAGATCCGCGTCAACGCGATCTCCGCCGGACCGGTGAAGACGCTGGCGGCCAGCGGCATCGGCGACTTCCGCTACATTCTCAAGTGGAACGAGTACAACTCGCCGCTCAAGCGCAACACCACCATCGAGGACGTCGGCGGCGCCGCGGTCTACCTCCTGTCCGATCTCGGCGCCGGCACCACCGGCGAGGTGCTGCATGTCGATTCCGGCTATCACGTCGTCGGCATGAAGGCGGTCGACGCCCCCGACATCGCCGTGGTGTGAGGGGCGACGCCAGGGACCGCTCCGCGCCGCGGCCCGTCTGTCATGCATGCGCGCGGCGCGTCAGGTAGAATGCCGACACCAGTGGACGACCGATCATGGCAGCCGAAGTTCCGATCGCCGCGGAAGAAGACCTGTTCGAGATGGCGAACCTGTCGCCGACCCTGACCGGGCTGCCGATGGTGGTCTGGATCTACGAGCGCGGGCGCAGCCGTCACGACGTGCGTGTCAAGGTGTCCCTGGTCCATGGCCGTTCTGCGCATCCGGACCGAGCCTGCTCGGTGGCGCTGCGCCCGACGATCCCGGTCGTTTCTGGGCCCGATCTTCCACCGGAGGATCTTGCTGCTGTGCGCCGCTGGATCGAGCTGAACCGAGATGTGAAACTGGCTTACTGGCACGGCGACCTGCTGACGGACGAAGCGATCGCGCGTCTCCGACCGATCTCGCCCTGAATGGCCGGCAACTCCTTCGGTACGCTGTTCCGCTTCACGACCTGGGGGGAAAGCCACGGGGCGGCGATCGGCTGCGTCGTCGACGGCTGTCCGCCGCGCATTCCCCTGAGCGAGGCCGACATCCAGCCCTGGCTCGACCGGCGGCGGCCGGGGCAGTCGCGCTTCACGACCCAGCGCCAGGAGCCGGACCGGGTCAAGATCCTCTCCGGCACCTTCGAGGGCCTGACCACCGGCACACCGATCTCGCTGATCATCCGCAACGAGGATCAGCGCTCGAAGGACTATGGCGAGATCAAGGACGCCTACCGTCCCGGCCACGCCGACATCACCTACGATCTGAAATACGGCATCCGCGACTATCGCGGCGGCGGGCGGGCCAGCGCGCGCGAGACGGCGATGCGCGTGGCGGCCGGGGCGATCGCCCGTCTCGTCCTCGGCGAGAAGGTGAAGATTCAAGGCTATCTGGTTCAGATGGGAGCTGATTCCATCGACCGCCTGCGCTTCGACGCGGGCGAGATCGAGCGCAATCCCTTCTGGTGTCCCGATGCCGTGGCCGCGGCGCGCTGGGAGGCACAGCTCATGGCGGTGCGCAAGGCCGGCTCGTCGGTGGGCGCGGTGCTCGAAGTGGTGGCGAGCGGCGTCCCGGCCGGCCTCGGCGAGCCGGTCTACGACAAGCTCGACGCCGATCTCGCCCGGGCGATGATGTCGATCAACGCGGTGAAGGGGGTGGAGATCGGCGCGGGTTTCGCCGCGGCGGCGCTGTCGGGCGAGGCCAACGCGGACGAGATCCGCATCGGCAACGACGGGCCGCGCTTCCTCTCCAACAACGCCGGCGGGATCCTCGGCGGGATCAGCACCGGGCAGGACATCGTCGTCCGCTGCGCGGTCAAGCCGACGAGCTCGATCCTGACACCCCGGCGCACCATCGACCGCCACGGCAACGAGACCGAGATCGTCACCCGCGGCCGGCACGATCCCTGCGTCGGCATCCGCGCCGTGCCGGTCGCCGAGGCGATGATGGCCTGCGTCCTCGCCGATCACCTGCTGCGCCACCGCGCGCTGGTCGGCCCTCCGATCGCCCGTTGACCGAGACCGACGGCTCTTCCCCCGGGGGCCTCGTCGTCTGCGGCGCCGGGGCGATCGGGGCCGCGACCGCCTGGTTCCTCGCCGGGCGCGGCGTACAGGTCACGGTGGTCGAGCGGCACGAGCCGGCCGGTGCCGCTTCCGGGAAGTCCGGCGGGTTTCTCGCCGCGGACTGGTGCGACGGCACGCCTCTCCAGGCGCTGGCACGGCGGAGCTTCGCGCTGCACGCGGAATTGCCGGGCAGGGTCGGCCGTGACTGGGGCTATCGCCGGGTCGACACGCTCGCGGTGGGGCCCGGCCGCCGCACCGGGCACGAGCCCGCCTGGCTGGGCCCGGGGTTCGCCACGCTCGGCGTGCTCGGGGACCGGGGATCGACCGCGCAGGTCGACCCGGCCGCGTTCACCCGCGCCCTGCTCGGCGCGGCGCTCGCGCTCGGCGCGCGCCTGGTGGCGGGCAGGGTCGAGGGCCTGCTGCGTGGCGGCGACCGGCTGGAGGCGGTGATCGTCGACGGCCGACCGCTTCGCGCCGACGCGGTGGTCCTCGCGCTCGGACCCTGGACGCACTTGGCCAGCGGATGGCTGCCGCTGCCGCGCGTCGGCGCGCTCGCCGGCCACAGCCTGCTGTTCCGGCCGACCGTCCCACTGGGCGCGCAGGCGTTGTTCGTGAGCGACGGCAGCGGCGACACCCCGGAGCTGTTCCCTCGCGCCGACGGCACCGTCTATCTCTGCGGTCGCTCGACGATGACGCCGCTTCCCGACGACCCGGCCGCCGTCCGTCCCGACCCACGGGCGATCGCCGAGCTGCGCGCTCTGGCCCCGAGGCTGGCGCCGGCGCTGGCCGACGCGCCGCTGCTGGCGGCGCAGGTCTGCCACCGCCCGGTCACCGCCGACCACCTGCCGCTGATCGGCCCCGTCCCCGGGCGGCGCAACGCCTATGTCGCGACCGGGCACGGACCCTGGGGGATCCTCAACGCGCCGGCGACCGGGGAGGCGCTCGCCGAGCTGATCCTCGACGGCACGCCACGCCATGTGGACCTGCGCCCGTTCGACCCGGCGCGCCTCGCGGCCGCCTGACGGGTCAGAAACCGCGCATCCGCAGACGGTACTCGTCCTCGATGCCGTCGGGCCCGTCGATGGCGCAGCCGAGATCGTGCAGGATGCCGTCGAGCAGGCGATAGACCCAGCCGTGGACGGTGAGCCGGCGCCCCTGCGCCCAGGCGGCCTGGGCGATCGGCGTGCGAGCCACGTTGAGCACCTGCGCCCGGACGTTGAGCTCGACGAGCAGGTCCTCGCGGGCCGCCGGATCGGTCAGCGCCGCGAGCCGCTCGCGGTAGCGGGCATGGACGTCGCGCAGGTGGCGCAGCCAGTTGTCGACGAGCCCGAGTGGCTTGTCGCCGAGCGCGGCGCGGACCCCGCCGCAGCCGTAATGGCCGGTGACGATGACGTGCTCGACGCGCAGGAACTCGACCGCGAACTGCAGCACCGAGAGGAAGTTGAGATCGCTGTGGACGGCGAGGTTGGCGACATTGCGGTGCACGAACACCTCGCCCGGATCGAGACCCAGGATCTCGTTCGCCGGCACGCGCGAATCCGAGCAGCCGAGCCAGAGATAGCGGGGCGCCTGCTGCCGCGACAGCCGCAGGAAGAAGTCGGGCTGCGCCTCGACCCGGCGCCGGGCCCAGTCGCGGTTGCGGTCGAGCAGCTCGGCGAGGTCGTCCATGCCCCTTCCCCTACGGCTGCGGTGGGCTTCGGTTAGCGTCGCGAGCCGCCGCGGGCAACGCCGCCCCGCCGGTTGACACAGGGCTAGCCGCCTCCGACTGTCCGCGCCGCGAAGGCGGGAGGCGGCATGAAGCTCTATCGCGACTTCACGACCCAGGAGGAGATCGACGCGCAGTACAACCCGACGGCGGCGGTGCCGGAGGCGCCGGCGATCATCGAGGGCTGGGTCGCGCGGAGCGCCCGGGCCCGGGCGGCGCCGGGCTGCCGGCTGGGGGTGCGGTTCGGGCCGACGCGCGAGGAATATCTCGACGTCTTCCCGGCCGGCCAGGGGGCGCCGGTCCATGTCTTCATCCACGGCGGCTACTGGCGGCGGTTCAGCGCGCGCGAGCACAGCTTCGTGGCGCCGGCGCTCAATGCCGCCGGCCTCGCGGTCGTCGTCGTCAACTACGCGCTGTGCCCGGTGGTCACGATCGACGAGATCGTGCGCCAGGTGCGCGCGGCGATCGTCTGGACCCACGCCAACGCGGCGAGCTTCGGCGGTGATCCGCGGCGGATCAGCGTCTCCGGCCACTCCGCCGGCGGGCACCTGACCGCGATGGCGCTGAGCACCGACTGGCCGGGCTACTACGACCTGCCGGAGGATCTCGTCCGCGGTGGCGTGGCGATCTCCGGTCTGTTCGATCTCGCGCCGTTCCCCTTCAGCTACTTGCAGCCGGCGTTGCAGCTCGACTGGGCGCAGGTCCACCGTAACAGCCCGATCCGCCACGTCCCGGCGGCCGGCCCGTCCCTCGTGGCGGCCGTCGGCGGCGACGAATCGGACGAGTTCCGTCGCCAGTCGCAGGAGTACGCGGCGCTGCGCCCGGGCTGCCGCTACCTCGAGATCGCCGGCAAGAACCACTTCACCGTGCTCGAGGAGCTGGAGCGCCCGGAGAGCGTTCTGTTCCGCGCCGTCCTGGACGTCGCGCGATGAGCCTCGCCGGAAAGCTGGGCCTGCCCGAGGACGCCAGGATCGTCGTCGGGCATCAGGACGACATCGGCATGTGCCACGGGGCCAACATGGCCTTTCTCGACCTCGTCGGGCGTGGCGTCATCACCTCCGCCTCGGTGATGGTGCCGTGCCCTTGGTTCCTCGAGGTGGCGGAGATGGCCGCCGCGCGGCCCGAGCTCGACATCGGCATCCATCTGACGCTGACCAGCGAGCGGCGCACCTATCGCTGGCGACCGCTCACCGGGGTCAGCGGGGCCGGCGGTCTGGTCGACGGCGACGGCTACTTCTGGCGCAGCGCCGCGGAGGTCCGAGCGCACGCCCATCCCGGGGCGGTCGAGGCGGAGCTGCGCGCGCAGATCGAGGCGGCGCGGCGGGCCGGCATCCGCGCCACGCATCTCGACTGCCACATGGGCACCGCCTTCGCGCCCGAGTTCATCGACATCTATCTGCGCCTCGGCGAGGAGTTCGACCTGCCCGTGCTCTACACGCGCTTCTGGAACGGCGACGCGGCCAAGGCGGCGAACGCACGCGAGGCCGAGGTCCTGGAACGGAGCGTTCGCCGGCTGGAGGCCCGCGGCAACCCGATCTTCGCCGAGGGCATCGAGACGCCCTGGGTACCGCACGACGGCCACCGCGCAGTCTACGAGGCGATCGTCGATCGCATCCCATCGGGCCTGACCTTCCTCTCGCTGCACCCCAACCGGCCCGGCGACATCGAGGCGATCGACCCGGAGAAGGCGCACTGCCGTATCGACGAGTGGCGGCTGTTCCAGGACCCGGCCTTCACCGCCCGCCTGCGCGCGCGCGATCTCCACCTGATCGGCTTTCGCGAGATCGCCGCGGCCATGCATTGAACGCAGCCCTGCCCTGCCCTAGGCTCGCGCCACAACGTGGAACCCAGGGGGGTAACGTTCTTATGCGCAAGCTTGCATCTGTTCTGGGCGCCGCGGCGCTCGGCGTCGCCCTCTCCGCGGCCGCCTCGGCCCAGGAGCAGATCCGCATCGTCATGGTCACCCACGGCCAGGCCGCCTCCGGCTTCTGGTCGGTGGCCAAGAAGGGTGCCGACGACGCCGACGCCGACCTCGCCGACACGGTGGTGGAGTACCGCTCCCCCGAGACCTTCGACATGGTGACGATGGCCCAGCTCATCGAGGCGGCCGTCGCCAGCAAGCCCGACGGCCTCGCCGTCTCGATCCCCGATGCCGACGCGCTGGGCGCCGCCATCAAGGGTGCCGTCGCCGCCGGTATCCCGGTGGTCTCGCTCAACTCCGGCAGCGACGTCGCGCGCGATCTCGGGGTCATGGTCCATGTCGGCCAGACCGAGTTCGAGGCTGGCGAGGGCGGCGGCGAGAAGATGAAGGCGCTGGGCGTGACCAAGGCCGCCTGCCTCAACCAGGAGGTTGGCAACGTCGCACTCGACCTGCGCTGCGAGGGCTTCGAGAAGGGCCTCGGCGTGAAGCCGGACATCATCGCCACCTCGATCGACCCGACCGAGGTCAAGAACGCGGTCACCGCCTACCTGACGAAGAATCCGGACGCGCAGGCGATCTTCATCCTCGGCTCGGATCCGGCCATGCCCGCGGTCGAGGCGGTCGAGGGCATGGGTCTGATCGGCAAGGTGAAGCTCGCCACCTTCGATCTCAGCGAGGGCATCCTCGAGGCGGTGCGCGACGGCAAGATGGAGTTCGCCATCGACCAGCAGCAGTACCTGCAGGGCTACCTGCCGGTGGTGCTGCTCCGGCTGTACAAGAAGTTCGGCCTCATGCCGGGCGCCGACGTGCTCACCGGCCCGGGCTTCGTGACCAAGGACAACGCCGCCGACGTGATCGCCTGGAGCGCGGCCGGCTATCGCTGAGCCCGGCGCGGCCGGCGGCGATGCCGCCGGCCGCCAGCGCCGTCCGCCGGAGATCCCGCCATGGCATCGGTCACCGCCAATCGCGTCGACGAGCGCCTGCAGCAGGCCCCGCTGCTGACCCGTCTCCTCTCGCGGCCCGAGCTCGGCGCCATCGCCGGCACAGTGCTGGTATTCGCCTTCTTCGCCGTCGTCGCCGGCGGCAGCGGCATGTTCAGCCTCAAGGGCGTGATCACCTTCCTCGAGGTCTCGGCGCAGCTCGGGATCCTCGCGGTGTTCGCCTCGTTGCTGATGATCGCCGGCGAGTTCGATCTCTCGGTCGGCTCGATGATCGGCTTCGCCGGCGTGGCCATCGCCATCCCGGTGACCCTCTACGGCTGGCCGGTCTGGACGGCGGTGCTGTTCGCCTTCGGGGTCGCCGTGCTGGTCGGTTACGTCAACGGCTACATCACCGTCAAAACGGGGTTGCCCTCGTTCATCGTGACGCTCGCCGGGCTGTTCGTGCTGCGCGGACTGACCATCGGCCTGACCCGGTTGCTCACCGGGCGCACGCAGATCCCGGGCATCCACAAGTTCAGCGAGGGCGACTGGCTGGCGCCGCTGTTCGGCAGTGACGCGTTCAAGGGCCTGTTCGTCTGGCTGGCGGCGCGCGGCTGGATCGACACGCTGCCCAACGGCGCTCCGGCGGTCCCCGGCATCCCGGTCTCGATCCTGTGGTGGCTCGGTCTCACGGCGGTCGCCACCTGGGTTCTCCTGCGGACCCGCTTCGGCAACTGGATCTTCGCCTGCGGCGGCGACAAGAACGCGGCGCGCAATGTCGGCGTCCCCGTCGATCGGGTGAAGATCATCCTGTTCATCGGCACGGCCTGCGCCGCGGCGCTGTTCGCCGCCATCCAGGTGCTCAAGTTCGGCTCGGCCGACACCCAGCGCGGGCTGCTGAAGGAGTTCGAGGCGATCATCGCGGTGGTGATCGGTGGGACGCTGCTCACCGGCGGCTACGGCTCGGCGATCGGTCCCGCCTTCGGCGCGCTGATCTTCGGCACGGTTCAGATGGGCATCTTCTACACCGGGGTGGACACCGACTGGTTCAAGGTGTTCGTCGGCGTGATGGTGCTGGTCGCGGTGATCTTCAACAACTATATCCGCAAGCGCATGACGGAGGCGCGCTGATGGCTCCGGCCCGCCCGCTCATCGACGTCCAGGACATCAGCAAGCAGTTCGGCTCCGTGATCGCGCTGTCGGGCGTGTCGATGACCGTCTGGCCGGGCGAGGTGCATTGCCTGCTCGGCGACAACGGCGCCGGCAAGTCGACCTTGATCAAGACGCTGTCGGGTGTGCATCAGCCGAGCTCGGGCCGGATCCTGCTCGACGGGGAGCCGATCCTGTTCAACAGCCCGCGCGACGCGCTGGATCGGGGCATCGCCACGGTCTTCCAGGATCTCGCGATGATCCCGTTGATGTCGATCACGCGCAATTTCTTCATGGGCCGCGAGCCGACCAAGGGCTTCGGCCCGTTCCGCCGCTTCGACGTCGAGACCGCCAACCGCGTGGCCCGCGAGGAGATGCAGAAGATCGGCATCGACGTGCGCGATCCGAGCCAGGCGGTCGGCACGCTGTCGGGCGGCGAGCGGCAATGCGTCGCCATCGCCCGCGCGGTCTATTTCGGCGCCAAGGTGCTGATCCTCGACGAGCCGACCTCGGCGCTCGGCGTGAAGCAGGCCTCGGTCGTGCTGCGCTACGTCGCCCAGGCGCGGGCGCGCAACCTCGGGGTCATCTTCATCAGCCACAACGTCCATCACGCCTGGGCGGTCGGCGACAAGTTCACCGTGCTCAACCGCGGCAAAACATTGGGCACGTTCGACAAGTCGCAGATCACCCGCGAGCAGCTCCTGTCGATGATGGCCGGCGGCAAGGAGCTCGAACAGCTGGGGGCCGAGCTCGAGGAGTTCGCGCGCGCCGACGCCGCGCGCGCCGGCGGTCGCGAGAGCCCGCTCGAGGCCGGGGCCGCCGCCGAGGCGGCGATCGCCGCCACCCTGCGCCAGGAGGTCGCGGAGGATCGCGAACTGCTCGAGGTGGAGCGTCGCCGCCGCCACTGACCGGCCTGCGTAGCGGAACCTACTTCTTTTTCGAGCGCTGTCGGACCGTAAGGGCGCGTCCGCGCGTCGCCCGTCACACCTGCCCGGAGACCAGCCCCATGCATCTGTGCCGTCCGCTCGCCCGTAGGACCGTCCTCGTCGGGGCCGGCCTTTTCGCCGGCGGCACGTTGCTCGGCGGGTGCAGCACGAGCGAGCCGCAGCGCGACGACCTGACGGCGCGGGCCGAGGCGGCGCAGGCCGATCTCTTCCGGCGTGTCCCGGCGGCCCGCGCGATCGCCGAGAGCTCGCCCGGCTACCTGATCTTCCCCAGCGTCACCCAGGGGGCCTTCATCCTCGGCGCGCAGTACGGCAATGGCGTCCTGTTCAAGGATCGCCGGCCAGCCGGCTTCTACAACATCACCGGCGGCTCGTTCGGCCTGCAGGCGGGCGCGCAGAACTTCTCCCAAGCCTACTTCTTCACGACGCCGGAGGCGCTGCGGACGTTCGAGCGGACCCGCGGCCTGGAGCTCGGCGCCGGCGTGGACTTCGCCGTCGCCGACCTCGGCGCGTCGGGCCAGATCAGCACCTCGACCTTGCAGAAGCCGGTGATCGTCTTCGTCTGGGGCCAGGAGGGCCTGTTCGCCGGCGTCAACCTCGCCGGGCAGAAGATCACCGAGCGCCCGAGCGGGTGAGGCCGTGGGTCAGCGCTGCTCCGGCGAGGAAGATGGCGACCCCGGTCGGTAGAGTCGCGCGTACTCCGCCGAGCTGCGTGGGTTTTGGGTGGGAGCTGAAATCAGGTAGCCGCCACTGCAGTTGAAGTAAGATTCGTAGGCTAAATTGTCCTGGCGCGCCTGAAACCACTCGAATACCTTTGTGATGAAGAACGGATTATCAAAACTCCTCGGGTCGTTGCTGTTGTTGGAGACCGCCCACTCGGTGAGGGCGAAAGGCTTCTCCGCCACCTGGGTGGCAAACTCGTACCACAGATCGAGGCCTTTCAGGTGGCCGAGCTTTACCAGCCGCAACGAGCTGTCCCATGCGGCCTGATTGGGATGCACCGGCCACCTATCGTACAGCATAAGGCCAACAATGTCGACGTACTCGTTGCCAGGATAGAAATTCAGTGGGCTATAGGTTATTGTCTTTATCGTGTCACGTCGATTATCCCAAACAATCAGGCTCTCCGGGAGCTCCTCGCGGAAGATCATTGCCTGTCGTTGGAAGCAGGCATTGTATCCTGGCCACTGGGCCGGACGTGTACCGAGCGACCATGGGAAGGCCCGGCCGTTGGGTTCCCACCCGACACGAAGCAGCGGATTAGTCACGCCGCGCGTGCTCATGACCCGAGCCGCCGTTCTCACATAGTCATCGAACTCACCGGCGGCGCACCGGCCGTACTGCCCCGCGATATCCTTGGTCAGCATCGGCCAGCTGACCACAACGCGCCCTGGCCGGCCAATATGCCGTGTGAGAACCGCACCGCCAAGGCGGCTCAGCACGCCCGCCCGCGTGTCCCTACCGAGAAAGATCGTGTATACGTCGCTCAATCGCCCCCGGAACGTCTCGAACTGCGCGAAGTTGCAGGCATTCCCGGACGACCAGGGCAGACCGGACGCTCGCGGCAGGCCGAGGTTGAAGCTCTCGCGCGACGTTCTCGCTTTTGCTGCGATCAGACGCACCGGGCTGAGGCGACGCTGCACGCCGAGGAAGCGCTGCGATCCACCCGCCACCGTGACGACTTCGTAGATCGCATCGTCCCCTGGACGCAACGCATCCGGGCCCGGCCACACCGGCGCCAGACTCGCGGCATGTCCGGTTCCCGGTGATCCGAGGAGCGTCGTCGTAGCCACGACACTGATGAGGCAGATGCGCCGCGCCTCGCGCCAGATCGCCGGAGCGCCTCGGGACCTCGCCGTTGGAGCCGGACTCATTGTGCGCCCGCCAAAAGCCCCCTTGGTCTTATTACGGATCGCCCCAATACACATCACCGCTTCCCCCCCTCCCGTTTTTGGAAGTCAAACACGTCCGACTTCTCAGCACCAACAACCCGGCACTCGTCTATTCACGTGCGCTAAGCGTCCTTCCTCTCACGTCGGTTGAACAGCTGTAGAGTTGACACCCCTGAATCAAATCTACGCTAAACAAAGTCGCTTGGTTGTACGCTGTCAAGGTGATATGTGCGTGGCACGCTGGCAGACAGCGCAGCCACTGCAGACAGGCGTGAGGCGTCGATCGGCTAGTCCGGGAGCTGGTTCAGTAGCCAGAGCGCCTCGACGAGGTTCGAGGGGGACGCGTTCGCGCCGAAGTTGGCGGCGAAGATCTGCGCGATGCGGCCGCTGTGCGAGAGACCCGCGATGGCGCGATCGGCGACGAGGCGCAGGGTGTCGTCGCCCTTCGGCAGCGCCAGCGCGTAGGGCTCGAGGCTGAGTAGCCGGTCGGACAGCCGCAGGCCACTGTCCGTGCCCGTCTGGATCAACTGAAACAGCAGGATCGCCTGATCGCCGAAATAGGCCGCGGTGCTACCAGCCCGGAGCTGGGCGATGCCGTCGTCGTGGCTCGTGGCGGGGACCACCTCGGCGGAGATGCTGTTGGCCGCGAGCAGCGCACGCAGAAGCTCCTCGGTGGTCGTGCCGGCCAACACCCCGACCTTCTGCCCGTTCAGCTCGGCGAAACTGTCGGGGCCGTCGGCGCGGTACAGCAGCGACGCGCCGCTGACGAAGGTGGGCAGGGTGAAATCGACCAGCTCGCGGCGGCCGAGCGTCATCGTGGTGGCCTCGCACAGCAGATCGATCCGCCCGTCGCGGACCGCGTCGAAACGGTCCTGTGCGCTCACCTCGACGAGCACCTCGGTCAGCTCTCGGCCCAGCGTCGCGGCGGCCTGCGCCATCACCGCGCGGCAGAGATCGACGCTGTAGCCGACCCACGCGCCCTGAGCGTCGCGCGAGGAGAACGGGTCGGCGTCGGCGCGCACGCCGAGACGCAGCTCGCCGCTCTCTCGCGCCCGGTCGAGGACTCCGGCCGACGCCGCCGGTGCGGCCAGTGGCACGATCAGGACGAGGGCGAGCAGCCGATGCATCGACGGGGTTCCTCCCAGGGGTGCCGCGATCCTCGCCGCCCATGAGTGCTTGTCAACGGCAGGCCCCCGGTGCGAGCCTGACAGCGAGGGACGGGAGGTCGGCGATGCGCATCGGGCTGATCGGCTGCGGCGCCATCGGCCGGGCGCTTCTCGACGCGGCCGACCGGGGCGGGCTCGCACCGGAGCAGCGGATCGTCGCCGTTCTCGTGCGTCGCCAGCGACCCTCCCCGTCGGGCGTCCTTGTCACCACCGACCCGACCGGCTTCCTGGCCGAGCAGCCGGCTGCCGTGATCGAGGTGGCCGGGCACGACGCGGTACGGGCGCACGGCGTCGCCTGCCTCGCTGCCGGCGCCGACCTCGTCGTCACCTCGGTGGGTGCGCTCGCCGACGACGCGCTGCGCAGCGAGCTGGAGGAGGCAGCGCGGCGGGCCGGGCGCCGGGTGATCGTCGCCTCGGCCGGGATCGGCGCCCTCGACATCCTCGCCGGCGCGGCGCAAGGCGGGCTCGAACGCGTCACGGTGACGGTGCGCAAGGACGCGTCGGCGTGGCGCGGGACGGCCGCGGAGTCGCGCATCGACCTGGGTGACCTGCGCGAGCCCGCGGTGCTGTTCGACGGCCCGGTCCGCGAGGGCGCCCTGGCCTATCCACAGAACGTCAACATCGCCGCCGCCGCGGCGCTGGCCGGCCTCGGGCTCGACCGCACGCGGCTCGTCATCGTCGCCGACCCGACCGTCGGCGACCACGTCGTCACCATCGACGCGGAGGGCGCCTTCGGTCGCTTCAGCTTTCGCGAGGAGGTTCGACCGACCGCCGAGAACCCGAAGACCGGGCGCCTCGTCGCGATGGCGGTGCTGCGCACGGTGCGTGACCTGGCCGCACCGCTCGTGATCGGCCATTGACGCCGCGGCCCTCGCCGCCGTGCCGCACACCCGCTAGGCTCGCCACATGCCGAGGATCGTCCGTGTTCTCCACCTGCCCGCACTGTCCGGCGCCGGTCTCGCCTTGCTGCTCGCCGCCTGCGATCTTCCTGAGCGACCGACACCGCGGGCGACCCGGATCGAGGCGACAGATGTCACCGTCGTCACCCCGCGCCTCGCCGGCGCGGCCGAGGAGACCGTTGCGGCTGCGCCCGCCGAGGTGGTCGCAAGGATCGATGCCGCCCTACGGCGGCTCAACCTCGCGCCGGTCGGGCCCATCGAGGTGGGCATCCCGATCGAGGCCCGCAGCCAGCGCATCAGCCCGCCCGGTTGGGCGGACTGCCCCGACGTGCAGATCCGCGACCCGTTCGCCGAGGCGCTGCGCGCCCGCACCGCGAGCGCCGGCAACATCCGCAGCAGCGCCACGGTGATCGTCCGCCCCGCCGAGGGTAGTACCAGCAGGGTCAGCGTGCGGGCCGTGCACGAGGGAACCTACATCAACGCGTTCACGAACAACCCGGAGCAGCGCCCGTGCCGCTCGACGGGCGAGCTCGAGCGCGAGCTGCTCGCCGCAGCCGCGGGACGCTGACCGGACCCGGTCCACGATGCCGCCGCCGCTGATCGCGCTGCGCGGGGCGAGCGCGCGCGTCGGCAGTCAGGTTCTGTTCAGCGGCCTGGACGTCGCCATCGAGCGTGGCCAGCGGGTGGCACTGGTCGGCCGCAACGGCAGCGGCAAGTCGACCCTGCTGCGCGCGCTCGCCGGTCTGCAGGACCTCGATGCGGGCGGCCGGTTCGTCCAGCCGCGCACGACGGTGGCCCTGCTCGCCCAGGATCCGACGCTCGCCGGGCCCACGGTCATCGACGCCGTTCTGGCGGGCCTGCCGGCCGACCACGACCCGGAGCTCGACCGCCACCTCGCACTGGAGATCCTCGCCCGGCTCGCGATGCCGCCGGATCGCCCGACGGCGACGCTCTCCGGCGGTGAGACCAAGCGCATTGCCCTGGCTCATGTTCTGGTGGGGCGCCCCGACGTGCTGCTGCTCGACGAGCCGACCAACCATCTCGACCTCGCCGGGATCGAGTGGCTGGAGGGCGAGCTGGCGCGCTTTACGGGGGCCCTGGTCCTGGTCAGCCACGACCGCACCTTCCTCAGCGACCTCGCGCGGACCGTGTGGTGGCTCGACCGCGGTCGCCTGCGGACCCTCGACGACGGCTTCGCCGCCTTTCCGGCATGGAGCGAGGCGATCCTCGACGCCGAGGCGGCCGAACTTGCCCGGCTCGACAAGCGGCTCGAGGCGGAGACGCACTGGCTGCATCGGGGCGTCACCGCCCGCCGCCGGCGCAACATGGGGCGGCTGCGCCGTCTCGAGCAGCTCCGCGCGGAACGCCGCGCCTGGCTCGCGCCGACCGGCACGGCACGCATGGCGGCCGAGTCGGGCCGCCTGTCGGGACGGATGGTGATCGAGGCCGAACGGATCGCCAAGTCGCTCGGCGGACGGTCGATCGTCGAGGACTTCTCGGTCCGCATCCTGCGCGGCGACCGAGTCGGGGTGATCGGTCCGAACGGCTGCGGCAAGACCACGCTTCTTCGCCTGCTGACCGGCGAGCTGACGCCCGACAGCGGCCAAGTCCGTCTCGGTACCGGCCTGACCGTTGCGCGGTTCGAGCAGGACCGTGCGCAGCTCGACCCTGAGCGAACGCCCTGGGAGACCTTGTGCCCGACCGGTGGCGACCGCGTCACGGTGCGCGGGCGGCCGCAGCATGTGGTCGGCTATCTGCGCGACTTCCTGTTCCGTGAGGAGCAGGCCCGGCAGCCGGTCCGCGCGCTGTCCGGCGGCGAGCGCAACCGCCTGCTTCTTGCCAAGATCCTGCTACGGCCCGCGAACCTGCTCGTGCTCGACGAGCCGACCAACGATCTCGACGTCGAGACTCTCGAGCTGCTGGAGGAGCTGCTCGCCGACTGGCCGGGGACGCTGCTCCTCGTCAGCCACGACCGTACCTTCCTCGATCGCCTGGTCACGAGCACCGTCGCGTTCGAGGGGCCGGCACGGTTCAGGGAGTATCCCGGCGGCTACTCGGACTGGCTGCGACAACGTCCGCGCCCACTCGACCCTCCCCGCCCCGTCGAGGCGGCACGGTCCGTGCCGTCCGATCCGCGTCCGCCGGCCGCCAGGACTACCCGGCCGCGCCGCGAGCTCGAACGACTCGAGGCCCGCATGGACGGGTTGCGCGCGACCATCACGGGCTTGGAGAGTGAGCTTGCCGATGCCAGCCTTTACGCACGCGATCCGGCGCGGTTCGTCGCCGCGGGCAACAGCCTGGCTGCCGCGCGCGAGGCGCTGGCGACGTTGGAGGAGCAATGGCTTGCCGTCGCCGTCGAGCTCGAGCGGCGCTGAGACACGCGGTGTCGGCGCGACGAGCTGTTGACGTAGGTAGCCGTCGGCCTGCCATCAACCGTTGAAGCCGTTGGCGTCGTTCCCATCTGCTCGGGCAAAGCGGGACGCCTCCGTGAGAGAGGCGCGACCCTGAGCGAGGAGGTGCAACGATGCTTTCCCGTTCCCTGATCCCGTTCGACTGGGGTACAGCGCTGCCGACGCGCCGGCCGGCCAACGATGATCCGTTCTTCCGGCTCTGGCGCCAGGTCGACAGCCTGTTCGACGACTTCTTCGGGCGTACGGCGCCGGGACGCGGCGATGGCGGCACGGCCGTGGTCGGTCTGCCTCTGGAACTCCAGGAGACCGATGATTCGTTCAAGATCCTGGCGGAGGTCCCCGGCGTCGAGGAGAAGGACGTCGAGGTGACGGTCAGCGGTGACATGCTGACCATCAAGGGCGAGAAGAAGGCGTCGAGCGAGCGTAGCGAGAACGGCGCCTTCGTCAGCGAGCGCAGCTATGGCGCGTTCATGCGCTCGATCCGCCTGCCGCAGGGGGTGGAGGCCGACAAGATCGAGGCGACGTTCAAGAACGGCGTGCTGACGATCTCCCTCCCCAAGCCCGCCGAGCTGCAGCGGAACGTGCGGCGGATCGAGGTCAAGGCTGCGGCCTGAGGGGCGTGAGGCGGGTACGGGGCGGCCGGAACCGCCCCGTATCCCTCGCCGCCCGTTGCGCTCACCGGGTTGCCCGCCGTAACCCTGTCCTGTGAGCGAGCCGTCCCAGCTTCCCGCCACACTAGACCTCGACGCCTACAAGCCGGCGCAGATCGCCGAGCGGGTCGAGGCGGTCGGCGTCGCCAAGGCGCGACTGCCGGTCGTCCAGACGCTGGCGCTGGCGGTTCTCGCCGGCGCGTTCATCGCCTTCGGCGCGATGTTCTACCTTCTGGCCATGACCGAGAGCGCGCTGGGCTTCGGCCCGTCGCGGGTGCTGGGCGGGGTGTGTTTCTCGTTGGGCCTGATCCTCGTCGTCGTCGCCGGCGCCGAGCTGTTCACCGGCAACAGCCTGATGGTCATGGCCTGGGTCGACGGACGGATCGCCGGGAGCGAACTCGTCCGCAACTGGGCGCTGGTGCTCGTCGGCAACAGCATCGGCGCGATCGGCGCGGCGGTGCTCTTTCGTCTGGCCGATGGCGGCGCGCTCGGCGGCGGAGCACTCGGCGAGCTGGCCGGCGCGGTCGGCCGCGCCAAGACGTCACTCGCCTGGGACGTCGCGCTGACCCGCGGTCTCCTGTGCAACGCACTGGTCTGCCTCGCCGTGTGGCTGAGCCTCGCCGCGCGCGACGTCACCGGCCGCGTGGTCGCCATCGTCTTTCCGATCTCGGCCTTCGTGGCGCTCGGCTTCGAGCACTCCATCGCGAATCTCTTTCTGCTGCCGCTGGCTTTGTTGCTCGCCGCCGAGGGCGTGACCCTCGCCGGTACGGCGCACAACCTGTTCTGGGTGACGCTGGGCAATGTCATCGGCGGAGCCGGCTTCGTGGGCCTCGCCTATTGGGTCTGCTATCGCTGGCAGCCGACCCGATGAGCGCGGAGCGGACCTACCGCTACGCCACGGATCTTGTCGGACCCGAGCCACGCCGCACGCTGAGCGGGCTCGAGATCCGCGAGCGGATCCGCGACGGCCGGCTGCCGATCACGCCTATCCCCGACGTCCTCGCCTTCCGGCTGGTCGATGTCGCGGCCGCCAGCGTCGGCTGCGTCGGCACGCCGCAGCCCTTCACTTTTAACATGCACGGCACGCTTGACGGTGGTTGGTCCGCCGCCGCAGAGGGCGAGCTGCACCATCCCGTGGGCCGCCTGGTCGCCCACGGGCTGACCACCTGCCTGCTGCTGCCGGTCGACGGCACGAGGTGAGCAAGGCGCGCCATCCCTTGTCTGGCCGGCGCCGCGACCCCACGATCCACAGATGTATCCGCCAACGGGAGGGCTGAGCGTGAGCGACCACGCGGAGTGGCGGATTCCGGAGCATGCGCAACCGAAGGCGGCGGACATCGCCTTCGATCTCGATCGCGCGCTGAGCGCGGTGCTGGCGCTGCGCGCGGAGGTTCCGGAGGACAGCTTCACCGCGCCCATCCTTGGCGCCGAGCGGGTCGGCAACGCGGTGCTGATCCGCGCCGACGGGCTCGTCGCCACGATCGGCTACCTGATCACCGAGGCGGAACGGATCTGGCTCTCGAACGGGCGCAGCGCGGTCCAGGCGATGCCGGTGGCCTACGACTTCACCTCCGGGTTCGGTCTGGTGCAGGCGCTCGGGCGCCTCGACGCCACGCCGCTGGGGCTCGGCTCCGCGCGACCGCTACGCGTCGGCGACGCGCTGATCGTCGCCGCATCCGGAGGCCGGGACGGTGCCCTGAGCACGCGGCTGATCGCCAAGCGGGAATTCGCCGGCTACTGGGAGTACCTGCTCGAGGAGGCCCTGTTCACCATTCCGGCGCATCCGCACTGGGGCGGCGCCGCCTGCCTCGACGCGGCGGGCCGGCTGGTCGGGATCGGCTCGCTGCTCGTCCAGGACGCGAATGTCGCCGGACATCAGGTCGCCGGGAACATGATCGTCCCGATCGACCTCCTGACGGCGGCGCTACCCGACCTCGAGGCCTTCGGCCGGCCGCGCGGGCCGGCCCGGCCCTGGCTCGGTGCCTACCTTGCGGACACGCCGGCCGGCGTCGCCGTCAGCGGCCTCGCTCCGGGCGGTCCGGCTGCCCGCGCCGGGCTGCGTCAGGGCGACCTGATCGTCGAGGTGGCGGGCATCCCGATCGGCGACCTGAGCGACCTTTACCGCCAGCTCTGGTCGCTGGGCGATGCCGGCATCACCGTCGTCCTCACCCTGCTGCGCGACGGGCAGCGCAGCGAGGCCAAGATCACGACGATCGACCGCGACGCCATGCTCCGCCAGCCGCGCCGCCACTGACCTGCGGCTCATTGGAGGTCGCGCGGCCGGATGAAGGCGAGGAGCCGGCCGCCGCCGACCACGACCTCGTCCCACGCTCCGGCGTCGAAGCCGAGATGCAGGCAGGCACCGGTCGGGAACTTGGCGGCGAGGCTGGCCAGCTGTTCGGTCGGGCCGCTGCCGGTGAGCGACGTCGCGAGCGTGTGCATCCCCGGGTCATGGCCGACCAGCATCAGCCGGCGGACCGATTGCGGCTGCCGCCGAACGATGTCCAGCAGCCGGCTGGGCGGCGCGAGATAGAGGCTGCGCAGCTCGCGAACTGGCGGTGCCGGGTCGAATGCGCGCAGCGCCAGCTCGAGGGTCCGCCGGGCCCGAAGCGCTGTCGAGCACAGGACCAGGTCGGGGACGAGACCCCGCGCCGCGAGCTCGCGGCCCATGCGCTTGGCTGCCTCCACGCCGCGCGGGGCGAGCCCGCGATCGTGGTCGGGGAGCGACGGATCGTCCCAGGCCGACTTGGCGTGCCGGAACAGGAGCAGCTCACGAAGTCCGTCCGGCACCTCGTCCATCGCCTGCTCCTCCCCCTCATGACAGCGACCGCACGGATCTGTAGCATGGCGCAAATGACCGCGCTTCATCCGGGCCCCTGTCCGCGCCAACCCGATCCGCGCCGCGGCGAGGGCGCATGAACGACCTCGCGACCGCATCGGGTGCGGAGGAGCGGCCTGGGTTCGAGGCCCGGCCGGAGCACTTCATCAATCGTGAGCTGTCATGGCTCGCCTTCAACGAGCGGGTGCTCGAGGAGGCGTGGAACTCGAGCCATCCGCTGCTCGAGCGCCTGCGTTTCCTCAGTATCTCGGCGAGCAACCTGGACGAGTTCTACATGGTCCGCGTCGCCGGGCTGCGCGCCCTGGCGATGGCCGGGGTGACCACCCTGAGCATCGACGGGATGACCCCGGCGCAGCAGCTCCAGGCGATCAACCAGCGCGCGTTCGCGCTGATGCGCGACCAGATGCGCTGCTGGCACGAGCTGATCCCGCTGTTGCGCGAGCGCGGGGTGGAACTGCTCCAGGTCGACGAGCTGGAACAGGACGAGCTCGACTGGCTGCGCCATTACTTCATGGACGAGGCGCTCGCCGTCCTGACCCCGATCGCGATCGATCCGGCGCATCCCTTTCCGTTCATCCCCAACACCGGGATGAGTGTGGCCGTCGAGCTCGACCGGCCCGACGCGGAGCCCCTGGTCGGCATCGTGCTCCTGCCGCCCAAGCTCGACCGGTTCATCCGCATCCCCGGCAAGACCCAGCGCTTCGTGCGCATGGAGCAGGTGATCCTGCGGCATCTCGACATCCTCTTTCCGGGCTTCGAGCCGCGCGGCTTCGGCTATTTCCGGGTGCTCCGCGACAGCGACATCGAGATCGAGGAGGAGGCCGAGGACCTCGTCCGGCTGTTCGAGACGCTGGTCAAGCGACGGCGCCGCGGCAGCGTGATCCGCCTCAAGACCGACGCCAGCATGCCCGAGGAACTGCGGCAGTTCCTCGGCGACAATCTGGGCGTGTCGCGACAGGACGTGATCGAGATCGACGGCATCCTCGGCCTCGCCGATGCGGCGCAGGTCATCACCAAGGAGCGTCCGGACCTCCTCTTCCCGCCCTACACACCGCGCTTTCCCGAACGGATCCAGGACTTCGGCGGCGACTGCTTCGCCGCCATCCGGCACAAGGACTTCATCGTCCATCATCCCTACGAGAGCTTCGACGTCGTCGTCCAGTTCCTGATCCAGGCGGCCCGCGACCCGGCGGTCGTGGCGATCAAGCAGACCCTCTATCGGACCAGCGAGGACTCGCCGATCGTGGCGGCGCTGATCGAGGCCGCCGAGGCCGGCAAGTCGGTGACCGCGCTGGTCGAGCTGAAGGCGCGCTTCGACGAGGAGAAGAACATCCGCTGGGCGCGCAACCTGGAGCGCGCCGGGGTGCAGGTCGTCTACGGTTTCATCGCGCTCAAGACCCACGCCAAGGTGTCGATGGTCGTGCGGCGCGAGAGCCAGGGGCTGCGCTGCTATGTGCATTTCGGCACCGGCAACTATCACCCGATCACCGCACGGATCTATACCGACCTCAGCTTCTTCACCTGCGATCCGGCGCTCGCCCGCGACGCCGCCAAGGCGTTCAACTACATGACCGGCTACGCCAAGCCGTCGGGGCTGGAGAAGCTGGCGCTGGCCCCGCACACGCTCCGGCCGAAGCTCGTCGAGCTGATCGAAGCCGAGATCGAGCACGCCCGGGCCGGCCGCAAGGCGGCCATCTGGGCCAAGCTCAACGCCCTGGTCGACGAGCAGATCATCGAACTGCTCTATCGCGCCTCGCAGGCCGGGGTGAGGATCGACCTGGTCGTCCGCGGCATCTGCTGCCTGCGCCCGGGGATCCCGGGCCTGTCGGAGAGCATCAGGGTCAAGAGCATCGTCGGCCGGTTCCTCGAGCACTCGCGGATCGTCTGTTTCGGGGCCGGGCACGGGCTGCCCTCGCGCCGCGCCAAGGTCT
This sequence comes from uncultured Alphaproteobacteria bacterium, assembly GCA_937995535.1. Classification (GTDB taxonomy): domain Bacteria; phylum Pseudomonadota; class Alphaproteobacteria; order Geminicoccales; family Geminicoccaceae; genus CALKJU01. The sequence goes on from CALKJU010000021.1 coordinate 30,695, forward strand.
TCATCTCCTCGGCCGACTGGATGCAGCGCAACCTCAGCCGGCGCGTCGAGACCCTGGTGCCGATCGAGAACGAGACCGTCCATCAGCAGGTCATGTCGCAGATCATGATCGCCAATTTGAAGGATGTGGCGTCGAGCTGGATCCTTCAGGCCGATGGCAGCTATCGGCGCCTGCCGCATGAGCGCGGTGCCTTCTCCGCCCACACTTACTTCATGACCAATCCCAGCCTTTCCGGCCGCGGCAGTGCCTTGAAGAAGAAGGGTGCAGCGCGCCTGCTGCTGAGCGAGGCGCCGGCGGACTCTGCCGACCCGTGACGCCAGCCAGCGCGCATGTGGCGGTCATCGACGTCGGGTCGAACTCGATCCGCCTCGTCGTGTACGACCGTCTGTGCCGGGCGCCGATCCCACGCTTCAACGAGAAGTCGCTCTGCGCGCTGGGCAAGGGGCTCGAGGACGGCGGCCGGCTCGATCCGGAGGCGGCCACCTGCGCGCTGCACATCCTCAACCGCTTCGGCCGCCTCGCCGAGGCGATGGGCGCCGTGCAGCTCACGGTCGTCGCCACCGAGGCGGTGCGGCGGGCTCGCGACGGGGCCGAGTTCCTCGCCCGAGCCGAGGCGTTGCTCGGGCGCCCGATCAGCGTGCTCAGCGGCGACGAGGAGGCGCGCCTCGCCGCGCTCGGCGTCGCCTGCAGCTTCTGGCAGGCCGACGGCGTCGTCGCCGACCTGGGCGGCGGCAGCCTCGAGCTGAGCGAGGTCGGCAGCACTGCCGGAGCGGCCCGCCGGGTCAGCCTGCCGCTCGGCACGCTGCGGCTCGCCCGCGCCGCGGCCGGGGACGCGAGCGCCGCGCGGCGTCGGGTCGATGCCGCGCTGGACGAGATCCCGTGGCTCGACGGCGCCGCGCGCGGCCGCGAGTTCTACGTCGTCGGCGGCGGCTGGCGGGCGCTCGCCCGGATCCACCTCGCCATTTCGCGCGCACCACTGCCGGTCGTGAACGGCTACACCGTGACGCCCGACACGGCGCAGGCGCTGGCACGCATGGTCGGCGGCCTCGACCGCGCCGGGATTCTCGAGCTGCCGGGGCTGCCGCGGCGGCGCGCGGACACGCTGCCGGCGGCGGCGCTGCTGCTCGATCGCGTGATCGCGCGGCTCGATCCGGCGCGCGTCGTGTTCTCCGCGGTCGGCCTGCGCGAGGGCGTGCTGTTCGCCGCCTTGCCGGCCGACGAACTGGTCAAGGATCCACTGATCGTCGGCGCGCACGAGCTCGGCCGCACACGCAGTCGGGCACCGGGCATCGGCCCCGCGATGGCCTCGTGGACCGCGTCCCTGTTCCGCACCGAGACGATCGAGCAGGCGCGGCTGCGGGAGGCGGCGTGCGCCGTCTCCGATGTCGGCTGGCTCGAAACCCGCGACAGCCGTGCCCGCGACGCGTTCTTCATGCTGGCGCATTACCCATTTCTGGGGGTTCGTCACGCCGACCGGGTGGCGATCGCCTACGCGGTCTTCATTCGCTACGAGGGCACGCCGGACGATCCGCCCGTGCGGCCCCTGCTGGCGATGCTGCCCGAGAGCGAGCGCCAGCGGGCGGAGAGCCTCGGACGCGCGTTGCAGCTCGGCTATCGGCTGTGTGGCGGCGCGCCGGCGATGCTGCAGGGCTCGACGCTGCGCGGGATGTCCGGTGAGATCCGCCTGGAGCTGTCCGAGTCGGTCCTGGCCCCAGAGGGCGACTCGCTCAAGCTGCGATTGCGTGCGCTCGCCCGGTCGCTCGGCCTCCCGCGCTGGCGCATCGTCGCCCCGGACGACAGTTTGCGCGCCGTCGGCACCTGACCGCTTTCGAGTTGTTCTTGCTCGGCCGGGTGGCGGGTTCGCGTTGCGTGCTCGCCTGCGTCCGCTAGCGGTTCGGCGAGCGCAACCTGCCCTGGGACCTGTCATGAGCGACGATGACCCGTTCGAGACCAACGATCTGCTCGACCTCGCCCTGCTCGGCGGCGGCCATGACGAGCCACTCGATCTCGATCGCGTGGCGCTCCGGGTACGAACGTTTTGCGCGCCGTGGCTGACGCCCACGACCGAGGTCGTCGAGGGGCGGATCGCGGCGCTGCTCGTGCGCGGTTGCCTGCGCCTCGACGGGCGGTACGTCACGATCACCAGGGCTGGCCGGTCGGCCCTGCGCTCGCTGCTGCTGCGCCCCCTGCATGCCCGCTCCCACGAGCTCCGCTTCTGCGCCGAGAACCTCAAGCTCGCCTTCATCGATCTGCTGGACGAGCGTGAGCGCGAGGTGGTCGGCCGCGAGCTTCTCGCGGCGCGACGGCGCTGTCTCGCCTGCATCGGCGGCCTTGCTGCGAGCTGCGGCCCCGATCGCCCGGCGCTCCAGGCTTGCCTGTCGCTGCGCCGCCGGCTGATGGCCACCGAGGTCGAGGTGATGGCGGAGGCGCTGGCCCTGCCGAGCTGATCCGCCGCACCCGTCACGCGGGGCTTTGCGGCGGCGGCTCGACCGTGTAGGCGGCAGCGGGCCCGCTGCCGCCGACGCCCGATGCCCAGCACCTTCGCCACCCGCCGCCTGCCCGAGACGCCCGATACCCTGGCCCCGGACGGCTCGGAGATCCGGCTACTGCCGCAGGTCGGGGCGGGCAGCATGGTCCATGCCCGGCTCCTGCCCGGCACCTGCTCCCGCGCGGCGAGCCACCGGACCGTGGAGGAGCTGTGGTTCGTGGTGGCCGGCGAGGGCGAGCTGTGGCGCCGCCGCGGCGGGCAGGAGGAGGTGACCCCGCTGAGGCGTGGCGTCGCCGTCTCGATCCCGCTCGGCACCGCCTTCCAGTTCCGCTGTACCGGCGCCGAGCCGCTCGAGATCGTCATCGTCACCATGCCGCCCTGGCCGGGCGCTGGCGAGGCGGTCCGCACGGCCGATCACTGGCCACCCGGCGGGCTCGGTTGACGCCGCTCGAGACGGCCCTGCTGGCTGGCGCCGGCCTCACCGGCGGGGCCGTCAACGCCATGGCCGGCGGCGCCACGTTCTTCACCTTCCCGGCGATGCTCGCCGTCGGCCTGCCCGCGGTCGTGGCCAATGCCTCGAACACGGTGGCGCTGTGGCCGGCGAGCTGCGCCGCGGCGCTCACCGACCGGAAGGCGTTGTGGGCCGAGCGCGGCAAGGCGGCGCCATTCGTGGCGATCGGCCTCGTCGGCGGCCTCGCCGGCGCCCTCCTCCTCCTGGTCACCTCCAACGAGGCGTTCCGCGTCGCGATCCCCTTCCTGCTCCTCCTGGCGACCGCGACGTTCGCCGGCAGCGGGCCGCTGCTGCGTTGGCTCCGCGCGCGCCGGCCGGCGGCAGGCGGGCCGCCACGCCCGCGCCACCCGGCGATCCTCGGCCTGATCGGTTTCTGCGCGATCTACGGTGGCTATTTCGGGGCCGGCATCGGCATCATGATGATGGCCGGGCTGACGCTGGCCGGCGTGGCCCCGCTGCATCTCGCCAACGCCACCAAGAACCTGCTCGCCGCGACGATCAACGGCGTGGCCGTTCTGGTGTTCGTGGCGAGCGGCATGGTCGCGTGGCCGGCAACGTTCGTCATGCTCGCCGGCGCGGTCGCCGGCGGCTTCCTCGGCGCGCGGATCGCCCGCCACATCCCCGCGCCTGTGCTGCGCGCCGTCGTCGTCACCATCGGCAGCCTGCTGACGGCATGGTATTTCTGGCGGTTGTGAGCCTCCGGGCCATATCCAGCATGATGCGCGCAGTTCGACCCATCCACGTCGTCGGCGGTGGGCTCGCCGGCTCGGAAGCGGCGTGGCAGATCGCCCGCGCCGGTCTGCCGGTCGTGCTCCATGAGATGCGGCCCGTCCGCGCGACCGAGGCGCACCGCACCGACCGCCTCGCCGAGCTGGTCTGCTCGAACTCGTTCCGCTCCGACGATGCGCTGCACAATGCGGTCGGTCTGCTCCACGAGGAGATGCGCCGCCTGGACTCGTTGGTGATGGCGGCGGCCGACCGACACAAGCTCCCGGCCGGCGGCGCCTTGGCCGTCGATCGCGAGGGATTTGCTGCAGAGATCACGGAGCGTTTGTCGTCGCTCCCGGACGTCACCCTGTGCCGCGAGGAGGTCACCGAGCTGCCGCCGGCGGACTGGGGCTCGGTGATCGTCGCCACCGGCCCCCTCACCTCGCCCGCGCTCGCCGAGGCGATCCGCGCGCGGACCGGGAGCGACGAGCTGGCCTTCTTCGACGCGATCGCGCCGATCGTCTATCGCGACACGGTCGACATGGACGTTGCCTGGTTCCAGTCGCGCTACGACAAGCCCGGGCCGGCCGGGACGGGTGCGGATTATCTCAACTGCCCGCTCGACCGCGACCGGTACGAGGCGTTCATCGACGCGCTGCTGGGCGCCGAGAAGACCGAGTTCAAGGAGTGGGAGCGCAGCACGCCCTATTTCGAGGGCTGCCTGCCGATCGAGGTGATGGCGGCGCGCGGCCGCGACACGCTGCGTTACGGGCCGATGAAGCCCGTGGGCCTCGTTGATCCGCGCACCGGGCGACGGCCCTACGCCGTGGTTCAGCTCCGCCAGGACAACGCGCTGGGCACGCTGTTCAACATGGTCGGCTTCCAGACCAAGCTCACCCATGGCGAACAGAAGCGCGTGCTGCGCCTGATTCCGGGGCTGGAGCGGGCCGAGTTCGCGAGGCTCGGCGGTCTGCACCGCAACACCTTCATCCGCAGCCCGCGCCTGCTCGACCGGCAGCTCCGGCTCAAGGCCGCGCCGCACATCCGTATGGCCGGGCAGATCACGGGCGTCGAAGGCTATGTCGAGAGCGCCGCGATCGGGCTGCTGGCCGGCCGCTTCGCCGTCGCTGAGGCGCGTGGGGGCGAGCTCGCGTCGCCGCCGCCCGAGACCGCCTTGGGAGCGCTGCTCGGCCACATCACCGGCGGAGCCGCGGCCGAGACATTCCAGCCGATGAACGTCAACTTCGGGCTGTTCCCGCCGCTGCCGGTGCCGATGCGGGCCAAGGCCGAACGCAACCCAGCCCTGGCGCGGCGCGCGCTGGCGGCGCTCGGTGCCTGGGCCTCAACCGGCGCGCGAGCGCCGGGCGAGGCTTGCCAGTCGCGTCAGATGGGCTAGAAACCGCTGGCGCCGACGGCCGGCCACAGGCCCGGTCGCGGCCTTCCTGGAGAGACGATGTCGGACGTGGCCAGTGCGACGGCGCCACCCGCGGCGCGTGGCTTACCCTTCCAGATCCGCGGCTCCCTCCAGACCCTGCTGTCGCTTCGCCTGCTCCGCCCCGAGGACCCCGACTTCTTCACGCTCCTGGTCGACAAGATCGCGCACAGCCCGGACTTCTTCCGTCACGCCCCGTTCGTCCTCGACGTCGGCCCGCTGGCCGAGCGGCCGCCGCTCGACCTCGCCGCGCTCGTCGCCCGGTTGCGTGAGCAGCGGCTGATCGTCGTGGGCGTACAGAACGGTGGCGAGGCGTGGGCCGCCGCGGCCCTCGAGGCCGGTCTCGCGGTGCTGCCGCCGGGTGCGACGGCGCCGCAGCGTGCGCCGCAGCAGCCGCCGGCGGGCGCCGCGGCAGGCCCGCCGCGGCCGGCGCGGGGCTCGGGCCAGGTGGTGGTCGAGCCGGTCCGCAGCGGGCAGCAGATCTACCTCGCCGAGGGCGACCTCACCGTGCTGGCGCCGGTGAGCAACGGTGCCGAGGTCGCCGCCGCCGGGCATGTCCATGTCTACGGTGCGCTCCGCGGGCGCGCCTTCGCCGGCGTCGACGGCGACGACCGGGCGATGATCTTCTGCGACCAGCTCCACGCCGAGCTGCTGTCGATCGCCGGCGTCTACATGGTCGCCGAGGAGCTCGATCCGGCGCTGCTCGGGCGGCGCGTCCGGGTCAGCTGCGCGCATGAGCGTCTGTTCGTCACCCCGGTCACCTGAGCCGCGTCCCCAGCCCAGGAGGTCTCGTTGTCCACCGTCATCGTCGTCACGTCGGGCAAAGGAGGAGTCGGCAAGACCACGAGCGCGGCGGCGATCGCCACCGGCCTGGCCCTGCGCGGCAAGAAGACCGTCGTCGTCGACTTCGACATCGGCCTGCGCAACCTCGACCTGATCATGGGCTGCGAGCGCCGGGTCGTGTTCGACTTCGTCAACGTCATCCACGACGGCATCCGCCTCAACCAAGCGCTGATCAAGGACAAGCGGGTCGAGAACCTGTTCATCCTTCCGGCGTCGCAGACGAAGGACAAGGACGCGCTGTCGGTCGAGGGGGTGGCCAAGGTCATCGACGAGCTGCGCGCCGAGTTCGACTACGTCGTGTGCGACAGCCCGGCCGGGATCGAGCGGGGCGCCACCATGGCGCTCTACTTCGCCGACGAGGCGATCGTCGTCACCAACCCGGAAGTGTCCTCGGTCCGCGACAGCGATCGCATCATCGGCATCGTCAACAGCAAGTCGAAGCGCGCCGAGACCGGCGGCGAGCCGGTCAAGCAGCACCTCCTGCTGACCCGCTACGACGTCGAGCGGGTCGGCAAGGGCGAGATGCTCAAGCTCGAGGACGTGCTGGAGATCCTCGCCATCCCGGTGCTCGGGGTGATCCCGCAGGACGACGCGGTGCTGGCCGCGAGCAATGTCGGCATGCCCGTGGTGCTCGACGACAAGTCGCGCGCCGCCAAGGCCTATCTCGACGCGGTCGACCGCCTGCTCGGCACGCAGCTCGAGCTGCGCTTCGTCGCACCGCCGAAGAAAGGCCTGCTCTACTGGCTCGGCTGGGGGAAGACGGCGTGAGGTTCCTCGACTTCTTCCGCCTGAACCGGCCCAAGGTCAGCACCGCCGACACCGCCAAGCAGCGGCTCTCGCTGATCATCGCGCACGAGCGCCACAGCGGCGGCCCGGAGTTCCTCCCGCTCCTGCAGAAGGAGCTGATCGAGGTGATCCGCAAATATGTGGAGATCGACCCGCGCCGGGTCCGTATCGCCATGGAGAAGGGCGACGACATGGCGGTGCTGGAGGTCAGCGTCGACCTGCCGGCGGGCGCGCGCAGCCGGGTGGCGGTGTAGGCGGCCGTCAGGCCG
>CALKJU010000022.1 GCA_937995535.1 uncultured Alphaproteobacteria bacterium
GACCGGACGGTCGAGATGTCGTTCCACGCCTTCTACGGCTCGCCCTTCGTCCAGGCGGTCCTGGGGCTGCGCCACGACGACTCGCCGCCGCGCCGCCGCCCGGGGCGCGACCCGGAGGAGATCGCGTTCGTCGCCCGCCAGGCCGCCGAGCTGCGCGAGAAGTTCTCCGAGGGCGGGCCGCGCGAGGCGTTCATCCGCGCCATCGTCTATGTCCGGGCACCGACGCTCGCCGCCGACGAGCGCAGCTTCCTGATGCTACGGAGGATCCGCGAGGAGCATGCTCGCGACCTGACACTGGCCCAGTTCAAGGCCATGCTGCGCGAGCAGTTCATGCTCGTCATGCTCGACCACGAGCGCGCGGTCGCGACCCTCCCCGCACTCCTCGACGGGCAGCTCGCGCGGCCGCTCGAGGCGCTCGAGCTGCTCCGCGCTGTGGTCACCGCGCCGGGCGAACTGCCCGAGGAGTCACAGCGCCGGCTGGACCGGGTCGCGGAGGTCTACGCGACGATCCGGCCGCGCTCGATCGACGAGGCGCCGGTCGCGGACGTCCCATCCGCGACGCGGCGCGGCGGCGTCAAGCTGGCCTCGCGCGCCAAGGCCGCCGCGGGCTAGCCACGTCCGTCGCAGATCCGACCGACCGCCGTCGCGAGAGTGTCACTCGCGGCGGGGATGAACGGCGCAGGGGCAGGTGGTCGCGGCGGAGCGGCTCCCGCCCGGAAGGGAGTGAACGCATGAAACTCGCCTGCCAGCCGGCCGAGGCGGTGGCTCAGATTCCCGACGGCGCCACCGTCATGATCGGTGGCTTCATGGCCGTTGGCACGCCCGAGCGGCTGGTGGACGCGCTGCTGGAGGCCGGGCGCCGCGACCTCTGCGTGATCGGCAACGACACCGCCCGGCCGGGCGTCGGCATCGGCAAGCTGATCGTCGAGCGGCGCTGCCGCAAGGTGATCGTCTCGCACATCGGCACCAACCCCGAGACGCAGCGCCAGATGATCGCCGGCGAGCTGGAGGTCGAGCTGGTGCCCCAGGGCACCTTGGCCGAGCGGGTCCGCGCCGCCGGCTTCGGCCTGGGCGGCGTGCTCACCCCGACCGGGCTCGGCACGATCGCCGCCGAGGGCAAGCCGACCCTCGAGCTGGACGGCCGCACCTTTCTCGTCGAGCGTCCGCTCGCTGCCGACTTCGCTCTGATTCTGGCCAAGGAAGCCGATTACCACGCGAACCTCAGTTACACGTTGACCGCCTACAACTTCAACCCGCTGATGGCGATGGCGGCGCGCACCGTGATCGCCGAGGCGGAGACCATCGTCCCGGTCGGGATGATCACGCCCGACGACGTCGACACGCCCGGGGTACTGGTCGACTACCTGGTGGGGACCCCCTGAGATGGACGCCAAGACGATCATCGTGAAGCGGATCGCGCAGGAGCTTCGCGACGGCATGCTGGTCAATCTCGGCATCGGCATGCCGACCGAGGTCGCCAACCACGTGCCGCAGGGCATGATGGTCTACTTCCAGTCCGAGAACGGTATCATCGGGATGGGCGCGCGGCCGCCCGAGGGGATGACCGATCGGCACCTCACCGATGCCGGTGGGCAGCCGATCACGGCGCTCCCGGGCGCCGCGAGCTTCGACAGCGCGATGTCGTTCGGCCTGATCCGCGGCGGCCATCTCGACATGACCGTGCTCGGCGGGCTGCAGGTCGACGCCAAGGGTCGCCTCGCCAACTGGATGATCCCGGGCAAGATGGTGCCCGGGATGGGCGGGGCGATGGACCTCGTGACCGGCGCCAAGCGGGTCGTCGTCGCGATGACCCACACCGCCAAGGGTGCGGCCAAGCTGGTCAACGAGTGCAGCCTGCCGCTGACCTCGCAGCGCCCCGTGAGCCTGATCGTGACCGAGCTCGCGGTGGTCGAGCCGACCGCGGACGGTCTTTTGCTGCGCGAGCGCGCCCCGGGCGTCACGGTCGACGCCATCCTGGCACAGACCGAGGCGAGTCTGATCGTACCGGATGCGGTCCCCGAGATGCGGCTCGCGAGCTGACGGAGACGGATGATGCCGACGCAGCCGCTGCTGGAGAACCGGACCTTCGACGAGATCGCCGTCGGCGATTCCGCCTCGCTGACGCACACCCTCACGAAGCTGGAGCTCGAGGGCTTCGCCGCCGTCTCCGGCGACTTCAACCCGACCCATCTCGACGCCGCCTATGCCGCCAGCCACGGCCTGCGCGCCCCGGTGGCGCACGGCATGTGGACCGCGTCGCTGCTCTCCAACCTGCTCGGCAACCAGCTCCCCGGGGCTGGCACGGTCTATCTCTCCCAGGATCTGGAGTTCCTGGCGCCGGTGTTCCTCGGCGACACGGTCACCGCGACTGTCACCGTGACCGGCAAGGACCCCGACGGCGCGGTCGTCCGCCTCGCCTGTCTCTGCACCAAGCAGGATGGTGAGGAGGTGCTGCGCGGCGTGGCCGCGGTGCGGGCGCCGGTGCGCAAGGAGGCGATTCCGCAGCTCAACCGCCCGACCTTCGCCGTCCAGACCCACGACGTCTACGAGGAGCTGATGCGCCGGGCGGCGCGGATCCCGGCGATCCCCTGCATGGTCGCCTATCCCTGCGACGAGAGCTCGCTGCGCGGTGCCGTCGAGGCCGCCGAGGCCGGGGTGATCGCGCCGACGCTGGTCGGCCCGGCGGCGCTGATCCGGCGCGCCGCGGCGGAGCACGGCGTCGACGTCGCGCCCTACCCGGTGCTCGATGCGCCGGACGCGCACGCCGCGGCGGCGCGGGCGGTGGCCGAGGTCCGCGCCGGCCACGCCGAGCTGCTCATGAAGGGCAGCCTGCACACCGACGAGCTGCTGGGCGCCGTCGTCGCCAAGGACACCGGGCTGCGCACCGGTCGGCGGATCACCCATGTCTTCATCATGGTCGTCCCGACCTATCCCGAACCGCTGTTCATCACCGACGCCGCGGTCAACATCGCCCCCGACCTCGAGACCAAGGTCCATATCGTCCAGAACGCCATCGACCTGGCGCGCGGTCTGGGCATCCAGGAGCCGCGGGTGGCGATCCTCTCCGCGGTCGAGACGGTCAACCCGAAGATGGCCTCGACCCTGGAGGCGGCGGCGCTGGCCAAGATGGCCGACCGCGGGCAGATCACCGGTGGCCTCGTCGACGGCCCGTTCGCCTTCGACAACGCCATCAACGCGGTGGCGGCGCAGATCAAGGGCATCACCTCGCCGGTCGCCGGGCGGGCCAACATCCTCGTCGTGCCGGACCTCGAGGCCGGCAACATGCTGGCCAAGAACCTGTCCTTCCTGGCCAACGCGGATGCCGCCGGGATCGTGCTCGGGGCCAAGGTGCCGATCATCCTGACGAGCCGCGCGGATTCCGTCCGCACGCGGCTGGCGTCCTGTGCGGTGGCCGCGCTCTACGCCCACGCGCAGCGCCCGCCCACCGCGGCCGTGGCCGCGGAGTAGCGCCGGTGCCGGACACCATCCTCGTCGCCAACGCGGGCTCGTCGAGCATCAAGTTCCAGCTCTTCGAGGTCGGCGCCGGCGGCCGCCTCGATCTCGAGCTGAAGGGCCAGCTCGAGGGGATCGGCACCCGCCCGCATCTGGCGGCCAAGGACGCGGCCGGCCGCGTGCTCGCCGACGACGCCTACGCGCCGGGCGAGATCGCCGACGTCGCCGCGGCGCTCGAGGAGCTCGAGGGCTGGCTGACGGAGCAGCTCGGCGGAATGCGGCCGCTGGCGATCGGTCACCGGGTCGTGCATGGCGGCCCGGCCTACGGCGCGCCGGTGCTGATCGACGACGCCGTGCTCGCCGAGCTCGAGACCTTCGTTCCGCTGGCACCCCTGCACCAGCCGAACAACCTGGCGCCGATCCGGGCGATCCGCGCGCGCTATCCCGACATCGCCCAGGTCGCCTGCTTCGACACCGCCTTCCACCGCGGCCATCCCGAGGTCGCCGACCGCTTCGCCATCCCCGACGCCTTCCACCGCGAGGGCGTGCGGCGCTACGGCTTCCATGGCCTGTCCTACGAGTACGTCGCGGACCGCCTGCAGCAGGTCGATCCTGCGCTGGCCGCGGGCCGGGTGGTCGTCTGCCATCTCGGCAGCGGCGCCTCGATGTGCGCCATCCACGCCGGGCGGAGCATCGACAGCACGATGGGCTTCACCGCCGTCGACGGGCTGCCGATGGGTACCCGCACCGGCCAGCTCGACCCGGGCGTGGTTCTCTACCTGCTGCAGGCCAAGGGCTTCGACGCGAAGGCGGTCGAGCGGTTCCTGTACCACGAGGGCGGGCTCAAGGGCCTCTCCGGGATCAGCAACGACATGCGCGACCTCGAGGCCAGCGACGCCCCGGGCGCCAAGCTCGCCATCGACTACTTCGTCTACCGCGTCATCCGCGAGGTGGGCGCTCTGGCCGCCGCCATGGGCGGCATCGACGGGCTCGTCTTCACCGCCGGCATCGGCGAGCACAGCGCGACGATCCGCGGCCGCGTGCTCGACGGGCTGGGCTGGCTCGGCTTCGCGCTCGACCGCGCGGCCAACGATCGCCACGGCCCGCTGCTCACCACCTCGGCCAGCGCGCGTCCGGCCTACGTCGTGCCGACCAACGAGGAGCTGATGATCGCGCGGCATACCCTGGCCGTGCTGCAGCGATCGAGCGCACCACGCTGAGGACCCAGCCGATGATCGACCGTGCCATCGTCAGTCTCGAGGGCCGCAAGGGCCTCGTCACCGGGATCGCCAACGAGCAGTCGATCGCCTGGGGCTGTGCCAAGGCGTTCCGGTTTCTCGGCGCCGATCTCGCGGTCACCTACCTCAACGAGAAGGCCAAGCCGTTCGTGGCGCCTTTAGCGGCGCAGCTCGACGCGCCGCTGCTCTTGCCCATGGACCTGCGCAACGACGGCGAGCTGGAGGCGGTCTTCGCCGAGATTACCAAAACCTGGGGCCGCCTCGACTTCCTCCTCCACTCGATCGCCTTCGCGCCGCGCGACGACCTGCACGGTCGGGTCGTGGATTGCTCCAAGGCGGGCTTCCTCACCGCCATGGACATCTCCTGCTGGTCGTTCATCCGCATGGCGAAGCTCGCCGAGCCGCTGATGGATCGCGGCGGTGCGCTGTTCTGCATGACCTATTACGGCTCGCAGATGGTCGTCGAGCACTACAACATGATGGGACCGGTCAAGGCGGCGCTGGAGTGCGCCACGCGCTACCTCGCGGCCGAGCTCGGGCCGAAGGGGATCCGGGTCCACGCCATCTCGCCCGGGCCGCTGCAGACCCGCGCCGCATCCGGCATCGCCGAGTTCGACGAGCTGCTGCACAAGGCGCAGGAGAAGGCGCCGGCGCGAAGCCTCGTCTCGATCGACGACGTCGGCCTCGCCACTGCCTACCTCGCCACCGACGCGGCCCGCCTGATCACCGGGCAGACCCTCTACATCGACGGCGGTTACCACATTGTCGACTAGCCGCGGCGCGGCGCACCGTGCCGCGGTCGGGCTCAGTCCAGCGGGCGCTCGAGCAACAAATACAGGATGTTGTCGACGGTGACGGGGTGGTGGGTGATGCCGAGATGGGTGCCCGGCACGAAGGTGACCCCGTCCCAGACGAGCGGCGAGCAGACCCGCGGCGCCCAGGGCCCGCCGGCGCGTTCGTCGAGCAGGGCGCTGCTGCGCAGCACGACGCGGTCGCCGGCGCCGCGGCGGATGACGCGGACGGCGCCGCGGCCCGTGACGCCGACCGCGGCCGGGGTCGGCAAGGTGTCGCCGGCGAACAGGTAGAGGCGCAGATGCGGTGGCCGCCCGGGTGGCACGGTGTCCAGCGCCGCCTGGAAGGCGCGTGCGCTCGTGAGGCATTTGCGCAGGTGATCGAGCGCCACCCGCCGCCGCTCGCCGGCGCTGGCGATGCCGGGCAGGAGGTGGACGAGCGTGCCGTCGCGCCCCGCGTCGGCGAGCCCCCAGCCCTGCGCCTCCCAGAGCGCCGGGTCGAGCGGATCGGGCGGCGCCGCCTGGCCCTCGACCTCCAGCGGCCGATGCCGGAGGCGCGGCAGGAGCTGGTAGAGCGACGGCATCGTTCCGAGGATCGCCGGGTCGTAGTTCGGCAGCACGACGTTGCCGCCGAGCCCGGTGAGCAGGCGCTGCAGCGCCTCGATCGAGCCGCCACTGGGCGTGCCGACCAGGATCGCGTTCTCGACCTGCGCTGCACCTTCCCAGGTGGCACGTGGCGGCGAGCCGTCATAGGGCAGGAGCTGACCCCCGTACATCAGATAATACCGGAGCAAGAGGCCGCCCATCGAGTGCGCGACGATGTCGAAGCGCAGCGGCTCGCGGTGGCGGCGATGGCTGCGGATGAAGCGTGCCAGATGCTTGATGAAGCGCTGCAGGCGAATGGCGTTCTCGTCGACGCTGCGGCGCCAGTCGTAGTCGAACTCGTAGGCTGCGGCATCGCCGACCGCCTCGGTCGCGGCGCCGTCGCCCGGCTCGACATAGCCTTGCACACCCATCGCCGCGAGCACGTTGCCATAGACCCGGCGGCGCAGCGGGATGCCGGCGAACTTGGTGCGGAACTCGGCCAGCGAGCCATCCGCGTAGCCTTCGCCGACGAGCCGGTCGAGCGGCACGCCCGCGGCCATCGGCAGGGCGATCAAGCCGGCGTCGCCGGCCACCGTCGGCCGGACGTGGTCGTTCGCGAAGTCGCCCCAGATCGAGCGGCGCTCGGTCTTCACGACGAGCCGGCTGCCCATGATCCCGGGGATGACGATCACCGGGTTGCGGGTGGCCAGGGTCTGCTGCGCGGCGTGCCGATAAATGCCGCCGAACTCGCTGCGCTCGTCCCAGTCGTCACCGGCGGCCGAGGCCGCGTCGTCCGCCTCCGCGCCGTTCCGGCGCCGTGCCAGCAAGCCCACGCGCATCCCTCGCTCCAGCCGAGCGGATCACCGGGCTGGGCTAGCAGCGGTGTGCGACAATGAGGTGGGCGCGGCCGCGCTCGTTCCGCCGCAGCCTCGCCGTGAACCTTCTCGTCACGGTGCTACTGTTCGCGCTGGTCACCGCCGGTGCCACCTACGCCGCGGTGCGGCTCTCCGCGCAACGCGCCTCCCAGGCAATGATGGCCCAGGTGGTCGACACGGTCGCCGCTGAGACCTCGACCTTCTACCGCTCGGTGGCGAGCATCTTCACCTTGGTCGATTTCTGGGCCGCGCGCACCTGGAGCGGCGCCTGGGACACCTACGAGTTCGACCGGATCTTCGCCCCGATGCTGCTCGCCTTCTACGAAGCGTCCTCGGTCTACCTCGCGCAGGGCTCGGGTGACTTCTACATGCTCAGCCGCGACGACGCGACCTGGCTGAGCTGGACGGTTCGGCCGGTCGCCTGGGGCGACCGGGCCTTGCTCCGCACCTGGACCGACGACGATCCGATCCCCAAGGAGACCTGGCGGCCGCTCGAGTTCGACGTCCGCACGCTGCCATGGTTCGAGGCTGCCCTGGTGCGGATCGAGGCCGTCGGCGCATCGGCGCCGCTGGCCGACCGGACGACCGTGGGCCGGGCCGCGCTGTCGCCTGCCACCCGAGTCCCCGGCCAGGCGCTGACCATGGCCGGCGCGACGCCGCTCGACGACCGGTTCGTGTTCGCTTTCGAGCGCTCGCTGACCGGGGTCACCGAGCGGCTCGCCGAGCTGCGCGTCCTCGAGGGCGGCCGCGTCGCCACGCTGACCGGTGATCCGAGCGCGCCGGGCGAATTGATCCTGACCGGCGTGCCGATCTCCGGCGCGGCGCACGACCTCGCCGCGGCCGAGCGGCTGATCCTGGCGCCGCCTGAACGGCTGGGCGGCCCGGTCGCGGCGTTCGTCGCCGGGTCGGTCACGGACCGCCGCACCCTGCCGAGCGAGCCGGTGCGCTTCACGAGTGATGGCATCGCTTGGTGGGGCATGGCCCGGCGCGTCGACGCCAGCGGGTTCGAGCGGTCGGCGCAGCCGGACTGGGTGGTGGCGGTGGTCCCGGAGCAGGACCTGCTGCGCCGCCTGCCGAACCTCGGCCTCGCCCTGGCTGCGGTCACCGCGCTGGCGCTGGCCCTGGCCTTCCTGCGCGCCCGGGCGCTGGCCGGCCGCTTCAGCCAGCCGATCGACGAGCTGGTCGAGCACAGCCGGCGCATGCAGCGGCTCGACTTCGAGCGGCCGGCGCGGGTCGACACCGACATCGTCGAGATCGGGATCCTTGGCGGGACCTTGGAGAGCATGCGCCGCGCGTTGCACGCCTACGCCTCGATCAGCGAGGAGACACGCATCGCCGAGGCGATCCTGCGCGGTACCCTGCCGGCCGGGCTGCGCCGGCCCGACGGTTACGCCATCGAGGCCCTCTGGCAGCCGGCCGCCGAGTCCGGCGGCGAGGTGTTCGACGTCCTGGTCGAGGAGCCGGGCGCGGCGACGGCGGGGCGCGCCGCGCTGCTGCTGCTGGAGCCCGACAGCTTCGGCGTCGAGGCGGCCGTGCTCAGCGCCCAGCTCCGCGCCGTGTTCCGATCCGCGGTGCGCTCCGGCGCCGGACCAGGCGAGATCGCCGCGTATCTGCAGCGCTGTCTTGTCGAGGATCTGCGCGAGGCGGGCACGGTCCGTGCCTGGATCGGCCTCCTCGACCCACCGAGCGGTCGGCTCGACTGGGTCGCGGCGGGGTTCACGGGCAACGTCGTTCACCTCGGTGCCGCCGGGACGGCTGCAGATCTCCTGGACAGCGCCGAGCCGGCGCTCGGCGCCGAGCGCGGGCACGGCTTCCGTTGCAGTGCGTTGGTGCTGGCCGAGGGCGAGCTGCTGGCGGTCGTCTCCGACGGGGTGATCGACGCCCTGAGCGACGCGCGGGAGCGCTTCGGCATCGGGCGGGTCCGCGACACACTACTGCGCCACGCCGCGGCCGACCCTGCCGCGATCGCCGGCGAGATCGAGCGCGCCATCGCCGCGTTCACCGGCCAAGCCCGCGTGCAGGCCGACCGGACAGTCCTGCTCCTCGCGCGGACCCGACCCGATCCGCCCGCGACGCGAGGTTGACAGACGGCGTGGCCGGTCGATGGTCATGGCGGGGCCGTTGTGCCCAGCCGGGGAGGGTTCGTGCCGCCCGTCCGTCACGCCCGCGATCACGCCTCGAGCCTGCGGCGCTGCCTGCTCGCGGTTTGCCTGCTCGCCGCCGGTGCTGCCGGTGCGACGCAGGACGATCCGCGGCTGCCGGGCCTGCTCGACCGGCTCGCCGCCGCCGAGGACCTGGCCGCCGCGCGCCAGCTCGAGGGTGAGATCTGGGAGCTGTGGACCGCGACCGACGACGCGACGGCTGCCGCGCTGATGGCCGAGGGCCAGCGCCAGCTCGCGGCGCGGGCCTGGCCCAGCGCCCTGCAGAGCTTCGAGCGGCTGATCAAGCTCAAGCCGGACTTCGCCGAGGCCTGGAACAAGCGCGCCACCGTCTATTATCTGATGGGCGACTATCGCGCCTCGGTGCTCGACATCCAACGCACCCTGGCGCTGGAGCCGCGCCATTTCGGGGCGCTGTCGGGCCTCGGGCTGATCTTCATGGCGACCGAGCAGCCTGCAGCGGCGCTGCGCGCCTTCGAGGCCGCGCTCGCCATCCATCCCTACCTCCCGGGCGGCCGCACCCACGTCGAGGCCCTTCGGCAACAGCTCCAGGGCGAGCCGTTGTAAGCAACACGGGTGCGGCCGCACGCCGGCGAAGGTGAGCAGGCGCGAAAACTTCAGTAGCGCAAACGACGCCGACCCCAGCCGAGCTGAGGTTCCTGGTACGCGAACGGATCGACTGTGCCCGGACGTCCCGTGAATGGGTTCACGTTGCCCCTCGTGCTCCAGTTGTTCAGCCGGCTGCTGTCGGGGGTGGTGCGGAAGTGCGGCTGGACGTAGGTGCCGTCCGAGCGAACATAGGGCTGGACGTAGGTCGTCCCGGCCTCGGCGACGAAAGACAGGGTGCAGATGCTGGCGAGCAGCGCGCCTGCGATGAGACCGCGCATGGTTTCCTCCTGACGGCAACTGTTGGGTCACTTGCGATGCCGACAGTTCGAGTGTCCTGCGCCGGTGCGACGGTCGCCGTGACGAACAGCATTGCCGGAGGCTGTGCGGGCGCTCGGAGAGCCGGCCGTGCGCCGCCGTGAGGGCGCCGCGACATGCATCAGTTGCTCGATGACGCTCCCTAAGTCCTTACAACAGCTTGCTGTCGCCGGCGTGGCACGGCTACGCTGGCCTTTGGAGGCTGGTGCGGCATGGCGGCAGGCTGGGTGAAAGCGACGCGCCAGGGCGAGGTGGCGCTGCTGGTCCTCGGCGGCGCCTGGACGCTCGACGGGCTGCGCGCGCTCGACGCCGAGCTCGCCCGGACGCTGCGCGGCGAGCCGATGCCACGGGTGCGCTTCGACGCGGACGCGATCGACCGGCTGGATACCGCCGGGGCCTGG
Organism: uncultured Alphaproteobacteria bacterium; assembly: GCA_937995535.1. Lineage (GTDB taxonomy): Bacteria > Pseudomonadota > Alphaproteobacteria > Geminicoccales > Geminicoccaceae > CALKJU01. The sequence continues at coordinate 10,427 of CALKJU010000022.1, forward strand.
CTGATCGCCCGCACCGAGCGGGCGCTCGCCGCCCGCGGCGCGGTGGTCGAGCCGGTGGAGCTGTCCGCGGAGTGGCGCGAGCTCCTGGGCCTCGCCCGCGCCGTCCCCGACGAGCCGCTGCCGGCACCGCCGCCGGTCGGCATCATGGCGCTCCTCATCCGGCTCGGCGCCGCCACCGTGCACGCCGGTCACGAGGCGCTGCTGCTGGTCACCTTCCTCGGGCAGATCATGGTCGCTGCCGGGCGGACCCTGGTTCAGCCCTGGCGGCTGCGCGGCGCGGCGGTGGTGCGGCAGATCGAGCGCACCGGGGTCGACGCGCTGCCGATCGTCGGCCTGCTCGCCTTCCTCATCGGGATCGTCCTGTCATTCCAGGGGGCGGATCAGCTGCGCCGTTTCGGCGCCGAGATCTTCGCCGTCAACCTGCTCGGCATCTCGGTCCTGCGCGAGCTCGGCGTGCTGCTCACCGCGATCATCGTCGCCGGTCGCTCCGGCAGCTCCTTCACCGCCCAGATCGGCGCCATGGAGGTCAACGAGGAGATCGACGCGCTGCGGACGATCGGGCTGGACCCGATCGAGGTGCTGGTCCTGCCGCGCGTCATCGGCCTGGTCATCACCCTGCCGCTGCTCACCGTGTTCGCCAACCTGATGGCGCTGCTCGGCGGTTGCCTGATGGTCGTGGTGGCGCTCGACGTGCCGGCGGCCCAGGTGCTGCGCCAGCTCGCCGGCTCGGTGACCACGACGACGCTGTGGGTCGGCCTGGTCAAGGCGCCGGTGTTCGCCTTTCTCATCGCCATGGTCGGCTGCTACGAGGGAATGCGGGTCAGCCGTAGCGCCGACAGCGTCGGGCGGCTGACCACCACCTCGGTGGTCCTCTCGATCTTCCTCGTCATCCTGGTCGACGCGCTGTTCTCCGTCCTGTTCGTGCAGCTCGGCATCTGAGCCGTGCCGGCCGGTCCCGCCATCCGCCTGCGCGGCATCGTCAACCGGTTCGGGCCGACGACGGTCCACGACGGCGTCGATCTCGACGTCGAGCGCGGCGAGGTGCTGGCCCTGATCGGCGGCTCGGGTTCAGGTAAGTCGGTCCTGCTGCGGACCATCGTCGGTCTGCGCCGGCCGCAGGCCGGGACGATCGAGCTGCTCGGCGAGCGCATCGACAAGGACGTGCCGCCGGCGCTGCGCGCCCGCTACGGGATGCTGTTCCAGGACGGTGCCCTGTTCAGCTCGCTCACCGTCGCACGCAACATTCAGGTGCCGATCCGCGAGCGCTACCGGCTACCCGAGCGGCTGCTCGACGAGCTCGCCCGGCTCAAGCTCTCGCTCGTGGGCCTGCCCTGCGCGGCCGGCGCCAAGTTGCCGGCGGAGCTGTCCGGCGGCATGCGCAAGCGCGCCGGGCTCGCCCGCGCGCTGGCGCTCGATCCGGAGCTGCTGTTCCTCGACGAGCCGACCGCCGGCCTCGACCCGATCGCGGCCGCGGCCTTCGACGAGCTGATCGGATCGCTGCAACGCAGCCTCGGCCTGACCGTGGTGATGGTCACCCACGATCTCGACAGCCTGATCCGCATCGCCGACCGCATCGCGGTGCTGGTCGACCGGCGGATTGTCGTCGGCACGATCGACGCGCTGCGCCGCCATCCGGACCCGTGGCTGCAAGCCTATTTCGGCGGCGTGCGCGGTCGGGCGGCGCTCGCGGCCGCCACCGCGGGAGGGTGAGACATGGAGGTGCGGGCGAGCTATGCGGTGGTCGGCGCCTTCGTCCTGGCGCTGATGACGGCGCTCGCCGGCTTCGTCGTCTGGCTGGCGCGGGTCGAGATCGACCGCAGCGTCGACGAGTACGAGGTCGCCTTCACCGGCTCGGTCAATGGGCTGCAGGAGGGCAGCGCGGTCCGCTACCGCGGCGTGCCGGTGGGCCGCGTCGCCTCGATCCGCATCAATCCCGACGACATCGCCGAGATCCTGGTCCGCCTCGAGCTGCAGGCCGGCACGCCCGTGCGCACCGACACCGTGGCGACCGTCGAGATGCAGGGCATCACCGGCATCGCCTCGATCCAGCTCAGCGGCGGGACCCAGGCGGCACCGATGCTCGAGCCGGACGGCGAGGGTGGCCCGCCGCGGATCACCGCCGGGCGCTCCGCGCTGGAGCAGGTGTTCGACACCACGCCCGTGGTGCTGAACCGGATCGCCACCGTCCTCGAGCGGATGGGGGTCCTGCTCAACGAGGAGAACCTGACGAGCATCAACGCGATCATCGACGATCTCGAGGACATCATGGACGCCATCAACGAGACGCGGCCACAGGTCGAGACGATGATCGGCAATCTCGGCACCACCGCAGCGCGGGTCGGCGAGACGGCGGCGCTGGTCAGCGAGCTGCTCGTCGAGGCGCGTGGCGTGGTCGGCCAGCTCGACGGCCTGCGCGAGCGGGGCGAGGGGGCCTTGGGCGAGGTCGCGGCCGCGGCGCGCACCTTCCGCGCCCTCGGCACCCGGCTCGAGGCGATGGTCCGGCGCAACGAGCAGCCGATCGGCGACTTCTCGGAGAGCACCCTCTACGAGCTGCGCCAGCTCGTGGCGGAGATGCGCCAGCTGGTCGCCTCGACGTCGCGCATCACCCGCGAGTTCGAACGTGACCCGGCCGGCTACCTGCTCGGCGCGCAGCAGAAGGGCTTCCAGCCGCAATGAGGGCGAACCGCCGCCACTGGCTGGGCCTCGCCCTCGCCGCACCCGTGCTCGGCGGCTGCACCGCCCGCGGCCTGCTGCTCGGCAGCCCGGCACCGCAGCTCTTCGAGCTGACGCCGAAGAGCACCTTTCCACCCGGCCTCCCGGACACACGCTCGATCGTGCGGGTCGAGACCGCGACCGCCACGGCAGGCCTCAACACGACGCGGATCGCGCTGCGGCCCAGCGCCACCGAGCTCGACTACTTCGCCAACGCGCTGTGGATCGACGTGGTCCCGGTCATGGTCCAGAACCTGCTGGTCGAGTCGCTGGAGAACTCGGGCAAGGTCGATGCGCTGCCGCCGACCGCGACGGCGGTGCCGGCCGATTTCGCGATGCTCCTGCACATCCGCGAGTTCCAGGCCGAGTACGAGGACCTGCGCCGGCCGCCGACGGTGCGCGTCCGCCTGCAGGCGCGCCTGCTGCGCCTGCCGCGCCGCGATTCGGTCGCCGCCACCGGCACCGAGGGCGTCGTCGATGCCGCGGGCACGAGCATGCGCGAGATCGTCGACGCGTTCGACGAGGCGCTCGGTAAGGCGCTGCGTCCGCTGGTCGAGTGGACGGCACACACACTGGCCGAGCTCGAGCGCGCACCGGCGCGGCGCTAAGTCGCCGCGCGGCTACTCCGCCGGCTGCGCGGCCCCGACGGGGAGGGCAGCGCGCGGCCGCCGCGACCGCCCGGCGAGCCGGCCACGGGCGCGGGCCATCGCTGCGCTGGCGTTGACGCCGAGCATCAAGAGGCAGGGCGTGAGCACCAAGGTGATCAGCGTGGCGAAGGCGAGCCCGCCGGCGACCGCGGTCGCGAGCTGCTGCCACCAGTCGGTCGAGGGCCCGCCGACGGTGACCTCGCGCGCGACGAGGTCGATGGTCGTGCGCGTCACCATCGGCATCAGGCCGAGGATCGTCGTCACCGTCGTCAGCAGCACCGGCCGCAGCCGTTGGGCGCCGGTGCGCAGGATCGCCTCGTGCGCCTCGAGGCCCCGCTTGCGCAGCTCGTTGTAGGTGTCGATCAGGACGATGTTGTTGTTCACGACGATCCCGGCGAGCGCGATCACCCCGACCCCGCTCATGATCACGCCGAACGGCTGGCGGACGATCATCAGGCCGAGCAGCACGCCGATGGTCGAGAACACGACCGCCGAGAGGATCAGCAGCGCCTGGTAGAAGCTGTTGAACTGCAGGACGAGCACGATGGCGATGAGGAACAGCGCGGCGCCGAACGCCTTGCTCAGGAACGCCTCGCTGTTGCGCTGTTCCTCGTCCTCGCCCTTGAAGACCAGGGTCAGCCGCGGGTCGAGCTCCTGCTGCGCCAGCCAGGCGCGCAACGCCTGCACCTCGTCGTTGGGCAGCACGCCGTCCTGCACGTCGGCGGCGACCGTGATCACCCGGCGGCCATTGGCGCGGTCGATGTCGCCGACCTTCGGTGCCGCGACCAGCTCGACGAAGTTGCTGAGCGGCACGTTGCCCGAGGGCGTGGCGATGCGCAGCCGGCCGAGCTGGTCGAGCGAGCGCTCGGGCAGCGCGTAGCGCGCGCGGATGTCGATCTCGTCCTTGCTGTCGTCGGGGCGGTAGTCGCCGAGCATGACCCCGTTGGTGACCAGCTGGACGTAGATGCCGACGGTCGCGATGTCGGCGCCGAAGCGGCCGGCCGCCTCGCGGTCGACCTCGGCCCGCCACTCGATCCCCGGCGCCGGGCGGCTGTCGGTGACGTCCTTCAGACCCGGCCGGCTCTCGAAATAGGCCCGGACCCTGTCGGCGAACGGGCCGATCAGCTCGGGCTCGCGCGCGCCGATCTGCAGCTGCACCGGCTTGCCGACGGGCGGGCCCGCCTCCGGCGCGCGCACCTCGACCCAGATCCCGGCGAGGTCGGCCGTCCGCTCGCGGACCTCGGCCAGGATCGCGTCGCTGCGCGCCCGCAGCCGCCAGTCGGCGAGCTCGAGCAGGACGATCCCGACGACGTCGTCGTCGACCTCCTCGCCGCGGAAGTTGATCGCGCTGCGGCCGTAGATGGTCTCGATCCCAGGGATCCCGACGAGGCGGCTCTCGACCTCGCGGACCAGGGCGTCGCGCTCGAACGCCGAGAGGTCGCCGCGGGCGTGGACCTGGACCCGCGCCTGCTTCTGGTCGACGTCGGGGAAGAACTCGACGCCCTTGCCGAACTCGCCGTAGGCCATGACGACGCCGACGCCGATCGCCACGGCGAGCAGTGCCACCTTGACCGGGTGGCGCAGGGCTGCCCGCACGAGCCGGACGTAGAGCCCGGTGAGGCCGCGGAGCTGTGAGAGGTCGCCGCCCTCGGCCGCCGAGAGCGCGCGCATCGTGCGCGGATCGCCGCCCGGCCGGCCGACATAGCTGCCGAGCACCGGGGCGAAGATCAGCGCCATCGCCAGCGACGCGCTCAGCGTCGCGACCAGCGTGATCGGCAGGTATTTCATGAACTCGCCGACGATGCCGGGCCAGAACAGGAGCGGCGTGAAGGCCATCAGCGTGGTCACGGTGGCGGCCGTGATCGGCCAGGCCATGCGCGTCGCGGCGAGCTGGTAGGCCTCCGCGCGCGGCAGGCCCTCGGCCATCTTCCGGTCGGCCAGCTCGACCGCGACGATCGCCCCGTCGACGAGCATTCCGGTGGCCAGGATGAGCGCGAACAGGACGATGATGTTGATCGTCAGGCCCATCAGCCCGAGGACCAGGATGCCGGCCAGGAACGAGCCCGGGACGGCGATCCCGACGAGCAGCCCGGAGCGCCAGCCGAGCGCCGCCACGACCACGATCATCACCAGGATGATCGCCGAGAGCACGTTGTTCTCGAGATCCTTGAGCATCGAGCGGATGTCGTCGGACTTGTCCTGGGTGTAGGAGACCCGGATCGAGGCCGGCCAGGCCTGACGCTCCTGCTCGACCAGCGCGCGGACCTGCGCGATGGTGTCGATGATGTTGGTGCCGAGACGCTTCGAGACCTCGAGGGCCAGCGCCGGCTCGCCGTTGATCCGCGCGAAGCTGGTTGGATCCTTGAAGGTCCGCCGGACCACGGCGACGTCCTTCAGCCGCACCACCCGGTCGCCGTCGACCTTGAGCGGCAGGTTGAACAGATCCTCCGCGGTCTTGAAGACGCCCGGCACCTTGACCGCGAAGCGCCCCTGACCGGTGTCCAGCGAGCCGGCCGCGACCAGCTGGTTGTTGCGCTGGACGATCTCGAACAGGGCGTCGGCCTGCAGCCCGTAGCTCTCCAGCCGCAGCGGGTCGACCACGACCTCCAGGAGCTCCTCGCGCTCGCCGGCGATCTTCACCTCGAGCACGTTGGGCAGCGCTTCGATGCGGTCCTCGAGGTCGCGGGCGATGGCGAGCAGGGTCCGCTCCGGGGCGTTGCCGGACAGCGTCACCACGATCACCGGGAACAACGCGAGGTTGACCTCCTCGACCACCGGCTCGTCGGTGTCGCTCGGCAGCTCGGCCTTGGCCCGGTCGACCTTCTCGCGCACGTCGATGAGCGCCTGGTCGATGTCGACCCCGGCATCGAACTCGAGCGTCACCGAGCCGTGGCCCTCGCTCGCCAGCGCACGCATCTCCTTGATGCCCTCGAGGCCGCGGAGCTCCTTCTCCATCGGCCGCACGAGCAGCCGCTCGGCGTCCTCGGGCGAGATCCCCTCATGGTTCATCGACACGTAGATGATCGGGATCTGGACGTCGGGGTCCGCCTCCTTGGGGATCTCCTGGTAGACGATGACGCCCGCGACGAGGATCAGGGCGAGCGCGAGCAGCGCCGCGCGCGAGCGGTCGAAGCAGAAGGCGATCAGCGTCCTCACGAGGGCGCGTCCGCGTCGTCCGGCAGGACGGCGGTCGTCGGCGGCTCGACGACCGGTTCGACCCGCTGCCCGTCATGCACGAAGCCCTGGCCGACGGTGATCAGGCGCACACGCTCCGGCAGCCCGGCAAGCCACACCGAATCGGGCGAGGTGCGGACGATGCCGACCGGGTGGAACCGCACCGTGTCGGATTCATCGACCGCGCGCACGCCGACCTCGCCGGCATCGTCGAGCACCAGTACGGCCGAGGACACCTCGTGAGCGATCACCGGCTCGAGCGGCAGGCGGATGACGGCGCTGGTTCCCGCCGGCAGCCTGTAGCCAGGATTGGGCACCTCCAGCTCGAGGCGGAAGGTGCGGGTCGCGGCGTCCGCCTCGGCGGCGAGGAACCGGACCCGCCCCTCGACCCGTTCGCCGGTGACAAGGCGCGCCGATCCCGCCATGCCGACGCGCAGCTCGCGCGCGTCGACCTCGGCGGCATCGCCGACGACCAGGAGCGGGTCCTGCTCGAGCACGGTGCCGACCGCGTCACCGACCTCGACGAAGTCGCCGATCTCGACCGGGCGATGGTCGAGAATGCCAGGGAAGGGTGCCCGGATCTCGGTGTGGTCGAGGTCGAGCCGGGCGCGCTCGACACGGGCACGCGCCTCCTCGAACGCCGCGAGCTTTCCGGCCAGCTCGGTCTCGGCCATGAAGCTGCGCTGCTGCAGCTTGCGTCCGGCCTCGTACTCGACCGACGCCTTGGCGAGCATCGCCTCGGCGTGGCGCAGCACCGCCTGGCGGTCGCGTGGATCGAGCCGCGCGACCACCTCGCCGCCAGCCACCGCAGCGCCACGGGGGACGGGCAGCTCCAGGACGCGCCCGGCGACTTCGGCACGCAGCGTGACCCGTCGGGCCGGCTCGGTGCGGCCGTTGAGCACGATCGCGCGCTCGACCGGCACCGCCTCGCTGTCCTTGACGCGGACCCGGATGAGCGGCTCGGCGCGCGGCTCGACCGCGACCGGCAGCGGCTGGGTGCCGTTGCCGTGGCGCAGCGGCCCAACATAGCCCGAGCCGATCCAGGCGGCGATCAGCACGGCGATGGCCAGCGCCACCAGGATCGACGGGCGCATGCGGCTCACTCGGCCGCCTGGGCGGTGGCGGCGCGTTGCTGCTCCAGCTCGCGCAGCAGCGGCCCCTTCTGCCGGCGCACATAGGCCAGGGCCGTGCTGATCATGATCCGGCCGTAGCCGAGGCCGAAACGCTGGCCGGGGGTGAGCGGCTCGGCGCCGGGCGCCTCGGCGGCCCGTTCACAGGCCTCGATGTCCTCCGCGAGGCAGCGCTCCCACTGCGCCGCCATCTCGTCCATGACCTCGGCGAGGCGCGCCGGCGGGAGCAGATGCGCGAAGTACATGAGGGCGAGAAACTCCGAGCGCAGGCGGTGCTGCGGCCGGGTCGTCATCAGGACCCGGTGCAGCTCGGCCTCGCCCTTGGCGGTGATGCGATAGATCTTCTTGTCCGGGCGCTTGTCCTGCTCGACGCTCTCGACCGTGACCAACCCGTCGCGCGCGAGGTCGGCCAGGGCCGGGTAGATCGAGCCGAACCCGGCCATGAAGAAGTGCCGGAAGGCCTGCTCGAAGTGCTTCTTGATCTCGTAGCCGCTCATGGCGCGCTCGGTGAGCACGCCGAGGCAGAGGGTACGCACATCCATGGTGGAGACGGATCCGGGCGGTGACCTCGTTGCGCCGATATATCGGCCCGATACGTATCGTCAAGATATGTATCGGGACGATAGGCCGCGGTTCGCGCGGCCCCCAACCTGGACCTCGGCGGCCACGAGCCGACCGCGGGCTGCGCCAATGATCTCCCACGAAATAGACCGGGTGTAGCTTCGGCTACATCGCTCGAATTTTTGCTGCGCGACAAGACCGCCGCGGCGCACCGATCGTGCCGCGCCCATGAATATCTAGGGAGAACCCCGATGGCATCACGCCGTTCTTTCGCTCGCCTTGGCATCGCTGCGACGCTGCTCGGCTTCGCCTTCGGCTCGACCCCGCTCGGGGCCGCGCCTTTCTCCTTCAACTTGCAGCGCCCGGCCGTCCTGCCGCCGACCTGCGCGCCGAACGCGCGCGGCCGCGTCACCATCGAGACGCTCGGCTTCGCCGAGCGCATGACGGTCGAGGTGAGCGGCCTGCCGCCGCGCACCGGGCTCGACCTGTTCACCACCCAGGTGCCCAACTTCCCCTTCGGCGTGGCCTGGTATGTCGGAGATCTGGAGACCGGGGCGGACGGCAGGGTCCGGCAGAGCTTCATCGGGCGGTTCAGCAAGGAGACCTTCGCCGTGGCGATCGGCACCGCCGTCGCGCCGCGCCTGCATCCGAGCGACGCCCGCGTCAACCCGACCTTCGCACCCATCCACACGCTGCACATCGGGATCTGGTTCGACTCTCCCGAGGCCGCGCGCCGCGCCGGCTGCCCCGACATCGTCACGCCCTTCAACGGCGACCACGATGCCGGCATCCAGGTCCTGAGCAGCCGCAGCTTCCCGGACAAGGGCGGGCCGCTGCGCAACGTCGACTAGGTCAGGTGGCGCGGCGGCGGGCCGTCGCCAGGCCCGCCGCCGCGAGCGCCTCGCGCGTGGCGCCGATCGCCTGCGCCAGCGCGCTTCGGCCCGGCTCGATCGGCTCGCCCGCCTCCAGCCGTGCGGCGACCGCGGCGATCCGGACGAGGCCGAAGCTCGCTGCCGTGCCACGCAGGCGATGGGCCAGAAGCCGCGCAGCGTCCTCGGTCAGCTCCGGCGCGGCGAGTTGGTCGCGCGCGCTCTCGGCCTCACCTAGCGCCCGGTCGAGATAGCCGGCCACCGCCGGCGCGCCCAGCGCGTCGACCAGCCCGCGCAGCACCCCATGGTCGATGATCGTCGGTTCCGCCGCGTCGTCGCCCGGCACGCCGGTCGCCCCCGCGGCCGTCAGCCGGGGACGATCGGCATCGCGGTCCCGATCATGCAGTCGCGGGTGACGAGCGCGGCCAGCGCCGGCTCGTCCCAGCCCTCGGTGCCGGCCGGACGGCATGGGAGCACGAGGTAGCGCAGCTCGGCCGTGGCATCGTGCACGACGACCTGCACCTCGTCGGGCAGCTCCAGACCGAACTCGCGCAGCACCGCGCGCGGCTCGCGGACCACGCGCGAGCGGTAGGCGCGCGACTTGTACCAGTCGGGCGCGGCGCCGAGCAGCAGCCGCGGGTAGCAGGAGCACAAGGTGCAGACGATGACGTTGTGGACCTGCTCGGTGTCGGCCACGGCGCGGATCGGGATGCCGCCGGCGTCGATGCCGAGCTCGCGCGCGGCCGCGTTGACGTCGTGCAGCAGCCGCTCGCGGAAGGCCGGATCGATCCAGCTCCGCGCGACCAGCCGCGCGCCGTCGGCCGGGCTGCGACTGTCGATCTCCTCGAGCGTGCGGCGCAGCTCGTCGGCGCTGAACACGCCCTTGTCGCGCAGCAGAGCCAACAGGGCCTCGGTCAGCGTCTCATGGTAGCCGAGCGGCGCATCCTCGATGTCCGGCTGGTGCGGGTGCGGATCGTCGTGCGGGTGGCTCACGGCGCCGGCTCCAGCCAGCGTTCCTGAAGATCGGCGACGGTCCGGTCGCTCGTCCGCTCGGCAGCCTCGCCCCACAGCTCGGCTTGGCTGAAGGCGACCCGGTAGACCGGCTGGGCTGGCAGGCCGGAGCGGCCATAGGCCAGCTCCTCCGGGTTCGGGTGGACGGCCGCGACCGCCAGCACCACACCGCGCCGTCCGCGGGTGTAGAACGGTGTCCGGACATGCCCCGGCGGGTCCCAGGCGCGCACGCGCACCGCGTCGCCCGGGCGGAAGCGCGGGCTCATCGTCGTCCGGCCGCCGCGGCGGCGCGGCGCACGCTCGCCATCGCCTCGCCGAGCTCGGCCACCGTCACGATGCCCTTCTCCAGCAGGATGTTGCCGATCGAGGTGATCCAGCGCTCGAAATAACCGAGCCGGTCGTAGGCGTCCGGGCCGATCTCCTCGATCCCCCGGCGCAGCTCGTCGAGCGTCATCACCCTCTTGGCGAGCAGCAGGCGCAACAGGGCGTCGACTTTCTTCTCCCATGGCGCGTGGGCGTGCTCGGCGCGCTCGACCGGCCCGGCCGCGAGGCCGCCCATGTCGTGATGCCGTCGGTTCATCGGCTCCTCCAGCCGAGCCATGATGCGCCACGCCACCGACGTGACAAGGGCCATGCCTCGCTATACGGCTGCGACCATATCGAGTGGGCAGTTCGTGCCGTCGTCAGCCGCGTTTCCGATTCCGGCCGCCGGGTGATGCGCTGGGCCAGCCCCGGCGTCAGGCTGGCCGGCGGTGCGTTCGTGGCCGCGGTCGGGATCGGGATCCTGGGTGGCCTGATCGGGCTCGGCGGCGGCGAGTTCCGGCTGCCGGTGCTGATCCTCTGGCTCGGCATGGCGGCGCGCGCCGCGGTCCCGGTCAACCTCTGCGTCAGCCTCGTGACGCTCGCCGGCGCGCTCCTCGCACGCGGCGGGACGGTGCCGCTCGCCGTCATGCTGCCGCACCTGCACCTGGTCGTCGCCTTGGCGGCGGGGGGAATTCTCGGCGCCACGCTGGGTGCTCGGCAACTCGCCCGGCTGTCCGATCGCCGGCTCGACGCCGCCGTCGCGGCGCTCCTCGCCACCATCGGCTGCGTGCTCGTTCTCCAGGGTGTTCTGCCCGGCCAAGCCGTATCCCTGGTGAGCGGGACCTTGACGCAGCTCGCGGTCGCCGTGGTGGCCGGGGTCGCGATCGGCGCGGTCGCCAGCCTGCTCGGCGTCGCCGGCGGCGAGCTCCTGATCCCGACCTTCGTGCTCGCCTTCGCCGTGCCGGTGAAGATCGCCGGATCCCTGTCGGCACTCGTCTCGCTCGCCATGATCCTGGCCGGGCTGCTGCGCATGGCCCGCGACGATCTCCTGCCGGGCCGCTCGACCCTCGCACGGATCGTGGCGCCGATGGCGGCCGGCTCGCTGCTCGGCGCCGCGATCGGCGGCGCGCTTCTGGGTCTGGTACCGGCGACGCTGCTCGAGATCGGCCTCGGCGTGCTGCTCATCGGCACGGCGGCGCACACTTGGCGGCGGAGCCGCGCGCATTCGGCGGGCGAGATCGCCCGGTGACACGGCCGACGCCGCGCTATATACGCTCGGCTACATCGCCTGACGGGAGGGATCGCCGATTCTGCGTCGTCACTTGGCTCTGAGGTTGGCCGCGCTCCTGGGGGCGGCGCTGGCCGGCCGCCCGGCGGCGGCCGACCCGCCGACCCTTGCGGCCGCCGCCGACCTGAAGTTCGCGGTCGGGGAGATCGCCGAGCGGTTCGAGGCCGAGAGCGGGCGCCAGATGCGTCTCGTGTTCGGCTCCTCGGGCAACCTGTTCGCGCAGATCCAGCAGGGCGCGCCGTTCGAGTTGTTCATGTCCGCCGACGAGGACTTCGTGTTCCGGCTCGCCGAGGCCGGCCTGACCGAGGACCGCGGCGAGCTCTACGCGATCGGCCGGATCGTCCTTAAGGTGCCGACCGGCTCGCCGCTGAAGGCCGACGGCACGCTCGAGGATCTGCGCGCCGCCCTGGCGGATGGACGGCTGACCAAGTTCGCGATCGCCAACCCCGAGCACGCGCCCTATGGTCGCCGGGCCGAGGAGGCGCTCCGCCACGTCGGTCTGTGGGAGACGATCGAGCCCAAGCTGGTCTTGGGGGAAAACGTCGCGCAGGCGGCGCAGTTCGCGACCTCGGGCTCGGCCCAGGGCGGGATCATCGCCTACTCGCTGGCGCTCGCACCGGCCGTGGTGCCGCTCGGTCAGCATGCCTTGATCCCCGAGGACTGGCATGAGCCGCTCCGCCAGCGCATGGTGCTGCTCGAGGGCGCGAGCGCCACCGCGCGCGACTTCTTCGCCTACATGCAGGAGCCCGCGGCACGTGCGATCATGCGCCGGTACGGCTTCGTCCTGCCCGGCGAGCCGGCGAGCTGAGGGTCCGCCATGGACTGGCAGGCGCTCGAGCTGACGATCCTCCTCGGCATCTGGACGACCGCCATCCTGCTGCCGTTCGGGGTCTGGCTGGGGCGCGTGCTCGCTTGGCGAGACTTCCCGGGCAAGGCCGTGGTCGAGGCGGCGGCCGCCCTGCCGCTCGTGCTGCCGCCGACCGTGCTCGGCTACTATCTGCTGGTCGCGCTCGGCGGCGCCTCGCCGATCGGTCAGCTCTACAGGCAGGTCTTCGGCCACCTGCCGGTGTTCAGCTTCGAGGGCCTGGTGATCGCCTCGGTGATCTTCAACATCCCTTTCACCGTCCAGCCGATGCAGCGGGCGTTCGAGGCGATCCCGCGCGAGGTGCGCGAGGCGGCGGCGGTGTGCGGCATGTCGCCGTGGCGGAGCCTCTTGCGGATCGAGCTGCCGCTGGCCTGGCCGGGCATCCTCACCGCGCTCGTCCTGACCTTCACCCACACGGTGGGCGAGTTCGGCGTGGTGCTGATGGTCGGCGGCAGCATCCCCGGGGAGACCAAGACCATCGCCATCGCGATCTACGACCGCGTGCAGGCCTTCGACCTCGCCGCGGCCGGGCAGATGGCGCTGTTCCTGCTGTTGCTGTCGCTCGCGACGATCGCCGTCGCCAACGCCTACACGCGGCGCGTGCTGCGGCACTGAGGCCGTGGACGGCCTTCGGCTCCATGCCCGCGCGACGGCGCCGATCCCGCTCGACGCCGAGCTCGAGGTCGGCGCCGGCGAGCTGGTCGCGCTGCTCGGGCCGTCCGGCAGCGGCAAGAGCACGCTGCTGCGGACGGTCGCCGGCCTCTATCGGCCGAGCGCGGCGCGGGTCGCCTGCAACGGTGAGGTCTGGCTCGACACCGCCCGTGGCGTGGACCTCGACCCGCAGCGCCGCCATGTCGGGCTGGTCTTCCAGAGCTACGCGCTCTTCCCGCACCTGAGCGCGCTCGACAACGTCGTTGCGGCGCTGGGCCACCTGCCGCGCGCCGAGCGCCCGGCGCGGGCCCGGGAGCTGCTCGCCCTGGTCCATCTCGAGGGGCTGGAGGCGCGCCGCCCGGCGCAGCTCTCGGGCGGCCAGCAGCAGCGTGTCGCCGTCGCCAGGGCACTCGCCCGCGAGCCGGCCGTGCTGCTGCTCGACGAGCCGTTCTCGGCCGTCGACCAGATGACGCGGCAGCGTCTCCAGCGCGAGCTCGCCGGCCTGCGCCGCGCGCTGCGCATCCCCATCCTGCTCGTCACCCACGATCTTGACGAGGCGACGGCACTCGCCGACCGGATCTGCATCCTCCACCGCGGGCGCACCTTGCAGGCCGGGCCGCCGGCCGACGTGATGCAGCGGCCGGCCTCGGCCGAGGTCGCCCGCCTGGTCGGGCTGCGCAACCTGTTTCGCGGCCGGATCCTCGGCCACGAGCCGCCTGGCGCGACGGGCGAGCGCGGACGGACCTGGCTCGGCTGGGGCGAGTTGCGGCTCGAGGTCCATCCCCGGCCGGCCTTGGCGGTCGGGACCGAGGTCGAGTGGGTGGTGCCGCCCGGGCATGTCGTGCTGCATCGCCGCGAGCGGCCCTCGCGCGGCGAGCACGAGAATCCCGTCCCGGGCACGATCGCCGACCTGCTCGTGCTCGGCGAAACGATGCAGGTCGACCTGCGACCGCACGCCGACCCCGAGGCGGTGATCGCGTTCAGCGTGCCGACCCATGTCGGCCACCGCAACGGCCTCGCCGTGGGGGTCAGCGCGACGGTATCGCTGCTCGCCGACGGGATCCATCTCCTTCCCGGCTAGCTAACGGGGCGGAGCGCTCGGCCAGCTCGCGTTCCAACGCCGCCAGCGGATCGGCGATCGCCGCGGCGGTGAGCCGCTGCATGCGCCGATAGGTCGCGATCAGCTCCTCGCCGAACGGGGTCAGCGTGGCGCCGCCGCCGCGCTCGCCGCCGTGGCGCGTCGCGACCACCGGGTCGCGGAAGGTGCGATTCACGCTGTCGACCAGCTCCCAGGCGCGCCGGTAGGACATGCCCAGCGCGCGCCCGGCGGCCGAGATCGAGCCGGTCCGCGCGATCTCCTCGAGCAGCGCGACCTTGCCCGGCCCGAGCCGCTCGCCGTTGGCGAAGTCGAGGCGCAAGGTGAGGGTCGTCACGCGGCGCTCCTCCGCGGCTTTTCTCGATCTGGACTTATTCGAGGTGAGCGCTTCGTCGGGTTTTTGTTCCGCGCCTCGCCGCCCATGCTAGGCGCGGGCGGCACCCCGACCTCGCCATGGAGCCCACACATGCTTTCCTGGACGCGACGCAAGACGGCCTCCCTCGCCTGGCTGCTGCTCGGCACGAGCCTCGCCGGCGCCGCCGCGGCCGCCGAGACCCTCAATGTCTACAACGGCCGGCACTACGGCACCGACGAGCAGCTCTGGGGCGCCTTCACCGCCGCCACCGGTATCACGGTCAACGTCGTCTCCGGCACCCATGACGAGCTGATCCAGCGGCTCGAGGCCGAGGGTGCCAACAGTCCGGCGGACCTGTTCATCACCGTCGACGCCGCGCGCCTCGCACTCGCCGCCGGCAAGGGCCTGCTGCAGCCGGTCCGGTCGGCCGCGCTCGAGGAGCGCATCCCGGCCCACCTGCGCGAGCCCGCCGGGCTCTGGTACGGCCTCGCGATGCGCGCGCGGGTCATCATGTACGCCAAGGACCGCGTCGAGCCGGGTGCCATCGCGCGCTACGAGGATCTCGCCGATCCGCGCTGGCGGGGCCAGGTGCTGACCCGCTCGAGCAGCAACGTCTACAGCCTGAGCCTGCTGGGCTCGCTGATCGAGGCCAACGGTGCGGAGGCGACCGAGGCGTGGTGCCGCGGGCTGGTCGCCAACCTCGCCCGTCCGCCGGAGGGCGGCGACACCGACCAGATCAAGGCGGTCGCCGCCGGCGTCGGCTCGCTGGCACTTTCCAACAGCTACTACCTCGCCCGCCTCGGCGCCTCGGACAAGGACGAGGACAAGGCGGTGTTCGAGAGGATCGGTGTGATCTTCCCCAACCAGGCGGACCGCGGCACGCATGTCAACATCTCGGGCGGCGCCGTGACCCGCTATGCGCCCCACAAGGACAACGCGATCAAGGCGTTGGAATACCTGACCAGCGACGAGGCGCAGCGCTACTTCGCCGACGTCTCACTGGAGTATCCGGTCAATCCGAACGTCAAGGCGCACCCGGTGCTGCAGGCGTTCGGCGAGTTCAGGCAGGACACGCTGAACGCCGCGGCCTACGCGGCGCGCATCGCCGAGGCGGCGCAGATCGCCGACCGGTGCGGCTGGAAGTAGGGCCGGGCGCGGCGGCGAGCGGCGCGGCCGGCCTTGTGACCGGGGCCGGCCGCCTCCTCTGGAGCGCCGGCGGCCTGGTGGCGCTCGCGGTCGGGCTCGCCGGCATCGTTCTGCCCTTGGTCCCGACCACCGTGTTCCTGCTCGCGGCGGCGTTCGCCTTCGCCCGCGGCTCGCCGCGGCTGCATGGCTGGCTGCTCGGCCATCCCCGCCTCGGCCCGCCGATCCGTGATTGGCAGACGCATCGCTGCATCCGTCCGCGGGCCAAGGCGCTCGCCGTCCTGGCCATGGCCGGCACGCTGTGCGGCTCGTGGTGGGCCGGGCTCGGGGCCGGTCCGCTCGCCGCGCAGGCCGCGGTGCTCGCGGTCGTCGCCGCGTTCCTGCTGTCGCGCCCGAGCCGGCCGGTCGGCGGCTCGAGCTGAGGGGGAGGCGGCCCGCGCGCCGCGCGGGCCGCCCCGGCAGCGGCTCAGAACGCCGGCACGCCGACCTCGGGGAACAGGTCGTGCCCGGGCCAGGAAGCGGCCGGCAGGGCCGCGACCTCGGGGTAGATATCCGGCAGCGCCGGGCCGTTCCCGAACAGGGCTATGCCCCAGTTGTCGCTGCGCCAGAGGATGCTCGACGCCACGCCCGGCATCCCGCCGCCGTGGCGGACACCGAACTGACCGCCGCCGGCGTCGAACCGGTCCCAGCCGTTGGCGTAGCTGACGCCCGGCACGAAGGGCTGGACGGTCCACATCTGGTCGAGCGCCGCCTGGCGCAGCACCGGGCTCGCGTCGCCGCGGTCGAGGGAGGCCAGGATCTTGGCGTAGTCGCAGGGCGCCATGCACCAGCCGCCGAAGGCGTCGAACAGGCGCAGGTCCTCGCCGCCATAGGCCAAGGGCACGAGCTGGCGCGGCCCGTCGACCGGCCCGCCGGTAGCGCTCGGCACGACGCGCAGGTCCGGGCCGTTGCCGTCATTGTCGTGCTGACGGGCGACGCCGGGCGGCTGCTCGCCGATCATGGTCCGCGCCCGGTGCGGCCGGGTCAGCCCCAGCGGCGCCATGATCCGCTGCCGGACGAAGCTGACATAGCCGATCTGCGCCACCCGCTCGATGATCAGCCCGAGGAGCAGGTAGCCGAGATTGCTGTAGGCGTACTGCGTGCCCGGCGTGAACTGCAGCGGCTGGCTGAGCTGGTAGCGAGCCATCTGCTCGCGCGTCACCGGCAGGAAGGCCTGGCCGAACGCCTTGGCCACGTCCTCGAGCGGGGCGAGGTCGTAGACCTTGGCGCGATCCCAGCCGGCGGTATGGGTCAGCAGGTGATGGACCGTGATCTGGTCCATCTGCGCCGCGATGCTGCGCCCCGGCGGTGGCTGGAGCTTCAGCAGCGCCTGCATCTTGTCGGTGAGCTGCAGGCGGCCCTGCTGGATCAGCAGGTGGATCGCCATGGCCGTGATCGGCTTGCTGCAGCTCGCGATGCGGAACATCGTGGTCGGCTGGGTCAGCGGGTAGCCGGGCTCGGCCCAGGTGTAGCCGCGGGCGTGGACCAGCCGGCCGGCGCGCGTGATCGCCACCGCGCAGGCGCGCGTGCCGCTCTCGCGCATCACCTCCGCGATCTTCTTGTCGACCGCCTGGAACGCCGCCACGGAGGTACCGGTCATGGTGAGCTGCCGCTCGACCGGCCGCTCGCGCTTGACGAACAGACAGGCGAAGCGCGTCTCGGCGCCCTTGCCGCCACCCTGGACGTAGAGCGGGAAGTAGCCCTGCTGCCACCAGGTGTTGACCTCCTGCTGGTAGCCGGCGCTGGTCATGTTGTGCCGCGCGATCCAGGGGCCGATGTCGCCGTCGCGGAACAGCGACAGGAACCGCCCGTCGGGGCTGACCGTTACCAGCCCCGGCCACGCCCACTGCGCCGTCTGCGCGTTGAAGCGCTGTTGGTAGAGCGCGGCGCTGTCGCCGGCGAGCCCGTCCACGTTCCACAGGACGCCTTCCGGGTTCGGGTCGAGCACGAGCGCGTACCGCCGCTCGCCGGGGTCACCGAACACGCTGATCCAGCGCGGGATCCAGCGCTTGCGCTGGGCCTCGCGCAGCCAATGCTCGATGGTCGAGCTGCTGTCGACGTTCCCCGAGACGAGATAGTGCCGGGTCAACGAGACCCCGTGCGGCGACTTCTCCATGACCGCGGCATAGACCGGGTTGGCGGCCGGGCCGCTCGCCGCGAGGATCGTCGGGCTGAACCCCTTGGCCGCCCATTGCTCGAAGAAGGCCTGAAAGCCGTTGCGATCGGTGCCGTGGATGCCGACGAACGGCGGGCCGGCGCGCTTGACCCACACCGAAGCGTAGCGCGGGCTCGCCCGATCGCCATAGACGCTCAGGCAGATCGGCCGATAGCCCTGCGGAACGAACTCGTTCCAGTGCTGCTGGTGCCCATCGTGGCTGACATCGTGGCGCGCGATGACGGTAGCGTTCGACAAGGTGCCCTCCTCTGCGGGTCGGCCCCGGCGCCGTCACCGCGACGGCTCGGGCAGGCCCGGAGGACACATTAAACCATAGGTTGAATCAGCAGTGATGGCTTTCTCGCGTCGCGGCACGGGTGTCGGCCGGGCGAGCCCGCCAGCCGTCGCCGCGGATCGGGAACCCGGCGCGTGGCGCCGCCGCGCCGGGTTCCGTCAGCTCACGCGGGCGACGTCAGTTGGCGCCACCGCGGGGACCGGCCATCTCGGCGCTCCCGGCCTTGCGCGCCTGCGCGGCGAGGATGCCGGGGCCGGTGACCGGCGTGCAGCTGGCCGGGCGGCTGATCTGCATCGTGAAGTCCGCGTTCACCGCAGACCCGGCAAAGTGCGAGAGCGTGAGGATGTACCAGCCACGCACGTCGGTCTGGGCATTGATCCGCGGCCGCAGACTGCCGTTGCTGTCGTCGTCCTGCCAGACGCGGCCCGATGGCGACACGAGCGTCGCCTCGAGGTCCGCACCTTGACTGGTGACGGCGACTCGCAGGCAGGAGCCGCCGCCGGTCGCGAACACCTGCGCCACCCACGGATCGCGGTTCTGGTTCGCGTTGAACTCGACCGAACCGTTCACCGTGGCCGTGCCGCTCCCCGGCGAGAAGATCTTCGAGCCGGCCCAGGCATCGGTCGAGGCCGTGGCCAGAGACGCGGCACCGATGGCCGCGAAGACCAGAGACTTCCTCATGTGCGTCTGTCCTGTGAACAGCGGGGTCAAGGTCCCCGCGCCCGCCAAGAGGCTGTCGCCTTTTTCGTGTTGACCGAAGCGACCCGCTCCGGCAGCCGGACTCTGGCAGGTTGCCCGAATTTCGCGAGGGCGATTTTTTACGGTGCTGTGATGCACATCGCTGCGTAAAGGTCGACATGCCTTAACTTGGGTGATTTTTGTTGCTGGTTTGGTTCCAGCCGCGATCGGGCTCCGGACCCCTGATCGATATTCATCAGCTTCGATTCACGTCTGGGTTGCGACTAGCGGCCGCAGGCGCAGGAATCGGCGCGTCGCTACGCGGTCCCTGCGCTGCTCCTTCCGGCCGCTCGCCGCCCCGCTTGCCTTGTGCCCGGCGCTTGCGCCAAGCCGGTGGCCCATGTCGCTCCTCCGCGCCGCCGCGACCGTCGGCTCGCTGACCCTGCTCTCGCGTGTCGCCGGCTTCGTCCGCGACATGCTGATCGCCGCCTTCCTCGGCGCCGGCGCCCTGGCCGACGCCTTCTTCGTCAGCTTCAAGCTCGCCAACTTCCTCCGCCGGCTGCTCGGCGAGGGCGCCTTCAACGCGGGCTTCGTGCCGCTGCTCGCGCGCACGCTCGAGGGCGAGGGCCAGGCCGCCGGCCGGCGCTTCGTCGAGGAGGCCTTCGCGGTCATGGCGACGGTCCTGCTCGTCCTGGTCCTCGCCGTCGAGCTGGTCATGCCGTGGTTCATCCGCGCGCTGGCCCCCGGCTTCGCGCCCGGCACCTTGCGCTACGCGGCCGCGGTCGAGTTGACCCGCCTGACCTTCCCCTACACGCTCTTCATCTGCCTCGTGGCGCTGGTGAGCGGCGTGCTGAACACGATCGGCCGCTTCGCCGCCGCCACCTTCGTCCAGGTGCTCCTCAACCTCGTGCTGATTGCGGCGCTCCTGCTCGCCGTCTCGCAGGGCTGGTCGGTGGCGCACGCGCTGGCCTGGGGGATCGCGGTGGCCGGCGTGGTCCAGCTCGCCTGGGTGCTGCTCGCCGCGGCCCGTGCCGGGATGGCGCTGCGCCCGCGCCTGCCGCGCGTCACCCCCCGCATCCGCCGGCTGTTCGCGCTGGTCCTGCCCGGCACGCTCGGCGCCGGCGTGGCGCAGATCAACCTGCTGATCGACACCTGGTTCGCCTCGACGCTGCCGGAGGGTGCTCCCTCCTACCTGTTCTACGCCGACCGGCTGAACCAGCTCCCCTTGGGCGTGATCGGCATCGCGCTGGGCACGGCGCTTCTGCCGCTGCTCGCCCGCCATCTGCGCGCCGGGCGCAGCGAGCACGCGACCCACGCCTTCAGCCGCGCCATCGAGGTGGCACTCCTGCTCACCTTGCCCTGCGCCGTGGCGCTGGTCGTCTCGGCCGAGCCGATCATCCGTGCCCTGTTCGAGCGCGGCGCGTTCACCGCCGCGGACACCGTGGCGACGGCCGGGGCGCTGGCCGCCTTCTCGCTCGGCCTGCCGGCCTACGTCCTGATCAAGGTGCTCGCCCCGGCGTTCTTCGCCCGCGAGGACACGCGCACGCCGGTCAAGGTCGCGATCCTCTGCCTGATCAGCAACGTGCTCCTGATCCTGGTCCTGATCGGCCCGCTGGCCCATGTCGGCATCGCGCTCGCCACCGCGCTCTCCAACTGGCTCAACGCGCTCCTGCTCGCCTGGCTGCACTGGCGCGGCCGGCACCTCGCGGTCGATGCGCGGCTGCGCCGCCGCCTCCTGCCGATGCTCGCCGCCGCGGCGCTGATGGGCCTCGCCTTGTGGCTGGCCGAGCGCCTGCTGCTCGGGCTCGGCCCGCTGCCGCTCCTGGCCGCGCTGGTCGCCACCGGCGCCGTCGTCTACGCCGTCGCGGTGCAGCTCCTCGGCGCCGCCGACCATCGCGAGCTGCGCGCGATGCTCCGCCGTCAGGCTTGACGGCGGCCGCGCCAGCGGCCACCTGCGGCCGGTCCGTTTCCCGCGCGAGGTGGCAGCAGGCGATGCAGGGCCGCGTGTTCTCCGGAATCCAGCCGACCAGCGGCATCCACCTCGGCAACTATCTCGGTGCCATCCGCAACTGGGTGACGATGCAGGCGAGCTACGACTGCATCTACTGCATCGTCGACCTGCACGCGCTGACGGCACTGCACGATCCGGCCGAGATGCGCGCCAACACCCGCGAGGTCGCGGCCGCGCTGCTGGCGTCGGGCATCGACCCCGCGCGCAGCATCCTGTTCGTCCAGAGCCACGTCCCGGCGCACCCGCAGCTCGCCTGGGTGTTCAACTGCGTGACGCCGATGGGCTGGCTCAACAAGATGACCCAGTTCAAGGAGAAGGCCGGCAAGGACCGCGAGGGCGCGCCGGTCGGCCTGTTCGACTACCCGGTCCTCCAGGCGGCCGACATCCTGGCCTACAAGGCGACCCATGTCCCGGTCGGCGAGGACCAGAAGCAGCATCTCGAGCTGTCGCGCAACATCGCCGGCGCCTTCAACCGCAAGTTCGGCGTCGAGTTCTTCCCGCTCCCCGAGCCGATGATCCTCGGCGAGGCGACCCGGGTCATGTCGCTGCGCGACGGCACCAAGAAGATGAGCAAGTCCGACCCATCGGAGATGTCGCGGATCAGCCTCGTCGACGACGCCGACACGATCGCGCTCAAGATCCGCCGCGCCAAGTCCGACAGCATCCTGGGCATCGCCTACGATCCCGAGAACCGGCCGGAGGCGTCGAACCTGCTCGTGATCTACGCTGCGCTCGCCGGCCGGCCGCGGGCCGAGGTCGAGGCCGAGCTGGTCTCGACCAGCTTCTCCGACTTCAAGAGCCGCTTGGCCGACCTCGCCGTGGCGAAGCTGTCGCCGATCGCCGCCGAGATGCGGCGGATCGCGGCGGATCCGGGTTACATCGACGGTGTGCTGCGCGACGGGGCGGCCCGCGCCGCCGCCATCGCCGCGCCGATCCTCGCCGAGACCTACCGTATCGTCGGCTTTCTGGAGCCCTGAGCGCGGGGCGTCCGACCGGGAGGAGACAGCATGGCCAGCGAGACCCTGCCCGATGCCGCCCCGCCGCGTGGCCGGCTGCTGCGCCGCCTGCTCTGGGTTCTGGTCGCCCTGGTGGCGCTCGTCCTCGTCTATTATGTCGGCGGTGCCGCCTACTTCCATCGGATCGACGACGATCCGGCGTTCGGCCGGTCGGTCGAGGTGCCGGAGGGCGGCAGCCGCGCCGTCGCCGTCGCCGCGGCCCTGGTCGAGCGCGAGGTCGAGACCTATCGCTGGGTCGCCAACGACCCGTTCTTCCAGCCGGCCTGGATCCTCGACAACATGCCGAGCTTCCAGACCGGCATCGTCTACGGCGTGTCGCGCTTCGCGGTCGAGCTGACCGACCATCTGGCCCGGGTCCGGGGCGCCTCGCAGGTCGACCCGGACGCCGACGGCGCCGCCGGCCGGCTGAAATATCCGGGCGACATCTGGTTCCTCGAATGGTCGCGGACGCCGGTCCAGCCGAGCTCGGAGAGCCAGTACCGCCGTGCGGTCGAGGACCTGCGCCGGTTCAACGACCGCCTCGCCCGCGGCCAGGCGGTCTTCGAGCGCCGCGCCGACAACCTGATCGCGACCCTCGAGCGGATCGCCGCCGACACCGGCGGCTCGTCGGCCGCCTCGTTCGAGCAGATCGACAGCGGCGCCACCGTCTGGCTCGACTTCCACGCCGACAACCTGTTCTACGCCAACAAGGGGCGCATCTACGCTTACGCGCTGCTGCTCGAGGCCCTCGGCCAGGATTTCGCCGCGGTGATCGGCGAGCGCAACGTGCAGCGCAACTGGGACGAGCTGGTGCGGACGTTCATGGCCGCGGCGGTGGTCCAGCCCTGGGTGGTATCGAACGGCGCGCTCGACAGCATGTGGCGTCCGAACCACCTCGCCGCCCAGGGCTTCCTGCTCCTGCGCGCCCGCTTCCAGCTCTACGAGGTCATCAATGTCCTGACCAAGTAGGCGCGCCTTGCGCGGACCCGGCGGCCGGACCATCTCTACGACGCACGCGTGGAGAGAGGCGATGTTCATCCAGACCGAGCCGACGCCAAACCCGGCGACGCTCAAGTTCCTGCCCGGCCGGACCGTGATGGCCGAGGGCGTGGCCGAGCTGACCGATCCGGCCGAGGCGGAGCGTCTTTCGCCGCTCGCCCGCCGTCTGTTCGAGGTCGACGGGGTGACCGGGGTCTATCTCGGCAGCGACTTCATCAGCGTCACCAAGGCCGAGCCGGTCGACTGGCAGATCATCAAGCCGGCGCTGCTCGGCGCGATCATGGAGCATTTCCTGTCCGGCGAGCCGGTGGTCGCGCCCGAGGCCGTGCTGCGCACGGTCAGCGACGCCGAAGACGACGACACGGTGCGGCAGATCAAGGAGCTGATCGAGACCCGGGTCCGCCCGGCGGTCGCCCGCGACGGCGGCGACATCGTCTTCCAGGGCTTCGAGCGCGGTGTCGTCTATCTGCACCTGCGCGGCGCCTGCTCTGGCTGCCCGAGCTCGATCGTCACGCTCAAGAACGGCATCGAAAACCTGCTGAAGTACTACGTGCCCGAGGTGGTCGAGGTCCGCTCGATCGCCTGAGGCGCTGCAAGTCCCACCCGCGTGCGCCTGCTGGCCTTTGACACGGCGCTCGGGGCGTGCTCCGTCGCCTGTTGTGACGATGACCGTACGGTGGCCGCGCGGCGCGAGCCGATGGCGGTCGGGCAGGCGGAGCGGCTGGTGCCGATGATCGCCGAGGTGATGCGTGAGGCGGGCTGGAGCTGGAGCGAGGTCGAGCTGCTCGCGGTGACGCTCGGGCCGGGCACCTTCACCGGCATCCGCGTCGGCATCGCCGCGGCGCGTGGTCTCGCACTCGCCACCGGCCGCCCGTGCCTCGGGGTCTCGACCCAGGAGGCGATGGCGGCGGCGCTGGGGCCGGGCCACGCGCTGCTCTGCGTCGTCGCGGGTCGCCAGGGCACCTCCTACGCGCAGCCCTTCGCGGCCGATGGCGCGCCGCTCGGCCCGCCGCAGGCGACCCGCGCTGCGGACCTTGATGTCCTGCGTCCCGATGCCGCGGTCCTGATCGAGGATGCGGACCTCGTCGACGGCCCGGCGGTCGCCACGGCCGCGCTGCGCCGCCTGCGCGCAGGCGAGGTGCCGGTCGCCGGCACGGCGTTGCGGCCGCTCTATCTGCGCGACGCCGACGCCCGCCCCGACGCCGGTCGCCCCCTGGTCGGTGGCCCGTCTCGGTGAGCCGCTGAGCGATGCTCGCCCACTCACGGATCGCTACCGTATCAGTGCGCACCGCCGGGCCGTTCGATCTCGGCCGGCTGTCGCGGCTGCACCGGAGCTGTTTCGAGGAGGCGTGGAGCCGTTCCGATCTCGCGCACCTGCTGGCCCTGCCCGGCGGTTTCGGCCTGATCGCCCGGCTCCACGAGGGCGGGTTCTACGGCCTCGACGCGCTGCGCGGGGTCGGCTTCGCCCTGTGCCGGGTGGTCCGCGACGAGAGCGAGCTGCTGTCGATCGGTGTCCTGCCGGCGCAGCGCCATCGCGGTGTCGCCCGCGCGCTGATGCGCCACAGCATGGAGCGCTGCCTGCGGCAGGGCGCCAACGTCATGTTCCTCGAGGTCGCGGTCGACAATCTCGCGGCGCAGCGCCTCTACGGCGAGATGGGCTTCGAGCAGGTCGGCAGTCGGCCCGACTACTATCAGCGCGCCGACGGTGCCCGGGTCGGCGCGCTCACCATGCGCTGCGACCTCGTCCAGGCCTGCGGTGTCCTGACACCCGCAGGGTGAGCGGCGAACCGCCCGGCTAGGCGCGCCGGATCACCAGCTCGTAGAGGTCCTCGCCGATACCCTGCAGGCTCAGCACCTCGTGGCCATGGTCGCGGACGGCGCGCGGGACGTTGTCGAGCGGCTCGCCGCCGCGCAGGCGAATAGAGGCGGTCTCGCCAGGCGCCATGCGCTCCAGAAGCAGCTTGGCGCGGACGAAGGTCATCGGGCAGACCTCGCCGGTGATGTCGAGCTCGTAATCGGCCCGGCGCACGCTACTTTCCTCTTTTCTTCGTCAGCGCGAGAAAGCGCTTGCGGACGTCAACGGCGCCAATATATGTCTCCGGTCGGTCATTGTCCCCATCGGCACGAAGGTGAAAGCGCCAGATGAGCGAAAAAGCCAGTCACAACGAGCTGCTCTCCCTGACAACGGAGATCGTGGCCTCGCACCTGTCCAACAACACCGTCGCGGTGGGTGACATCCCGCAGCTCATCAAGCTGGTCTACTCGACCCTGTCAACGCAGGGTGTCGAGGAGAAGCCGGCCGAGCCGGAGCGGCCCGTCCCGGCCGTGCCCATCAAGAAGTCGGTGATGAACGATTACATCGTCTGTCTCGAGGATGGCAAGCAGCTCAAGATGCTGAAGCGCCATCTCAAGACGCGCTACAACATGACTCCCGACGAGTACCGGCGCCGCTGGGGCCTGCCCGACGACTACCCGATGGTCGCCCCGGCCTACGCCCAGCAGCGCAGCTCGCTCGCCAAGAAGATCGGGCTCGGGACCAAGCCGCGGGCACGCGGCCGCCGCGCCTGAGCCGCGCTCTCCGATATCGCCGCCGGTGCCGGACCCTTGCGGTCGGGCGCCGGCGGGCCTTACATTAGGGGCGGAACCTCGTACGGTCGGGAGGCCGTCGGCGCCGTCTTGTCGATACGTCCCGCGCATCCGTTGTGGCACGCCTGGCGATGACCGGCGACGCCGCGTCGCTCATGAGCCGGCCACAATTCCCTCCTAACGTGCGCGTCGAGCATGCCGGGCGACAGGCCCGGCCCGGGCCAGACCTTGCCTAGGACCGTCTTCATCAAGACCTACGGCTGCCAGATGAACGCCTACGACTCCGAGCGTATGGCGGGTCTTCTCGCCGCCCACGGCTATGCCCGGACCGAGGCGCCCGAGGCCGCCGACCTGGTGATCCTCAACACCTGCCACATCCGCGAAAAGGCGGCCGAGAAGGTCTATTCCGAGCTGGGGCGGCTGAACGTGCTGCGCCGGGCGCGGCGCGCCGCCGGCGCCGACATGATCCTCGCCGTCGCCGGCTGCGTCGCCCAGGCCGAGGGCGAGCTGCTCGCCGAACGCGCCCCGCAGGTCGACATCGTCGTCGGCCCGCAGAGCTATCACCGTCTACCGGAGCTGCTGGCACGTCGTGCGCGGGCCACCGGCGCCGTGATCGACATCGACTTCCCTGCGGAGCGCAAGTTCGACGAGCTGCCGCAGCCCGACCAGCCCTCGCCGGTCTCGGCCTTTCTCACCATCCAGGAAGGCTGCGACAAGTTCTGCACCTTCTGCGTCGTGCCCTACACCCGCGGCGCGGAAACCAGCCGCCCGGTCGGCGAGATCCTGGCCGAGGTGCGGCGGCTCGTCGCCGGCGGCGCCCGCGAGCTCGTCCTGCTCGGGCAGAACGTCAACGCCTACCATGGTGAGGGGCCGGACGGCCGGATCTGGAGCCTCGGACGTCTGCTCCGCATGTTGGCCGAGCTGCCGGGGCTTTTCCGTCTGCGGTACACCACCTCGCATCCGGCCGATGTCGACGACGAGCTGATCGCCGCGCACCGCGACGTGCCGCAGGTCATGCCGTTCCTGCATCTCCCGGTGCAGTCGGGGTCGGACGCGGTGCTGCGCGCGATGAACCGGCGCTACACCGCCGATGACTATCGCCGCGTCGTCGGCCGCCTGCGCGCGGCCCGGCCGGATCTCGCTCTGTCCTCCGACTTCATCGTCGGCTTCCCCGGCGAGACCGATGCGGATTTCGCGCAGACGCTGGCGCTGATCCGCGAGATCGGCTTCGCCCAGTCCTTCTCGTTCCGCTACAGCGCCCGGCCGGGCACGCCGGCGGCCGGGATGGGCAAGCAGGTCAAGGCCGCGGTCGCCGCCGCGCGGCTCGCCGAGCTGCAGGCTCTGCTCGAGGCTCAGGCGGCCGAGTTCAACCGGCGCAGCGTCGGGCTCGTCGTGCCCGTGCTGCTCGAGCGGCCCGGGCGGCATCCGGGCCAACTCGTCGGCCGCACGCCCTGGCTGCAGGCGGTCCACGTCGCCGCCCCCGGTCTGACGATCGGCAGCCTCGTCGATCTGCGCCTGGTCGCGGACCATGCGCACAGCCTCGCCGGCAGGCTGCCGGCGGAACCCGAGGAGGTCAGCGCCTGAAGACCCTCGCCCCGCTCGCGGTCCCGGCCGGCTCGAGCCAACGGGTCCGCTTCGACGACAACGCCGTCTGCGCCGCGCTGTTCGGCCAGCACCACGTCAACCTCGCCCGGATCGAACAGAAGCTGCCGGTGAGCCTCGTGGCCCGCGGCAACGAGGTCTACATCCAGGGCGATGCCGACGAGGAGGTGCGTGCCGCCGCGGCCGTGCTCGAGGACCTCTATGGCCGCGTGCGCAGCGGCCGGTCGGTCGGGCGCGAGGAGGTCGACGCGGCGCTGCGCATGCGCGCCGGCGGCGAGCAGCGTGGGCGCGAGCTGGAGATCCGGACCGAGCGCCGGGTCGTGGCGCCACGCTCGGCCAACCAGGCCGCCTATCTGCGCGCGCTGGACAGTCATGACCTGGTCTTCGCGCTGGGGCCGGCCGGGACCGGCAAGACCTACCTCGCCGTGGCGGCGGCAGTGGCGCTGCTCCGGCAGAGCCGGGTCGAGCGGATCGTGCTGTCGCGCCCGGCGGTGGAGGCCGGCGAGCGCCTCGGCTTTCTGCCGGGCGACCTCAAGGAGAAGGTCGATCCCTATCTGCGCCCGCTCTACGACGCGCTGCAGGACATGCTGCCGGAGGGGAAGCTGCAGGCGCGCATCGAGACCGGGCAGATCGAGATCGCGCCGCTCGCCTACATGCGCGGTCGGACACTCAACAACGCGGTCGTGATCCTCGACGAGGCGCAGAACACCACACCCTCGCAGATGAAGATGTTCCTCACCCGATTGGGCGAGAACTCGCATATGGTGGTGACGGGTGATCCGACCCAGAGCGACCTGCCGGCGGGGATGCCGTCCGGCCTCGCCGATGCGGTCGGTAAGCTCGAGGGTGTGCCAGGGATCGCCGTGGTCCGCTTCGACCAGGGCGACATCGTCCGGCACCCGCTGGTCAGTGCCATCATTCATGCCTACGAGGCGGCGCAGCGGGCGGCCGGGTAGCTGAGGGAGACGGAGGCCGAGGGGCGCTTGCCCGCCCGGCCATGGGCGCAATGGACAGCGACAGTAGTCGAAGTACCGAGGTGGCGATCGCCGGCGGCGCGTGGTCCGAGGCGATCGGCGAGGTCGAGGCGTTCTGCGAGCGGGTGGTCGAGGCGGCGCTCCGGTCGGCGGCGCCGCGCATCGCGGGGCGCGCCGAGGTCAGCATCCTGCTCACCGACGATGCGCGTGGGCGCGAGCTCAACCGCGCGTGGCGCGGGCAGGATCACGCGACCAACGTTCTGTCTTTCCCGGTGGCGGACGAGCCGCACGGGAAAGTCGCGGTTGGCCAGCCGGTGCAGCTCGGCGACATCGTCCTGGCCTTCGAGACGGTCCGCCGCGAGGCCGCGGAGGCCGGCATCCCCTTCGCCGATCATCTGGCCCACCTGCTCGTCCACGGGACGCTGCACCTGCTCGGCCACGATCACCTGCAACCCAGCGAGGCGGAGGCGATGGAGCGGCGCGAGGTCGAGATCCTGGCCGGTCTCGGCGTCGCCGACCCCTACCAGGGGGAGCTCGCGGCATGAGGTCGACCGCGCCGCGCCGCGAGCCCGAGGCGATCGGCCTGATCGAGGCGATCGTCCGCCGCCTGCGCGGGCTCGGCGGCCGCGACAGCGACGCCGGCGGTCTGCGCGAGGCGCTCGAGAACCTGATCGAGGAGCAGGAGGACGGCGACCAGCTCGGCGAGGATGCGCGCGAGCTGGTCCGCAACGCCTTGAGCTTCGCCGATCTGCGCGTCGACGACGTGATGGTCCCGCGCGCCGACATCAAGGCGGTCCCGGTCGAGGCGACCCTGCCCGAGGTGGTGGCGGCGCTACGCGCGTCCGGCCACAGCCGCCTCGTCGTCTATCGCGGCTCGCTCGACGACGTGGTGGGCGTGATCGCGGTGCGCGACCTGCTGCCCTTCTGGGGCGACGGGGCGGAGTTCCTGCTCGAGCGGGTGATGCGGCCGATCCTGATCGTGCCGCCGTCGATGCGCGTCCTCGACCTGCTGATCGAGATGCGCGCCAAGCGTTCGCAGATGGCGGTCGTGGTCGACGAGTTCGGCGGCACCGACGGCCTCGTCACGCTCGAGGACATGATCGAGGAGATCGTCGGTGAGCTGAGCGAGGAGCAGGACAAGAACCACGACCCGCAGCTCGTCGCCAACCCCGACGGGACCCTCGACGTCGACGCCCGCTACTATCTCGAGGATCTGGAGGAGCGGCTCGGCCTGGAGCTGCTCGACGCCGAGGAGCGCGACGAGATCGACACCCTCGGCGGGCTGATCTTCCACCTGCTCGACCGGGTGCCGGCCAAGGGCGAGATCGTGGCGCATCCGTCCGGCCTGAGGCTCGAGGTGCTCGAGGCTGGGCCGCGGCGCGTCGGGCGGGTGCGGATCCATCCGCTGCGGCCCGCCCAAGGTGCCGAGGCGCGTGACGGCTGAGCGCCGTGCCGGCGGCAGCGCCGCGGCCCGGCCTCCGGCCCCGCGCTGGCTGCCGCTGCTCGGCTTGCCGCTCGGCGCCGTCGCGGCCCTCGCCCTGCCGCCGCTCAACATCCTCCCGGCGCTGCTCGCCTTCGCCGCGCTGCTCTTGCTGTTGCGGCGGGCGCGGTCGTGGCGCGGCGCGTTCGCCGTCGGCTGGTGGTTCGGCTTCGGCTGGTTCCTCGCCGGCCTCTACTGGATCGCGATCGCGTTCTACGCCGACGCCGAGCGGTTCGGCGCGCTCGCCGTGCCGGCCACCGTCCTGCTCTGCGCCGGGCTCGCCCTGTTCCACGGTCTCGCCACCCTGGCGGTGGCGTCGGTGCGCTGGCTGAGCGCGCGGGCCGAAGCCTTCGCCCTTGCCGTGGCGCTGATGCTCGCCGAGCTCGTGCGCGGCACTCCGGGCCTGTCGTTCCCGTGGAACCCGGTGGCGCTCGCCTGGTCCGCGGTCGACCCGCTGCTGCAGAGCGTCGCCTGGATCGGCCAGAGCGGGCTCGGCCTCGTCACCCTGGTCGCGGCCATCCTCCCGGCGACGCTGCTCTCGGCGCGCGGCCGCCGCCGCTGGGTGCTGCCGGCCCTGGCGCTGGCCGGCCTGGCCGGGCTCTACGCGGCCGGTCGGGCGCGTCTGCTCGAGGCTCCACCGGCCGCGCTCGACGCGCCCGTGGTGCGCGTCGTCCAGGGCAATGTCCCGCAGGACCTCAAATGGGACGCGGCGCGCCGTCAGGAATGGTTCCTCCGCCACCTCGCCTTGAGCCAGCAGGGCGACGCCGCCCCGCAGGTCGTGGTCTGGCCGGAGACGGCCGTGCCGTTCCTGCTCGAGCGCGATCCGGACGGGCGGGCCGCCCTGGCGACGGCGGTGCCGCCTGACGGCTGGCTGCTCACCGGCGGCAACAGCTACGACGACGGCGTCGAGCCGCCGGTCGCCCACAACAGCCTGTTCGCGGTCGACGCGGACGGTCGGCTGCATGCGCGCTACGACAAAGTCGATCTCGTGCCGTTCGGCGAGTTCCTGCCCTTCCGGCGCGTCCTGGAGCGGGTCGGGCTGGAGCGTCTGGCGGTCGGCAGCATCGACTTCAGCCCCGGCCCGGGGCGGATGACCATCGCCCTGCCCGATCTGCCCCCGTTCAGCGCCCTGATCTGCTACGAGGCGATCTTCCCGCGCGCGGCGACCGCCAGCCATGCGCGGCCCGGCTGGCTCGTCAACGTCACCAACGATGCCTGGTTCGGGCGGAGCAGCGGACCGTACCAGCATCTGGCGATGGCGCGGCTGCGCGCGATCGAGGAGGGTCTGCCGCTGGTGCGCGCCGCGAACACCGGGATCTCGGCGATCGTCGACAGCCACGGGCGAACTGTGGCCGAGCTGCCGCTCGGCCGGACCGGCACCCTGGAGTCGCCCCTGCCGCCGGCCCTGCCGCTACCCCCGCCGGTCCGCGCCTGGGGCGCCTGGATCACGCTCGCCCTCTTGGCGCTGGTGGCGTCGGCGAGCGCGGCGCTGGAGGCGCGGGCGCGGGCCCGGCGGCAGCGCGGCCTCGCCCGCAAGAAGGGCGTCGCCGTCGTGGCGGCACGGGCCGATGCGGGCTAGCCCGCGGCCGGTCGATGTGCATGTCGGGCGGCGCCTGCGCGAGCGGCGCACGCTGCTCGGCATGAGCCAGGAGCGCCTGGCCGAGCTGCTCGGCGTGACCTACCAGCAGGTGCAGAAGTACGAGCGCGGCGCCAATCGGATCGGCTCCAGCCGACTGCACGACATCGCCCGCTTCCTCGACGTCCCGGTCGCCTGGTTCTTCGCCGGGCTCGACGAGCCGGAGAGCCGGGTGCCGGGCCTCGCCGAGAGTCCCGCCGTCTTCACCTTCGACGCGCCGGCACCACCCCAGCCGCCGCCGCGCGAGACGGCCGAGCTGGTGCGTGCCTTCAGCGCGATCCGCGAACCCGAGGTACGCCGGCGCCTGGTCGACCTCGTCAGGACCCTCGCCGCCGTGTCGCGCCGCGACGGCAAGCCCGGCTCGGCTTGACCCCTGGCCGGCGCACCACCTAAACAGCGCCGCCGCTCGACCCGGTCGCTGCCGTCGGCACCCGGGAACCTGCACCTTAACCCCGCTTTCGCGCGCTTCTGAGGAGACACGCCCGATGGCTGCCGCGGACTACCTGTTCACGAGCGAGTCGGTGTCCGAGGGGCATCCCGACAAGGTCTGCGACCGGATCTCGGACGAGGTGGTCGACCTGCTGCTCGGCGAGTATCCCGAGGCGCGGGTCGCGTGCGAGACCTTGGCCACGACCAACCGCGTCGTCATCGCCGGCGAGGTGCGACCCGGGCCGGAGAGTAAGATCGACAACGAGCTGATCGCCCATACCGCGCGCCAGGCGATCAAGGCGATCGGCTACGAGCAGCCGGGCTTCCACTGGCACGAGGCGCGGATCGAGGTGCTGCTGCACGAGCAGTCGCCGGACATCGCCCAGGGCGTCGACGCGGACAAGGCCAAGGACAAGGACGAGGGCGCCGGCGACCAGGGCATCATGTTCGGTTATGCCTGCGACGAGACGCCCGAGCTGATGCCGGCGCCGATCCTCTACGCGCACCGCATCCTGCGACTGATGGCCGAGGACCGCCACGCCGGCAAGCTGCCGGAGCTCGGCCCCGATGCGAAGAGCCAGGTCACGCTGCGCTATGTCGACGGCCGGCCGGTCGAGGTCACCAGCATCGTCGTCTCGACCCAGCACGGCGAGCAGGTCAGCCAGGCGCGCGTACACGAGATCGCCAAGGCCTATGCCCGCCGCGTGTTGCCCGCGGCGTGGCTCACGGAAAAGACCGAGTTCTTCATCAATCCAACGGGCAAGTTCGTGGTTGGCGGGCCCGACGGCGATGCCGGGCTGACCGGCCGCAAGATCATCGTCGACACCTATGGCGGCGCCGCGCCGCATGGCGGTGGAGCCTTCTCCGGCAAGGATCCGACCAAGGTGGACCGGTCGGCGGCCTATGCCGCCCGCTATCTCGCCAAGAACGTGGTCGCCGCCGGGCTCGCCAGGCGCTGCGTGATCCAGCTCGCCTACGCGATCGGCGTCGCCCGGCCGCTCTCGATCTACGTCGACACCTACGGCACCGGCGAGGTCGACGAGGTCCGTCTCGGCACGCTGCTGAACGAGATCATGAACCTGAGCCCGCGCGGCATCCGCGAGCATCTCAAGCTCAACCGGCCGATCTACGCGCGGACCGCGGCCTACGGCCATTTCGGCCGCGAGCCCGACGCCGAGGGCGGCTTCTCCTGGGAGAAGACCGATCTGGTCGACGCGCTGCGGCGCTCCTTCAACTGATCCGGGCGGCCCGGCGCGCCGGCAGATCTGGGGCCGGCGCAGCGGCCCGACGCTGCGCCGCGGTCGGCGCGAGGCTCTGGCGACGCTTCTGCCCCGCCTCGGCTTCACGCTGCCCGCGGAAGGCCCGCTCGACCCGCGCGCGCTCTTCGGGGCACCGGTGCGCGAGGTCTGGCTCGAGATCGGCTTCGGCGGCGGCGAGCATCTGCTGGCCCAGGCCGTGGCGCAGCCCGAGGTCGGCCTGATCGGCGTCGAGCCGTTCCTCGGCGGGGTGGCGCGTCTGCTGGCCGAGGCCGGCGCCCGCGGCCTGCACAATGTCCGCGTCCTGGTCGACGACGCCCGACTGCTCCTCGCGGCCCTGCCCGACGGCTCGATCGGCCGCCTGTTCGTGCTGTTTCCCGATCCCTGGCCGAAGCTGCGCCATCACAAGCGGCGGATCGTCAACCCGGCGACGGTGGCGGCGATGGCCCGTGTCCTGGTACCCGGCGGGGAGCTGCGCCTCGCCACCGACGATCCGGACTACGCCGCGGCGATGGAGCACGCCCTCGGCGCCGAGCCGCGTCTGACCTTCTCGCGTCTCCCGCAACGTCCGGGCGACTGGCCTGGCACGCGCTACGAGGCGAAGGCGCTCGCCGCCGGCCGCACGCCGGTGTGGCTGCGGGCGGAGCGTCGTCCGTGATCGTCCAATGCTGCCTCAACGGCGCCCGGCCCGTCGACTGGCATCCGCGCCTGCCGGTCACTGTCGAGGCGATCGTCGCCGAGGCGGTCGCCGCGGTTGCTGCCGGCGCGGCCGAGCTGCACCTGCACGTTCGCGGTCCTGACGGCGCGGAGACGCTCGCCCCGGCAGCGGTCGACACCACGGTCGCGGCGCTGCGCGCAGTGCTCCCCGGCACGCTGCTCGGCGTCAGCACCGGCGCCTGGATCGAGCGCGACGACGACCGCCGCCTCGCCTGCATCGCCGGCTGGCAGGCCTTGCCGGACCACGCCTCGGTCAACCTCGCCGAGCCTGGTGCTCCGGCGGTGCTCGAGCTGCTGCACCGGCGCGGCATCGCCATCGAGGCGGGCCTCGCCAGCGTCGCCGATGCCGAGCGGCTGGTCCGCCTCGGCCTCGCGCCGCGCGCGCTGCGCATCCTGATCGAGATCGACCTGCCGCAGCTCGAGGAGGCACTGGCAGCGGCCGAGGCGATCCGCGCTGTCCTGGCGCGCGCCGGGATCGCCAAGCCGATCCTCCTGCACGGCTTCGACGGCACCGTATGGCCGTTCGTCGCGCATGCCGCGACACACCGCCTCTCGACCCGCGTCGGCCTCGAGGACGGCGCCACCTTGCCCGACGGCAGCAGCGCCGCGTCGAACGCCGCACTCGTCGCCGCCGCTTGCGCCGTCCTGCGAGGGGCCTGACCGTGGCGGTGCGGCAGGGCGCGGGCGGGTCCCGGCGCGCGCCGACGCGCTGCCCCTTGCGCGACGGCGCTGGGCTCGTCATATAGGCGCCATTCCCAACCGACGAGAGCCGGCGGAGAGTGGGTTGAAACCCGCTCCGATCGGCGTTGGGACGATGCGCACGGGAGAGCCGACCGTTACCACCATCGCCGAGCTGATCGAGCCTGCCGTTCGCGATCTCGGCTTCGAGCTCGTTCAGGTCCGCTTCATGAAGGGCAGCGGCAGCACGACCCTGCAGGTGATGGCCGAGCCGCTCGACCATTCGCGGCCGATGACGGTCGAGGACTGCGCGGAGATCAGCTACGCGGTCTCGGCGACGCTCGACGTCGCCGATCCGATCGCCAGCGCCTACCGCCTCGAGGTGACCTCCCCGGGGATCGACCGGCCATTGGTCAAGGCGGCGGACTATGCGCGCTTCGCCGGCTCGCCGGTGCGCGTCGAGCTGGCCGAGCCGCTCGCCGGGCGCAAGCGCTTTCGGGGCCGTCTCGTCGGCTGCGAGGGCGGCGAGGTCGTGCTCGAGGTCGACGGTGAGCGCCTCGCCCTGCCGCTCGCCGGAATCACCAAGGCGAGGCTCGCCGTGGCGGAGAGCCTGGTCGGCGGACGCAAGCCACCGCCACGGCGTCGCCGGTCGTAAGGAACGGGCCGATGGATACCGGATTGTCGCTGAATCGTGCCGAGCTGCTGCGGGTCGCCGAGGCGGTCGCCCAGGAGAAGGGGATCACCTCGGGCGAGGTCATGGACGCCATGGAGCAGGCGATGCAGACCGCCGCCCGGCGCAAGTACGGTCAGGAGCACGAGATCCGTGCCGAGATCGACCGCAAGACCGGCGAGATCCGCCTGTGGCGGGTCCTCGAGGCGGTCGAGCAGGTCGAGGACTACACCAAACAGATCGCGCTCGAAGTGGCCCAGGCGCGCAATCCCGCGGCACAGCTCGGCGACGAGATCTGGGAGCCGCTGCCGCCGATCGACATGGGCCGCATCGCCGCGCAGAGCGCCAAGCAGGTCATCGTCCAGAAGGTCCGCGAATACGAACGCGAGCGGCAGTACAACGAGTTCAAGGACCGCATCGGCGAGATCATCGTCGGCGAGGTCAAGCGGATGGAGCACGGCAACGTGCTGGTCGACCTCGGCCGGGCCGAGGCGATCGTCCGTCGCGACGAGCTGATCCCGCGCGAGAGCTTCCGCAACAAGGACCGGATCCGCGCCTATCTCTACGACGTCCGCCACGAGCTGCGCGGACCGCAGATCTTCCTCTCCCGCACCCACCCGCAGTTCATGGCCAAGCTGTTCGAGCAGGAGGTGCCGGAGATCTACGACGGCATCATCGAGATCAAGGCGGTCGCCCGCGACCCGGGGAGCCGCGCCAAGATCGCGGTGATCTCGAAGGACAGCAGCATCGACCCGGTTGGTGCCTGCGTCGGCATGCGCGGCAGCCGGGTCCAGGCCGTGGTCCAGGAGCTGTCCGGCGAGAAGGTCGACATCATCCCCTGGTCGGCCGACCCGGCGACGTTCGTCGTCAACGCGCTGGCCCCGGCCGAGGTGTCCAAGGTGGTCCTCGATCCGGACAATCGCCGGATCGAGGTGATCGTACCCGACTACATGCAGCATATCGCGATCGGCCGACGCGGCCAGAACGTCCGGCTTGCCTCGCAGCTCACCGGCTGGGACATCGACATCGTCTCGGAGACCGAGGACAGCGAGCGGCGTGCGCGCGAGTTCCGCGAGCTGACCGAGCTGTTCATGAACGAGCTCAATGTCGAGGAGGTGATCGCCCAGCTGCTCGCGACCGAGGGCTTCACGAGCGTCGACGAGCTGGCCTACGCCGAGGTCGAGGAGCTGGCGCAGATCCAGGGCTTCGACGAGGAGATCGCGCAGGCGCTGCACGACCGCGCCGCTGCCTGGGTCGAGGAGCGTGACGAGAAGCTGCGCCAGGAAGCCGCCGAACTCGGCATCGCCGAGGACCTGATGGGCTTCGAGCGGCTCGATCTGCAGACCATCGTGGCGCTCGGCCGGGCCGGTGTCCGCTCGCTCGAGGACTTCGCCGACCTCGCCGCCGACGAGTTGGTCGAGATGCTGCCGCAGGCCGGGCTGACCCAGGAGATCGCCGGCGACCTGATCATGGACGCGCGGATCCGGCTCGGTTGGATCGAGCCGGCGGCGGCCGAGCCGGCCGCCGCGGAGCTGGCGGAGCAGCCGGCCGGGTGAGCGAGTTCGCGGCGCTGATCGAGGAGGACCCGGCGACGGGTAACACGCGCCGCTGCGTGGCGAGCCGCCGCGCGCTGCCGCGCGAGCGGCTGGTCCGCTTCGTCGTCGATCCGGCGGGCGAGGTGCGGCCCGACGTCGCCGCGCGCCTGCCGGGGCGAGGCGTCTGGCTCACCGCCGAGCGTGGTGCTATAAGCACGGCGGTTGCCAAGGGGCTGTTCGGCAAGGCCGCGCGTCGGCGCGTCCAGGTCGCAGCCGATCTCGCCGACCAGGTCGAGCGGATGCTGGTCCGGCGCTGCCAGGACCTGCTCGGACTGGCGCGTCGGGCCGGCCAGCTCGTCGCGGGCTTCGACCAGGTGGCCGATGCGCTGCGCCACCGGCGGGTGGCGGTGTTGGTGGCGGCGGCGGACGGCGCGCCCGAGGGTCGCCGCAAGCTGCGCGCGCTGGCCGGTGCGGTCCCGCTGATCGAGCTGCTCGACCGGCGGGAGCTCGGCAGTGCGATCGGCCGCGACGAGGTCGTCCACCTGGCGGTGCTGCCGGGCGGGTTGGCCGAGCGCTTGCGGCACGAGGCGGCGCGTCTCGCGGGCTTCCGCGTGGCGGTGCCGGGGATCGACGACAAGGATGCGGACGTAGGGGCAGAGGAACCGAGCGCAGAATGAGCGAGCCAGAGGGCCAGGACCGGAGCGCCCGCATCGAGTTGTCGCGGCCAGCGGGCGCGCGCCTCGAGCTCAAGAAGACCGTCGACGGCGGGGTGATCCGCCAGAGTTTCAGTCACGGCCGCAGCAAGGCCGTGATGGTCGAGGTCAAGCAGCAGCGGCCGCGTCCGGCCGGGCCGACGATCGCGCGTGCCACGCCTCCGGCGGCTCCGGCGAAGGCGGCATCGCCCGCAGCGCCGGTCGCGCGCGCGCCGGCCCCGCCCGCGGCCCCGGCGGCCGCCCCGGTCACCGCACGTCCCCCGACACCCCCGCCGCCGGTGGTCCCGGTCGCCCCCGAGCCGCCGCCGGTACCGGTCGTCCCACCCCCGGCCGCCCCACCCCCGGTGGTCGAGGCCGAGGCTCCCGTGGTCGTGGCGCCGCCGCCCGTCGTCGAGGCCCCGCCGCCGCCACCTGCCCCGCCGCAGCCCACGCCCATCGCCAAGGCGCCGGCCGGCGCGGCCCCCGCGGCGCGGGCCGCGGCTGCGCCGTCGCCGCGCGCCCCGGCCGCTGCGCCGCCGCCGACGGCGCGGGTCGTCACCCCCGCGGCACCGTCCCGGCCCTCCGGGCGCGGGCGGGTCGCGCTCAAGCCGCTCACCGAAGAGGAGAAGGCCGGTCGGCTGCGGGCGCTGGGCGAGGCGCGCAAGGTCGAGGAGGAGGCGCGCAAGCGGGCCGAGGAGAACGCCCGCCGTGCCGCCGAGGAGGCCGAGCGGCGGCGCCTCGAGGAGGAGGCCGCGGCGCGGCGCAAGGCCGAGGAGGAGGCGCGCAAGCGGGCCGAGGAGGAGGCGCGCCGCAAGGCCGCCGAGCAGGCCCGCAAGCTCGAGGAGGAGGAGCAGCGGCGCGGTGCCGGCGAGGCTGAGCGGGCCGCCGCGCCGGCCGAGGACGCGCGACGCGGGGTGCTCGCCCTGCGCCCGGGCCTGCGCCCGGTCGGCGAGGAGGAGGACCGTGGCGGGCGCGGCAAGGTCGCGCGCCGACCGGGTGCCGGACGGCCCGGGGACCGGACCCGCGACGTCAAGAAGCCGGCCCGGCTGCTGCTCGACGAGGACGAGCGGCAGCGCATCCCGAGCCTCGCCGCGCTGCGCCGCCATCGCGAGCGCGAGCGCCGCCAGGCGATGGGCCAGACCGAGGTCGGCCACGCCGCGCGCGAGGTGGTCATCCCCGAGACGATCACCGTGCAGGAGCTGGCGGCGCGGATGGCGGTGCGCGGTGCCGACGTGATCAAGGTGCTGATGCGCAACGGCATCATGAGCACGGTGACGCAGACGATCGACGCCGACACCGCCGAGCTGGTGGTCGCGGAGTTCGGCCACAAGGTGAAGCGGGTGAGCGAGGCCGACGTCGAGCTGGGCATCGAAGGCGACGCCGACCGACCCGAGGACCTCGTCCCGCGCTCGCCCGTGGTCACCGTCATGGGCCATGTCGACCACGGCAAGACCTCGCTGCTCGACGCCCTGCGGCAGACCAACGTCGCCGCCGGCGAGGCGGGGGGGATCACGCAGCATATCGGCGCCTACCGGGTCGACATCGGCACCGGCCGCCCGGTGACCTTCATCGACACCCCGGGCCACGCGGCGTTCACCCAGATGCGCGCGCGCGGCGCCTCGGTGACGGACATCGTGGTCCTGGTCGTCGCCGCCGACGACGGGGTCATGCCGCAGACCGTCGAGGCGATCCGCCACGCCAAGGCGGCCAACGCGCCGATCGTCGTCGCCATCAACAAGATCGACAAGCCCGAGGCCGACCCGGAGCGGGTCAAGAACGAGCTGCTCAGCCACGAGGTGGTGGTCGAGGATTTCGGCGGCGACGTGCTGGCCGTACCGGTCAGCGCGGTCAAGCGGACCGGGCTCGACAAGCTGATCGAGGCCATCCAGCTCCAGGCCGAGCTGCTCGACCTCAAGGCCAACCCCAACCGCGCGGCGCAGGGCACGATCATCGAGGCCAAGCTCGAGCGCGGCCGCGGCGCGGTGGCGACGGTCCTCGTCCAGCGCGGCACGCTGAAGGTCGGCGACACGGTGGTCTGCGGCGCCGCCTGGGGGCGCGTGCGGGCGCTGATCGACGACCGCGGCCAGACGATCGAGTCGGCCGGCCCGTCGATGCCTGTGGAGATCCTCGGCCTCGACGGCGTGCCGGAGGCCGGCGACGTGCTGCAGGTCGTCGAGGACGAGAAGCGCGCCCGCGAGATCAGCGAGTACCGGCAGCGCAAGAAGCGCGAGCAGGAGCTGGTCGCGGCGGTCGGCGGCCGCTCCTCGCTCGAGGACATGTTCTCCGCCCTCAAGAGCGGCGAGACCAAGGAGCTCGCGGTCGTCGTCAAGTCCGACGTGCACGGCTCGCTCGAGGCGATCACCGCCGGGCTCGAGAAGCTGCGCACCGAGGAGGTCGGCGTGCGGGTGCTGCACGGCGGTGTCGGCGCCATCACCGAGAGCGACGTCACCCTGGCTGCGGCGTCGAAGGGCTTCATCATCGGCTTCAACGTCCGCGCCAACGCCCAGGCGCGCGAGCTGGCGAAGCGCGAAGGCGTCGACATCCGCTACTACTCGATCATCTACGAGCTGCTCGACGACGCCAAGCAGATGCTGTCCGGCATGCTCGCCCCGGAGGCGCGCGAGATCATCCTCGGCCATGCCGAGATCCGCGAGGTCTTCGCGATCACCAAGGTGGGCAAGGTCGCCGGCTGCCGGGTCGTGGACGGGATCATCAAGCGCACCGCCAAGGCCCGGCTGCTGCGCGACAATGTCGTGATCCACGAGGGCGCGCTGGCCTCGCTCAAGCGCTTCAAGGACGACGTGCGCGAGGTCAAGGAAGGCTTCGAGTGCGGCATGTCGCTGGAGAACTACGACGACATCAAGGTCGGCGACGTGATCGAGGCCTACGAGGTGCAGGAGGTCACGCGGACGCTTTGAGCGCTGGTGCGGGCGGCTCCGGCCGAGACCGGGGCCAGAAGAAGACCACCAAGCCGAGCCGTGCCGGTGCGCAGGCCCCGTCGCAGCGTCAGCTTCGTGTCGCCGAGCAGATCCGCCATCTGCTCGCCGAGGTGTTGCTGCGCGGGCAGGTCCACGACCCGCGCCTGGCCGGCCTGAGCCTGACCATCGGTGAGGTGCGGATCAGCCCCGACCTGCGCCACGCCACGGTCTACGCCAGCGAGCTCGGCCGGCCGCTGGCCGCGGAGACGCTGGCCGCGCTGGGCCACGCGGCGTCGTGGCTCGGCGGTCTGGTCGCCCGCGAGATGCATCTGAAGTATGCGCCGCGGCTGCAGTTCGTCGCCGATACGCTCTACGACGAGGCCGCCCGGCTCGACCGCCTGCTCGCGGAGGCGCGGGCCCGCCCCGGTGCCGCGGCCGACGAGACCGAGCATGGCCCGCCGCGGTCGTAGGGGCCACCCGATCCATGGCTGGCTGGTCATCGACAAGGACGCCGGCATGACCTCGACGCAGGTCGTGGGCGCGGTCAAGTCGATCACCCGGGCGGAGAAGGCCGGGCATGGCGGGACGCTCGACCCGCTCGCCACCGGGATCCTGCCGATCGCGCTCGGCGAGGCGACCAAGACCGTCCCCTACGTCATGGACAGCCGCAAGCGCTATCGCTTCACCGTCCGGCTCGGCGAGGCGCGCGATACCGACGACGCCGAGGGGGCCGTCACCGCGACCTCGCCCCTGCGGCCGGAGACCGACGCCATCCTCGCCGCGCTGCCGGCGCTGACCGGACGGATCAGCCAGCGGCCGCCGACCTACGCCGCGGTCAAGGTCCAGGGCGAGCGCGCCTACGATCTCGCCCGGCGCGGCGAGGCGGTCGAGCTGGAGCCGCGCGAGGTGGTCGTCGAGGAGCTGCGGCTGATCGGCCGCCCGGACGCCGACCATCTCGAGATGGAGATGAGCTGCGGCAAGGGTGCCTATGTCCGCGCCGTGGCCCGCGATCTCGGCGAGCGGCTCGGCTGCCTCGCCCACGTCACGCAACTGCGCCGCCTGTCCGTCGGCCCGTTCGGCCTCGACCAGGCGGTCACGCTCGCCACCCTGGAGCGGCTCGTCGCCGACGGCAGCCTGCCCCAGGTGCTCGTTCCCGTGGCGACGGCGCTGGCCGGCATCCCGGCGCTCGCCGTCACGGAGCCGCAGGCCTGCCGGCTGCGCGCCGGCCAGGCGATCGTCGTCTCGCCGCAGCTCGTCACCGGCGAGCTGGTCGAGGGGGCGACGATCCAGGTGCTGCGGGCCGGTGCCCTGGTCGCCCTCGGGCGGCTCGAGGGGCCAGCCCTCGTACCCGTGCGGATCTTCAACCTGACCGCCGATGCCGCGATGGAGTAGACGACGATGTCGATCACGCAGGAGCGCAAGAGCTCGCTGGTCAAGGAATATGCGACGCACGAGGGCGACACCGGCTCGCCGGAGGTCCAGGTGGCGATCCTCACCGAGCGGATCACCAACCTCACCGAGCATCTGAAAACCCATCAGAAGGATTTCGCGTCGCGGCGCGGGCTCCTGATGATGGTCGGGCAGCGCCGTCGGCTGCTCGACTATCTGCGCAAGACCAATGACGGTCGCTACCAGGATCTGATCGCGCGGCTCGGGCTGCGTCGCTGACGCCGGCGGCGGGTGCGC
Source organism: uncultured Alphaproteobacteria bacterium (assembly GCA_937995535.1). Taxonomy (GTDB): domain Bacteria; phylum Pseudomonadota; class Alphaproteobacteria; order Geminicoccales; family Geminicoccaceae; genus CALKJU01. The sequence goes on from CALKJU010000022.1 coordinate 52,263, forward strand.
GGCCGGCAGGGCTGCGCGCGGCGATGCCGGCCATCTGAAGGATTGCCGAGAATGTTCACGATCTCACGCAAGACGACGACCTGGGCCGGACGGCCCCTGGTGCTGGAATCAGGCCGGCTGGCCCGTCAGGCTGACGGTGCGGTGCTGGTCACGCATGGCGAGACGGTGGTGCTGTGCACCGTCGTCGCCGAGCGCAAGGTCCGGCCCGGCCAGGACTTCTTTCCGCTGACCGTCCACTACCAGGAGAAGACCTTCGCGGCGGGCAAGATCCCCGGCGGCTTCTTCAAGCGCGAGGGCCGGCCGAGCGAGAAGGAGACGCTGACCTCACGGCTGATCGACCGCCCGATCCGCCCGCTGTTCCCGGACGGCTTCAAGAACGAGGTGCAGATCATCGCCACCGTGCTGGCGCACGACGGCGAGACCGATCCCGACGTGGTGGCGATGATCGGCTGCTCCGCCGCGCTGACGATCAGCGGCGTGCCGTTCCTGGGGCCGATCGGCGCCGCGCGGGTCGGCATCGTCGACGGCCAGATGGTGCTCTGCCCGACCCTCGACCAGATCAAGCGCTCGACCCTGGACCTGGTCGTCGCCGGAACCGCCGACGCGGTCATGATGGTCGAGTCGGAGGCCAAGGAGCTGCCCGAGGAGACGATGCTCGAGGCGGTCATGCACGGGCACCGCGGCTTCCAGCCGGTGATCGACCTGATCATCGCGCTGGCCGAGGAGTGCGCCAAGGACCCGTGGGAGCTGACGCCCGCGGCGCAGGAGGAGCTGCTCGCCACGCTGGAGCGCGAGTTCGGCGCCGAGCTGCGTGAGGCCTACGCCGAGCCGCTGAAGCAGGCGCGCCAGGACAAGGTGGCCGCGGTGAAGGCCAGGGCGCTGGCCGCGCATGGCGGCGCGGACGGTGCACAGGAGGCGCTGGTCGCGGCGCAGTTCAAGGAGCTCGAGGCGCGGATCGTCCGTAGCGCCATCCTCGACACCGGGCGGCGCATCGACGGGCGCGATCTGCGCACGGTCCGGCCGATCGTCGCCGAGGTCGGGGTGCTGCCGCGCGTCCACGGCTCGGCGCTGTTCACCCGCGGCGAGACCCAGGCGCTGGTCGTCGCCACGCTCGGCACCGGGCAGGACGAGCAGCGCATCGAGGCGCTCGAGGGCACGGTCAGCGAGAGCTACCTGCTGCACTACAACTTCCCGCCCTACTCGGTCGGCGAGACGGGTCGCGTCGGCACGCCCGGGCGACGCGAGATCGGTCATGGCAAGCTGGCGTGGCGCGCGACACGTCCGCTCTTGCCTTCCAAGGAAAGTTTTCCTTATACTATCCGTGTCGTCTCGGAGATCACGGAGAGCAACGGCAGCTCGTCGATGGCCACGGTGTGCGGTGCCTCGCTGGCGCTGATGGACGCGGGTGTGCCGCTGCCGCGGCCGGTCGCCGGTATCGCCATGGGCCTGATCAAGGAGGGCGAGCGCTTCGCCGTGCTGTCGGACATCCTCGGCGACGAGGATCATCTGGGCGACATGGACTTCAAGGTCGCCGGAACGGATCAGGGCGTGACCTCGCTGCAGATGGACATCAAGATCGCCGGCATCACCGAGCAGATCATGCGTGAGGCGCTGACCCAGGCCCGTGAGGGGCGGATCCACATCCTGGGCGAGATGCGCAAATGCATGGGCCTGCCGCGCGGCGAGATGCGCGAGACCGTGCCGCGGATCATCCAGATCCAGATCCCGACCGACAAGATCGGTGCGGTGATCGGTCCGGGCGGCAAGATGATCCGGGAGATCACCGAGGCCACCCAGACCAAGATCGACATCGAGGACGACGGTACGGTGAAGATCGCCTCGGCCGACGCCGCCGCGGCCAACCAGGCGGTCGACTGGATCCGCGGCCTGACCGCGACGCCCGAGGTCGGGCAGATCTACGAGGGCAAGGTCGTGGGCGTGGTCGACTTTGGCGCGTTCATCTCCTTCATGGGCAAGCACGAGGGGCTGTGCCACATCTCCGAGCTCGAGAACGAGCGGGTCGCCAAGGTCACCGACGTCCTCAAGGAAGGTGACAGCGTCAAGGTCAAGGTGATCGCCATCGACGACCGCGGCCGGGTCAAGCTGAGCCGCCGCGCGGTCGACCAGGCGACCGGCGAGGAGATCCCGGTGCAGCCGCGCGGCCCGCGGCCGCCGCGGGAGGACGGCGCCGACGACAGCCCGCGTGGCGAGGGCCGCCGCCGCCGCCCGTTCGACGACCGGGCGAGTCGCGCGCGCTGACGCCATTCGCCGCCGCGCGTTCCGAGGAGAGTCCGATGAGCAGCATCGTCCAGTCCATGGTCCTGTCTGGACGGGAGGTCTGGCCCCTGGTCGAGGGCGGCAAGGGCATCTCCGCGACCAATGGGCGGAGCAGCGGTGCCTGGGCCGCGGCGGGCGGCGTCGGCACCTTCTCGGGCGTCAACGGCGACCTCGTCGACGACAATGGCGAGACCGTGCCGCTGACCTTCCGCGGCCGCGACCGCATCGAGCGACACGAGGAGCTGATCGACCACTCGATCCGCGCCGCGATCAGCCAGGCGCGCATCGCCCGCGACGTCAGCCGCGGCGAGGGCCGCATCCACATGAACGTCCTGTGGGAGATGGGGGGCTGCGAGCGGGTCCTGGTCGGCGCGCTCGAGGGCGCGAAGGGCCTGATCCACGGCGTCACCTGCGGTGCCGGCATGCCCTACCGGCTGGCCGAGATCTGCGCCCGCTACGGCGTCTACTACTACCCGATCGTCTCCTCGGCCCGGGCCTTCAACGCCCTGTGGCGGCGCGCCTACCACAAGTTCTCCGAGTGGCTGGGCGCGGTCGTCTACGAGGACCCGTGGCGTGCCGGCGGGCACAACGGTCTGTCCAACGTCGAGGATCCGGAGAAGCCCCAGCCCGCCTTCCCGCGGGTGCTGGAGATCCGCAAGCTGATGCAGGCGGTCGGCCTCGACCGGGTGCCGATCGTCATGGCCGGCGGCGTCTGGCACCTCAAGGACTGGGGCGACTTCATCGACAACAAGGATCTCGGACCGATCGCCTTCCAGTTCGGTACGCGGCCGCTGCTGACCAAGGAGAGCCCGATCCCGGAGTCGTGGAAGCGGCGCCTGCTCGAGCTCCTGCCCGGCGACGTGCTGCTGCATCGCTTCAGTCCGACCGGCTTCTACTCCTCGGCGGTGAAGAACGAGTTCCTCCAGGAGCTGGTCGAGCGGTCCGAGCGGCAGGTGCCGTTCCGCACCGCCGCCGACGCCGAGCACGACAGCTTCTTCGCCTACGGCCGGACCGGCCACGGGGTGTGGCTGAGTGCCGCCGACCACGCCCGGGTCCAGGGGTGGATCGCCGAGGGCTTCACCCAGCCGATGCGCACGCCCGACGACACGCTGATCTTCGTGGCGCCGCAGAAGGCGCGGCAGATCCGTCGCGACCAGGCCGACTGCATGGGCTGCCTCAGCCACTGCAAGTTCAGCAACTGGAAGGATCACGGCGACTTCACGACCGGCAAGCCGGCCGACCCGCGCTCCTTCTGCATCCAGAAGACGCTCCAGGACATCGCCCACGGGACCGGCGATCCGGTCGACCAGCAGCTCATGTTCGCCGGGCACAACGCCTACAAGTTCCGCCAGGACCCGTTCTACGCCAACGGCTTCGTGCCGACCGTGCGGCAGCTCGTGCAGCGGATTCTGACCGGCTGGTAGGACCGGCTTGACAGGCGGCAGAAAACGGACCAATCCGGTTCTGGTTCGCGTCCACGACCGTCTGGCCGGGCGCGCGCTCCTATGCTAGTGGACCAGTGATGACGCGTCCTTATGCCCAAGCGCTTCGACAGCTGAAGGCGTGCGGCCTGCGGCCGACCCGGCAGCGGCTGGCGCTGGCGCGCCTGCTGCAGGATCTGCATCCGCGTCACCTGACCGCGGAGGAACTCTATCAGGAGGCGCGCCGGGCGGGGATTCCGGTCTCCCTGGCGACGATCTACAACACCCTGCACCAGTTCACCTCGGCCGGGCTCCTGGGGGAGATCGTGGTCGGCAGCGGGCAGACCTATTTCGACACCAGCCCCCACTCGCACTGGCACTTCTTCGACAAGACCACGGGCGAGATCATGGACGTGCCGGACCACATGCTGCGCTTCGCGCGACTGCCCGAGCCGCCGGCGGGCAAGGTCATCGAGCGGATCGACGTGGTGGTGCGGATCCGCGACGCGGCCGCGCCGGACGCTCGGGTACGCATCGCCGAAGCGGACGTCGACGCCACCGACTGAGCCGCGGCCCGGCGCTCAGTCGGGCCATTCGTCCTCGAGCACCCCCCAGATCCCGTCGCGCTCGACCCAGCCGCGCTGGCCCTGGACGTCGACCAGGCACCAGCGGCCGTTGCAGCTCACCAGCGTGCCGATCACCCCTGGCTCGGCGCGCAGGACCACCCGGGCGCTGTCGCTCGCCGTGCGGCGCAGCTCGCGCACCGTCCCGACCATCACCACGCTCCGCTTGCTGCTCAACAGCTGGGCGTGGATCCAGCCCTCGTCGCCCTCGGGGTCCTGGACCTTCCGCCAGACGTCGAACTCCTCGACGATCCGCACCGGCAGGTTGCGCCGGGTGTAGACCCAGCGGATCGGATAGTCCTTGCCCGGCCCGGTGCGCGCGTTGACCTCGTCGTCGGCGAGGGAGACGAAGCGCGGCAGCGGCAGGCCCGACGGGCCTACCGCCTGCGCCGCGGCGGGCGGAGCGTGGACGAGCAGCGTGGCGAGCAGGGCGAGCGACGCGGCCTTGCGCATGGGCCCACCTGGATGATCGGTCATCGTCGCCGCCTATAGTCGCCGCGGTGGCCCGATTGAAGGGCCGAGCGCGCCCGGCCCGCCGCGGTTTGAGGGGGTGTCACCTTTCTGCTAAGGCAGCGGCGCCTGCTCCGGAGAGCCCGCATGCCGCGCCCCCGTCCGCACGTCGTCGTCACCCGCAAGCTGCCCGACGCGATCGAGACGCGGATGTGCGAGCTGTTCGACACCAAGCTCAACGAGAGCGACGCGCCCTTGAGCCGCGCCGAGCTGCTGGCGGCGGTCGGCGCCTGCGACATCCTCGTCCCGACCGTCACCGACCGGATCGACAGCGCGGTCCTGGCGCACGCCGGCGAGCGCCTCAAGCTGATCGCCAACTACGGCACGGGCGTGGACAATATCGACGTCGAGGCGGCCTACAAGCGCGGCATCACGGTGACCAACACGCCCGGCGTGCTGACCGAGGACACCGCCGACATGACGATGGCGCTGATCCTCGCCGTGTCGCGGCGGCTGGTCGAGGGCGAGCGGGTCGCCCGCTCCGGCGAGTGGGCCGGCTGGGCGCCGACCGCGTTCCTCGGCCATCGGATCTGGGGCAAGCGGCTGGGCATCCTCGGCATGGGCCGGATCGGTCAGGCCGTGGCGCGCCGGGCGCGCGGCTTCGGACTCGCCATCCACTACCACAACCGCCGCCGGGTGCATGAGAGCATCGAGAGCGAGCTCGAGGCGACCTACTGGGAGAGCCTCGACCAGATGCTCGCCCGGGTCGACGTGGTGAGCGTCAACTGCCCGCACACCCCGGCCACCTTCCACCTTCTCTCGGCGCGGCGCCTGAAACTCCTCCAGCCGCACGCGATCGTGGTCAACACCAGCCGCGGCGAGGTGATCGACGAGGCGGCGCTGACCCGGATGTTGCGCGATCGCGAGATCGCCGGCGCCGGCCTCGACGTGTTCGAGCACGAGCCGGCGATCAATCCCAAGCTGCGCCAGCTCGACAATGTCGTGCTCCTGCCGCACATGGGCTCGGCGACGATCGAGGGCCGCCTCGACATGGGTGAGAAGGTCATCATCAACATCAAGACCTTCATCGACGGCCACCGCCCCCCCGACCGCGTCCTGCCTAGCATGGTGTAGGGCGGGCGCGCCCTACCGGCTCCAGATCCTGCGGTCGATGCCGTCGCCGAGCTCGGGGTAGTCGGCGGCGTGGAAGACCGGCTCCTCGCCCTTCGCCCGCTGCGCGAAGTAGTCGCGGGTCAGCTTGGTCACGGTGCCGGAGAGCAGTACGATCGCGACGAGATTGATCGTCGCCATCAGGCCCATCGAGGCGTCCGCGGCGTCGAACACCGTGGCGACGCTCTGGTAGGCACCCCAGACGACCATCAAGAGCAGCGCCACGCGCAGCAGCAGCAGCCCGGTCAGGTGGCCGTGGCCGAGATAGATCACCGCGTTCTCGGCATAGGAGTAGTTGCCGATGATCGAGGTGAAGGCGAAGAAGAAGATCGCCACCGCGATGAAGTAGGGTCCACCGGCGCCGAGATGCTCGCCGAGCGCCGCCTGGGTGAGCTGCGGCCCGGCGAGGCCGCCGCCCGGCTCGACCAGGTCGGCGAGCAGGATCATCACCGCCGTCGCGGTGCAGACGAGGATCGTGTCGATGAACACGCCCAAGGCCTGGACGAAGCCCTGCGAGCTCGGATGGTGCGGCTGCGGGGTGGCGCAGGCGGCGATGTTCGGCGCCGAGCCCATCCCGGCCTCGTTCGAGAACAGGCCGCGCTTGACGCCGTTGAGCATGGCGGCGGCGATTCCGCCGGCGACACCGCCGACCGCCGGCTCGAGCCCGAAGGCGCTGCGCACGATCCGCAACAGCTCGCCCGGCACCTCGCCGATGTTGGTGACGAGCACCCACAGCGCCGCGAGCAGGTAGGCCACGGCCATGAACGGCACGACCAGCTCGGCGACGCGCGCGATCTGGCGCAGGCCGCCGAAGATGATCACCGCGGCGAGCGCCGCCAGCGCCACCCCGACCGCGAGCTTGGGCACACCGAAGGCGCCTTCGACGGTCTCGGCGATCGAGTTGGCCTGCACCGCGTTGAAGACGAGGCCGAAGGAGAGGATCAGGCAGACCGAGAAGATCGCCCCGGCCCAGGGTGCGCCGAGCCCCTTGGCGATGTAGAACGCCGGCCCGCCGCGATACTGCCCGGCGTCGTCGGTGACCTTGTAGAGCTGCGCCAGCGTGCTCTCGGCATAGGCGGTGGCCATGCCGACCAGCGCCACCATCCACATCCAGAAGATCGCGCCCGGCCCGCCTAGCGTCAGCGCCACCGCGACCCCGGTGATGTTGCCGGTGCCGACCCGCGAGGCGAGGCTCACGGTGAGCGCCTGGAAGGGCGAGATGCCGGCCCGGTCGGTCGTCCGCGAGCCGAGGATGACGCGGAACATCTCGCCGAAATGGCGGATCTGCGGAAAGCCCAGCCGGACCGTGAAGAACAGGCCCACGGCGAGCAGGCCGTAGATCAGGACATAGCCCCAAAAGACGGTGTTGAGAAAGCCGATCACCGCGTCCATGGGGCTCTCCGCGACGCCTGCCGCGGGCGATCGTGACGGACCCGCGAGCCCGGTCAAGATGCCGTCACGAGGGGGCGTCGTCCGCCGGGGTGATCGTGGCGCCACGGTGCAGCGCGTGCACCGCGGCGCCGAGCGGGTCGCCGGCCGGCGCGGCGGTCGGGGCCGCGGGCGCCTCCCCGGCGAGATTGTCGTTGGCGACTGCCGGCGGCCGGGGCATGCCGGCGTGCTGCGCCGCGGCCTCCTGCCAGCTGCGCAGCCAGGCCGCGCGCTCGGCCGCGCTGACCTCGAAGCGGCGCTGGTGGCCGAGGACGAAGTCGAGCACCTGCTCGGGCGCCATGCCGGCGAGCACGTCGAGCAGCAGGCGACCCTCCTCGAGCGTGCTCGGCGGCGCCGTGCGGCCGCCCCGCTCGAGGCTGAAGGCGTCGGTGAGCCTGACCACCTGGTTGACGAAGCTCGTCTCCCCGGCGTCGAGCAGCCGCTCGGCCACGAGCCGCAACCGGCCCTGGAGGCGGGCGAGCCAGGTCTCCTGGTCCATCGCCAGGATGCGGCGGAGGTCGGCGAGCAGCTCGGCGAAGCCCGGATCGTTCGCCTGGAGCTCGAGCAACGTCGCGCGGCTGAGCTGGGCCGCGGCCGCCGCCAGCGCCGGGCTGTCGCCGAGCGCCAGATGCTCGGCGGCGAGCCGCAGCGCCGCCGGCGTGGGCTCCCCCGGCTCGGCGACGACGACGCGGCGACGGCTGGTCATGGTCGCGCAGGCTATAGGAATTTGATCCGAAGGTCAAGGATGCTTCGGCGCTGCGCCGGGTTGTCGCCCCCGGCACGGGGCCAGGACGATCAGGCCCCGGGGTCGGGTCGGATGGGCTCGTCGGCCGTTTTCGGCGCCGGAGCCGCGTGCTAGCCAGCGCGCGGCAGGGGGAGGAGCCACGCCATGGACAGGCCGTTCGCGGACAAGGTCTGCATCGTCACCGGCGGGACGCAGGGGTTGGGCGAGGCGACGGCGCGGCTCCTGGCCGAGCGTGGCGCGGCCGCGATCGTGATCGTCGGGCGCAACGCCGAGCGCGGCGGTGCCGTGGTCGAGGCGCTGGCGCGGCATGGCACCACCGGGCTGTTCGTCGCCGCCGATCTCGGCAAGGTCGAGGAGGTCCGCGAGATCGTGACGGCCGCCGACGCCGCTTTCAGGCGCGTCGATGTCCTGGTCAACGCCGCGGCGCTGACCGACCGCGGCACGATCCTCGACACGACGCCCGAACTCTTCGACCGGATGTTCGCGGTCAACGTGCGGGCGCCGTTCTTCCTCATGCAGGATGCGGCCAAGGTGATGCGCCGGACCGGTCGCGGCGGGACGATCGTCAACATCCTTTCGACCAGTGCCTATGGCGGCCAGCCCTTCCTGACGCCCTATTCGGCCTCGAAAGGGGCGCTGGCGATCCTCACCCGCAACGTCGCCTACGCGCTGATGCGCGACCGCATCCGGGTCAACGGCCTCAACATCGGCTGGATGGACACGCCGGGCGAGCACGCGATCCAGAAGCGCGCACACGGTGCCGACGAGGGTTGGCTCGCGCGCGCCGAGGCGCAGATGCCGACTGGCCGCCTGCTCAAGCCGGCCGAGGTGGCCCGGGCGATCGCCTTCCTCGCCAGCGACGAGAGCGGGATGATGAGCGGGGCGCTGGTCGACTTCGACCAGTCGGTGCAGGGCGCCGGCGACCCACCGCGGCCGACGGAGCGTCTCCCCGACTGAGCGTCGCACCGGCGCAGACAAGGACCGGTGCGGCGCGCTAGGAGGACCGCGCCGAGTTCGTGAACGTTGGGGACGGATGCCGCACGGTGAGTGAGCCGAACCTCCAGGACTGGGTCGGCAAGCGTGAGGTGGTGGTCGACGACATCCATCCGTGGCGGGCGCGGGCGCTCGCCGCGACGCTCGACCGCCCGGCCGCGCCGGCCCCGGGCGACCCGCTGCCGGGCCTGTGGCACTGGGTCTACTTCCTGCCGATCGTGGCGACCGCCGAGCTCGGTGCCGACGGGCATCCGCGGCGCGGCGGCTTCCTGCCGCCGGTCCCGCTCGAGCGCCGGATGTGGGCCGGCGGGCGGCTCACCTTCCACGACGCGCTGCGCGTCGGCGAGGAGGTCGAGAAGACCTCGACGATCCTCAAGGTCACCGAGAAGGATGGCCGGGCCGGGCGGATGGCGTTCGTCACCGTGCGCCACGAGCTGCGCACGGCGCGCGGACTCGCCATCGAGGAGGAGCAGGACATCGTCTATCTGGCGATGCCCAAGGTGTGGACGCCGCCCGAGCCGGTGCCGCTGCCGGAGCGGCTCGACTGGATCGCGCCGCGGCCGGTCGACCGGGTCCTGCTGTTCCGCTTCTCGGCCCTGACCTTCAACGCCCACCGCATCCACGTCGACCTCACCTACGCGACCGAGGTCGAGCGCTATCCGGGCCTGGTCGTGCACGGGCCGCTGCAGGCGATGCTGCTCTACGCCGCGGCCCGGGACCATCTGCCGGGCCGCGAGCCGGCCGGGTTCACCTTCCGCGGGGTGCGGCCGCTGTTCGACTTCGACCATGTCGCGCTGGCCGGGCGCCAGCGCGACGATGGCGGGCACGATCTCTTCACGGCCACCGGAGAGGGCGCCGTGGCGATGCAGGCCAGCGTGAGCTGGCGGGGCTAGGGCGGCAGGAGGGCGCGTGGCAGGAATTCTGCAGGGGCTGCGGATCGTCGAGGGCTCGGCCTTCGTGGCCGTGCCGCTGGCCGGCATGACGCTCGCCCAGATGGGGGCGGAGGTGATCCGCTTCGACCGAATCGGCGGTGGCCTCGACCACCACCGCTGGCCGGTCACCCGCGACGGGCGCAGCCTGTTCTGGGCCGGCCTGAACAAGGGCAAGCGCTCGATCGCGGTCGACCTGGCGAGCCCGCGCGGTCGGGAGATCGTCACCCGGCTGATCTGCGCGCCGGGCGAGGGTGCGGGGATCTTCCTCACCAACCTGCGCGTGCGCGGCTGGCTCGACTATCCGGCGCTGAGCGCCCAGCGGTCGGATCTGATCATGCTGTCGCTGCTCGGCGACCGGCGCGGCGGGCCGGCGGTCGATTACACCGTCAATCCGGCGGTGGGCTTTCCGACCGCGACCGGTCCCGAGGGCTCCACGGAGCCGGTCTGCCACGTCCTGCCGGCGTGGGACTGCATCGCCGGCCAGCAGGTGGCGCTGGCCGTGCTCGCCGCGGAGCGCCACCGGCGGCTCACCGGCCAGGGCCAGCTCGTCGAGCTCGCGCTCAAGGACGTCGCCGCGGCCATGGTGGGCCATCTCGGGATCATCGCCGAGGTCGAGATCAACCACGTCGACCGGCCCAAGGTCGGCAACGCGCTCTACGGCGCCTACGCCCAGGACTTCCTGACCGCCGACGGGCGCCGCGTGATCGTCGTCGGGCTGACCCAGCGGCAGTGGGACGGGCTGCGCGCCGCCACCGGGCTCGGCGCCGAACTCGACGCGGTCGGGGCGCGGCTCGGCCTCGACCTCGCCCGGGAGGGCGACCGGTTCCTCGCCCGCGCCGAGATCACAACGGTGCTCGCCCCGTGGTTCGCGGCGCGGCCGGTCGCCGAGGTCGCCCGCAGCCTCGACGAGAAAGGGGTGACCTGGGGGCAGTTCCGGACCTTCGCCCAGGCGGTGGCCGAGGATCCCGACCTGTCCCCGGACAATCCGATGTTCGCGCGGATCGCGCAGCCGGGGATCGGCGAGTATCTCGTGCCCGGCAGCCCGATCGCCTTCGGTGCCCTGCCGCGCGAGGCACCGCGGCCGGCGCCGCTGCTCGGCCAGGATACCGACGCGATCCTGCGCGAGATCGGCTACGTCGAGCGCGAGATCGCCGAGCTGCGCGACGCCGGGGTGGTGGCCGGCCCGGAGAGCTGAAGGTCGCGGCGGCGCTCAGCCGCCCTGCGCCGTCGGCCGCGTGCCGCGATGGTTGCGCAACGGCAGGTTGGCCGCCGCACCGGCCGCGCGGATCTCAGTCCTTCGAGCCGGTGCCGCCGGTGCGTGTGCCGCCCTGGATCATCGCCTGCAGCTCGTGCTGGAAGGCCTGGCTGCGCTCGCCGATCGCCTCGAGCGCCTCGCGGTTGGCCTTCTCCGCGATCTCGGCGATCTCGCGCATCGTCGCCAGCGCCTTCTCGAAGGCCTTGGAGAGCGCGTCGGGCGACATGGCGGTGCCGGCCCCGCCCGGCTTGCGCATCGCTTCGCCGACCCGGTTCATCTCGGTCAGCGTGGTGCGCATCAGGGCCAGTTGCTTGTCGGCGATGTCGCGCATCGCGCTGGCCACACCGTCGTTCAGACGGGTCAGCGATTCGAGGTTGCGCTGATGCGAGGTCATCAGCTCCTGCCAGAAGCGCGTGGCTCCGCCCATCTCCCCCATCGCCTTGCTCCAGTCCGGGAGCATGTTGGCGTAGGGACGGAACAGCTCGGTGAGGTCCGGGGCGGCCCCGGAGGGCTTGCGTGTCGCCATGCTCGATCGCCTCCCTGACGTTCACACGACTATAACGCTGGCGCCGCGCCCTGGCCATCCGGCTCGGGCGCGAGCAGCGCGGGGTCGATGGTGAACAGCTCCTCCGGCTTGCGCACGCCGCGCAGGGCGTAGCGGCCAAGGCTCACGAGATGCGCCAGCGCCGGGCCGCTGGCTGCGGCGAAGGCGGCCGAGACGATCAACCACTGATCGAGCGAGCGGCACATCGCCTCGATCCGCGCCACCTCGTTGACCGCCGGCCCGACCACCGTGAAGTCGAGCCGCTCGCGCGAGCCGATGTTGCCGTAGAGCACCTCGCCGACGTGCAGGCCGAGATAGACGCCGGTCACCGGCAGCCCTGCCGCGCCGCGCCGGGCATTCAGCCGGTCGAGCTTCCTGCGCAGCCAGACAGCGGCGGCGAGCGCCTTGGCGCAGGCGTCGTCGGTGCCGTCGATGGGGAACATGGCGAGGATGCCGTCGCCGATGAACTTGAGGACCTGTCCGCCATGCTTGTGGACCGCGGTGACCACGGCGTCGGCATAGTCGTTGAGCAGGCCGAGCAGTTGTTCGCGCGGGGTGGTGTCGGCGATCCGCGTGAAGCCCTGGAGATCGCTGTACCAGATGACCGCGTTGACGGTCTCGGCCTTGCCGCGCTCGATGGCGCCGGCGAGCACGCGCCGGCCGGCGTCGGCGCCGAGATAGGTCGTCATCAGCGTCCGCCCGGTCTCCTGACTGTTGAGCGCCTTGTAGGCGAGCCCGAACGCCGGGGCGAGGCGGCGCAGCAGCTCGACCTGCCGCTCGGTGAAGCCGCCCGGCCGGTCGGTCTGCCAGGAGCAGAGCAGGCCATCCTGCTGCTCGGGCGCGACCTCCGGCCCGTAGCGCACGGCGAGCGCCAGGTAGTCGGTCAGACCCTCGTCCTGGAAGCGATCGAGCAGGGGGAATTCGCCACGCTGGTAGGAGCCGTCGAGGCGGCGCCGCAGCTCGCGCACGATCTCATGGCGGACGACGGTCGCGTCGCCGACCAGGAGCCGATGGAAGGGGCTCCTCGCCCACTCCTCGCTGCCGCCGGCCATGGCCTCGCGGCTGTAGTCCTCGCGCTGCAGCGGCCGGCCGCGCTGCCAGACATAGCCGCGCGCCTCGAACACCGGGTGCAGCAGGTCGGTGCCGAAGGCGGCGCGGCGGATCGGCACGCCCGTGCTCAGCAGCCGCGCGCAGAATTCCTCGACCAGCGCCGACTCGTTGTCGTCGATCAGACCGTGCCGCAGCAGCCAGTAGGTGAGCTCGCGTTCGGTCGACTCGGCGATCGCCTCGTCGCTCTCGACCAGACGAACCTCGGCCAGTTGCATCGCGTCGTCCCATCCTCGCCCCGTGGTCAGACGGGCCGCCGCAGCGCCACTTGCAGGGGGCGGGTCAGGGACGAACCATGACCTTGATCACACCGTCCTGGCAGCCGGCGAGCAGCGCGAAGGCGTCCGGGATGCCGTCGAGGCCGATGCGGTGGGTGATCAGCCCCTCGAGATCGACGCGGGCTTCCGCGGCGAGGCGGATCGCGCGCGGATAGACCTCGCCCATCCGCCGCGAGAAGCGCACGGTCAGGCCCTTGCGGCGGGCGAGCGCGGCCTCGAGCCGGTAGGAATCGCCGTCGGGGATGCCGACCAGCACCACCCGGCCGCCGATCCGCACCGCCTCCGCCGCGTGCTGGAAGCCGTCCGGTGCGTTGGTCGCCTCGATGACCAGATCGACCCCGCGGCCGCCGGTCCAGTCGGCGATCGCTCCCGGGCGGTCGGCGACCGCGCGGGCGCCGAAGCGCGGCGCGGCCGCGCGGCGGTGCGCGACCGGGTCGATCGCGTAGAGCTCGGCGACGCCGGCGAGGCGGCACAGATCCAGGATGCCGAGGCCGATCGGCCCGCAGCCGAGCACCGCCACGCTCTCCCAGTACTGCGGGCGGGCGAGATCGAGGGCGTGGATGCACACGCCCAGGGGCTCCAGCATCGCCACCTGCTCGGCGGTGAAGCCGGGCGGCAGCGCCACGACCTGCTCGGGCGTCGTGAGGAGGCGCTCGGCCATCGCCCCGTGATGTGGCGGCGCCCCGGTGAACACGACGTGCGGGCAGAGATTGGGATGGCCGCGATGGCACCATTCGCAGCGCCGGCACGGCCGCGCCGGGTCGATCGCGACCAGGGTGCCCGCGGCGAGGCCCTTCTCCGGCAGGGGCTCCAGCAGGCGCGCGGCGATCTCGTGGCCGGGCACGAACGGCTCGCGGATCTGCGCCGCGGCGCCGATCCCGCCTTCCTTGAAGTAGTGCAGGTCGCTGCCGCAGATGCCGACCGCGGCGACCTCGACCAGGATCTGGCCGGGCGCCGGGCGCTCAGCGAGCTCGCCCAGGCGGATGTCGTAAGGGCCGTGGATGAAGGCGGCGCGCATGCTCGGGCCCCGTTCAGAGCGCCTTGATCCAGTAGGCCATCGGCTTCGCCGTCGGCGCCGGCTGGTCGACGTCCTTCCAGACGAACTCGCAGCTCAGGCCGGGGATGCGCGCGTAGCCGCGGCGCTGCCAGAAGCCGTCGAGCGGCACATGGTCGGGTGGCCGGAGCGGATGATCCGCCGGGCGCTCGACGGCGCAGAACAGGGTGTGCTCGAAGCCGCCCAGCCGTCGCACCCAGGCCTCGCGCTCGGCGAAGAAGCGCACGCCGATGCCGCGCCCGCGCCACGCTTTCTCCAGCACCGACTCGCCGAAGTAGAACAGCCGCTCGACGGCGTAGCCGGCGGCCCGCAGCGGCGCCGTCACATTGTCCGGCTCGCCCGCCATCGGCAGACCGGTCGAGGCGCCGATCAGCCGCTCGCCGGCGAAGGCGCCGACGATCACGGCTCCGGGCGTCGCCGCGTAGGTCGTGAGATAGCCCGCCTCGTACTCGGCCGAGCCGTCATAGAGATAGGGCCAGTCGCGGAACACCTCGATCCTCAGCCGGGCGAGCCCGTCGAGCCACTGGGGCAGCTCCGCGCCGCTGATCAGGGCGAGGCGGACCTCGTCCGGACTCATCCACCGACCTGCCGCAGCCACTCGGCCAGGCTGTACCAGTTCGTCACGCGCGCGAGCAGCCCGTCCCGGACCTCGAAGAAGGCCCCGCCCGGCAGGCTGTAGGTCTGCCCGCGCGCCGGCGGCAGCCCCTCGTCGGTCTCGAGGTAGATGCCGTCGACGACGAACTCGGCCGCGGCGCGCGCGCCGTCGGGGGTTGCCATGACCACGATGTCGCGCAGCCGCTCCCGGTAGCAGCGGTTCATCCGCGCCATGAAGGCGGCGAACGCATCGCGCCCGACCTCGCGGGGCCCCTGGTTGACGTCGTGCGCGACATCCGGGGCGAGACAGGCCAGCATGGCCGGCACGTCACCGCGGTTGAACGCATCGTAGTAGCGCTGGACGAGAGCGAGGGTGGCGTCGTGCATGGCCCACCCGTGCCCGTTCCGCCGCGTCTGTCAAGGGAGGCCGCCATGTTCCGGCTGATCACGACCAAGGGCTGCGGCTCGGCGATCGTCGAGGCCGCGCTGACCCTGGCCGGCTTGCCCTACGAGATCGAGGAGATCGACTACACCCAGCCCGGCCCCGGGCTCGACCGGCTCAAGGCGCTCAATCCGCTGGGCCAGGTGCCGACGATGATCCTCCCGGACGGGGCGGTCATGACCGAGAGCGCGGCGATGACCCTGCACATCGCCGACCTCGCGCCGCAGGCCCACCTGGTTCCACCGGTCGGGCACCCGGTGCGGCCGGCCTTTCTGCGCTGGCTCCTGTTCCTCGTGACGGCGGTCTACCCGACCTTCACCTATGGCGACGAGCCGGCCCGGTGGGTGCCCGCGGAAGCGGCCGACGCGCTGCGCGCGAGCACCGACCGACACCGCGAGAAGCTCCTGGAATATCTCGAGAGCCAAGTCGCGCCGGCGCCGTGGCTGCTGGGCGAGACCTTCTCCGCGTTAGATCTCTACGTCGCGGTGATGACCAAATGGCGGCCGCGCGAAGCGTGGTTCGTGGCTCACGCGCCCAGGCTCCTCGCGGTGCGCCAGTGCGCGTTCCAGATCCCGCAGCTCGCACCCGTGTGGGCCCGCAACTTCGACTGAGCGTCAGGCGGCCCGGGCGAACACCGGCACGGCACGCAACGCCTCGAGCATGTGCTGCTCGAGCCGGTCGATCAGGCGACCGGTGGCGTGCGGCGAGCGCTGCAGGGTGACGCCGACATCGCCCAGCGGGGGAAAACCGTCGGCCTCGGTGAGGATGCGCTGGCCGGGACGGACGGTGCCGCGCAGCTCCGCGCTGACCGCCAGCCCGGCGTCGACCGCGGCATGGATCCCGGCGACGCTGAGCGAGGTGTAGGCGACCCGCGCGGCACGGCCGACGCGCGCCAGCGCCGCCAGCGCCCGGCGGCGGAAGCAACAGTTCGGCGAGAAGACCGCGAGCGGCACAGGATCCTCCTCATGGGCGCGGTGGCGCGCCGAGGTCACCCAGACGAGCGGCTCGCGATGGACCACCACGCCACCGGTCTCGCCATTTCCCTCGGTGACGATCGCGAGGTGCACGCGGCCCTGCGCCAGGCGCTCGACGAGCATCGTCGAGTCCTCGACGACCACCTCGACGTGCACGCGTGGGTGGGTCTGGGCGAAGCGGGCGAGGATCGGCGGGAGGAAGGTGCTGGCGTAATCGTCCGGCGAGCCGACCGCGACGTCGCCGTGGATCGCGTCGGCATCGAACGCCGCCAGCGCCTCCTGGTGCAGGCGCAGGATGCGCCGCGCGTGGTCGAGCAGGATCTCACCATGCGGGGTGAGCGCGACGGCGCGGCCCTCGCGCTCGAACAGCGCGCGGCCGAGGCTCTCCTCGAGGCGCTTCACCTGCATGCTGACGGCCGACTGGGTGCGGTGCACGCGGCCCGCAGCGGCGGTGAAGCTGCCGGTCTCGGCGATGGCGACGAAGGTGCGCAGCAGGTCCGGATCGAGCGTCGACGGCATCGGGCGATCCATCAGTTTCCGTGACGCAAAGCATCACACCTATTCGTTAGCGTGATCCATGGTCCGGCGCAAGGATCGGGTCGAGACGAAGGACCGCCCCCGGCAGGGTGGCGGGCAGAGCCTCACCGACGATGGAGACAGCCATGATCGCAAGCTCGTCCACCGCCCGGCCGGCGGAGCGCACCGGCGGCCGGCTATCCGGCGTGCGCGATCTGCTGACGTGGATCGCGGCGCTTTGGCGGACCCATCGCGACCGGCGCGAGCTCGCGATGCTGTCCGATGCGATGCTCGCCGACATCGGGCTGACCCGCGCCGACGTCGAGCGCGAGACGATGCGGCCGATCTGGAACGGGATCGACTACGCGGCGCTCCAGGCGGCGCGCGAGCGGCACGCCCGGCGCACGGAGCCGGCGAAGCGGCCGCGCTGAAGGGCGTGCGGCCGCGTCGGGCGTTCGGCCGGCGGTGGGCGGATCACGCGGCGCACGGCCGCCGCGGTGCCGGCGTTGCCGCGCCAGCGCGCGAGCAGGCCGGCCGCCGGCCGGTCCGTTCAGCCGCGGCGCGCGGCGACGAGCTGCACGACGTAGATCAGCACGATGGCGCCCAGGACCGAGCCGATGAAGCCGGCCGCCCCGCCGTCGCCGAAGCCGAGCACCCCCAGCATCTGGCCGCCGATGATGCCGCCGATGATGCCGACGATGATGTTCCCGGGGATGCCGAAGCCGCGGCCCTTCATGATCACGCCGGCGAGCCAGCCGGCGATGCCGCCGACGACGAGCGAGACGATCAGGCCGATCATGGGCGTTCCCCGAGGTTGCAGCGGCGGACGATAGCGGCGCGCAGGCGCGGGCGGAAGGCCGCGCCGCGGGGATCTCAGGCGCGGCGGCGACGCGACTTGGCGAAGGTGTCGAAGGCCACCGCCAAGACGATGATCACCCCGATGATCACCTGCTGGATGTAGGAGCTGACATTGTTGAGCTGGAGGCCGTTGAGCAGGACGCCGATCAGGATCGTACCGATGACCGTGCCGAACACCGTACCGACGCCGCCGAACAGCGAGGTGCCGCCGATCACCACCGAGGCGATGACCGTCAGCTCGTAGCCGATCCCGGCCACGGCCTCGGCCGAATTGAGGCGTGCGGAGAGCACGAAGCTGCCGAGCCCGGCGAGGCAGCCGATGATGACATAGACCGACAGGGTCAAGCGGTCGACGTCGAGGCCGGACAGCCGGGCCGCCTCCGGATTGCCGCCGACGGCGTAGAGGCGCCGGCCGTAGCGCGTGTGGCCGAGCACGACGTGGGCGATGACGGCGGCGCTGAGGAAGATGACCACCGGGACCGGGACCGGGCCGAGCATCCCCTGGCCGAGGAAGCGGTAGCCGTCGTCGAAGCCGCTGATCGGGCCCCCGCCGGAAAGCAGCAGGGCCAAGCCGCGGAAGGCCGACATGCCGCCGAGCGTGACGACGAACGGTGGCACCTTGAGCCGGGTGATGGCGAAGCCCTGGAGCAGCCCGGCGAGCGTGCCGACCGCGCAGGCCGTGAGCAGCGCCAAGGGCCAGCCATAGCCCTGCGCTGCGGTGTCGACGCCGACGGCGAAGCGGCTTTCGAGCCCGCCCTTGGCGACCAGGGCGGCGGCGAGGCCAGAAAGCGCCACGATCGCCCCGACCGACAGGTCGATGCCGCGGGTCAGGATGACGAAGGTCATGCCGATCGCGAGCAGCCCGTAGACCGAGACCTGCCGCATCACGTTGAACAGGTTGAGCGGCTTCAGGAAGGCCGGGCTGAGCGTGGCGAACACCGCCATCAGCACGAGCAGGAAGATGACCGGCGCGAACCGCGCCAGCAGGCCGAACGCGTCGATCCCGCGCGTCGCACCGCCGGCGGCGCTCGATCCCTGCATCCCCGCCTCCCCACCCTCGTTCGCCGGTTGGACCAAGACGCACGGCGCGAGGTCAAGCCCCGGCGGCGCCAAGGGCGGGCACGACGCTACTTTTGCGCGATCGTCATCGCTATAGATCTCCTATGAGGCGATGGCTCGCGCTGCTGGCGATGATCGTGACGGCCGGGTGTGTCGACGCGCCGGTGGTGCCAGCGACGCCGGAGCCGGCGGCCGGCCCGCTCGCGGCAGGCGTCGCCGTGCCGGCGGATGCGAGCTGCTTCGAGCGCGCGCGAGTGGCGCTCGCCGGGAGCGTTGGCGAGGGGCCGGGCCTCGTCCTCGACGCGGCGGTCCCGGACGCGGTCGACAACGATCTGGTGCTGCCGCGCGCCGCCGGCGCCGACGCTGGCCGGTGCGTGCTGCAGGTCGGGCCACCGCGGCCAGTGCCGACCGCCGCGGCGACGGTGGTGGCCCGCGAGCCGGTCGTCGGCTACCACGCCGCCGGTGAGCGGACGCGGCCCAATCCGGAGCACGAGCGGCTGCGCCGCAAGCTGCAAGCCGCCGAGCGGGGCCGCGTCGGCTCGGTCGACCTCGCCCGCACCGGGGAACCCTTCACGGACCTGGTGGGCGGGCTGATCGAGCTCGGCATCGCCGGGGCCGAACTGCTGACGCGCGAGCAGCGGCTGGCCGAACTTCGCGAAGCACTCGCGGCGACCCCGGAGACGCTCGCCGCGCCGCGTGCGCAGGCCTACCGCTACGCTGTCCTGACCGTCGCCGCGCGGCGCGCGGCCGAGCTGCGCGTGGCGCTCGTCGATCGCCGGACCGGTGCGGCGCGGCACGCGACCAGCCGGGTCGAGGAGACCCGCCGGCTGCGGGTCGCCGAGGGCCGCCGCGCCGACGACCTCGCCGCGGCGCCCGAGCACCTGCTGGACGGGCTGGCTGCGGTCGAGGCGTGGCGCCGGCGCGGACCGCCGCTGCGCGTCTCCGACGCTTTGGCGCACCTGCTCGAGGTCGGCGTCGCCACGCCGGCGGCCGAACCACCCGTGGTGCCCGAGCCGGCCGCCGGGCCGGTGGTGTGGCCGGGCCTCCTCACCTTGCGCGGGGCGGCGGGCACGGCGCTCGCCGTGCGGATCGGCCCAGGGTCGCTCGTCGCGGACGCAGGGGCGCTCGGCCGCTCGGATCTGGCCGAGGTGACGGACGCGGAGGGGCGGCACAGCCGCGCGCTGGTCCGCTCGCGGTCAGGGGACGGGCGAGCGCTGCTCGCCACCAGCCTCGACGGGCCAGCAGTGGTGCTCGGCGCGCCGCGGGCCGGCCCGGCAAGGCTGCTCGTACCCGATGCGGAGGGCGGTCTCGTCGTCCACGAGGGTCAACTCGTCGCCGATCTGGACGGTGGGCTGTTGTGGAGCGGGGACGGTGCGAACGGCGTGATCGTCGTCGGCGACAAGGTACTGGCACTGCTCTCGGGTCCGGGAGGGCGGGTTGCGCCGCTGCTCGGGGTGGCGGCGGAGGCGCTCAGCGCAAGCGCCGCCACGCCGCCACGCCCAGCGCCAGCCAGCCGACGATGAAAGCGGCCCCGCCGAACGGTGCGGCCATGGCGACCCAGCCGGGTGCGCCCAGCGCCAGCGCGTAGAGCGCGCCGCAGAAGAGGATCACGCCGAGGAGCCAGGCGAGGGCCGGGAGCCGGGTGTCGAGACGCAGCGCCGCCAGCCCGAGCAAGGCCAGCGCGTGCCACATCTGATGGCGCGCCGCGGTCGTGACGAGGTCCGCGGCACGCGGGTCGCCCGCCAGCGCATGCGCGGCGAACGCACCCGTCGCGACCGCGCCGGCGCCGAGCAGCGCCGCCAGCGTGAGGATGGTCCGTGGGGTCACGTCGGTCTCCGTGCCGGTTGCCAAGGGGCGTCCCTTGTGGCTTGTCGCGGCGGGCACAGGAATGGCCCGGGACAGTCGAGCATGGAGCCGCCGGTCGCAGTTGAGGTCTGGCGCGGCGCGCGCATCGAGAGCCGCCACAGCGTGCATGTCTGCGTCGCCACGCCCGAGGGTGCGCTGGTCCACGTCCTGGGCGACGTCGCGACGCCGGTCTACCCGCGCTCCTCGCTCAAGCCCTTCCAGGCGCTGACGCTGGTCGAGAGCGGCGCGGCCGACGCCTTCCGCCTCGGCGAGGCCGAGATCGCGCTCGGCTGCGCCTCGCACAATGGCGAGCCGATGCATGTCGAACGGGTCGAGCGTTGGCTCGCCGCGTTGGGTCTGGGCGTGGACGCCTTGGCCTGCGGCGGCCAGCTCCCCGGGCATCCACCGGCGGCCGCGGCCCTGCTCCGCGCGGGCCAGGAGCCGCGCCGCAGCCACGACAACTGCTCCGGCAAGCACACCGCGATGCTGACCGCGGCGCGGCATCTCGGCCTGCCGGTCGAGGGCTACACCGACCCGGCCCACCCGCTGCAGGCCCGGATCGCCACCGCCGTGGCCGAGCTGGCCGGGCTCGCCGCGTTGCCGGCACCGGGCATCGACGGCTGCAGCGCGCCGATCTGGCCCATGCCCCTGAGCGCGCTGGCCACCGCGACCGCGCGTCTGGCCGCACCGGCCGGGCTGGATCCGGGCCGCGCCGCGGCGCTCACGCGGATCGCCGCGGCGATGCGCCGTCACCCCGAGCTGGTCGCCGGGACCGGGCGCTGCTGCACGCTGCTGATGCAGGCCCTGCCCGAGGTGACCGTGAAGACCGGCGCCGAGGGTGTCTTCATCGCGGCGCTGCACAGGCCCGGGCTGGGGGTCGCGCTCAAGGTTGTGGACGGGGCGACGCGGGCCGCCGAGGTGGCCCTGCTCGCCTGCCTGCGCGCGCTGGGCGTCCTGCCGACCGAGCCCGGCGAGGTGCTGCGCCGACTCGCCGAGCCGGCGATCCTCAGCCGCCGTGGCGAGGTCGTCGGCCGCGTCGCGCCGGCGCCGGGCTGGCCCAGCTTCGGCTGCGCATGAGCCGGGCCGGCCTCGCCGCGCCGCGCCCGCTCGTCGCCGGGATCGACGAGGTCGGGCGCGGGCCGCTCGCCGGACCGGTGGTCGCCGCCGCCGTGGTGCTCGTCCGTCCGATCGCCGGGATCGCCGATTCCAAGACGCTCCCCGCGCCGCGCCGCGCCGCCCTCGCCGAGGCGATCCGCGCCGGCGCGCTCGTCGGTGTCGGCGCCGCCTCGGTGGGGGAGATCGACCGGCTGAACATCCTCCAGGCGACCTGGCTCGCCATGCGGCGGGCGGTCGTCCGGCTCGGCATCGTGCCGGAGGAACTCCTGGTCGACGGCGACCGCGCCCCGGAGTTCGGCATCCCGACCCGCTGCATCGTCGGCGGCGATGCCAGCGAGCCGGCGATCGGCGCCGCCTCGATCGTCGCCAAGGTGCTCCGCGACCGGCTGATGCTGCGCCTGGCGCGGCGCTATCCGGGCTATGGCTGGGAGCGTAACGCCGGCTACGGGACGCGCGAGCACCAGGCGGCGCTGCTGCGGCTGGGCCCGACCCCGCATCACCGGCGCAGCTTCGCGCCGGTCGGCCGGCTGCCGGCGCGCGCGGCCGAGCCCTAGACGGATCCGGTCGGTGCGGTCACTGACGGCCGAGCATGGCGGCGAAGAAGGCGTCCCGCGCGACGAAGCTCTGGGCCGTGTCGCTGGCCGTCCGGGCGAGCAACAGGAAGGCGTGGCCGGGACGGCCCGCGAGCGCCGCGGCGAGGGCCGCGGCACCGTCGCGCTCGAGCCAGTCGAGCGCCGCCGCGCGCAGGTCCTCGCGATCGGTGGCGAGCACCACCAGCGCCTGCGCGTCACAGCGGATCGGCATCGCGTCGCGCAGCACGGCCAGCGCCCCGCTCACCACCGCACCGCAATAGGCGGCGTAGGCCAGCGCGCTGGCGTCGCGGCTGTCGCCGCTCGCGATGCGGTTGATGATCGCCGTGACCTGCTCCGAGGACAGCGTCGTGCGCGCGCGCGTCCAGAGGAACTCGTCGATGACCGCCGCCCGGTCGGGCCAGCCGAGATAATGGATCCGCCGGGCGAGGGCCGCGGCCTCCTCGCGCACGTCGCGCCACACCGTGCCGGGCGCCTCGCCCGTCACCGCCGCTCTCGCCGCGGGCCGGATCGTCTGCCCGCCATAGGAAATCCTGCCGTCATCCGTCGCACCCGCACCGCTGCTCCCACCGGCTGCCACCGGTCCGCCACCGGCCTGATGCGGGATCCTCCCAGCCTGCTGCGGAGCACACTGCCGGACTGTAAGCTACGCAAAAGGCAGTTTAACGACAAGTCTGAAATTCAACCATGAGGGGAAATCGGCCGGCCGGGCGCGACCCGGCCGCCTCCAGCCCGATGGTCGCCCAGTACCAGCAGCTCAAGGACGCCCATCCGGGCACGCTGCTGTTCTTCCGGATGGGCGACTTCTACGAGCTGTTCTTCGAGGATGCAGTCGTCGCGGCGGCCGCGCTCGACATCGCGCTGACCAAGCGCGGGCAGCATCGCGGTGAGGAAATTCCCATGTGCGGGGTGCCGGCGCACAACGCCGAGCCCTATCTGCAGCGGCTGATCCGGCGCGGCTTCAAGGTGGCGATCTGCGAGCAGATCGAGGACCCGGCGGAGGCCCGCAAGCGACCGGGCCGGCCGCTCGTCCGCCGCGACGTGGTCCGCATCGTCACGTCCGGCACGATCACCGAGGACGCCCTGCTGGAGGCGCGGACCAGCAGCTATCTGCTCGCCGTGGCGCGCAGCGGCGACCGGGCCGGGCTCGCCTGGGTCGACGTCTCGACCGGGGAGCTGACCACCGCGCCGGCCTCGCCGGAGGCCCTGGCGCACGAGATCGACCGCATCGGCCCGCGCGAGATCCTCCTGCCCGAGAGCTGGCTCGCCGACGGAGCCGCGGCGCGCTGCTGGGACGGGTTCGGCGAGCGGCTGTCCCCCTTGCCCGCCGCTACCTTCGAGAGCGTGGCCGGCGAGCGGCGCCTGCGTGAGGTCTTCGGTGTCCACGCGCTCGATGCGTTCGGTGCCTTCGAGCGCGCCGAGTTGGGTGCCGCCGGCGCCCTGGTCGAGTATCTGCGGCTGACCCAGAAAGGGCTCCTGCCGCGGCTCGGCCGCCCGCGCCGGCTCGCGCCCGGAACGATTCTGCAGATCGACCCGGCGACGCGGCGCAGCCTCGAGCTGCTGCAGAGCCTCGCCGGCGAGCGCGAGGGCAGCCTGCTCGGCGCTATCGACCGCACCGTGACGGCGGCCGGCGCGCGCCTGCTGGCCGAACGCCTCGCCGCACCGCTGACCGACGCGGCGGCGATCCGCCGGCGCCTCGACCAGGTCGGCTGCCTCGTCGAGGCGCCGAGCCTGCGCGCGATGCTGCGCGAGGAGCTGCGCCGCACCCCGGACCTCCAGCGCTCGCTGGGGCGCCTGTCGCTCGGGCGCGGCGGACCGCGCGAGCTCGTGGCCATCGCCGCCGGCCTCGAGCGCGCCGCGCTGCTGCGTCAGGCGCTCGCCGGCGTCGAGATCCTGGCCGGCATCGCAGCCGAGCTCGCCGACCTCGGGCCGCTCGTGGCGCGCCTGCGCGGCACGCTCGCCGACGAGCCGCCCCTGCTCGCGCGCGACGGCGGGCTCGTGCGCGAGGGGGTCAGCGGCGAGCTTGACGAGCTGCGCGCGCTGCGCGACCGGAGCCGGCGGCACATCGCGGCGCTGGAGGCGCGCTACCGCGACGAGACAGGCATCCCGTCCCTCAAGGTCCGGCACAACAACCTCATCGGCTTCCACATCGAGGTCACCGCCGCGCACCTCGCCAAGGTGCCGCGCAGCTTCGTCCAGCGGCAGAGCATGAGCGGCGCCGTGCGCTACGCGACCGAGGAGCTGAGCGAGCTGGAGAGCCGGATCGCCAGCGCCGCCGAGCGCGCGCTCGCGCTCGAGGTGCAGATCTTCGAAGAGCTGCGCGCGCTGGTGCTCGCGCAAGCCGAGCCGATCGCGGCCACCGCCGCGGCGCTGGCCGTCCTCGACGTCGCCGCGGGGCTGGCCGAGGTCGCGGCGAGCGACGGCTGGACCTGCCCGGAGGTCGACGAGGGCACCGCATTCCGCGTCGAGGGCGGACGCCATCCGGTGGTCGAGCAGGTGCTGCGCCGGCAGAGCCAGTCCTTCGTCGCCAACGACTGCGTGCTCGACGAGGCGCATCGGCTGTGGCTCGTCACTGGTCCCAACATGGCCGGCAAGAGCACCTTTCTGCGCCAGAACGCGCTGCTCGTGGTGCTGGCGCAGATCGGCAGCTTCGTCCCGGCGCGGCGCGCCGTGATCGGCGTGGTCGACCGGCTGTTCAGCCGCGTCGGGGCGGCCGACGACCTCGCCCGCGGGCGTTCGACCTTCATGGTCGAGATGGTCGAGACGGCGACGATTCTCCATCAGGCAGGCCGACGCAGCCTCGTCGTGCTGGACGAGATCGGCCGCGGCACGGCGACCTATGACGGCATGGCGCTGGCCTGGGCGATCGTCGAGCATCTGCACGATACCAACCGCTGCCGCGGCCTGTTCGCCACGCACTACCATGAGCTGACGGCCCTCGCCGCGCGGCTCCCGGCGCTCTCCTGCCACACCATGCGGGTCAAGGAGTGGCGCGGGCAGGTCGTGTTCCTGCACGAGGTGGCGCCGGGCACTGCCGACCGCTCCTACGGCATCCATGTCGCCCGCCTCGCCGGCCTGCCGCGCGCGGTGCTGGAGCGCGCCGAGGAGGTGCTGGCGGGGCTGGAGGCGGGCGAGGCCGGCTCGGCGGCGGCGCGGCTGGCCGAGGACCTGCCGCTGTTCGCCGCGGCGCTGCGCCCGGCGCGGCCGGAGCCGCCGCGGCAGCGTCCCGATCCGTTGGCCACGCTGCTCGCCGGGGTCGATCCGGACGAGCTCACGCCGCGCGCCGCCCTGGACCTGCTCTACCGGCTCAAGCGCGCGGCCGAGGAGCACGACCGGCCGGGCGTTGCGGCGGGAGGCGCCGGCTCCTAGACTTTTCTCGGGGAGAACCGACATGTCGTGGTCACGTCTACCGCTGCTGCTCGCGTCGGCCGTCGCGGCCTCGGCGCTCGCCGCGGTCCCGGAGGGGTTGGCGCGGCTCGACCGGTTCGCTCGCGAGACGGCACCTCGCTGCGTCAGCGTCCCGGCCACGACCTGCTTCGAGGTGAGCTTCCACTTCGCCGACGCCGACGGCAGCGGCGGCCTGTCGCGCGCCGAACTCGACACCCTGCGCCGTGACGTCCTCGACTGGACGCGGCTCAACCGCGAGCGGCTCGCACCGGGCGACCGTCAGGGCATCCTCGCCACACTGGCGGTGATCGAGGTGGCCGGCTTCGAGAGCCTCTTCGCCAGCTACGACGCGGACGGCGACGGCGTGCTGAGCCGGGTCGAGCTGCTCGCCGACCTGCGGCTCGACGAGCGGCCGCTGCCGCAGCTCGCCGCCGATCCGGGCGCCGTCGACTGGGACAGCCTGCGCCGGCGCCTCGGGCCGGCGGCTCTGCTCCTCGACCAGCTTCGGCCGGCGCGGGGCTGAGGGGCATGGCCGGCGTCCGCGAGCGCATGCGCGTGGTCGAGGGCGACATCACCGCGCTCGACGTCGACGCGATCGTCAACGCCGCCAACGAGCGCCTCGCGCCGGGCGGCGGGGTGTGCGGCGCGATCCACCGCGCCGCGGGACCGGAGCTGGCGAAAGCCTGTGCGGCGATCGGTCATTGCCCGACCGGCGACGCGCGGCTGACACCCGGCTTCGGCCTCAAGGCGCGGTTCGTGGTGCATGCGGTAGGCCCGGTCTGGCAGGGCGGCGTGGCCGGCGAGGACGCGCTCCTCGCCAGCGCCTACCGGCGCTCCTGCGAGGTGGCGGCGGCGGCCGGCGCGCGCAGCCTCGCCTTTCCAGCGATCTCGACCGGGATCTACGGCTTCCCGGCGGAGCGCGCGGCGCCCATCGCGGTGCGCGCGGTGGCGCAAGCGCTCGCGGACGATCCGCGGCTTGCCGACGTCGTCTTCTGTTGCTTCGGTGCCGGCTCGGCGGCTCTGCACCGGGCAGCGCTCGGCGCTCTCGACCTCTGAGCCAGGCACCCGCGCCCCGATCCGCGGAGGGACCGTGCAGCCCGACCTGATCTGCCTTGGCGAGCCGCTGATCGAGTTCAACCAGACCCAACGCGGCGAGCCCAACTATCTGATGGGCTTCGGCGGCGACACCTCGAACTGCGCGATCGCCGCGGCGCGTCAGGGGGCGAGCGTCGGCTACCTCACCGCGCTCGGCCAGGACAGCTTCGGCGACGCCTTCGTCCGTCTCTGGGACGCCGAGGGTGTCGACTACTCGAACGTCATGCGCCTGCCCGACGCGCCGACCGGGATCTACTTCGTCACCCACGGGCCGTCCGGCCACGAGTTCGCTTACCTGCGCAAGGGCTCGGCGGCGAGCCGGTTCGCCCCGGCCGACCTGCCCGCGGACTACATCGCCAAGGCGCGTATCCTGCACGTCTCCGGGATCAGCGAGGCGATCAGCGAGACCGCCTGCGACACGGTGCTGCGGGCGGTCGAGATCGCCCGCGCCGGGGACACGCTGGTCTCCCTCGACACCAATCTGCGGCTGCGCCTGTGGCCGCTGCCGCGGGCCCGGGCGATCATCGAGGCGACCGCGCGGATGGCCGACATCGTCCTGCCCGGGCTGGACGATGCCCGGGCGCTCACCGGCCGCGACGACCCGGAGGCGATCGCCGACCACTATCTGCGCGGCGGGGCGCGGATCGTCGCCCTGACGCTGGGCCCGGAGGGGGTGCTGGTCGCGACCGCGGAGCGCCGCGAGCGGATTGCGGCGCACGCGGTCGACGCGGTCGACGCGACCGGCGCCGGTGACGCCTTCGACGGCGCCTTCCTCGCCGAATATCTGCGCAGCGGCGATCCGTTCGCCGCCGCGCGCTGGGGCAACGCCGCCGCGGCGCTCGCGGTCAGCGGCTTCGGCGCGGTCGCGCCGCTGCCCGACCGCGCCGCGGTGGCCCAGCTGCTCAATGTCGCCGGCGGCTGAGATGGGCGCGGCGGCGCTGATCGGGCTCGACTGGGGCACGAGCGCGTTTCGCGCCTACCGGCTCGCCGCCGATGGCACGATCCTCGAGCGGCGCGCCGCGGAGGCCGGCATCCTCGCCGTCCCCGGCGGCGACTTCGCCGGCGAGCTGGTCCGGCAGATCGGCGACTGGCTCGCGGCCGCGCCGGAGCTGCCACTGCTGGCGTCGGGCATGATCGGCAGCCGCCAGGGCTGGATCGAGGTGCCCTACGCCCGCTGCCCGGCCGGCGCGGCCGAGCTGGTCGCGGGGCTCGTCGAGCACCGCACGGCCACGGGCACGCGGCTCTGGTTCGTGCCCGGCCTCAGCCACGAGGGCGGGGACGGCGTGCCGGACGTGATGCGCGGCGAGGAGACGCAGATCCTCGGCGTCGGCGGCGACGCCGCGGCGCGGCTCGTGGTCCTGCCCGGCACGCACAGCAAATGGGCCCTGGTCGAGGCCGGGCGGGTCGTCTGGTTCGCGACCTTCATGACCGGCGAGCTGTTCGCCGTGCTGCGCCGCCACTCGATCCTCGGCCGGCTGATGGTCGCGGACGGCGACGACGCGGCGGCCTTCGCCCGCGGCCTTCGCGCGGGGCTCAGCGGCGATCGCGCCCAGGGCGGGCTGCTGCACCGCCTGTTCAGCGTCCGCACGCTGGGCCTGTTCGATCGGCTGCCGGCGACCGGCCTCGCCGACTACCTCTCCGGCCTGCTGATCGGCGAGGAGGTCCGCGAGGCGCTGGGCTGGATCGGGCACCGTGCGGCAGGCGAGGTGGTGATCGTCGGCGGCCCGGGCCTCGCCGGACGCTACCAGGAGGCGCTCGGCCAGGCGGGGCTTGCCGCGCTGCCGTTCGCGGGCGAGGCGGCGGCGCTGGGCCAGCTCGCCATCGCCCGCGCCGCCGGGCTGGTCCGCTGAGCGCCGCCGACCCGCTCGCCGTCGACCCGCCGCTGGTCGCGATCCTGCGCGGGCTGCGGCCCGAGGAGGCGGTGCCGATCGGTGCGGCGCTCCTCGCCGCCGGCTTCCGGATCCTCGAGGTGCCGCTCAATTCGCCCGAGCCGTTCACGAGCATCGCCCGGCTCGCAGAGGCGTTCGGCGGGCGGGCGCTGATCGGCGCCGGCACGGTGCTGGCGGCGGCGGACGTCGCGCGTCTGGCGGCGGCCGGCGGGCGGCTCTGCGTCATGCCGCACGGCGACGTCGCGGTCGTCCGCGAGGCGAAGCGCCGCGGCCTCGTCTGCCTGCCGGGCGTGGCCACGCCGACCGAGGCGTTCGCGGCGCTCGCCGCCGGGGCCGATGGGCTGAAGCTGTTTCCCGCCGAGATGCTGCCGCCGGCGGTGGTCCGCGCCTGGCGGGCGGTGCTGCCGGCGGGCACGCGCCTTTACCCGGTGGGCGGGATCACGCCGGCGACGATGGCACCCTACCTCGCCGCCGGCGTCGCCGGCTTCGGGCTCGGCTCCGCACTCTACCGGCCGGGGATGACGCCGGCCGAGGTGAGCGCGACCGCGGCCGCGTTCGTCGCCGCGTGGCGCGCGCTCGCGCCGAGCTGACGGGGCGCAAGGATCGGGTGTCGGCAGCGCGGGGCCATGCCTAGGATCGCGCCATGGCCGCCGAGGTGCCCAGGATGACCGTCGACCACGCCGAGCTGTCCGCCGACTACGCCCGTGTCGAGCGGGCCATCCGCTTCATCGAGGCGCACCGGCTGACGCAGCCGAAGCTGGACGAGGTCGCCGAGGCGATGGGCCTGTCGCCGTTCCACGCGCAGCGCCTGTTCACCCGCTGGGTCGGCGTGAGCCCGAAGCGCTTTCTGGGCCTCCTGACGGTCGAGCACGCCAAGGCGGCGCTCGCTGCGCGCGCGAGCGTGCTCGACACGGCCTACGATGTCGGCCTTTCCGGCCCGTCGCGGCTGCACGACCTGTTCGTCACCTACGAGGCGCTGACGCCCGGCGAGTACAAGGCCCGCGGCGCCGGGATGACGCTGCGTTGGGGTGTGCACCCGACGCCGTTCGGCGAGGCGCTGCTGGCCGTCACCGAGCGCGGCGTGGCGCGGCTCGCCTTCATCGCCGGGGACGAGCTCGCGGACGCACTGGACGAGGTCCGCAAGGACTGGCCGGCGAGCGCGCTGGTCCGCGACCAGGACGGCACCGCCGCCTGGCTGCCGCGCATCTTTCCCGGGGGGCGGTCGGCCGAGCCGCTGCCGCTGCTGGCCAAGGGCACGGCCTTCCAGACCCAGGTCTGGCGCGCGCTGCTGCGCATCCCGGCGGGCGCGACGATGACCTACGGCGAGCTCGCCGCGGCGCTCGGCAAGCCCGGTGCGGCGCGCGCCGTCGGCACCGCCTGCAAGGTCAATCCGATCGCCTTTCTCATCCCCTGCCACCGGGTGATCCGCGCGACCGGAGCCCTCGGCGGCTATCGCTGGGGCCTCGTGCGCAAGCGCGCCATGCTGGCCTGGGAGGCGGCGCGGTGCCAAGAGGAGGGCCGCGCCGCCGCCTGACCGGAGCCCGCATGTCCCTGCCACCGCTCGAGGTCGATCTCTACAGCGACACCAAGACCCGCCCGACCGCGGCGATGCGCCGGGCGATGGCCGCGGCCGAGGTCGGCGACGAGCAGGCGTTCGAGGACCCGACGGTCAACGCCCTGGTCGAGCGGGTCGCGGCGCTCCTCGGCAAGGAGGCGGCGGTCTTCCTCCCCTCCGGCACGATGGCCAACGAGATCGCCTACCGCCTGCATGTCCGGCCGGGCGAGGAGATCGTGCTCGACGCGACCGCGCACGCGATCGACGCCGAGGCCGGCGGCCCCGCAGCGCTGGCCGGCGCCATGCTCAATGCCGTACCAGGGACCCGTGGCGTGTTCACCGCCGCCCAGCTCGAGGCGGCGATCCGCCCGCTCGGCCGCCACTTCCCCCGCACCCGCTGCGTCTCGGTCGAGAACACGAGCAATTTCGGCGGCGGCACGGTGTGGCCGTTGCGGGTGCTCGACGAGGTCTGCGCGGCCGCCCGCCGGCACGGGCTCGCCACCCATCTCGACGGCGCGCGGCTTTTGAACGCGGTGGTCGCCTCCGGCGTGGCCGCGGCGCGGATCTGCCGCGACTTCGACTCCTGCTGGCTCGACTTCAGCAAGGGGCTGGGTGCCCCGATCGGCGCCTGCCTCGCCGGCAGCCGGGCGTTCGTCGAGGAGGCGTGGCGGCTCAAGCAGCAGATGGGCGGGGCGATGCGCCAGGCCGGGATCGTCGCCGCCGGCGCGCTCTACGCGCTCGACCACCATGTCGAGCGGCTGGCCGAGGATCACGCCAACGCCCGGCACCTCGCCGTGGGTCTGGCCGAGCTGCCCGGGATCGTCATCGACCCGGCCCTGGTCGAGACCAACATCGTCTTCTTCGAGATCGACCGGCCCGGGCTCGGCGCCGAGGCGTTCGACGCCGGCCTGCGCCGCCAGGGCGTGCGGATGGGTGCCGTCGGTCCCCGCCGGGTCCGCGCCGTCACCCATCTCGACGTCGACCGCGCCGCGATCGACCGCGCGCTCGCCGCCGCGGCGCGGGTGCTGCGGGACTAGGCGGCGATCACCTCGTCGCGCACGAAGTGCAGCCGGATGACGCGCGGACGGTCCAGCTCGTCCTCGTCGAAGTGGCAGCGCACCGCGTCGCGGACCATCTCGCGCAGCTCGTCCTCGCTCTCGGCCTGCGTGACGATCGCATGCCCCAGCGCGCGGGCGACGAAGCCGCCCTCGGGATCCGGCTCGACGAGGAAGACGATCTCAGCCATGCATCGCAACTTACGCGAAGGGACCCCTTGGTGTCACGGCCCGGGTGGGGACGCGAGGCGTGTCAGCCGAACAGGCGTCGTTTGAGTGCATCGACGTCCGTTTTGAGCGCCGCTGCCACTTCTTTAACGATACCGTGCAGGGTGCCGGTCTTGAGCGCGCGGTGGTCGGGAACGGTGACGCGATGCATACGCCCATCGTCCCAGGCTTCCAGGCGGATGTGGCTGCCACTCTGGCGCGAGATGCGATAGCCGAGCGAACTCAATAGTTTGGCCAGTCGGCGGCCGGACAAGTTTCGCGGGAGTGGTATTTTCACGGTAGTCCGTCGAATGCAGGTCCACCACCCGTCGGCCGACGGCCGCGCGGTCTATTCGATCGGCAGCTAACAAGTGTTCAGTTGGGGTGCAAGTCATTATCCAAAGTAGTTGTTGGGGGCCGTGTGAGAACAATTTTCCTAAACTTTTAAGAGTCACCCGCCCATCCACACCCCGCCGTTGACGTCGAGCACCACGCCGGTGACGTAGGCGGCGGCGTCGGAGAGGAGGAAGGCGATCGGGCCGGCGACCTCCTCCGGCTGGCCCATGCGGCGCAGCGGGACGCGGCTGAGCTCGACCGGCCGGCCGCGCATCATCGCCGTGTCGATCGAGGCCGGGGCGACGGCGTTGGCGGTCACGTTGTGCGGCCCGGCCTGCTGCGCCAGCCAT
>CALKJU010000023.1 GCA_937995535.1 uncultured Alphaproteobacteria bacterium
GCGCCGAGCGACGCCGCGAGGGTCGCCGGATCGACCTGCCCCGCCAGCGCCTTGGCGCTGCGTTCGGCTTCCCGCTGCATCGGCCCCAGCACGCCGACGAAGCCGCTCTCGAACACCAGGATGCCGCTCGCGGCTTTGACCCAGGCCCAACCGGCGTTGTGGAAGCCGCGGTTGACGGCGATCGCCAGCAGCCCGGCGATCAGCGTCAAGCCGAGCGACGGGAGGAAGATCCAGGTGGCGATGGTGCCCATCGCACCGCGCAGCAAGGCGTACTCGGCCAACAAGGTCGGCGGCGGCGCGACGCTCAAGAGAACGAGCAGGGCCGCCATCCCCCCCATCAACCCGATCGCCCCGATCGTGTGGAGGAACTTCAGAAGCTTTCCCAAGGCCCCTCGGCCCGGTGTCCGTTGACGGCGGGACGAGTACGTCCCATGTGTGATAAATCATGATTGAGCACGTGGAGAAGCTGCCAGGTCCCGCGATATCTAGTCGGCGTTTCTCGTCACGATACCTTCATGCACCGGAGACTTGTAGCTGATAGTGGGGTCGTCGACCCAACATAAAAGAGGGCAACGGTTGGAACGCGTGTCTCGGGTCACTCCGAAAGCCAAGGAGCGAGGTTTCTCAGCTCCAGCGCGCTGTACGGCGTGCCAAGCCATCTTTCCATCACCCATCACCATAAGCGCAGGCTCTTCGGACGTAACGCTAATCGGCAACGTTATGATGTGCCCGAGATGCGGATCCGAGGCGCCAATTGTCGATGGAATTTACTCAGTTGTCGACGCGACCGTTCGTGTGCTCGTTAGTTCAAGCCTTTCAGCAGAGACTTTGAATCAGTTCTTCCATCTAATTCAGGAAGCATTTAGTGAAGATTATGCTGTTCAGAAAACTAGATTCTTAAGCAATACAATCTCGCCGCGTTTGGCTTCAATCTTCGACATTGCCACTTGGTCAGACGACGCAAAGGCCAAGCTTTACTCTAGCATCATCTTTGGAACAATGACTGTTGTATCGTCGATGCTGGGAGGTTTCCAGATCCGTATCGAGAACAACATCATCTACCCAGATCGTTCCCTTCCAAGCATTACCGACGCAACCACGGTCAATGAAGATGCAGAGCCTGCGGAGACAGCGAGGCAGGCGCGATCGGCGCGCAACTCCAATGACGAGCCTGTGCCACCGCTACGACCAAAGCCACGCCCAAAGCTGTGATCGTGGTCAACTCCTGGTATCAGATTGTCCCACGATCGCCCCTTTGTTCGGCACTCCGTTCCATTGCTGAGCGGCGAATTGCCTCGATCAGGTGGTGCGCCGGCAGCGCCGAGCGCGCGGCGGCGCGGGGCGGGCGGCCCGCGTCGAGGGCGTCGAGCACGTCCGTGATCAACGCCCGGTGCCAGTCATGGGGAAAGGCCATCGGCTGGGCGCCGCCGCCGCCCGGAGCAACCTCGCCGAAGCGCTCGACGCTGCCGTCGAGCCGGCTGAGGGTGAGGGCGCCGCCCTCGAGCACGGCGCTGGCCGCGGTGCCGGTCAGGATCAGGCGCTCGGCCGCGCCCGGATAGGCCGCCGTGGTCGCGATCAGCCCGCCCAGGGCACCGTCGGCGAAGCGCAGCCCGGCAGCGGCGAAGTCCTCGGTCTCCATCCGATGCAGCCGCGTCGTCCCGGCGAGCGCCGCGACCTCGGCCACCGGACCGGTCAAGGTCAGCATCAGGTCGATCGCATGGATCGCCTGGGTGATCAGCACCCCGCCACCGTCCCGCGCGCGCGTGCCGCGGCCGGGCTCGTCGTAGTAGGATTGCGGGCGCCACCAGGGCAGGGTGAGCTGAACCGCGGCAAGCTCGCCGAGCGCGCCCGCGGCGACGAGCTCGGCGAGGCGCAGCGCGGCGGGGCGGAAGCGGTGCTGCAGCATGACCGCCGCGACGACGCCGGCTTGCTCGCAGGTCAGGACGATCCGCTCCGCCGCGGCGGCCGTCCGCTCGAGCGGCTTCTCCATGAGGATGTGCTTGCCGGCACCGGCGAGCCGCTCGACCAGATCGAGCCGCGCATCGGGTGGGGTCAGCACCAACGCCAACTCGACTGCGGGATCGACGATCAGGGCGTCGAGATCCTCGACGACCGGCAGCGGGAACTCGGCGGCGAAAGCGGCGCGACGACCAGCGCTGCGGCTCCAGCAGCCACGCACCTCGACGCGGTCGGCGAGGTCGAGCAGGCTGCGGGCATGATGGCCGGCGGCCATCCCGAGGCCGATGATCGCCACGCCACGTCGGCTCATGTCCGCCTCCCCGGGGTCGCACCCCGCGGGAGCCGCCCCTCACCCGGCGAGGATGCCCTTGCGCCGGCCGTAGCGCCACTCCGGTCGCGCGCTGGGCTCACGGCTGCCTGGCAGGAGCCGCTCGACATAGTGCTGCAGCTCGCGGATGGCGACCGCGGGATCGGGCGGCAGCACCGCCGGATCGAGCAGCGGCCCGAAGGTCAGCTCGAACCGGTAGCCCTGCTTGTTGAGCAGCTCGCGGAACAGCGTCACGTCGCGCAGCTCGTTGCTGATCTTCGACAGCGTGTGGAACAGGACCGAGTTCCGCGCCTTGATGTGCAGCGGCAGGATCGCCGCGTGGTGGCGGCGCGCGAGGTTGATCGCCGTCGCCTGCCAGGGCCGCTCGCGCAGCCCCCGCAGCCCGAGATAGGCGAGCCGGCCCGACGGGAACAGGACCACCGCCGCCTCGTCGCGGAAGGCCTCGGCCGTCTGCCGAAAGATGTCGCGGCTGCCGGCGTGGCTGCGGCGGCTCTTGACCCATTCGACGGGGATGAAGAGGTCGGCGAAGCCCGGGACGACCCGCAGGGCGTCGCGATTGACGAAGAAGCGCATATCGGGCCGCCGCCCGGCGAGAACCTGATACAGCGCGACGCCGTCGGCGAGGCCGGTCGGGTGGTTGGGCGTGATCAGCACGCGGCCGCTGTCCGGCAGGTTGTGCAGACCGCGGACGACGATGTCCAGGCGCAGCAGGTCGGCCACCAGGTCGAATGCGCGATGACCGGACAGCGGCGCCACGGCGTCGGCGAGACGGATCGCGTCGCCGTAGCGGAGCATCCGGCCCAGACCCGAGCGCAGCAGCCAGCGCGTCGGCGCCCACGCCGTCAGGGACGGCGCACGCTCGGCGATGAGCTGATCGACGATGTGCGGCTCGACCGGCATCTGCGCGGGCATCTTCCGTCTGGATCGGCGCGCGGACAATGCCCACCGGATGCGACAGTTCCGTGCGCGCGACCGGGACCCACACCCTGAAGACGCACGGGCAGCAGGCCTGTTCCGCGCGGCATCGCGTCGCGCCGAGCCCGCACGCGCTGGCGGCGCGCCGGCCCGATGTGACGCCGGCATTCAGTCCACGACCATGGTCAGCTCGTTCACCCGCCGCGCCTCGATCGCGTCGAGGTCCCAGGCGATGCCGAGCCCCGGCTCCGGGCTCGGCACGGCGTGGCCGTCCTCGATCGTCATGCCGGCGAGCATCAGGTCGTCGAGCTGCGGGATGTGCTCGACCCAGCGGCCATTCGGCACCGCCGCCGTGAGGCCGACATGCAGCTCCATCAGGAAGTGCGGGCAGATCGGCATGTTGAAGGCCTCGGCGAGATGCGCGGTCTTCAGCCAGGGGGTGATGCCGCCGATCCGGGCCACGTCGCTCTGCACGATCGAGCAGCCCGCGCGTTGCAGGTACTCCCGGAAGTGGGCGAGGCTGTAGAGCGACTCGCCGACGGCGATGGGCAGTGAGGTCGACGCGGCGAGACGGACATGGCCGCCCAGATCCTCCGCCGGCAGGGGCTCCTCGAACCAGGCGAGATCGAGCGGCTCGAAGGCGCGCGCCCGACGGATCGCCTCGTCGACCGTGAAGGCCTGATTCGCGTCGACCATGATCTCGAAGGCCGGCCCGAGCGCGGCGCGGACGGCCTCGAGCCGCGCCACGTCCTCGCTGACATGCGGCTTGCCGACCTTGATCTTGCAGCCGCGGAAGCCCTGCTCGCGGGCGAGCACCGCCTGCTCGACCAGCTCCTCGACGGTGAGCTGCAGCCAGCCGCCCTCGGTCGTGTAGAGCGGCACCCGCGGCTGCGCCCCGCCGGCCATCAGGTGCAGCGGCAGCCCGGCGCGCCGGCAGCGCAGGTCCCACAAGGCGGTGTCGACCGCGGCCAGGGCGAGCGAGGTGATGGCGCCGACGGCGGTGGCGTGCGTCCGGAACAGCAGCCGCTTCCAGATCTCCTCGACCATGTCGGCGTCGCGGCCAATCAGGTCGGGCGCGAGATGGTCGTGGAGCAGGCGGACGATCGACGAGCCGCCGGTGCCGATCGTGTAGCAGTAGCCGGTCCCGACCGCGCCGTCGGCATCGACGACCCGAACGATCGGCGTCTCCTGGCTGACGAAGGCCTGGATGGCGTCGGTCCGGGCCATCTTCGGCACGAGATCGACCATCATGATCTCGACCCGCTCGATCAGCGCCATCGCTCGTCCTCCCCTGCTCCGGCGGCCCGGCTGCGACCTGCCGCCGGCCTCAGCCGACCGGCGTCAGCAGCGGCCGCCCGGCGAAATGCGCGGCGAGGTTGTCGACGACGAGCTGCGCCATCGCGTCGCGCGTCTCGACCGTGCCGCTCGCGGCGTGCGGCTGCAGGATGACGCTGTCCAGGCCGAGCAGCGCCTCGGGCACATTGGGCTCGTCGGCGAACACGTCGAGCGCCGCGCCGGCAATGCGCCGTTCGACCAGTGCCCGGACCAGCGCCGGCTCATCGCACACCGAGCCGCGCGCGACGTTGACCAGCCAGCCCTGCGGCCCGAGCGCGTCGAGCACGGCCGCTGTCACGAGGCCACGGGTCTCCGCTCCGCCGGGACAGGTCAGCGCCAGGACATCGACCTCGCGCGCGAGCTCCTCAAGGCTCGCGAAGTAGGGATAAGGTACATCCGGCTGACGACGGCGTCCGTGATAGGCGACGCTCATCCCCATCACCTCGGCACGGCGGGCGAGGGCCTTGCCGATCCGGCCGAGGCCGAGGATGCCCAGCCGCTTGCCGCCCGCGCGAACCGTCAACGGCATCGGCCCCTCGGTGCGCCAGCGGCCTTCGCGCACCCAGCGATCGCCACCGCGAATGTTGCGCAGGGCGGCGAGCATCAGCACGAGCCCCATGTCGGCCACGTCCTCGGTGAGCACGTCCGGGGTGTTGGTGATCGGCACGCCCCGGCGCGCGCACGCGGCGCGATCGATCGCGTCGATCCCGACGCCGAAACAGGCCACGATCTCCAGCGCCGGCAGGCGGTCGATCAGCGCTGCCGACGCGCCGCGCTCGCCGGTGGTGACGATCGCGCGCACCGACGATCCCACCGCGCGCAGGAGCTGGTCGTGATCCTCGGCCCGCCAGAGATGGTGCAGCGCGTAGCTCGCCTCGAGCTGCGCCATCGCACGCGGCCGGAGCGGAAAGATGACCAGTACATCCGGCCTCACGGCGGCAGCCTCCCGTATGGCGGCGCGAGCACAAGGCGCAGTGCCCGCTTGCCGCTGATGTACACGCCACTGGCGAGACGCTCCAGCACCACACTAGGTTACGCCCGTGATCGTCACCCCGAGACCGGAGAGCCGCATCTCCATGCGCGGAACATTGACCGAGGGAGCGGCCAACGCCCGGCCCGCCCGCCGCCGCTGGGCGTGGCCCGTCGCCGTGCTCTTCGGGGTCCTCTCCTTTGCTCTGGTCTCGGCCGTCATCGGTGCGCTTACCGAGAACGGCCCGCGCACCTGGCGTATCAGCGTGCTCGCCCAGAAGCTGGACCATCTGCGTCGTCACGCGGCGGACTACGACACGCTCTTCCTCGGCTCGAGCCGGGTCCATTACGGCGTCGATCCGGCGTTGTTCGACGCAGAGATGGCGCGCCAGGGCTGCCGTGCCCGATCCTTCAACATGGGCGTGCAGGCCCTGACATTGTCGGAGGAGCATCGCCTCGTCCAGGAGCTTGCGGGGATCGGTCGCTGGGACCGTGTCGTGTTGGAGCGCAATCCGATCCCACTGCGCTCGCTCGACCTCGTCGGCACCGATCGGGGCACGTTCGGCTTCGGCACGCTGACCGGCGTCCGCCTCGCCCTGGTCGACCTCTGGACCTCGCCCGGCAATCTGCTCGAGCGCCTCTGGGGGATGGCCGAGGTCGTGCTGGTCGGCGCCTACGAGCAGCTCGGCATCGGCCGCATCGCCCGGCTTGTCGAACGCCCCGGCAACGCCGAGCTGCCCACCGACGATCGCGTCGTCGCCATGGACCGCGCCGGCTTCGTCCCGATCGAGGCCGAGACCGATCCGGTCATGCGCGCACGCGTCGCGGCCATCGACCGCGACCGCCTGTACGATTTCATTCGCCAGACCCGGGAGGTCGCAGGGTCCGCGCCGCGGCTGGGCGAGCGGCGCGCGGCCCTGATCCGTGGGCAGATCGAGCATGCCCGAGCGATCGCGCCGCAGGTCGCCTACGTCGTGTGGCCGCACTCGCGCCCGCAATGGGCAGAAGACGCGCGTGCGATCGGACGGGCGGCCGAAGAGGGCCGGCTGGGCACGACGCCCGTCATCAACCTCGGCGATCCCGCGCTGGCCCCGGAGCTGTTCGCGCCGGAGCTGTGGCACGACAATCTCCACCTCTACTCCGTCGGGACCGAGGCGGTGACGCGGGCCATCGCGACCCAGCTGTGCGCGGCCGAGCGCGGCGCCGTGTCGGGGTCCGCGCCGGACGCGGTCGCGGGCGCTCGGCCCTAGCCGGCGCAGCGAACGCAGAACGGGGTCGTCGGGTCGACCGCTAGGCGCGCCGGCGCGATCGGCTCGCCGCAACGCGCGCAGTCGCCGAACTCACCGGCCGCGATCCGCGCAAGCGCGGCGTCGATCGCCGCGATCTCCTGCCGGCGGCGGCGATCGGCCTCCAGCGCCATCTGCTGCCGCTGGATCGCATCCATCCGCGACAGCCGGCCGACGCTCGCCTGGTCGAGCTGCACCGGGGCGCGGTCACCGCGTGTCTGCTCCGCGAGGGCGGCGATCTCCGCGCGCCTACTCTTCAGGCGCTCGGCAAGCAGAGCGAGGTCGGCCGCAGAGAGTTCCATCATTCGGCATCCCGTCGAGAAGGCCGGTGGGTCCCGACTGCCACCGGCCTACGGCACAGGCCTCACGGAGCGGCGCGGCATGCCGGGTGGCAGCGCGACCCGCATCAGCGAGCCAGCTACCAAGGCATAGGCGGCGCAGCCGCCGAGCACCAGCGAGACCGCGGCGCCGCGGTCGAACAGCCAGCCGAGCGCGAACGGCGAGACGGCGCTGCCGAAGACCATCGCCGAGGCGACCAGAGCGCGGATCGCACCGTAGGCGGCGGTGCCGTACAGCTCCGCCCACAACGCGGCCATCGTCGTGGCGTGCACGCCGTTCGCCGCGCCGAGTACGACCATCGCCACGACCAGCA
The DNA here is from genome assembly GCA_937995535.1 of uncultured Alphaproteobacteria bacterium. Classification (GTDB taxonomy): domain Bacteria; phylum Pseudomonadota; class Alphaproteobacteria; order Geminicoccales; family Geminicoccaceae; genus CALKJU01. The sequence goes on from CALKJU010000023.1 coordinate 7,445, forward strand.
CGACCTCATGGCCGCCGACGGCCATGACTGCCGTGCCGGTCGCCAGGAGCAGCGCACCGAGGGGCGCCAGACGGGCCGCACCGTGGCGATCGACAAGGCCGCCGACGAGCAGCGAGGCGGCCACCGCGCTCGCCGAGAACAGGGCGAAGCTCACCGCGAACAGCGCCATGGTCCAGTGCTTCTCGGCGACGATGTGGCTCTGATGGAAGAAGATGCCCGTCGCGATGATCGCCGGCGCGAGCACGCCAGGCAGCAGCAGATGGAACCGCCGGTCGCGCACGACCTCGCCACGTGTCCAGCCCGAGGCGCCCGTGGCGGACGACGCCGCCACCTCGCCCACCCGGCGCGGCGTCGCTTGCAGCCAGCGCAGACCCGGCAGGACGAGGAGGAGCAGCGCCATGCCCGCGACCAGCCAGCTGCTCCGCCAGCCAACGGCCAGGCCGAGCACGGCGAGCTGGGGAAACACCACCTCGCTGGCGGCGAAGCCCATCAGCACGACGCCGATCGCCTTGCCGCGGTCGGCATCGAAGCCGCGCGCCACGGCGGTCAGCGCGGTATGGCTCATCAGCCCCTGGCCGCAGAGGCGAAGCATCAGGATCGCGAGGCCGAGCATCAGGACATTCGCCGCCGTCGCGTGCAGCACGCAGGCGACGGCCAGGCCTGCCACGACGGCGCTGGTGACGTGGCGCAGATCGTGTCGGTCGACGACGCGCCCGAACCACGGCAGCAGCGCCGCGCTGGCCAACGTCGCCACCGAGTAGATCGCGCCGAATCCTCCGTGCGAGAGGGCGAACTCGGCGCGCACCTCGGCCCCGAACACGGCGATGAAGAAAGTCTGCCCGAATGCCGAGAAAAAGGTGAGCAGGAAGCCGAACGCCAGCAGCCGCGGCGCGCGGCGGAGCAACGCGAGATAGTCATGCACTCGTGAAGTCTAGCGCAACCGGTGACGCCTGTCCGTCGTTCTCGCCGCTTCAGGTGGCGCCGAGCCGGTAGCTGCCGCCGCAGTTGGTCCCCACCCCGCGGTCGAGTTCCGAGCGGAGCAGGAGCCGGTCGGGACGCTCGCCCAATTCGAGACCGATGGCGACCGGCGCCGCGACGATCACGCTGGCGACGCAGCCGAGCGCTTTGGTCAACGCGAAGAACGGAGTGCCGATGGTCGAGACGATCTCGCTCCCGGAGCGTTCGGCGACCCGCTCCGGCTCGGTCCAGGCAACCCGCTCGGGGTACTTTGCCGGCGGCGGCTTGCCGGCGTCGGCAGCGCAGCCGGCGAGTGCGAGCGCGCCGATCAGGATCGTCGTTCGCATCCTCATGGCCCCACCTCCGCGCGATGCCTGAGCCCAATCTACACGCCCAGAGGGGGAATGGCGAGCCGCGTGCCCAGCACGGGTCAGCCGGCTGCTGGCGGCGCCGTCGGTGCCGGCTCCGCACGATCATCCCGTCGCCGCGCGCCACCCCGCCGCAGCAGCCGCCCGGTGGCGAGCTGGCGGCGGGCCAGCGCGGCGAGACGACGATGGTCGTCGTCGACCGGGCAGCCGAGGGCCATCACGGCGCGCTCGAAGCCGCGTTCCGCCATGCTCACCCGGCCCATGGCCTCGGTCGCGGTCGGCGGCGTCTCCGCCTCGGTCCCGCCTGCGAGCTCGACCAGCCGCTGCGAGGCGGCGGCACCGGCCGCAAGACAGCGCGCGCAGACCTCGAACAGCTCGACCCGTGCAAGATAGGCTGCGCGCAGTGCGACCAGCACCTTCCTGTCGTCGACCGCGAGAATCGCCAGCCGCAGCGCCTGCGCGCTGCGGCTGCATGCCGCCGTCAACCCCTCCACCCGCGTCGCGTCGCCCGCCTCGCTCATGATCATGCTCCCTCGCAGAACTGCGAGCAGCAACGCGCGAGATCGGCCGTGGTTGCGCGCGGGTCAGATCACGCCGGAGGCACGCAACGCCGCGATCTCGGCCGCTGTCATCCCCAGCCGCTCGCGCAGCACCTCCTCGGTGTGCTGGCCGAGCGTCGGCGGCGGGCGCTCGTAGCGGGGCGGCGTCGCCTCGAGGCGCAACGGGCTGGCGACCAGCGGCACCCGCCCGGCGCTCGGGTGCGGCAGCTCGATGCGCACCCCGCGCGCCTCCACCTGGGGGTCGGCGAAGACCTGATCCAGCTCGTTGATCGGCCCACAGGGCACGCCGACCGCGGCCAGCCGCTCGAGCCAGTGGGCGCTCGGGCGCGCGCGCAGCGCCTCGGCCAGCCGCGGCACCAGCTCGGCGCGGTTCTCGACCCGGCGCGCATTGCTGGCGTAGCGCGGATCGGTGCCCAGCTCGGGCTGGCCGAGCACCTCGCAGAAGCGGCGGTACTGGGCGTCGTTGCCGACCGCGACGATGACGTGGCCATCGGCGGTGGCGAAGGACTGGTAGGGCACGATGTTGGGATGCGCGTTGCCGAGCCGCGGCGGGCCCTGGCCGGTGACGAGGTAGATCAGCGCCTGGTTGGCGAGGCTCGCGACCTGCACGTCGAGCAGCGCCATGTCGATGTGCTGCCCCGCGCCGGTCCGCTCGGCGTGGCGCAGCGCCGCCAGCACCGCCACCGTGGCGTACATCCCGGTCAGCACGTCGCACAGCGCAACGCCGACCTTCATCGGCTCCTCGGGCGTGCCGGTGACCGCCATGAGCCCGCCCATCGCCTGGATCATCACATCGTAGCCGGCGCGCTCGCGATAGGGCCCGGTCTGTCCGAAGCCGGTGATCGAGCAGTAGACGAGCCGCGGATTCAGGGCGCGCAAGGACGGCCAGTCGAGCCCGTACTTGGCGAGCCCGCCGACCTTGAAGTTCTCGATCAGCACATGGCTGTCGGCGGCCAGCCGACGGACCAGCGCGGCCCCCTCGGGCCGGGTCAGGTCGATCGTGACCGAGCGCTTGCCGCGGTTGCAGGACAGGAAATAGGCCGCCTCGGCGGTCGGCCGCCCGGCCTCGTCCTGGAGCCAAGGCGGCCCCCAGGCGCGGGTGTCGTCGCCCGTGCCCGGGCGTTCGACCTTGATCACGTCGGCGCCGAGATCGGCGAGATTCTGCCCGGCCCAGGGACCGGCGAGCACCCGGCTGAGGTCGAGGACCCGGACGCCGTCGAGCGCCCCGCTCATGCCCCGGTGAAGGCCTGGATGCCGGTCTGCGCGCGGCCGAGGATCAGCGCATGGATGTCGTGCGTGCCCTCGTAGGTGTTGACCGCCTCGAGGTTCATCACGTGGCGGATGACGTGGTATTCGTCGGCAATGCCGTTGCCGCCGTGCATGTCGCGGGCCATCCGCGCGATGTCGAGCGCCTTGCCGCAATTGTTGCGCTTGACGAGCGAGATCGTCTCCGGCGCCGCACGGCCCTGGTCCATGAGCCGCCCGACCGTCAGACAGGCGTTCAGACCCAGCGCGATCTCCGTCTGCATGTCGGCGAGCTTCTTCTGGATCAGCTGGTTGGCCGCGAGCGGGCGACCGAACTGCTTGCGCTCGAGAGTGTATTGGCGGGCCGCGTGCCAGCAGAACTCGGCCGCGCCCATCGTCCCCCAGGCGATGCCGTAGCGCGCCCGGTTGAGGCAGCCGAACGGCCCCTTGAGCCCCTTGACGTTGGGCAGGAGGTTCGCCTCCGGGACGAAGACCTCGTCCATCATGATCATGCCGGTGATCGAGGCGCGAAGCGAGAACTTCCCCTCGATCTTGGGTGCGGCCAGCCCCTTCATGCCCTTCTCGAGCACGAAGCCGCGGATCTCGCCGGCATCGTCCTTGGCCCAGACGACGAAGAGATCGGCGATCGGGCTGTTGGTGATCCAGTTCTTGCTGCCGGAGAGCAGATACCCGCCGTCGACGCGGCGCGCACGGGTGCGCATCCCGCCCGGATCGGAGCCGTGGTCGGGCTCGGTCAGTCCGAAGCAGCCGACCAGCTCGCCGCTGGCGAGGCGCGGCAGCCAGCGCTGCCGCTGGCTCTCGTCGCCATAGGCGTGGATCGGGTGCATGACGAGCGAGGACTGCACGCTCATCGCCGAGCGGTAGCCGCTGTCGACCCGCTCGACCTCGCGCGCGATCAGGCCGTAGGCGACATAGGAGGCGCCGGCCCCGCCATAGCTCTCGGGGATGGTCGGCCCGAGCAGGCCGAGTGCTCCCATCTCGGTCATGATCTCGCGGTGAAACACCTC
>CALKJU010000024.1 GCA_937995535.1 uncultured Alphaproteobacteria bacterium
TTGAGGATCGGCCGCAGCCGCGAGCTGATGCTGACCCCGCTGCCGTCGCTGTGGCTGTCGTAAAGCGAACGGCCGAGCTCCGGATGTTCCTGCAGATAGAGATCCGACGGCTGGTAGACCAGGAGCCGGCCGATCACCATCTCCGCCCCCTCGGCCTCGAGGTGGTTACGGTCGTTGGCATAAGCCATGTAGGCGGCGGACGGGATGAGATAGGCGAGCTTCGGCCGGCCGATCTTGCCCGCCGCGCCGCGCGGTGGGCGGACGAAGAACGGGATCAGGTCCTCTTCGGTCCCATCCTCGGCCTCGCCGCAAGCCAGGTGCAGCGCATAGACCCCCGAACGGAGGTCGGTCGGCAGCGTCCATTGGACGTCCACCTCCCAGCCGGCGTCGTAAAGGTCGGTATCATGGAAGTGGATGGCGCCGTAGTGCTCCGGTTTGCGCCACCAGCAATGCTCGCTGCCGTCCCAGCGGAAGCCCTTCATCGCTCGCGTCGGTAGATTGACCAGTTCGCCGCCGAACTCGTGCGGGCCGACATCGACGATCCGCGTCGTCCGCGTCTCCCGTGCGAAATCCCATGCGCCGAGCAGCCGCGCGGCGAGGTCGCCCGGACAGGGAGCCTGGAACAGGGCCTCGAGGCGGCCAGTGGGGACGACGCCCGCGACGAGTCGCGGGCTGTCGAGTTTGCCGTTGTAGTGGCTCACCACTCCGCCGCCGTCGGCCACGGCGGCCATCGTCACCGGCAGCCCCATCAACGCCGGCGGTGGGGCCGGCGCGGTCACCTCGGCTGCATCGTCGATCCCGGCGAACGCTCGCAGCGGCCGCTGGACGAGCGTTACGGTGCCGGCACCCGCGTCGTAGCTCATGGCGGCCAGGTACCATTGCCGCGGCTGCAGCGGCTTGCCGGTCCCGACCTGGACGCTCGCCCGCGACCCGTCGCCGACCCGCGCGGCGAGGCAGCCCTGCGCGTCGATCTCAAGGAGCAGTCCCGCGTGGCAGGCCTCGTCCCACCGGCCGAGAAGACCCTGGCGGCCCCTGCCGGGCGTCGTCGGCCAGATCATCACCGCCAGCGTCAGCGAGTCGTGGCCGTCGAGGCAGGGGTGGTGCGGCACCCGCCCCCAGGAACCCATGGCGATCCGCTGCCGTCGACCGCGGTGCAGGCCGAGGTCCGCCCCGGGCACCGGCTCGGCCTTGAAGCCCGGCCCGTCCGGATTCGCGTCGCCATGGATCAGGCGCAGCACGCGCGCCGTGTAGGGTCTGCCCTCGGGGGCCGAGACCATGAAGTGCACCGTCTCGCCCGGTGCCACGCTGAAACGGTCGGCGTAGCCGATGATCTGCAGCATCTCAGTTGAGGTCCTCGCCGGTCAGGTCCTTCCAGCGGAGCCTGAAGACCGCCCACTCCGCCTCCTCGCGCGAGCCGTAGACATGCCCGTCGACGATCTCGATCGGTGCCCCCGGGCGACCGGGATGCCGCGCCAGCTTCCACTCGCGGAAGGGCCGCGTGCAGACCAGCACGTACTTGCCGGCGAGCGGCCCGCCGCGCATCGCGTTGAGGATCCGCTGCAGGTCCGGGGAATGCCGGCCGAACGGCCGCGCCCGGAACTCGGCCACGTGGATACGATCCTCGGGCGTGATCCTGTAGGGCATGGGGCCTCCTTGTCACGACCATCAGGGTAGGGCCCGGAAGCGGGGCGGATCAACCCGCGCCGCAGACCGAGGCCCCCGATTGCCGCCGCGACAGGTCGCATGACAAGCTCGCTGGTGCTGGCGAGGGGAGGACCCGAGGGTGACCCGATCCGAGCTGCGGGCGGTGCTGGCGTTCATCGAGCGCACCCGTGCGCCGGCCGTCGACTGTCTCGGTGTGGCTGTTGCGGATCCGATCTGGAGCATGGTGCTGTTCTTGCTCCGCCGGCATCTCGCGAACCAGCTCGTCACCGTCTCAGCGCTGGCCGCGGCGAGCGGGGTTCCCTACGCCACCGCGATGCGGCGGATCGGCGAACTGTTCGCGGCCGGTCTGATCTGCCGCCGACCACGCGGACCGACCGGGCGATCCTTCGCCGTCGAGCCGACGCCCGAGCTCCTGCAGCGTGTCGAGCGGTTCGCCACGATCGTCAAGGCGCGGGTTGGTGAGACGCTCGGCCTGACCGACGACGCTCCGGCCACCTACTACTTCGGCGGATCGTACCTCGCAGCCCGTATCATCCCGGCCCCCGCCCGCGCCGACCTCGGCGTCGGTTCGCGACCAATGCGACTCCTGCTCAAGCGGCAGCCCAGCTTCAATGCGATGGTACGGCTGCGCGGGACCCTGGAGCAGCTCGCCAACTGCCGGATCGAGCTGACGTTGTTGGAGCTCGAAGAGCTTCTCGGCCGCCTCTTGGCGAACGCACGTGCATCCACCTCGGACTTCGACATCGTGGCGGTCAACTTCGGCTGGCTCGGCGAGCTGGTTGCAGCCGGAGCCCTCATCCCTCTCGACGAACGCCTGACGCCGCCACCCGCGGGATTGTTCGACTTCTACCCTGGAGCGTGGGAAGCAGGCCAGCTCGGCCGTCACCAGTACGGCATCCCGATCGAGCCGAACGCCGAGCTGCTGTGCTACCGGCGCGACCTGTTCGAGGCTGCGGGCATCGCGCCACCCCGGACGTTGCAGGCCATGCTCGACGCCGGGCGGCGGCTGCATCGCCCGCTCGACGAGTTGTGGGGGATCGCCTGGAATGCCGCCCCCGGCCAACCTCTCGGGCAGACTTTCGTGCAGGTCCTGTCGGGCTTCGGCGAGCCTCCGCTACACCTTCAGCGACGGGGCCAGCACATCGACCTGGGCGACTTGGCCGGCGAGGCGCTGCGGCCGGCCCTCGACACGTCCGCGGCGCGCGCCTGCGCCGATTTCCTGCTCGCCCTTCGCGAGATCTCGCCGCCGGACTTCGCCAGCGTGGAGTGGGATCGACGCCTTGCCATCTATGCCTCCGGCCATGCCGCGATGGCGTACAACTGGTCGTCGCGAATCGCCGAGTTCGAGCTTGACCCCACTGCCGCTGCACGCGGTCGCACCGGCTACCTCCCGCATCCGTCGGCGCGCGACGGCTGGGCCGGCTCTCCGGTCGGTGGCTATGCGCTGGCCATCCCGGCAAACCTGGAGCGATCCCGCCAGGACCTGGCGTGGCGCGTCATTCAATGGTTGACGTCGCCAAGCCTTTCCAAGCTGCTGGCCGTGAACGGGGCGTCGGTCAGCCCACGCTTCAGTGTCGCGGCGGACCCCGAGGTCCTCGCGATCAGCCCCGTGATCGGCGTGGTCGACGGCCTGGCCCGCGCGGGTCAGCTGCACCGCTGGTCGCATCCCCCAGTCGCCGAGTTCAGCCGCATGATCCAGATCATCGGCGAGGAGCTCCACCCGATGCTCGTCGGCCTGCGGTCACCGCGCGCGGCTCTGGCTGCGGCTCAGGCGCGCGTCGACGAGCTGATGCGTGCCGCCGGGCACTACTGACAGCGTCGCGTCTGCGCCAGGATGTCCAGATCGGACATCTACGCCTTTGGAGCGCCCGAGACGTGCGGCTTAGGCTCTCGGCACGGGTGCAACGGCAGCCGATCGGTCTGCCCGGCGCCACACGTCCTTGGTCAGGGAGTAACTACGATGTCCATCTCGCGCAACCTCGTCGCCGCCTTGATCGGTGCGGGTGCACTCCTCGGTGCCGTCGCAGCCGAGGCCGCGACGACGATCCGCATCGGCACGACGGTGCCGGAGGCCGACAACCCGCAGACACGCGCCTTCCGCGCGATGGCGGAGTATGTCGCTTTCCGTAGTGCAGGCGAGATGAGCGTCGAGGTGTTCTTCGGCGGCGTGCTGGGCGGCGACCGCGAACTGCTCGAGCAGGTACAGAACAACACCCTGCAGCTGACCGTCGTCGCCGACGGCGCGGTGGCGAACTTCTTTCCCGATATCCAGGTCGTCGCGATTCCCTATCTCTTTACCTCCAGTAATCACGCGTTGACCTTCTTCAATACGAGCCCATTCTTCAAGGAAGTCGCGGCGCGCATGGAGGCGGAGACCGGGCTCAAGGTTCTGCTGGCCGCTGAGAGCGGGTTCCGCAACATCACGAACAATGTCCGCCCGGTCCGGACGCCGGAGGACATGGCCGGCCTCAAGATGCGGACGATGGAGAGCCCCGTCTTCATGGAGCTGATGCGCTCGGTGGGCGCCGCGCCGACCCCGATCGCGTTCAATGAGACGATCCTCGCGCTGCGTCAGGGAGTGGTCGACGGGCAGGAGAACGCGGTCGCCACGGTGCGCATGTTCGGTGTCTGGGAAGTGCAAAAGTACATGTCGATCAACGAGCACATCTACAGCCCCGGGCTGATGATCACCAACGCTGGCTTCTGGAGGGGGCTGACTGAGGCCGAGCGCCAGATCTTCACCGACGCTGCGAGCGTGTGGGCCACCGTGTCCAACGCCGGCTATATCGCGAACTATGCGAGCGACATCGCGTTCATGAAGGAGAATGGCGTCGAGATCCATGTGAACAGCGCTGAGGAGAAGACGAAGTTCAAGGAGGCGATGCAGCCGCCGGTCCTCGCCTTCATCGCCGAGCGCGTCGGCAAGGACAAGGTCGATGCCTTCATCGCCGCCGTCGAGGAGACAAGAAAGAGCCTCTACCTCGCCGACTGAGCACCGAGCCAGTCGCCGGAGGGACGCCCCGTGCGGCCGACCGCGCCGTCGTGGCCGGCCGCACGGAGCCGGGGACGAGCGGGACCGGATGCGAGCAGGGCGATGGGCCTTATACGGAACACGATGCACGGGTGCTGCGCGGTGCTTGCGCGGTTTTGCGAGGCCGTGGCCGCGCTACTGTTGGCGTTCATCGTCGTCGCGAACTTCCTCGGCGTTCTCTACCGCTACGGCCTGCGCGACCCGATCGGATGGACCGAGGAGGCGATGCGCTATGCCATCGTCTGGGCGGTGTTCCTCGGCGCTGTGGCGGCACTTCATCGCGGTGAGCACATGGTCCTCACCTTGCTTGACGAGGCGGTAGGGAGACGCGTGCGGCGCCTGCTGCACAGCCTGGTGATGCTGCTGATCGCCACCTTCTGCGTCGTTGTCCTCGTGTTCGGCATCCAGCTTGCGCTGCGCAACTGGAACCAAGTCTCGCCGACCATGAACCTGCGCATGTTCTGGCCCTACCTTGCGGTGCCGACCGGTGCCGCACTGATGCTCTTGCAGAGCCTCGTGCTGGGCCTGCTCGTCCGTGATCCGGATCGCGACGGCGCCTCGTCAGTCGAGAGGGCATCGGCGGCGCGATGATATGGCTGGGGGTCGCCTTCGCCGTCCTGCTGCTGCTGGGCGTGCCGATCGCCTTTGCGCTCGGCCTCGCCGGCGTCCTCGGCATGGTCGCCGGCAACCACAACCTGGTGACCGTACCGCAGCGCATGTTCACCTCGATCGACAGCTTCGTGCTCCTCGCCGCGCCGTTCTACATCCTCGCCGGCGAGATCATGGCCAAGAGCGGTCTGACAGACCGGCTGATTCGCCTTTCGATGGTCCTGGTCGGACGGCTGCGCGGCGGCACGGCCTATGCGAACATCCTGGCCTCGGTGTTCTTCGCCGGTATCTCCGGCACCGCGATCGCCGACACGGCAGCGCTCGGGCAGATCTTCATCAAGGGCATGCCGAGCGAGGGCTACCGGAAGAGCTTTGCCGCCGCCGTGACCGTCGCCTCGTCAATGATCGGGCCGATCATCCCGCCCTCGGTCATCATGGTGATCTACGCGGCGGTCGCCCAACTTTCAGTGATCAAGCTGTTTCTTGCCGGGATCGTGCCCGGCCTGCTGATGGGCCTCGCCTGTGCGATCGTCGTGTTCGCCTATGGGCTCCGCGGGGAACTGCCCAAGCGCGAGGTCCGGCTGCCCAAGGGCGATCTTGTCCCGCTGCTGCGCGACGGCCTGCTGGTCGGCAGCCTGCCGGTGCTGATCGTCGGCGGTACGATGAGCGGAGCCTTCACTGCCACGGAGGCCGGTGGCATCGCGGTCGTGTACGCATTGCTGCTCGGGCTCGTCGTGTTCCGCAATCTGGGCCCGGCCGGCCTTTGGGACGCGCTCACCACGACCGGCCGCACGACCTCGACGCTGTTCATCGTCATCTCCTGCGTCTCGATCGCCTCCTACGTGCTCACGCTGGGTGGAATCGGCCAAGCCGCCAGCACGCTGGCAGTGGCGTTCGACGGCAGCCCGATCCTCTTCATGCTTGCTGTGGCTCTCGTGCTGCTGGCGCTGGGCGCCGTCCTCGATCCCGGGGTTCAGGTCCTCCTCTTCGTGCCGATCTTGATGCCGATCGCCCGGAGCATGGAGATCGACGAGCTGCAGTTCTCGATGGTCGTGCTGCTGGTCGGGAATCTCAGCCTGATCACGCCACCCGTGGGAGTCGTCCTGTTCGTCGCCTGCCGCATCGCCGACATGCGTGTCGGTGTGATGTTCCGCGCCGTGCTGCCGTTCCTCGTCGCCGAGTTCGCCGTCGTCCTACTGTTGATTCTCTTCCCCGTCCTGTCGAGCGGCCTACCCGGGCTGCTCTACACCCGATGACGCGCGTCGCGGGGCCGCGCATGACCAGCCGAGCGGAGAACGTGATGCAGCTTACGATCGGCAGCGCGCCCGATTCCTGGGGTGTCTGGTTCCCCGACGACCCGCGCCAGATTCCGTGGCCGCGATTCCTCGACGAGATCGCCGCCGCCGGTTACGCGTGGACCGAGCTGGGGCCCTTCGGCTACCTGCCGAGCGATCCGCAGACCCTGCGCCCAGAACTGGAGCGCCGCGGCCTCTCCGTCAGCGGGTCGTTCATCATGGCCGATCTCGCCGACCCGGACCGAAGCTGGCCAGAGGTGGAACGCCAGCTTCGTGGCTGGGGGCCGCTCCTGCAGGCAGTGGGAGCGCGCTTCCTGATCCTCATCGACGACAGCTACACGGACCTGTTCACGGGCGCGCCGCGTGCACCCGCGAACCTCGACGACACCGGCTTCCGCCGGCTCGTCGACACCACCCGCCGCGCCGCAGAAATCGCGCGCGAGATCTATGGCCTGACGCTCGCCTTCCACCCGCACGCGCAGACTCATATCGAGCGCGAGGACCAGATCGAGGCGTTGCTCACGGCGACCGAGCCCGAGCTGGTCTCGCTCGTGCTCGACATCGGCCATCACGCCTACTGCGGCGGCGACCCGGTCGCGTTCATGCGCCGCCATCACGCGCGCATTCCCTACCTCCACCTGAAGAGCGTCGATCGAGAACTGCGCGACCGTGTCGCCGCCGAGGGCATTCCGTTCGCCCGCGCGGTGGCGATGGGCGTGTTTGTCGAGCCCGCGCTCGGCATGGTCGACTTCATCGCGCTTCGCGGGCTGCTACAGGAGCTCGACTATACGGGGTTCGGGATCGTGGAGCAGGACATGTACCCGGCCCCGCCGGACAGGCCGCTGCCGATCGCGCGGCGGACCCGTGCCTATCTGCGCGAGATCGGGCTCGGCTGAGCGGGGCGCGGAGGGAATCCATGACCCGTAAGGTTCTTGTCCTTGTCCACCAGATGGCGTCACGGCCAGCGCCCTACTTCCAGCCGCTGCGCGACGCCGGATTCGAGATCGTCCACTCCGGGCTCGACCGGCTGGCAACCGAGGACGAGCTGATCTCGCGGCTGCCCGGGGTGTACGCAACGATTGCCGGCGGCGAGCCCTATACCGAGCGCGTATTCGCTGCGGCGCCGGAGCTGCGGATGGTGGCGCGCTTCGGGGTCGGATGGGACCAGGTCGACGTCGCGGCCGCGACGCGCCACGGCGTCACCGTCGCCATGGCCTTCGGCGGCAACCATGAGTCGGTCGCCGATGGTGCCTTCGCGCTGCTCGCCGGGGTGGCGATCGACCTCCCACGGAAACACCAGCTCGTGGTCTCTGGCGGCTGGGGGTGCGGCTTCCATACGGGGCTCTGGCGCAAGACCGTCGGCATCGTCGGCCTGGGCAGAATCGGCCGGGCGCTGGCCCGACGCTGCCGCAATGGCTTCGAGATGCGCGTGCTCGGTTACGACCCGGTCCCCGACCGGGCCTACGCGACCGCCCACGGCATCGAGCTGGTCGATCTGGAGACACTGCTGCGCTCGGCGGACTTCGTCAGCCTTCACGTTCCGCACAACGCGGAGACCGAGGGCTTCCTGAATGCCGCGCGCCTCGCGCTGATGCGGCCGACGGCGTTCCTCATCAACAGCGCCCGTGGTGCGTTGGTCGACGAGGAAGCGCTGCTCGACGCGCTACGGCAACGCAGGATCGCCGGGGCCGCGCTCGACGTCTTCCGTCGCGAGCCGCCCACCGGCTCGCCGCTGCTGGAGCTCGACAACGTCGTCTGTCTGCCGCACGCCACGGGGATGGACGACAACGGCGAGGTGGGCATGGCCAGCCGCTGTGTCGCCTCGATCCTGGCGCTGGCCCGCGGCGAGCATCCGGGCGAGGGGTTCGTCCTCAACCCGGAGACATTGCCGCCCGGCCTAATCGCCCCCAGCCGCCGCGCCTGAGCCCGATGTCCGCCCGCAGCCTCGCCTTGAAGCGCCGTCTGCGCGCCAACGAGACGACCTTCGGCGCGTGGCTCACCGTGGCCCATCCGGTGGTCGCCGAGGTGATGGCCGGTGGTGGCTTCGACTGGATCCTGATCGACACCGAGCATGGCGGCTTCGGCATCGAGGGCGTGCAGGCCTGCCTGATCGCCTTCAATGGCTCGCCGACCGTGCCGATCGTCCGCGTGCCGTGGAACGACCATGTGCGTATCAAGCAGGTGCTCGACATGGGCGCGGACGGCGTGCTGGTCCCGATGGTCAACAGCCCTATGGAGGCGCGCGCCGCCGTCGCCGCCTGCCGCTATCCGCCCGCCGGTACCCGCGGTTTCGGCCCGCGCCGTGCGTCGGGCTATGGACGCCATCTCGATGCCTATGTCGCCGAGGCCGACGCCGCCGTCATCGTCATCCCACAGATCGAGCATGTCGACGCCGTGGCCGCGGTCGACGGGATCCTCGATACACCCGGGATCGACGCGGTCTGCCTCGGGCCCACCGATCTCTCCGGCTCGGCCGGCGTGCTGGGGCAGCTCGATCACCCGGTTGTCTCAGCCGCGATCGACCGCGTCCTGGCGGCCGCCAAGGCGCGCCGTATCCCGGCCTGCCTCGGCGTGGTCCGGCCGGACGCAGAGATGCGCCGGCGCATCGCCCAAGGTGCCAGCTTCGTCATCGCCTGCGACGATCTGGGATCACTCTGCGTCGCCACGGAGGCGGCGCTCCAGAAGATGCGCCTGCTCGTGACCGATGCCTCTTGAAGGACGCGTCTCACGCCGGTGCCGCCGAGCCGTTGCGCTCACAGAGGCTCGCGATCGGGCAACGTTCGCAGCGTGGCCGGCGTGGCTTGCAGAAGCGCTTGCCCAGCTCGAGGAGCCAGAGATGCGCGCCGCGTCGCCATCGCTCGGGGATGCGATGCTCCAGCTGCGCCGCCACCTGCGCTTCGGTGCGGCCCTGGGCGAGGCCGCTGCGTGTCGCGACGCGGAACACATGGGTGTCCACCGCGACAACCGGCTCGTCGAACACGAAGCGCAGCAGGATGTCGGCGCTCTTCCGTCCGACCCCGGGCAGTGCCATCAGCTCGGCGCGCGTCCGCGGCACGACCCCGCCGTGCCGTTCCAGCAGCACCACGCACATCCGCCGGATATTGCGTGCCTTCACGACATACAGGCCGGCGTCCTTGATCAGCGCGGCGAGGCGGCTCTCCTCCACAGCCAGGATCGCCTCGGGCGTGTCCGCCACAGCGAACAGTTTCGCCGACGCCCGGGCGGTCATCTCGTCCCGCGACTGCGCGCTGAGCATGACGCCGACCAGCGAGCGGAACGGGTCCGCGCCGACTTTCGCTGGCACCTCCGCTGCAGCCGCAGGGTCGAGCCCGGCGAGCCGCGCGAAGAGCTGGTCGATGGCGATGACCTCAAGCACGACGGTGATACGAACCGGACGTGACCACGGCTCACGCGCTTGGCCGGCGCGGAAATGGTCGCCGGCTCCACGCAGTGGCCCGGGCTTGGCCGATGTCTTGCCGGTTCTTAGACTCGGGCCATGCGCAACGCTTGCCGGGCCATCCTGATCCTCCTCCTCCTCGCCGCGCCGGCGCTCGCCGACAGCGCCGGTCTGCGCGCGTTCGCCGAGCGGGTGGGGCTGCGCGACATCGAAGGGTTCGTGACGGCGGTGGAGGCCGTCCGCGCCACCGGGCGGCTGCCCGAGCGCTGGATCACCAAGGACAAGGCGGAGGACCTCGGCTGGCGTCCGGGGACAGACCTGTGCGACAGCGCGCCCGACTCGGCCATCGGCGGGGATCGCTTCGGCAATCGGGAGCGGCGGCTGCCCGAACGACCCGGGCGGCGCTGGCGCGAGGCCGACCTCGACTTCTCATGCGGCCGTCGCGGGGCGCGGCGGCTGGTCTGGTCGAACGACGGGCTCGTCTATGTGACCCTCGATCATTACGACAGCTTTATCGAGGTGCCGCGATGAGGACCTGCCGGATCGACGGGCGCCAGCGGACCAAGGCCGCCGTGCTCCGCAAGCTCGCACGCGACCTTGGGCGGGACGGCCCGATCCGCAACCTTGACGCGCTCTACGACGTGCTGCGCCGCGACGTGCCGGGGCCGGTCGAAATCGTCTGGCGCCCGAGCCCGGCGCTCGGTGCCGACGGCCCGCGTATCGCCGCCGTGCTGCGCGAGGTGGCGGCCGAGCGCGACGACGTGGCGCTGCGGGACGGCGGCTAGCTCGGCGGCAGGAAGTCGACGCCGTGCAGCTTGGACAGCCGCACGACCTCGTCGAGGTCGGTCAGGTTGTGCAGCGCGTCGAACAGCGCTCGCAGCCGCCCCGCCGGGGTGACCCAGAACAGGGCGCGCGCCGGCACCGCAGCGTTGTTGTAGTAGGCGTGCGGTACGCCCATCGGCATCCGCACGAGGTCCCCCTTGACCGCCCGGGTGCTGGCCCCGGCGAGCTGCAGGTCGAGGGTGCCTTCCAGCACAAAGATGAACTCGTCCTGGGTCGGGTGGATGTGCGGCGGAACGAAGGTGCCCGGCGGGTCGAGCGTCTCGAAGATGAAGCAGCTCTCGCACTCGGCCTTGCGCCAGTAGGTGTGGCCGAGCACGCTCCAGACCACGCCGTCCTGGCCCTGTCCGGCAAGCGTGATTCCGGCCTCCAGCAGGCTGTCCATCGCTATTCCTCCCAGACAGCGCCGCTCATGCGGGCGGCTGCCAGATCACGTACCATTTGCGCACCGGCTTGACCGTCTCCCAGCTCCCCTTGAAGCCCTTGGGGATGATGAAGCCGTCGCCCATGCCGAACTCCTCGACATGGCCGTCCTCCCCGGTCAGGCGGACCTTCCCGGCGAGCAGCAGGCAGAACTCGTGCTCGCCGTAGTCGACCTCCAGCCTGCCGCCCTCATGGGTCCAGAAGCCGGCCGTGAACGCGCCCGTCGGATCGCGATACCATTCGACGCTGTCCACGCCCGGACGGCGATCGAAGCGCACGGGGCGAACGCTCACCGTGCGTACATCCACGCGGGCAGCCAGGTGACGATCGCCGGCATCAAGAAGATCAGCGCGATCGCCACGAGTTGGAGCATGACGAAGGGTACGATGCCCTTGTAGATGTCGACGGTCGTCACCCCTTTGGGCACCACGCCCTTGAGGTAGAAGAGTGAGAAGCCGACCGGCGGCGTCAGGAACGAGGTCTGCAAGCAGACGGCGAACAGCACCACGAACCAGGTCATCTCGAAGCCCAGATCGCGCACGACCGGCGCGACCAGCGGGAGGATGATCAGGGTGATCTCGAGCCAGTCGAGGAAGAAGCCGGCGAGGAATGCGACGAGCAGGATGAAGATGACGATCCCGTTGGGACCGAACGGCAGGCCCTTGAGGGCCTCGGCGATCAGCTCATCGCCGCCGAGCGAGCGCATGACGAGCGCGAACGCCGTGGCACCGATGAAGATGCCGAAAATGAACGCTGTGGTCAGCATCGTCTCGCGGCAGACCTCGGTGAAGCTCTGCCAGGTCAGGCGGCGGTTGAGCAGAGCCAGCAAGGTGGCGCCGAACGCACCGAGGCCGGAAGCTTCGGTCGGGGTGGCGATGCCACCGAAGATCGAGCCGAGCACGGCGATGATCAGGAACAGGGGCGGAACCACGGAGACCAGGGTCGAGCCGATCAGGCTCCAGCTCAGCGGCTCGAGGTTCGGCGGATGCGGCGCGAACCGGGGGAAGAACAGCCCGACCAGCACGACATAGGCGAGGTAGAGCGCGCCCAGGAGCAGGCCGGGGAAAACCGCACCCATGAACAGGTCGCCGACCGACAGGCCGAGCTGGTCGGCCATGATGACCAGCATGATCGAGGGTGGGATGAGGATGCCCAGGGTCCCCGACGCGGCGACCACGCCCGAGGCGAGTGCGCGGGAGTAGCGCTGCTGCATCATGATCGGCATGGAAAGCACGGCGAGCAGCACCACCGAGGCGCCGACGATGCCGGTCGAGGCGGCGAGCAGGATGCCGATCAGCACCACGGTCACCGCGAGGCCGCCGTTGAACCGGCCGAACAGTGCCGCGAAGTTGCGCATCATTTTGTCGGCGACGCCGGACCGGTCGAGCATCAGGCCCATGAACACGAACATCGGTAACGAGACCAGGACCCAGTTCTCCATTTGGTTCCAGATCCGGTCGATGATGATCGCGAAGTCCGACCAGCTGTCGAGCAGGTAGGTGTCGATGTCGAACCAGTTGGCGAGGACGATCCCAAGCAGCGAGAAGACCAGGCTCAGCCCGCCCAGGATCCAGGCTATGGGGAACCCGGTGAACAGCAGCAGCATGAACGAGCAGAGGAAGATGACGACGATGATCTCGTAGGTCGGCATGGGGGGCGCTCCCTCAGGCTCGACGCTCGATGATCGGGAAGGGTCGTCCGAACAGGAACGCCGTCACCCGCAGCAGGCGCGCCAGCGCCGCGATCATCAGCAGGAGGAAGCCCCAGATGATGAAGGACTTGGGGATCCAGCGGTAGGGCAGGCCGTCGGGGGCCGGCGAGATCTCGTTGAGCTGCCAGGAGCGCAGCACGAACGGGATCGCCTCGTAGATGAGCATGGCGCACAGTGGCAGGAGCAGAACGAGCAGCCCGACCAGCTCGATCCAGCCGCGAACGCGCGGCGGGAACCGCTCCGCGGCCACGTCGATGCGCACATGCCGGTCGAGGACGAAGCAATATGAGAGGCCGAGGATGAACCCGATCCCGTAGATGTGCCACTGGATCTCCTCGAGCATGATCGAGCCGAGCCCGAAGACGTAGCGCAGCGTCACCGCCAGCACGATCACCGCCATGAGAAGCGCCCACAGCCAGCAGGCGACGTAGTTCACGCCGAGCACCACAGCCTCCAGCGCATCCGACGGCCGCGTCCGTGGCAGCCGGAACTGGTGCTTTTCCTCGAGCTCGTGAAGTACGTGCTCGGCGACCTCGCCGGCGGTCTCGGCCATTGGCGTTGCCTCCCTCAGGCGCCCGTTCCGGCGGGCGTCAGGCGGGCCCGTCGTCGCGACGACGGGCCCGCGCGTCCTCGAAATCCCTTACGCGGGGGGCTGTCCGCTCACCAGTCGCGCGGCAGGTAGCCCAGCGACTTCCACGGCTTGTGCGCGGCCTGGAAAGCCAGTTGCGACTCGTAGACCTTCTTGAACAGCGCGTCCTTCTCGGCCTCCTCGGCCATCACCTCCTTGGTCGCAGCTTCGAAGGCGCGGAGGATCTCGTCGGAGAACTTGACGTTCTTGACACCCTCGCTCTCGAACTTGCTCAGCACCGGGCCCTGCAGCGCCTCGGCCTTGGCGATGGCGAACGTCACCGCCGCCATGCAGGTGGTCTCGATCAACGCCTGGGTCTGCTCGTTGATCGAGTCCCACGCGGCCTTGTTGACGTAGAGGTACTGGGACGTCGACGGCTGGTGCCAGCCCGGCAGATAGTAGTACTTGGCGACCTTGAAGAAGCCGAGCTGCTCGTCGACGGTCGGTAGGGAAAATTCGGTGCCGTCCAGCACGCCCTTCTCCAGTGCCTGGAACAGCTCGCCACCGGGCAGGAGCGTCACCGACGCACCGAGCTTCTGCCAGACCTTGCCGCCCAGCCCCGCGGCGCGGAACTTGAGCCCCTTGATCTGATCGAGCGAGGTGATCTCGAAGCGGAACCAGCCGGCCGCCTCGGGGCTGATCGTGCCGCAGAAAATCGGGTGCACGTTGTGCGGGGCATAGACCTCGGCCAGCAGGTCCTTGCCACCACCCTGATACATCCAGGCGGCGAACTCCCACGGCTCCATGCCGAACGGGACGGCGCCGAACAAGGCCGAAGCCGGCACCTTGCCGATCTCGTAGCCCATCCAGGAATAGCCGGCCTCGCTCTTGCCCTCCGAGACGGCGTCGAAGATGCCCAGCGCCGGCACCATCTTGCCCGGCTCGAAGACCTTGAGGTCGATGCTGCCGCCGCTGACGAGCTTGAGCTGCTCGGCGACCCACGGCATCGCGTCGCCCAACGCCGTGAGGTTGGAGGCGAAGGCCATCGGCACCGGCCAGCGGACACGGTCGAGGTCCGCCGCCGCCTCGCGCGACGCGGCTGCGAGCACCGTCGCCGCCGCTGCGAACCCGATCACCGCATTGCGCGCCCTGCGCTGCATACCCCGCGCAAATCCTGCTTGACGCATGTGCCTCCTCCTGTAGCTCGGCCGCGCATCCGGCGGATTCCGAACGGCCGCTGCGCCAATGTCCGCGCTTTCGCGTCACTTGGCAATTCCGCCACCGACCGGTCATGAAGGGTCCCGGTCCGCCGAGCGGCTCGACGGTCGGGCGGTCCGGCCCTATCACGACGGCGTGCGCCGCGGGGGCGCCCGGGGGTCGCGCTCGTTGACCAACCACACCTTCTTCTGCATCGATGGCCACACCTGCGGCAATCCGGTGCGTCTGGTCGCCGGCGGTGGGCCGGCCCTGCGCGGTGCCACCATGAGCGAGCGCCGTCAGGACTTCCTCGCCAACTGGGACTGGGTGCGGACCTCGCTGATGTTCGAGCCGCGCGGCCACGACGTCATGTCCGGCTCGATCCTCTACCCGCCCTGCCGCGACGATTGCGATCTCGCCGTTCTTTTCATCGAGGTTTCAGGCTGCCTGCCGATGTGCGGCCACGGCACGATCGGCACCGTCACCATGGCGCTCGAGCACGGCCTCGTCGCGCCGGAACGGGAAGGGGAGCTGCGGCTCGACGTCCCGGCCGGCCGGGTCGTCGCCAGCTATGAGCGCGATGGCCGTTTCGTCGCCAGCGTCCGGATCACGAACGTCGCTTCCTACCTCGCGCTGAGCGAGGTTCGCGTCGACTGCCCGGAGCTGGGCGAGCTCGTCGTCGACATCGCCTATGGCGGGAACTTCTACGCGATCGTCGAGCCGCAACCACACTACGCCGGCCTGGAGACCCTGTCGGCCGGCCAGATCCAGCGCCTCTCACCGGAGCTGCGGCGTCGGCTGAACCTGCTCGTCGACGTCGCTCACCCGGAGGACGAGACCATCCGGGGGGTCAGCCACATCCAGTGGACCGGAGGCCCGCGCGATCCGAAGGCGCATGGCCGGAACGCCGTGTTCTACGGGGACAAGGCGATCGACCGCAGCCCCTGCGGCACCGGTACCTCGGCGCGGATGGCGCAGCTCGCCGCCAGGGGCCGGCTCGGCCCCGGCGACGTGTTCGTCCACGAGAGCATCATCGGCTCCCTGTTCGAGGGCCGGGTCGAGGCGGCGACGGAGCTCGCCGGACGACCGGCGATCATCCCGAGCATCGCGGGCTGGGCCCGAACCACGGGCCACAACACCATCTTCGTCGACGACCGCGATCCCTACTGGCGCGGGTTCTTGGTGACCTGACCTCAGGTCTCGAATTGTCATCGGGCGTGCTCGATGCCGATCGGTTCACCCATGTGTGGGTGCCGCGGCTCGTGGCTCGCGCGACGCCTGGATCAGATCGAGCCCGGCGCAGGTTACTAGCGACGAGACACGCGCGTCGTCTGCACCCTCGTCAACTTCGCGATGAACCAATGGGGCGAACGCTACCTCCCGGAGACTGTCGCGAGCATGATCAAGGGCACCGACGATCGGATACTCATGACAATGGATGGCGTCTGGCGGATCGCGATGAGCGCGCGAATCGACGAGGCGTTACGCGCGCTAAGTCTGCTCGAAGACGAAGCGGCCAAGGTACAGCGTCCTCGCATCGCCGGCCTGCGCGCGAGCCTCACCAAGGGTCCAGCAGGCCTGCGGGAGGCTGCACGGAAGGTGCAAGAGACCCCGGCGCGTTCGCCATCGTCTCAAATCCCCGTCGTCGCATAGAGGTCATCGAGCGCGATCTCGGTGGCGAGCACGTCGCTGCGGAAGCCGCCAGCGCGGATCGGCAGGGTCTGCAGCCAGCCCTCCTCGATGCGTCGCCACACCCGTACGCTACGCTGCTCGCTGTCGATCGCCCAGATCTCGCGCAGCGAGGGCAGCTCCTGGTAGCCCGGCACCTTGACGCCGAGATCGTCCTTGACCGTGGACGGCGAAAGGACCTCGACGATCAGCACGGGCGCTGAGATCAGCCGGCCGGTGTCCGCGGGCTCGCAGGTCACCGCGACGTCCGCCTGTACACAGGTGGCGGCGGCAAGCCGCAGTCCCGCCTCGCTGAGGACCGCGCATGGTGGCTGAAGATGACGGCGGATCTCATAGCCGGCGTTGCCCGCGATCCGGCTATGCGCTTGGCTCGGCGGCGCCATCGCCACGACGACGCCGTCGATCAGCATGTGCCGAGTATCGGTACCGTCGCCCCAGGTGAGGAACTCCTCGAAGCTCATCCGGCGCGGCGCGGGCTCGCTCATGGTCCTTCTCCACCTCGGGCGTAGCATAGCAGGTGGCTAGCCGACGAACGACCCTCCCAGCTCGTCCTCGATGTGCGCGCGGATGATCTCGTCGACGCTACCGTCGGCCTGGAACCCCATGCCTAGCGCCCTGGCCCCCGAGACGCGCGCCGGCCAGCCAGCGACGATCTTCTGGATCAGCGGATCAGGCTCCCAACGGATGCGCGCGGCGACCTTGCGACCGGCGATCCGCTCGAGCGCGTCGACCATCTCGCCGATGCCAGCCGTGATGCCGGGGAGCTGCACTGCGCGCACGACGCCGAACGCCGCGTCCGGCAGCTCCATCGCATGGATCAGCGCATCGACCACGCGGCGCGGGGAGAGCACGAACATCGCCGCCTCACGGCTCACCGGGCAGACCGCCTCCTGCCCGGCCAGCGGCTCGCGGATGATCGAGCTGGCGAAGGTCGAGGCGGCCTTGTTGGGCTTGCCAGGACGCACGACGATCGTCGGCAGGCGCAGCGCGCGGCCGTCGACGAAACCCTTGCGGCTGTAGTCGGCGACCAGCAGCTCGCTGGCGGCCTTCTGGGCACCGTAGGACGTCTGCGGCGTCAGGTGATGGGTGTCGCCGACGATCTCCGGCAGGTCACCGCCGTAGACGGCGAGCGTGCTGGTGAACACCAGCCGCGGCCGGCCACCCTTTGCCCGCAAGGTCTCCAGCAGCTGCCAAGTGCCGGTCAGATTGACCCGATAGCCGAGGTCGAAGTCGGCCTCGGCGTTGGCGCTGACGATGGCCGCGAGATGCCAGACGAGGTCGGCGTCGGCGACGAGCCGGTCGAGCATCGGCCGCTCGGCGACGTCACCCGTGACCACCCGGATGCGGGCGTCCTCCGGCACGTCCTCGCCCGGGAAGGTGTCGAACAGTGTGATCCGCTCGACCGGCGCCGCCCGTCCGTCGAGCCGCAGCTCGCCGCGGCGTGCCAGCGCCGCCGCGAGCTTCTTGCCGATGAAGCCGGTCCCGCCGGTGATCAGGACGTTCATGCGCCTCCCCCAGACTGTCCGCTGTTCGGTTAGCCGACACCGCTGGCGGCGTCACGCCGATCTGCTAGCACCGCTCGGCAGCGTCAGGCCGAGGTGGATCGCCCCCATGCCCCCCGCGTTCCAGCTGGCGCCAGTGCCCCGGATCACCCACGCCGTCGGAGCGATCGCGCGCCTCGGCGAGGTCGCAGCCCCGCTCGCCGCAGGCCAGCCGGTGCTGCTTGTCGTCGACCCCGGCCTGCGCGGATTGCATCTTCCCGACCGCGCCAGGGCGTCTCTCCGCGCGGCGTCAGTGGAGGCCGTTCTGTTCGACACCTTCAAGAGCGATCCGACCATGGCCCAGGCCGACGCCGCCGCCGCGCTTGCCCGCGAGCGCGGCGTGGCAGCCGTCGTGATGATCGGCGGCGGCTCGGCGCTGGATCTCGGCAAGGCCGTCGCGGCGATCGCTCCCGGCGAGGCGCCGGCGGCGCACTACGCGCTGTGCGCCAACCCGCTCCCGCCGGCACCGATGCGCAAACTCTGCGTTCCGACGACAGCCGGCACCGGCTCGGAGGCAACGCGTACCGCCGTGCTCACCGCTGCCGACGGTACCAAGGTCTGGCTGTGGGGCGATCAGCTCAAGGCCGACGAGATCCTGCTCGACCCGGAACTGACGGTGAGCCTGCCGCCGGCGCTGACCGCGGCCACCGGCCTCGACGCGCTCGTCCACGCCATCGAAGCGTGCACCAACCGTAACGCGAACCCGGTCAACAACGTCTACTGTCACACGGCGATCCGGCTGGTCGCGGGGCACCTCGTCCGGGCCGTGCGGGAGCCGGAGGACCTCGAGGCGCGCAGCGCCATGCTGCTCGCCGCCACGCTCGCCGGGATCGGCATCGACAATGCCGGCACGGCAATCGCGCACAATATCGGCCACGCGCTGGGCTCGCTGCGCCCGATCCACCACGGCCAGGCGGTGGCGCTGGCGATGCTCGCCACCCTCGACTGGAACGCCGCCCATGACGACGGACGGTACGCCGCCGCTGCCGAGGCCCTGGGGGTGGACGAGCTGCCGACCGGCTTCGAGCGCCTCGTGCGCGAAGTGGGCCTCAGAACCGACCTTCGCAGCGACGGATTCGACGACCTCACGCCCGAGCAGCTCGCGGCGCAGATGGCACGGCCCGAGAACCGCGCCATGCGCGAGTCGAACCTGCGACCCGTCACGGACGACGATCTCCTGGCCTTCGCCCGCCGGGTCCTGAGCCAGCTCCGAAGGGGGCGCTGATGCCCAAGATCGAGCGCATCGAGATCAGCCAGCATCGGCTGCATTTCGACCCGCCCTTTCATGCCGCGTGGGATACCCGACCGCGAACCTTCTGGGACGCGACGATCGTCCGCGTCCACGACGACGAGGGCCGTGTGGGGCTCGGCTCGGGCGATCTGATGCTCGGCTTCACGGGACACGAGGACCTGTTCGTCGGGCGCGACCCGCTGGCGCTGGAGCGTCACTGGCGGGTGCTCTCGCACATCAACTTCCACTACGGCCGTTGTTGGCCGCTCGACCTCGCGCTGTGGGACCTCGTCGGCAAGATCACCGGCCAGCCCTGCTGGAAGCTCCTGGGCGGTCTCTCGAACCGCGTGCGTGCCTACGCCTCGTCGGGCACCCTGCGCGATCCGGCCGCCATGGCCGAGGTCGCCGTGCGCTACGTCGAGCAGGGCTTCGGTGCGATGAAGATCCGCTTCCACCGCGGCGACTGGCGCGAGGACATCGCGGCGCTGCAGGCGGTACGCGTGCGCGTCGGCGACCGGCTCGAGCTGATGGTCGACTGCAACCAGGGCTGGCGCCTGCCCTGGGACACCGACGCACCCTGGTCGCTCAAGGATGCGCTGGCGGTGGCGCGCGAGCTCGAGGAGCTTGGCGTCTACTGGATGGAGGAGCCGCTGCACCGCGCCGATCGCATGGGCATGCGCGCCTTGCGCGAGGCCACCGACGTGCGCGTCGCCGGTGGTGAGATGACCCGCGAGCTGCACGAGTTCCGCGATCTCGTCACCGGCGGCTGCCTCGACGTGCTGCAGCCGGACGCGGCGCTGGTCGGTGGGATCACCGGCTTGCGCCGCGTCGCGCTGATGGCGCAGGAGCACAATCTGGTCTTCACCCCGCACACCTGGACGAACGGCATGGGCGTGATGGCCAACGCCCATCTCACCGCCGGCCTGACCGACGCGCCGTGGCTCGAATACCCGTTCGATCCGCCCGAGTGGGGCCTCGACCGGCGCGACTACATGCTGGCGGAGCCCTTGCGCGTCACGGCCGACGGCTGGATCGTGCTCGGCGACGCGCCAGGGATGGGCTACGCTCTCGACGAGGACCTGCTCGCCCGGACGCGGATCGGCTGACCGGCCGCCCACGGGCTGACCACCGTCAGAGCCTCAGAACTCGGAGGGCGCGCCGCCTTCCGCGGTCCGCCGCGCCACGAAGGCATCGAGTTCCTCGCGGATCGCAGGGTCCAGCGGCGGCGGCTCGTAGTCGCGCAGGATCTGCCTGACCAGAACGTGCGCGCGCTGGGCCGCGTCGGGTGCCCCGGCCTCCCGCCAGCTCTCATAGTTCCGCCAGTCCGAGATCAACGGCGCATAGAACGCGGTCCGATAGCGCTCCTGCGTATGCGCCGCGCCGAAGAAATGCCCGCCAGGGCCGACCTCGCGGATAGCGTCGAGCGCCAGCGTCGCCTCGTTCACCTCGAGAGGCTCGAGAAACTCCGCCACCATCTGCAGCAGGTCCGCATCGAGGACCATCTTCTCGAACGACGCCACCAGACCGCCTTCCAGCCACCCGGCCGCGTGCATGACGAGGTTCGCGCGCGCGCCGACCACCGCCCAGAGCGAGAACACCGATTCGTAGGCGGCCTGGGCGTCGACCGTGGTGGCAGCGTTGGTGTTCGAGCTGCGATAGGGCAGGTCGTAGCGCCGGGCGAGCTGCCCGCCGGCCAGCACGGCCTTCATGTACTCGGGCGTGCCGAATGCCGGCGCTCCTGAGCGCATATCGACGTTGGAGGTGAAGCCGCCGTAGATCACAGGGGCGCCCGGCCGGACGAGCTGTGCCAGCGCGATGCCGGCAAGCGCCTCGGCATTCTGTTGCGCGAGCGCACCGGCGAGCGTCACCGGCGCCATCGCCCCGGCGAGCGTGAAGGGGGTCATGACCACCACCTGCCCCGCACGCGCCATCTCGATGATGCCGGCCGCCATCGGCGCATCGAGCCGCAGCGGTGAGGAGGAGTTGATGACCGTGAACAGCGAGGGTTCGCGCTCGAGCGTGGCGCGGTCGACACCGCGGGCGATTCGCGCGATCTCGATCCCGTCGCGGATCCGTCCCCAGCCCAAGGCGTAGGCGTGGAACGCCTTGTCGGTCAGCGTCACGAGGTCGCGCAGGCACTCCAGATGGCGGACATTGGGATGCAGGTCGGTCGGCTCCACCGGGTAGCCGCCGAACAGGTGCACGATGTTGAGGCTTTGCCCGAGCTTGAGGAAGTCGCGGTAATCGGCGTGCTTCCCCGGCCGCCGACCGCGCTCGAGATCGGCGCAGTTGGGCGCGCTGGCCACCGTGGCGAAGCACATGGCCCCACCACCGACGTGAAGATCGTGCGCCGAGTTCCTCGCATGGAGAATGAAGTGCGACGGCGCGCTCGCCATCGCTTCCATGACCAGCCCGCGGTCCAGGCGCACGCGCTGTCCGTCGGCGGGGAGCGAGGCTCCGGCGCTCCGGAAGACCTCGCGCGCTTCCGGCAGGAGCACATCGAGGCCGACCTCCTCGAGCACGCGCAGCGACGCCTCGTGCACCGCCTCGACTTCATCGGTGGACAGCGGCTCGATCGCTGGCAGGCGGTGGCGCACGGCGCGCCAAGGGAGCTGCGCCAAGCCGCCGCTGCGCTCGCGCCTGCCACGCCGCTCACCCCGGCGCGGCGCCGGCTCGCTGACCTCGCTCAAGGCTCGCCCTTTCCGGCCGTGCCGTGACTCCTGTGGCGGATGGGGTGGGATTCGAACCCACGAGGGGTTGCCCCCTGGCGGTTTTCAAGACCGCTGCCTTCGACCGCTCGGCCACCCATCCGCATCCGGTGGCAGGCATAGACCGTCGTCACGGGGCGCCACAAGCTCGCGAGGCTAGATGTCGAAATCCGTCCCCGCCTTGGCAACCGGCACCGAGCGCCAGGCGGGGCGGCGCAGGCCCGCCGGTGTCAGACGGAGCGGTACGGGTTGCAGCCGCAGGCAACCGGCGACCGCATCGAGCCCGTCATCGGGGCCGTCCGTGTGCGGGTTCCAGTCGCGCATCTCCTGGATGAACGGCGTTGCCCAAACGCTGCGATGCACGTGCAGCCGGCGCGCGGCCAGGACCGGATCGAACGCCTCCAGGATCCGCCGAGCCTTGGGCTGGGTGCTGTGCTGGCCGTTGACCCTGACGCCGAGCCCCTGCGCGGCCAGCTCACGGCGCAGGATCGAAGGCAGGAAGCCCCCGATTCCGTTCGCCTCGACCTCGATCTGCGGCACCTCGTTGCGGCGGATGACCTCGATCACCTCGCGGCAGAGCCTCGTGGCTTCGTCGAGGCCACGTTCGGGCCGGTCTCGCGAGCGCGCGAGATAGGCGACCTCATGCAGCCAATACCGGTCTCCCTCGTCGCGGAACACCACGGCGACGACGCTGGCATCGCCGCGCTCCGGGCGGCCGAGGGCCGGATCCCACCAGCACGCCACCGACACCATCCGTTCCGTCCCGATGCGTAGGATCGCGCGGCCATTGGCGGTCAGCACCTCCAGCGCCGCGTCGTAGGGGAGCAGGGCGTCCACCGCGAGCCGCGTCTCGTGCGCGTGGGTCGGCACGAGCAGCATCTGGCTGCGGAACTGAGCTGGGCCCGCGGCCAGCCGCAGGGCGTCCAGATACTCCGGTGTGAATCGCTCCGGCCACGCCGAGCGGCCGGTCCCGTCGACGACGGGGATCACCAGCCGGGTGAAGTCGGCGAGGAACGGCGTCTCTGCGCCGTGCGCCGCGTAGATCGAGTCGTAGCAGTGCGGCGTTCCGACGTAGAGGTGCAGGCCCTCGGGCACGAGCACGAAGGACAGCTCACGCAAGGCCGAGCGGAGGGTCTCGCGTCGCCCGGGCGTATCCGCGGTCGCCGGGACCTCGACGTCGTCGCAGATGAGAACGTCGCAGCGGGACCCGGTCACGTTGCCGCCGACACCGCGGGCAAGCAGCGAAGGGTCGCGGAGCACGGCGGTACGGCGCACCGTGAAGCGATCGGCGGACCATTCGTCGGCGTCTGAAACGAGATGCCGGGTCGCCGGATGCAGTTCGACGATGCGTCGCACGGTGCGAGTCATCTTGCTCGCCAGTGCATGGTCGGCCGACAGCACGAGGATGCGGAGATTCGGGTTTCGGCTGAGCAGCCAGGCGCAGAACAGGCCGACGAGCGTCGACTTGCCGGCGCCGCGGAACACCATGAGCAGCAAGCGCCGTAGCCCGGTTCCCCAGGCCCGGCCGAGCCACTCGACGATCTGGCCGTGCAGCGCCGGCGTGCCGTACCCCTGAACCGCGTTCCACAACAGCACGAAGCTTAGAAAGCTGCGTGCGGTCAGCTCTCCGACGGGTCCGGCCGCCGGTGCGCTCGTCGTGACACGCATCAGCGGCTCCGCGGCCGTTGACCGTCAGTCGAGCAACGAGCGTCCGCCGGTACGCATCCCACCTAGGGACCGTGTGCCTGCGTTCAGCCACCGACTTGTGAAGTCGAGGAGGTTTCGCCGCCGGCGCTGGCCGAGGCTGTCGCGGATCGCGGCGATACGCGCCTCGTCCTCGGCCATGCGTGCGGCCACCTCGGCGCGGCTCTCCTCCTCGAGACCGCGGATCACCGCGTCTGCGGAGCCACCGGTGAGTGCCACCCCGGCGGCGCCGGCCCGGGCTCGCTCGGCGGCGATGCGACGCCGCAGGTCGGCCTCGGCGCGCTGTCGGTCGCCGGCGCTGTCGAGCCGGATCCGCTCGATCTGCTGCGCCGCGGCCGAACGGCTTTGCTTGTCCTCGGCCTTCTGCGCTTGGCGCGACAGCGCTAGGTTCAGTCCGAGTGTGGCGAGGCTGGAGAGCGCACCCATCAGTCGTTCACCTTCAGCTCGGTTGTCGCGGAGAGGATCGTGCAGGGGAGCGGTCGGTCCTGCACCGCCGACCAGGGTGGCAGCGTTGCATCGCGGCGCCAGCCCGCCGTGCGCACTGTGATGTCCGCGGTGATCGCCTCCTCGGGGGGCCGCGACGGAACCAGGGTGACCGACCCTTGGCCGGTATCGGCCGTGAGGTGGGCCGTCCTGTGCACGCGGAATGTCACGCGGATCGGGCGGTAGCCGCCCGGCGGCAGGCTCGTGCGCGCGCCGGCCGAGCCGACCGGCATCGGTGCCACCTCGTGGGTGAACGGCAGTCCGAACACGACGTCACGAGCGGGCGTCGGGAGCGTCACGACGCCGGCACCGGTCACCGCGAGCGGGCCCACCACCTGCCCGTCCGCCAGAGCCAGAACGGTCCGGCCGGCGAGGCTGGTGAGCCCACTCCATGTGGTCTTCGGTGTGCCGCTGCTGCCGCGGACCGCGCAGTCGAGGGTGTGGCTATCGTCCAGTCGCTCGAGGCTGGTGCGGCTCCCCCGCACGACCGCGAGGTAGAGTTCGCCCGCAGCGGCGACCGCCCGGACCTGGCCGACGGTCTCGAGCAGGCTCCAGGCGACGACGTTGCTCAGGCGGTCCAACGTCACGGTGGCGACGGTACCGTCGGCGCGGACGATGAGCAGCAGCCGGCGGGTACGGTCGAATGCGAGGTCGACCGGATCGACCATCAGGTGCCGCGCGAGCAGCGCGATGTCCGCCGCTTGGTACGCCTGCTCGGAGTCGGCGAAGAGGAACTCGCGCAGCTCACGGCCGCTGCCGCTCACGAACAAGGTCGCGCCGTCGACCTCGATCGGTGGCAGACGTCGGTGCCCGTAGGAGCCGACGCCGGTTTGCAGCTCGACCTGGACGCTGCGCGGCGTTAGCGGGAAGCCGCTCACCACCCATTCCCCGGCGTCCGTGAGGACCTGAAGGCGGCGCGCGCTGACCAGGCTTCGAATGACGTGCGGTCGCTCGGCGGCGAGGCGGAAGGTGATCCCCTCGTCGTCGAGCCCTGTGCCGAGCGAGAAGTTGAAGGGCCGGCCGGTCGCCGACAGCCAGACCCGGTCGGGCAGGTCGCGCGAGCCTCCGATCACGAGGCGATCCTGGTGGTAGGACAAGGTTCGGGGGTAGCCGCGCGCCGGGGAGAACGCCTGCTCGTCCCAGTCGCGAGTAGCCCGGCCGTTGACGAGATCCTGCCGGACGAGAGCGACGGCCTGCGAGCTGTTCGTCACACTCGTGACCTCGACCTCGCGGCCGCGAAGCCGGAAGCGCACGCCCTGGTGCGCTGCTACGAAGAGGTGCGCCGAGGCGCGGAGGATCACGGTCGAGCCAGATGGGATCGGCGCGCTCTCCGGCGTTCCGACATGCTCGGCCTGCAGCGCCACCTCGGCCGGGGCGAACCGTGCGAAAGGCTGGCAGCTCGCCGGCAGCATGCCGTCGCTCTCGGCCTCGTCGAAGACCCAGGGGGACAGCGTCCAGCTCGTCGCCGCGACCCGGACGAGGCGCTGCGGGGCCACGTCCGGGTGGACGAGCAGCAGCGTGTCTCCGCGCCGGACCCAGGAAAGATGCTCAAGCTGCGCGGCGTTCCACGGCGCAACGATCGTCGGGCCAGCCGACTCCTCGGCGATATCCACCACGTCGATGCGGAACGGCGCCAGCGCCAGCAGTGCGGCTTCGGTCGGACGCTCGAACGGGATCAGCCGGACGACCCCGGTGGGCAACGCCAGCACGTGGGTCATACCGGACCGCCGCGTGACGCCGCCCGTCGCCTGCACGATGACATTGCGCAGGCGCAGGGCGCCGTCCTCCAGCGCCTTGAGATCGAGGCGGCCGAGGAGCGCCGGATCGAGCTCCCCGGCCGCGAAGCTGGTCTTGACCAGACGGGTTCGGGTCATGGCTCACGCGCCTGGATCAGCGTGAAGTCCTCGACGCGGCGCGGCGTCGACTGCTGGCTGTCGACCAGGCGCGCCAGCCGCAGCTCGCTCTGGGCGAGCTGCTGCAAGGTTTCCGCGCGGCTGGCATTCTCGGTGATCGGCAGACAGAACTCAGCCGCCAAGCGGGCCACCAGCGCGCTGACGAAGAACGGCGGCAGCTCCGCCTCGCTCGGGCGCCTCTGGTACGTGACGACCAGCTCCGGCGAGTTGGCGAGCAGCTTCGTGCCCTGGACGCGATAGTCGAGTCCCCGTCCGCTGCCCGTGTGGCCGGCCGACAGGACCCGCAGGCAGCCCGTCGGCAGGTCGAAGGCGTAGGCGAAGTCTGCGACCGGAGCGGTCGCGCTGGCCGTCAGCGCCTGCTGGGTGACGCTGAACGACCACGGGTGCGCCGCGAGCAGTCCTTCGAGGACGATCGGATAGAGTCGCTGCGCCACGCTCGCCTCGATCCTGGCTTCGGCGAAGCTGGCGATAGGGTCCGCGCCCAGCTTCACGAGCGCGGCTGCGCAGAGCTCGACAGCGGTCAGCGCCATGGCAGCGTGTCCTTCGGCGAGGGTCGCGGGCTCAGACGGTCGGGCCGACGTCGGTGCGGAGCGCGCGGATCAGATCGCTGCGGCGCACCTCGAGCACGCCGAGCGCACAGCCTTTGCGGCTGAAGATCACGGTCAGCGTCGCGTCCGTCGTCGACACCGCCAGGACCGCGTCGGGCGCGACCGCGAAGGGAGGGCGCTCGGCCGTGGCCCACAGGCGGTCGAACGCCGCGAGCGCCGAGCCGTCGAAGCGAAGCCGCGGTTGCGGTGGGAGCGTGGCGGCGACCGCCGCGGTGCTCGGCCCGGGACACCAGGTCGGAGCCGCGGCGGAGGCGGCGGTGAGCTGCAGCGCGAGGAAGGCTTGCGCGAGAGCGGGCATCGGCGCGGTCCTCGGACGGTCGGGTGAGGATGACGACGGACGGGCGGGTGGGGCGGCCGCGCCTC
>CALKJU010000025.1 GCA_937995535.1 uncultured Alphaproteobacteria bacterium
TGCGCAGTTTATTTATCCAGTACTTGTGGTTTCCGCCAAAGACCCGATGAATAGGGGATCAAGACGTCGTTTTCACGGTAAATGACGGCGAATGCCCGGAAGTTTCCGCCAAAGACCCGATGAATAGGGGATCAAGACCGGCGGACACGTCCAAGACGGACGTGTCGGTCAGAGTTTCCGCCAAAGACCCGATGAATAGGGGATCAAGACGTGGCAGCGATACTTCAACGCGCGGTGACGGTGCCGTTTCCGCCAAAGACCCGATGAATAGGGGATCAAGACGTGATTTTCCTGACCAACCGCGCCCGAGACGCAGCGTTTCCGCCAAAGACCCGATGCAGAGGGGATCAGGACGGCGCAGGCAGAAAGCCCGACGGTCGCCTGTGTGACGCCCGCGCACGACTTCTCGCCGCGCGACAGCCGGCGGAGGGGAACCGACGCGCGTCAGGCGGCGGGGTGCCGCGTTCGTCGCCCGGCCTGCGCACCGGGCGCTCGCCGCCCAGGACCGGTGGGCCGGTCAGCGCGCCCCGCTGGTGGGCGCTCCGGGACTCGAACCCGGAACCCGCTGATTAAAAGTCAGCCGCTCTGCCAATTGAGCTAAGCGCCCGCCGCGCCCGATGTGCGACCGCGCGCCGTGCGCGTCAAGCCGGGCCCGGCCACGGCGCCAGGTCGCCCGCGGCCCACCCCGCCTCGAGCTCGGCCGCGTGCGCTTCGAGGCGGCCCTGCGCGATCGCGTCGCGCAGCCCCCGCAAGAGGTCCTGATAATACCAGAGATTGTTCCAGGTGAGCAGGATCGCGCCGAGGATCTCGCCGGAACGCACGAGGTGGTGGAGGTAGGCGCGGCTGCAGCGGGCGGTCGCCGGGCAGCGGCTGGTCGCGTCGAGCGGGCGCGGATCCTCGGCGTGGCGCGCGTTCTTCAGGTTCACCGGGCCGCGCCGGGTGAAGGCCTGGCCGGTGCGCCCGGAGCGGGTCGGCA
Source organism: uncultured Alphaproteobacteria bacterium (assembly GCA_937995535.1). Lineage (GTDB taxonomy): Bacteria > Pseudomonadota > Alphaproteobacteria > Geminicoccales > Geminicoccaceae > CALKJU01. The sequence continues at coordinate 977 of CALKJU010000025.1, forward strand.
GGACGCAGTCGAACAGGTCGATGCCGCGCCGCACCGCGCCCAGGATGTCGGCGGGCTTGCCGACGCCCATCAGATAGCGCGGGCGGTCGGCCGGCAAGGCCGGACAGGTCGCGTCGAGCATCGCCAGCATCACCGCCTGCGGCTCGCCGACGGCGAGGCCGCCGACCGCGTAGCCGTCGAAGCCGATGCCGACCAGGCCGGCGGCCGAGCGCTCGCGCAAGGCGGGATCCGTACCCCCCTGGACGATCCCGAACAGGCCGTGGCCGGGCCGCGCCGCGAACGCCGCCTTGCTGCGCGCCGCCCAGCGCAGCGACAGCTCCATGGCCCGCGCCATCTCCGCCACCGGCGCCGGCAGGCGCAGGCACTCGTCGAGCTGCATGCTGATCGTGGCGCCGAGCAGGTGCTGGATCGCGACCGCGCGCTCGGGCGTGAGCAGGTGGCGGCTGCCGTCGAGATGCGAGGCGAAGGTCACCCCCTGCTCGTCGAGGCGGCGCAGGGCACCCAGCGACATCACCTGGTAGCCGCCGCTGTCGGTCAGGACCGGGCCGTCCCAGCCCATGAAGGCGCGCAGCCCGCCCAGCCGCGCGATCCGCTCGGCGCCGGGCCGGAGCATCAGATGGTAGGTGTTGCCGAGGACGATCTGCGCGCCGGTGGCGGCGACCATGTCCCAGGTCACGGCCTTGACCGTCGCCGCCGTGCCGACCGGCATGAAGGCCGGCGTGTCGATCACGCCGTGCGCGGTGTGCAGCCGGCCACGGCGCGCCGCCCCGTCGGTCGCCAGAACCTCGAAGCTGACGCTCACGGTGCCGCCCGCTCGATCAGGCAGGCGTCGCCATAGGAGTAGAAGCGCAGCCGCTCCGCGATGGCGACGGCGTAGGCGCGCCGCATCCGCTCGAGCCCGCCAAAGGCGCAGACGAGCATGAACAGGGTCGAGCGCGGCAGGTGGAAGTTGGTCAGCAGCAGGTCGGCGGTGCGGAACCGCCAACCGGGCGTGATGAACAGCTCGGTGCGGCCGGTGACCGGCCGCACCTCGCCCGCCGCGTCCACCGCGCTCTCCAGCGCCCGCAGCACGGTGGTGCCGACGGCGACGATCCGGCCGCCGGCGGCGCGGGTCGCGGCGATCGCCGCGGCGGTCGCCTCGGGGACACGGAACCACTCGGCGTGCAGCCGATGCTCGTCCGTGTCGGCGACGCGGACCGGGGCGAAGGTCCCCAGGCCGACATGCAGCGTCAGTGCGACGCGGCGCACCCCGCGCGCGTCCAGCGCGGCCAGCAGTCCCTCGGTGAAGTGCAGCCCGGCGGTCGGCGCGGCCACGGCCCCCGGCACGCGGGCGAACGCGGTCTGGTAGTCGGCGCGGTCGGCCGGGTCCGGGGCCCTGCGCCGGATGTAGGGGGGCAGCGGCATGGCGCCGTGGCGCTCGATCGCGGCGAGCAGCGCCTCGCCGGCGCGGTCGAAGCGGAGGGTGACGCGGCCGTCGGGCTCCCGGCCTTCGACGGTCGCCGCGAGATCGGGCGCCAGCCGGAGCTCCTGCCCGGCGGCGAGCCGCCGCGCGGGCCTGGCGAACGCCGTCCATCTCGATCCGTCGCGTGGCTCGACCAGCGTCAGCTCGATGCCGCCGGTACGGAACCGCGTCGGCAGCACGCGGGTGTCGTTGACCACGAGCAGATCGCCCGGGCGGAGCAGCGCCGGCAGGTCGCGGACCGTGCGCAGCGCCGGCGGATCGCCGATCACCAGCAGCCGCGCCGCGTCGCGCGGCTGGGCCGGGCGCTGGGCGATCAGCTCCTTCGGCAGGTCGAAATCGAAGAGCTCGACCCGCACGGCTCAGGCGCGCGCCCGGCGGATCAGGGTTAACCCGGGATTCACCATGAATGTGCTCGATGGCGTCCGGTCCCGGCCGTGAAGGAGCCGTCTCTTGACCAAGGTCGAACTCGCCCTGCTCGCCGGGCTGATGGCGATCAGCATCGTCGGCGCCGCCGGCGCGCTCCGCCCGCAGCTCCAGTCCACCATGGACCGGATCGCCGCGGCGCTGGCACCGGAGAAGGAGCGGCCCTGCATCGGCCTCGCCTGCGTGGCCCCCGCGGCGGGCGCGCCGTCCGACACCCGCTGAGCGGCGCTAGGGCGCCGCCGCGGCGCGCTTGGCGTCGAGGCGGGCCAGCACCTGGGGCGAGACGAAGCTCGACACGTCGCCGTGCAGCGCGTGGATCTCCTTGACGAAACGCGAGGAGATGAACTGGTTGGTCTCCGAGGCCATGAGGAACACGGTCTCGATCTTCGCCGACAGGCGGCGGTTGTTGGCCGCCATCTGGAACTCGTACTCGAAGTCGGACACGGCGCGCAGGCCGCGGACGATCAGGTCGGCCCCGTGCTCGAGGGCGAAGTGGACGAGCAGGGAGCGGAACGGCACGACGTCGACGCGCGCCCCGTTGTGCGCGTTCGCGGCCATGATGAAGTTGATGTCCGCCTCGACCATCCGCGCCCGCTCGTCGAGCGAGAACAGCGGCTCCTTGCCGGCGTTGATCGCGACCGCCACGATCAGCCGGTCGACCAGTGCGGTGGCGCGCCGGATGACGTCGAGATGGCCGTTGTGGATCGGGTCGAAGGTCCCCGGGTAGACGCCGATGCGCTGGCGCATCACGCCGGCTCCGGGTCGTCGAGCGCGGTGCCCGCCGCGCCGGCGTCGCCCGCCTCCTCACCATGGTCGCCGCCGTTGGCGGCGTCGGCGAGCCGCGCCGCCGAGACGACGTGCTCGTCCTCCTCGGTCTGGAACAGCCGCACCCCCTGGCTGCTGCGGCCGGTGATGCGGATGTCGCCGACCGGGATGCGGATCGTCTGCCCGCTGTCGGTGACGAGCAGGATCTGGTCGTCGTCGCCGACCGGGAAGGTCGCGGCGACGCGGCCGTTGCGCTCCGAGGTCTCGATGTTGATGATCCCCTGCGTGCCGCGGTTGGTCACGCGGTACTCGTAGGCCGAGCTGCGCTTGCCGTAGCCGTTGACCGTGATCGCCAGCACGAGCTGCTCGCGGCGCTCGAGTTCGGCCAGCCGCGCGGGCGTGAGCGCGCCGGCGTCGACCGGCTCCTCGGCCACCGCCTCCTCCTCGCCGGCGGCCCGCCGCCGCGCGTTCGCCCAGCGCAGATAGGCCTCGCGCTCCTCGGTGGTCACCTCGACATGGTCGAGGACCGACATCGAGATGACCTCGTCGTCCGCGGCGAGGTCCATGCCGGCGACACCCTCGGAATCGCGCGAGCGGAACAGGCGCACCGCGTCGACCGGGAAGCGCACCGCCTTGCCGCCGGCGGCGGCGAGCAGGATGTCGTGGCTCTCGTCGCACACCGCGACGCCGATCAGCCGGTCGCCCTCCTCGAGCCCCATGGCGATCTTGCCGCGCGCCGGGACACGGACGAAGTCGGTCAGCGCGTTGCGCCGGACCCGGCCGCGGGCGGTGGCGAAGAACACCGACAGTCCCTCGTAGCGGCTTTCGTCCTCCGGCAGCGGCAGGACCGCGGTGATCGTCTCGCCCTCGGCGAGGTCCTGGAAGAGGTTGGTCATCGCCCGGCCGCGCGCCTGCGGGTTGCCGAGCGGCAGCCGGTAGACCTTGAGCTTGTGGACGCGGCCGAGCGAGGTGAAGAACAGGACCGGGGTGTGGGTGCTGGCGACCAGCACCTTGGTCACCGCGTCGTCCTCGTGCGTGCGCATGCCGGTGCGGCCGCGGCCGCCGCGGCGCTGGGCGCGGAAGGTCGAGAGCGGGACCCGCTTGATGTAGCCGAGATGGGTCACCGTCACGACCATGTCCTCGCGCTGGATCAGCGACTCGACATCGACGTCGGCGTCCGCGTCACGGTCGATCTCGGTGCGCCGCGGGTCGGCGAGCTGGGCGCGGACCGCACGCAGCTCCTCGCGCAGGACCTCGAGCAGGCGCGCGCGCGAGCGGAGGATCGCCAGCAGCTCCTGGATGCGCTGCGCGATCTCGGTCAGCTCGGCGTGGATCTTGTCGCGCTCGAGCGCGGTCAGGCGCTGCAGGCGCAGGTCCAAGATGGCCTTGGCCTGCTCTTCGGAGAGCCGGTAGGTGGCGGCCTCGGCCGCACTCTCGTCGACCAGCGCCAGGAGCGGGCGGATCGTTGCGGCGGGCCAGTCGCGCGCCATCAGCTCGGCCCGGGCGGTCGCCGGGTCGGGCGCGGCGCGGATCAGCGCGATCACCGCGTCGATGTTGGCCACGGCCACGGCGAGGCCGACCAGCAGATGCGCCCGCTCGCGCGCCCGGGCGAGGTCGAAGGCCGAGCGCCGGGTGATCACCTCCTCGCGGAAGTCGAGGAAGGCCTGGAGCATGTCCTTGAGCGGCATCAGCTCCGGGCGGCCGCCGTTGAGCGCCACCATGTTGATGCCGAAGCTCGTCTGCAGCGTCGTGAACTTGAGGAGCTGGTTGAGGACGACGTCGGCGTCGGCGTCGCGGCGCAGCTCGACGACGACGCGGATGCCGTGCCGGTCGCTCTCGTCCCGGACCTCGACGATCCCCTCGACCTTGCGCTCGCGGACGACCTCCGAGATGCGCTCGACCATCCGCCCCTTGTTGACCAGGTAGGGCACCTCGTCGACGATGATCGCCTGCCGCTCCTTGCGTACCTCCTCGACATGGGTGCGGCCGCGCACGGTGATCGAGCCGCGCCCGGTGGCGTAGGCCTCGAGGATGCCGGCGCGGCCGAGGATGATGCCCCCGGTCGGGAAGTCCGGCCCTTGGACGATCTCGGCGAGGTCCGCCGCCTCGAGCTCCGGGTCGTCGATCAGGGCGAGGCAGGCGTCGACGATCTCGCCCAGATTGTGCGGCGGGATGTTGGTCGCCATGCCGACCGCGATGCCACCGGCGCCGTTGACCAGGAGGTTGGGGAACTGCGCCGGCAGGACCACCGGCTCGCGGTCGCTGTCGTCGTAGTTCGGCCGGAAGTCGACCGTGTCCTTGTCGTAGTCGGCGAGCAGCGCGTCGGCGGCGCGGGCGAGCCGCGCCTCGGTGTAGCGCATCGCCGCCGGCGCATCGCCGTCCATCGAGCCGAAATTGCCCTGGCCGTCGATCAGCACGACCCGCATGACGAAGCCCTGCGCCATGCGCACCATCGCGTCGTAGATGGCGCTGTCGCCGTGCGGGTGGTACTTGCCCATCACGTCGCCGACGATGCGCGCCGACTTGCGCGGCGGCTTGTTCCAGTCGTAGCCGGCCTCGCGCATCGCGTAGAGGATCCGCCGCTGGACCGGCTTGAGCCCGTCGCGCACGTCGGGCAGCGCCCGGCTCACGATCACGCTCATCGCGTAATCGAGATAGGAGCGCTTCATCTCCTCCTCGATCGGGACGATCTCGAAGGGGCGCGGGGGAAGCGAGGCGGCCAAGGTTGGGGCGGTTCCGAGCGGCGAAAAGCGTTGCGGCGCACAGGTTTGTTGCGCCGCACAAGGATCTAGCAGAGGGCCGCCCGGGTGACAAGCTGACGGCCCGACGCGTCAGCCGCCGGGATCGGCCCGCAGCATCGCCTTGCTGAACGCGAGCAGGTCGTCGCGCCGAAGCTCGATGATGGAGCGGACCTTGTCGAGATCGAGCGCCTGGAGCTCATGCACCACGACATTGCTGAAGCCGACCATCCGTCGCAACGATTCGGCGAGTACAGCGGGGATCAGACCGGCCCGCCCGAGATTGACGAAGACCGCGGCGGTGTCGTCGGCGATGTCGAGCTTGCGCGGGAAGGTCGCGCGGTTGGCCATGTCGATCGCCTGCCGGCACGCCCAGGGGTCGCGAGCGGCGACCCGCCACCCGCGCGCCACGACCTCGAAGCGCAGCACGCTCGAGACACGCCGGAGATCGACGAGATCCACGTCGCGACCGATGCGGGAGGCGACCTGCGCGGCCCGCTCGTGCCGATCCCAGGGATCGATCAGCCGGTCCGGCAGGATCGCGATGTCGAGATCGCTCCGCGCGAAATCCGGCTGTTCGTCGCCGCTCAACGGCGTCACCCTGCGCAGCCATGCGCCGGGCTCGAGCATGGCACAGCCGGCCCGCCATCGCACCCCGCCACCGCTCCGACCTGCGCTCCTGGAGTGTCTCGATGAAGCTGACCCTGCTCACGCTCGGCGGGCCGCCGCCCCTGATCCGTCCGGCACCGCTCGAACGCGCCTGGATGGACGCCACGCCCGAGCGCTTCGCCTATCGCTGCCTGCCGCTCGCGATCGCCAACGCGCATGGCTGGGAGCTGCTCTGCCGCAGCGCCTGCACGGCGCAGTGGGACGGCGGGGCGGAGCGCGAGGCGCTGCGCATCGTCGGCCAGGGCGACGATCTGCCGATCAGCCATTTCGGCTCCGGGATCCTGACCTTCCATGTCGCCGCGCTGATCCGCACCGAGCCGGGCTTCGACCTCTGGGTCGGCGGGCCGGTCAACCGGCCGAAGCCGGGTGCAGCACCCCTCACCGGGATCGTGGAGACCGCCTGGGCACCCTACACCTTCACCATGAACTGGCAGCTCACCGAGCCCGGCCGACAGGTCCGCTTCGCCGCCGGCGAGCCCTTCTGCACCCTGTTCCCGGTGCCGCAGGGCCTGATCGAGAGCTGCGAGCCCGAGGTCCGCGGGCTGGAGTCCGAGCCGGAGCTGGCCGCCGCCTATGCCCGCTGGGCGGCGAGCCGCCGCGCCTTCGGCGAGGAGCTGACGCGGCCCGGCTCCACCGCGCAGGCCGAGCGGTGGCAGAAGCACTATTTCCGCGGCGTCCTGCCGGACGGCCGCCCGGGCGCGCAGCACCGGACCCGGCTCCGGCCGCGGCCGTTCCCGGGCCTGCCCACGCTCCCGGCTGCCGATCCACCGCCGGCCGCCGCGTCAGCGCCTCTGCTCGTCGAGCGGCTGATCGAGCCCGGTGCGCTGCCCCTCCTGCGACGCCTGCTCATCGACCAGGCCCCCACCGTCCAGCCGCGCCCGGCGGCCAACGCCGACGCGGTCCGCCTGTTGCAGCAGGCCCGGCTGATCGGCGCGCGCGCCGCGGCGGCGCGCTTCGGCGTCCCCGGTCCGCTCTTCGATTGCGGCCTGCAGGTGGTCCGCTGGACGGCGAGCCCGCCGGCGCGCCCCGAAGCGCAGGGCGTCACCCATCGCCTCGCGCTCGTCGTGGCGGTCGAAGGCGAGGCCGAGGCGGCGGTGCAGGCAGCCGACTGGCAGGCACGGCTGTCCCCCGGCACGCTGCTCGCCTGGCCGGTCACCGCGACGCCGCCCTTCGGCTGGCCCAGGGTCGACGGCACCGTGCTCGCGGTCACCGCCGCACTCACCCCCGAGCTGCGCCTCGCCGCGCGCGACGGCCTCAAGGTCTGGTAGCCGCGTCGCCGGGCCGGACCTCGTCGAGCGTCGCGGCCCCATAGTAGTGCCAGAGAAAGATCGCGGCGGCGCCGCGCCACGGCCGCCACGGCTCGGCGAGTGCGCGCAGCGCCTTGCCGGCCGGCCGCGCCGGCAGGCCGCGCAGGCGCATCGTCGCGACCTGCAGTGCCAGGTCGTCGGCCGGCAGGCAGTCGATCCGGCCGAGCGCGAACAGGCAGTAGATCTCGGCGCTCCAGCGGCCGAAGCCGGGCAGCGCGGTGATCCGCGCGACGATCTCCTCCTCGTCGAGCCCGTGCAGCTCGTCGATCCGCAACCGGCCCTCGGCGATGGCCTGCGCCAGGGCGCGGCCGTAGCCAACCTTGCGCAGGCTGAAGCCGATCGCGCGCAGCGCGTCGTCCTCGAGCCGGCAGAAGGCTTCGACCGTGGGCTCGCCGCCGAGCGCCGTCTCCAGGCGGCCCCAGATCGCCGCCGCCGCCTTGGTCGAGAGCTGCTGCGCCACGACGATCCGCAACAGCGTGGCGAAGCCGGGCGGGCGCTGCCGCGGCGCGGGATGGCCGACCCGCGCCAGCGCCGCGGCGAGCGCAGGGTCGCGCTCCGCCAGCGCGTCGATCGCCGCGTGCAGGCGGAGCGCGTCGAGGGGCTGGTGCATGGCCGCCTGATAGGCCATCAGCGCGCGGCGGGTCCACCGACGGGGAGAGACGGGCGCGGTGCTGCGACGGTTGGCGGGTGTGGCGCTGCTCCTCGTGGCCATCGGCGGCCTCGCGTTCAACGAATGGCGCGCCGGTCGCGCCGACCAGGCGCTGGCAGCGCTCCGCGCATCCGTGATCACGGTCGATCCGGCGGGCCTCGTGCCCGAGGAGGTCCCGGTGCTCGTCGGTGGCGACGCGACCGCCGGCAGGCCGCTGCGCGACCCGCCGTTCGCCGTCAGCGTCGTCGCCCTGCGCCTCGAGCGCCAGGTCGAGATGCTGCAATGGAAGGAGCGGATCGAGGGCAGCGGGCAGAACCGGACCGTCCGGCACGAGCGCGTCTGGTCGAGCGAGCTGATCGATTCCAGCAGGTTCTACGACCGCGCCCCGCTCAACCCGGGCCGCTTCCCCGTCGCCCCCGTTCGGATCCTCGCCGACGCGGCGCGCCTCGGCCGGCTGATGCTCTCGCCCGAGGCCCTGGCCGCCCTGCCGCCGAGCATCGTGCTCCGCCCGACGCTCGAGGAGGTGACGATCGACGGCCTGCGCCTCGTGGCGCGCTCCGACGGCTACGGCAGCGGCGATCCGGCGGCGCCGCGGATCGGCGACGTGCGCGTGCGCCACCTGATCGTCCCGCCCGGCCCGATCACCATCGTCGGCAGCCTGCGCGACGGCCGGCTCGGCCCGTGGCCGGCGCCGAACGGCACTGCGGTCCTGCTCGCCGACAACGGCCTGCGCTCGCTGGCCGAACTGGCCCGCTCGCGGAGCCTCGCGCGCCTGCCCGAGCTGTGGGGCGCCCGCTTCGCCTTCGGCATCCTGGGGCTCGTCGCGACGGCGGCGTTGTGGGCCGACATCGCCGCCGCGGCACCCGGGCTCGCCCGCACGCTCGGCGGCACCCGCCGGCGCGCGGCACCCATGATCGCACTGGCCCTCGTCGCCCTCGCCATCGGCCTCGGCTGGCTCCTCTACCGCACCCCCCTCGGCTGGCCGTGACGGCGCCCCTGTGATACCGGCGTCCGGCCGCCAGTCGGAGCGAAGGACAGGATGCAGCGCGAGGTGATGGCGTACGACGTGGTGATCGTGGGCGCGGGGCCCTCGGGGCTCGCCGCGGCGATCCGGCTCAGGCAGCTCGCCGCCGAGCGCGAACAGGAGCTGTCCGTCTGCGTGCTGGAGAAGGGCTCGGAGGTCGGCGCCCACATCCTGTCCGGTGCGGTGCTCGAGCCCCGCGCGCTCGACGAGCTGATCCCCGACTGGAAGGACAAGGGCGCGCCGCTCGACACGCCGGCCACCGAGGACGCCTTTCTCTACCTCACGCCGACCAAGGCCTGGCGGCTGCCGACGCCGCCGCAGATGCGCAACCACGGCAACTACGTCATCAGCCTCGGCAATCTCTGCCGGTGGCTGGCGCAGCAGGCCGAGGCGCTGGGGGTCGAGATCTATCCGGGCTTCGCCGCGGCCGAGGTGCTCCATGACGACGCGGGCCGGGTCGTCGGCGTCGCCACGGGCGACATGGGGCGGCGCAAGGACGGCAGTGAAGGGCCCAACTTCCAGCCCGGGATGGAGCTGCACGGCCGCCTGACGCTCTTCGCCGAGGGCTGCCGCGGCTCGCTGACCAAGACCCTGTTCGAGCGCTTCCGCCTGCGCGAGGGCGTCGATCCGCAGACCTATGGTCTGGGCGTCAAGGAGCTGTGGGAGATCGACCCGGCCCGGAGCCGGCCCGGGCGGATCGTCCACACCATCGGCTGGCCGCTCGATCCGCGCACCTATGGCGGCTCCTGGCTCTATCATCTGCACGGCAACCTGGTCTCGGTCGGCTTCGTGGTCGGCCTCGACTACAGCAACCCCTACCTCTCGCCGTTCGAGGAGATGCAGCGCTTCAAGACCCATCCGGAGATCCGCCCGCTGTTCGCGGGCGCACGGCGGATCGCCTATGGCGCGCGCGCGCTCAGCGAGGGCGGCCTGCAGTCGATCCCCAAGCTGGTCTTCCCCGGCGGAGCGATCGTCGGCGACGCCGCCGGGTTCCTGAACGTGCCCAAGATCAAGGGCACACACACGGCGATGAAGTCGGGGATGTGCGCGGCCGAAGCGGCGATCGACGCGCTCGCCGGCGGGACCGAGCGGCCGACCCTCGACAGCTATCCCGAGCGGCTGCGGCAAAGCTGGCTGTGGGACGAGCTGCACCGGGTGCGCAACATCCGCCCGAGCTTCCGCTGGGGCCTCCTGCCGGCGCTGGCCTATTCCGCGCTCGACACCTATCTGCTGCGCGGCAAGGCACCGTGGACGATGCACCACCATCCCGACCACGAGGCGCTGCGGCCGGCGCGCCGGTTCCGCCCCATCGCCTATCCCAAGCCCGACGGCAAGCTGACCTTCGACCGGCTGTCCTCGGTGTTCCTCAGCAACACCAACCACGAGGAGGACCAGCCCTGCCACCTGACCCTGCGCGATCCGGAAGTTCCGGTGCGCATCAACCTCGCCCGGTATGACGGGCCGGAGCAGCGCTACTGCCCGGCGCAGGTCTACGAGTTCGTCGACGACGGCGCGGGCGGCCGCCGGCTGCAGATCAACGCCCAGAACTGCGTCCACTGCAAGACCTGCGACATCAAGGACCCGACGCAGAACATCAACTGGATCACCCCGGAAGGCGGCGGCGGCCCGAACTATCCGAACATGTGATCACTCGGCGCGGCTCAGCCGGCCGCGTAGCCCATTCCCGAGCGGCGCCGCGCATCCCTGAGGATCTCGCGCGCCGCATTGTAGCCGGGAATGCCCGACACCCCGCCGCCCGGGTGGGTCGAGGCGCCGCACAGATAGAGGCCCCGGATCGGCGTGCGGTAGTCGGCCCAGTGCGGCACCGGGCGCTGGAAGAAGAGCTGGTCCAGCGCCAGCTCGCCCTGGAAGATGTGCCCCTGCGGCAGGCCGACGATGCGCTCGATGTCCTCCGGCAGGAGGAGCTGCGCCGCGATCACGTCGCTGGAGAATCCCGGCGCGAAGCGGTCGACGGTGTCGAGCACGGTCTTCTGGAACCGCTCGCGCTCGTCCTGCCAGTCGCCGTTCTTGAGCCTGTAGGGCGCATGCCCGCCGAACAGGTTGACGACGTGCTTGCCCGCCGGCGCCAGCGTCGGGTCGACGATCGTCGGCACCACCGGGGTGACGAACGGTGCCGCCGAGTACCAGCCATGCTTGGCGTCGTCGTACGCGCGCTCGAGGTAGTCGATATCCGGCGCGATGTGCACGTAGGTCGGATAGGCCCAGTCGCCGAGCGCCCCGTCGCCGACGGCCTTCGCCAGGCAGCGGTACTGCGGCGGCCGCTCGACCGCGAGGTTCATCTTGAAGGCGGTCGAGAAGGTGCGGAAGTTGCGGACGTCGCGCACGACCTCCGCCGGCAGGTGCCGCTCGCCCACGAGATCGAGGAACAGCGCCTTGGCACTGGCATTCGAGACCACGACCGGCGCCCGATAGTCGCGTCCGTCGGCCGTCACCACGCCCCTGGCGCGCCCGCCGACCACCGTCACCTCGCGGATCGGGCTGTCGGTGAGGATCTCGGCTCCATTCTCGCGCGCCGCGGCGGCCAGCGCCTGGGTGATCGCCCCCATCCCGCCCTTGATGAACCCCCAGCCGCCGGCGCCGGCGTTCTCGCCCATGATGTGGTGCATGATGACGTAGGCCGAGCCCGGGGTCCTGGGGCCGGCGAAGGTGCCGATCGAGGCGTAGTAGGCGAGCACCGCCTTGATCCGCTCGTCCTGGAACCACTCGGAGAGGAAATCGTAGGCGCTCATCGTCAGCAGATCGGCGACGGCGAACAGCTTGCGGCCGTGGCGGCGGTGGCGCAGCGCGAAGCCCACCGCCTGGCGGACGGTCCGCCAGTCGCGCTTGGTCGGGTCGAACGGCGTCTCCCAGAGCAGCCTGCGGAAGATGTTCGCCGTCTCGTTCAGGTGACGGTCGAACTCCGGGTAGATCGCGGCGTCCGCCGCGTTGAACCGCGCGAAGCTCGCCTGCGTGCGCTCGACCTTGTCGGAGAACAGGATGTAGTCGCCGTCGTCGAGCGGCGAGAGCATGTCGCTGCAGGGCAGCACCTCGAGCCCGTGCCGCCGCAGTCCGAGGTCCTGCTGGATGCGCGGATGCAGGATGCTCATCAGATAGGAGAAGATCGAGGCGCGGAAGCCCGGCGCGATCTCCTCGGTGACGGCCGCACCGCCGACCACCGGCCGCCGCTCGAGCACCAGCGGCTTCAGCCCGTACCGGGCGAGGTAGGCCGCACAGACGAGCCCGTTGTGCCCCGCCCCGATGATGATCGCGTCGTACCGCTGCGCCACGGGCGGGCCTCCTCCTGGCCGAGCGCCTGCGCGCTACGCCCCCTCGTAGGGCGGGCGGTGCCAGCCTTTCGGTGACAGGGTGAACACCTCGACGCCGTCCTCGGTGACGCCGACGGTGTGCTCGAACTGGGCGGAGGGCTCGCGGTCGCGGGTGACCGTGGTCCAGCCGTCTTTCAGGATCTTCACCTCGGCCCGACCGGCGTTGATCATCGGCTCGATGGTGAACAGCATGCCCGGGCGCAGCACCAGCCCCTCGCCCGGCTTGCCGAAATGGCGCACCTCGGGCGCCTCGTGGAAGGTCCGCCCGATGCCGTGGCCGACGAAGTCGCGCACCACCGAGAACCGCGCCGCCTCGGCGACGCGCTGGATGGCGTGGCCGACGTCGCCCAGCGTGGCCCCGGGCCGGACCGCGCGGATTCCGGCCCACAGCGCCTCGAAGGTGACGTCGACCAGCCGCTGCCGCTTGACGCTGGTCCGCCCGCCGACGACGAACATGCGGCTGGTGTCGCCGTACCAGCCGTCGAGGATCACGGTGACGTCGATGTTGGCGATGTCCTCGGCCTCGAGCCACTTGTCGTCGCTCGGGATGCCGTGGTTGACGACGTGGTTGACCGAGATGCAGCAGCTCTTGGTGTAGCCCTTGTAGCCGAGGGTGGCGGGCACCCCGCCATGGTCGCGCATGAAGCGCTCGATGACGCGGTCGAGCTCGCCGGTGCTGACCCCGGGGCGGACCAGGGGCGTGACGTGATCGAGCGTCGCGGCCGCGAGCTGCCCGGCGCGGCGCATCGCGGCGAACGCCTCCGGGCCGTGGATCGGGACGACGCGCGTGCCGCTGTCGCGCCCGCCAGCGCGCCCGCCCGAGGCCGACGCCACGGCCGCACGCCGGGCGCTCAATCCGCTCATCCTGCGCTCAACGCCTCCGGATTCAGGACGTAACCGCCCTCGGGCAGCCCGCCGCGGGCGATGGTCAAAATGCTCTCCACGCAGCGCGCCGCCATGGCCTCGACGGCGGCCTTGCTGGTTCCCGCGACGTGGGGTGTGAGGACCACGTTCTCAAGCTCGGTCAGCGGCGAGTCGCGCAACGGCTCGGTCGCGAACACGTCGAGCCCGGCAGCAGCGAGCCGCCCGCTGCGCAGCGCCTCGACCAGCGCCTCCTCGTCGATCAGACCACCGCGGCTGGTGTTGACCAGGACCGCCGTCGGCTTCATCAGCGCGAGCCGCTGGCGGTCGATCAGCCGCCGTGTGGCCGCCGTCAGCGGCGCGTGCAGCGAGACGAAGTCGCTCTGCTCGAGCAGGTCGTCGAGCGCCACCAGACGGCAGCCGAGATGCGCCACGGTGTCACCGTCCATGGCCGGGTCGTGGGCCAGCACCTCCATCCCGAAGCCCTTGCAGCGCCGGGCGAGCGCGCGGCCGATCCGGCCGAAGCCGACGAGGCCCACCGTGGCGCCGTAGAGGCTGCCGTGGAGCTGCGTGCCCCAGCGGCCGGCGCGGACCCGTCGATCGTAGGCGACGATGCGCAGCGCCGCTGCCGCCATGAGCGCGAAGGCGTGGTCGGCCACGGCGTCGTGATTGGTGCCGAACGCCATCGCCACCGCGACGTGGTGGCGCGTCGCCGCGGCGACGTCGACCTGGTCCCAGCCGACGCCGAGGCGGGCCACCACCCGCAGCTCGGGCGCCGCCGCGAAGACCCGCTCGGTGTAGGGCTCGCTGCTGGCGATCGTGGCGAAGTGGCCGGGCAGGGCGGCGATCAGCTCGTCCTCCGTCAGTACCCGGCCCTGCTCGTTGAAGGTCACGCCGAAGCCGGCCTCGCGCAGCGGGTCGAGCAGCTCCGGCAGGTGGCGCAGATAGGGGACGGCGACCAGCACCCGTCGCGCCAGCGCCTCCGAGCCGTCGGCCACCCGGCGCAGCTCGCGGAGCTGCCGGCCCTCGACCAGCGCCCGGGTCTGCTCGCGGAACCAGGCGAGGTGCGCCGAGGCCTTGTGCGCTTCGAACGCCTCCGGACTGTCATAGACCTCGTAGAACAGCACGGCGTCCGGATCGCCCTCCGGCAGGGTCACGTCGAACTGCCGGCAGGCCGGCTCGAGACGGCGGCAATTGTCGGCGTGCTGACGGGCGAGCTTGAGGAAGGCGTCACGTTGCCCGGGTCGGATACGGACCTCGGCGATGACGACGAAACGATCTCGGCTCATCTCAATTCCCGCGTGCGCGCCGCAACAAACCGGATCAGCCAGCCGCCCGCAAGCGCTGTTCGCGCCACACCGTGTAGAGCCCGGCAGCGACGACGAGGCCGCCGCCGAGCACCGTGGCGAGGTCCGGCACGTCGCCGAACAGCAGCCAGCCGACCAGCACCGCCCAGAGCAGGAGCGAGTAGGTGAAGGGCTGGATGACCACCGCCGGGGCGAGGTTCAAGGCACGGATCAACAGCAGGTGGCCGGCGGCGCCGAACCCGGCGAGCAGGAGGAACAGCGGCCAGTGCGCCGCGTCGGGCGTGATCCAGACGAACGGCGCCAGCGGCGTCAGCAGGGCCGCGCTGACCGTGATCTGGAACAGGAAGCTCGTCTCGGCGCGGTCGACCCGGCCGACGATCCGTGTCAGCACCTGATAGAGCCCGTAGAGCAGCGTGCAGACCAGGGCGAGGAGCGCGCCCGGCTGGAGCATGCCGAGCCCCGGCCGGACGATGAGCAGCACACCCAGGAAGCCGACCGCCACGGCGAGCCAGCGGCGCGGTCCGACCCGCTCGCCGAGCAGCGGGACGGAGAGGGCGGTGACCACGAGCGGGGTGGCGGCCAGGATGGCGTGCGCGTCGGCCAGCGGCATGACCCGGAAGGTGAGCAGTACCAGCGCCATCTCGACGGTCAGGAGGAGCGTCCGGACGAGCTGGAAGCCGGGTCGGACGGTGCGCACCACGGCGCGCAGGCCGTACGGCCAGACGATCAGCACCGCCAGCGGCACCGAGAAGACCATCCGCAGCATCAAGATCTGCACCGGCGAGTAGCTCTGGGCGAGAACCTTGCCGGCCCCGTCCATGATCCCGAACAGACCCATGGCGAGCAGCACGGCGAGGATGCCGCGCAGCTCCGCCGGCAGCGCGGCGAGGCTCAAGCCGGCGGCGGGGCGCGGCGCGGGAAGCCCGTCTCCTGCTGATAGGCCCAGCCCAGGCGGAGCAGCGTCGCCTCGTCGAACGGGCGGCCGACGAGCTGCATCGCGTTGGGCAGACCGTCGGGCGTGAAGCCGATCGGCAGGGCCAGGGCCGGCAGCCCCAGATAGTTGATCGGTCCCATGAACCAGCCGAGCCGGTTGATGAACTCCACCCAGTCGTCGCGGGCGCCGATGTCGCTCTCGGCGATCCGCGGCACCGGCCCCGGCAGGACCGGCAGGTAGAGCGCATCGGCCGCGGCCAGCGTCGCGTCGACGAAACTCTCGGCCGCGGGGCCGCGGCGGCGCAGCGCCTCGAGATAGTCGACCGCGGCGATCGTCAGACCGGGCTCCATGCGCGCGAGCGTGGTCGGCGCGTACTCGTCCCGGCGCGTGGTCAGCCAGTGGCGGTGGATCGCCGCCGCCTCGGCCATCATCACCTGACGCCGCCAGAGATTCATCAGCTCGAACGATGGCAGATCGATCGGGACGAGCCGGGCACCCATCGCGCGCAGCACCTCGAGCCCGGCGTCGAGCAGCCCCTGCACGGCGTCGTCGATCGGCACCTCGTGGCGGCGCGGGACGGCCACGCGCAAGCCCTGGACCGACTGCCGGAGATCTGCGGTGTAGGCCGGGACCTCGCGCAGGCTGGTCGTCGGATCGTCGGCGTCGCGCCCGGCGATGACCTCGAGGAACAGCGCCGCATCCTCGACGGTCCGGGTCAGCGGCCCGACATGGTCGAGCGAGGGCGACAGCGGCATCGCCCCGTAGCGGCTGACCCGGCCATAGG
The DNA here is from genome assembly GCA_937995535.1 of uncultured Alphaproteobacteria bacterium. Lineage (GTDB taxonomy): Bacteria > Pseudomonadota > Alphaproteobacteria > Geminicoccales > Geminicoccaceae > CALKJU01. The sequence continues at coordinate 17,226 of CALKJU010000025.1, forward strand.
TCGGCTTCAGCCCGACGAGGTTGGTGCACCCGGCCGGGAAACGGATCGAGCCGCCGGTGTCCGAGCCGAGCGAGGCGTAGTTGAGCCGCGCCGCCACGCTCGCCACCGGCCCGCTGGAGGAGCCGCCGGTGATGTGCTCCAGCGACCAGGGATTGCGCGGGGTCCCGGTGATCGCATTGTGCCCGGTCAGCCCCAGCGCCCACTCGACCATGTTGAGGCGCCCGACGTCGATCGCCCCGGCGCGATCGAGGCGGGCCAGCACGGTGGCGGTGGTGTCGGCGACCCAGCCCCGGCGGACCCGCGTCCCGCAGGCGGAGACCCGCCCGGCGCGGTAGAACATGTCCTTGTGCGCCAAGGGCACGCCGTGCAGCGGCCCGCGCAGGTGGCGCCGCGCCAGCTCGGCGTCGCAGACCCGTGCCGTCTCCAGCGCCCGCTCGGCGTCGAGCCCGGCCACGGCGAGATAGGTCGGCCCCTTCTCCTCCAGTGCACGCAGGATCGCCTGGGTGACCTCCAGCGAGGACAGTTCGCGGCTGCGGATCGCCGCGGCGATCTCCGTCAGGCTGCGGTCGCGCAGCGCCCAGTCGCTCACCGCGACGGTTCCGGCGCGAGGCGCTCGAGCGTGACGAGGAAGCTCGCCGGCTCGACCTCCATCGGCAGTGGTGGCGGCTGCTTCGCCTGCGGCGGCCTGGTCTCGGTCATGCGGTGACACTCCCGGCAGGCCCAGGGGCTTAGCCGTGGTGGCCGCGCCTCGGCAAGCGTCCGTCCGGCGGGATTGCCATACGCTGCCGCCGGGGGTTCATTGTCGCGCGGATCCGGGAGGCCCACCACCATGCTGCTCAGCCCCACACAGCTCCGCGAGTTCGACGAGCTCGGCTATCTGTTCCTGCCCGGCTGCTTCGACGAAGCCGAGGCGGCGCTGCTGCGCGACGAGGCGGAGGCGATCTACCACAGCGAACGCGAGGAGGTCTGGCGCGAGAAGTCGGGCGCCCCGCGCACCGCCTTCGCCGCGCACACCTACAACGAGGCGTTCGCCCTGCTCGGCCGCCATCCGCGCCTGATCGGGCCGGTGCAGCAGCTCTTCGCCGAGCCCGTCTACATGCATCAGTTCAAGATCAACGCCAAGGCGCCGTTCGACGGCGAGGTGTGGCAGTGGCACCAGGACTACGGCACCTGGGCGCGCGACGACGGGATGCCCGAGCCGCGCGCCATGAACATCGCCCTGTTCCTCGACGAGGTGATGGCGATCAACGGGCCGCTGATGCTGATCCCGCGCAGCCACAGGCATGGCGTGCTGGCCGCTGGCCACGACACCGCGACCACCTCCTATCCCCTGTGGACGCTGGATAAGGAGACGGTGACCCGGCTCGCCGCCGAGGGCGGCATCGTGGCGCCCACCGGCAAGCCCGGCTCGGTGCTGATGTTCCACGGCAACCTCGTCCACGCCTCGCCGCCGAACATCACCCCCTACCCGCGCAAGATCGTCTACCTCACGCTGTGCGCCGTCTCGAACCACATCCGCACGCCGACCCGCCCGGAGTGGATCGCGCACCGCGACTTCACCCCGATCGAGCCGGTCCCTGACGACGCGCTCCGTGCCTACGCCCGCGCCCGCCCCAGGGCGGCGGCATGAACCTCGCCGCCAAGCTCGCAGCGCGCCGGCGCCCGGTCCGGGTCGGGCTGATCGGCGCCGGCAAGTTCGGCTCAATGTTTCTCGCCCAGGTGCCGACGATCCCCGGCCTCGAGGTCGCGGTGATCGCCGACCTCGACCCGGAGCGGGCCAAGGCCGCCTGCCGGACGGTCGGCTGGGACGACGCCCGGATATCCCGGACCAGCTTCACCGGGCGCGGGCTCGACGCCTGCGCCGACGAGCGCGTCGAGGTGCTGATCGAGGCGACCGGCAGCCCGGCGGCCGGCATCGGCCATGCGCGCGCCGCGATCGCCGCCCGCCGGCACGTCGTCATGGTCAATGTCGAGGCCGATGTGCTCGCCGGCCCGCTGCTCGCCGCCGAGGCGCGCGCGGCCGGCGTCGTCTACTCGATGGCCTATGGCGACCAGCCGGCGCTCGTCGCCGAGCTGGTCGACTGGGCGCGGGCGAGCGGCTTCCGGGTCATGGCGGCGGGGAAGGGAACGAAATACCTGCCGAGCTTTCATCGGGTGACGCCGGACGACGTCTGGAGCCATTACGGCCTGTCTCCCGAGGAGGCCCGCCGCGCGGGCATGAACCCGCAGATGTTCAACTCCTTTCTCGACGGCACGAAGTCGGCGATCGAGATGGCGGCGATCGCCAATGCCTGCGCCCTAGAGGTGCCCGAGGACGGCCTCGCCTTCCCGCCCTGCGGCGTGGACGATCTGGCCGAGGTCCTACGCCCGGCGACACTGGGCGGACGGCTCGAGAAGCCGTGTCAGGTCGAGGTCGTCTCCTCGGTCGAGCGCGACGGCAGCCCCGTCGTCCGCGACCTGCGCTGGGGTGTGTACGTCGTCCTCGAGGCGCCCAACGATTACACCGCCGCCTGCTTCAGGCAGTACGGCCTGCGCACCGACGCCAGCGGCCGCTACGCCGCGATGTACAAGCCCTTCCACCTGATCGGCCTGGAGCTGTCGATCTCGGTCTTGAGCGCGGCGCTGCGCGGCGAACCGACCGGCGCCGCGCAGGCGTGGCGCGGCGACGCCGTGGCGGTCGCCAAGCGCCCGTTGCGCGCCGGCGACCTGCTCGACGGCGAAGGCGGCTACACCGTCTGGGGCAAACTCGTTCCGGCGGCCCGCTCGCGCGCGCTCGGTGCCCTGCCGATCGGGCTCGCCCACCGGCTCGCGCTGGTCCGCGACGTCGCTCAGGGCGAGATCCTGCGCTACGCCGACGTCGCCCTCGACGAGACGGACGCGACCCTGACCACACGCCGCGCGATGGAGCAGGCGTTCGGCTGATCGACCGAGGGGGAGGCCCGACGATGGCGCAGGTCCGCGTCGCCACCTTTGCCGGCCCCGGCGCGCCGCCGGTGATCCGCACCGTGCCGCGGCCGGCCGTGCCGAAGAACGCCGCGCTGATCCAGGTCGGCGCCTGCGGCGTGTGCGGCACCGATCTGCACATCCTCAAGGGGCACTGGCCGAAGCCCCTGCCCTGGCCGTTCACGCTCGGCCATGAGATCGGCGGCATCATCGTCGAGAAGGGGCCGGAACTCCGGGAAGACTTCATGGGCAAGCCGCTCGCGGTCGGCTCGCGGGTGATGATCCCGCCGCTGATGCCCTGCGGCCGCTGCCACTACTGCGTCCACTATCCTGAGAGCGCCAACAAGTGCCTGACGCCCGTCTATTACGGGCGTTATCTCGGCTTCGAGAAGCCGCCGCATCTGTGGGGCGGCTGGGCCGAGTACGTCTATGTCGATCTCGACCTGCTGCCGGGCACCAAGATCTACAAGCTGCCGGACGACATGCCGCTGCGCCTGGGGGCACTCGCCGAGCCCTTGACCTCCTGCATCCGCGCCTTCAACCGCGCCGTGCGCGCCGGCGGCTTCCGCTGGGGCGACACGGTCGTCATCCAGGGCTCCGGGCCGATCGGCATCCTCGCCATAGCCGCGGCGCGGGAGATGGGTGCGGGGCGGGTGATCTGCGTCGGCGCCCCCGAGACGCCGCGCCTCGAGCTGGCCCGCCGCTTCGGCGCCGAGGCGACCGTCGACATCGAGGCGCTGCCGACGCCGGAAGCGCGCATCGCCCGGGTGCGCGAGATCGTCGGCGGCTTCGGCGCGGATCTGGTCATGGACTGCTCCGGCCACCCGAGCGCCGGGCCCGAGGGCATCGAGTTCCTGCGCGACGGCGGCACCTATGTCGAGATGGGCCAGTTCACCGACGCGGGCTCGATCCAGACCAACTGGCACCGGATCTGCGCCAAGGATCTCACCGTCCTTGGCTCGTGGGCCTTCACCGCCAACGATCTCGCGCTCGGCGTCGCCATGCTCGATCGCGCCCGCGACCGGTTCCCTTGGCTGGCGATGCAGACCCTCTACCCCTTCGACGAGGACGGCATCGCCCGGGCCGTCGCCGACGCCATGGCCATGCGCACCGTGAAATCCACCATCGTCCCCTGGCCGGAGCTGGTGCAGTAGCGAAGCTACGCGGCGCCGATCGGCAGCGGTGCCGAGGGTGACCCAGGAGCGGGACGCCACTGCCAACGGATCACGGGCAACGAGCCCTCCGCGTCGTTGTCGGCTGCCCCCGGGCTCAGGTCGAGTGGGTCACGGACAGAACGGCTCGGTGGATGATGCCTGGCACCCGCGAACCGCTAGCGGCCCGCGGCGCATCGCCTAACAGCTCAGTGGTTTGCGTTGCCGCGAGTAATCGGGATCAGGCCTGATAGAAACTGAGCGGCAGCAGCCATCGGCCCTCGCAGCTCAATCTCGCACTCCTCAAGCACATTGCCCTCCCAGACGGCCGGAGGAGTCTCCGCGATCAGCCGGCAGCGCCGGAATCGATTGCCGATCCACACATGACCGCTGAGGTCGATGACTGAATCTTCAAAAGCGTTCTCTTGGAAAGTTGTCGTCAATGTCCACACTCCTTCTAAAAGAAGTAGCTAAACAGCGCTTGACCAATGGCGACGCGTCGGCTATCCGATGATATTCGAATCCATTGATCTGCGTGCGGCTTAGCGCCTGCTGGTTAAGGCGATCGGCCAAGGGTCAGCTCCGCTCCGCCCTCACTCGACGCTAGACCAGCGGGCCAGCTCTGTCAACAGGCTCCTGATGGCGCTGGAGAGGCAGGCCGATTCTGACACAATAGCGGCATCAGAATCTCGCATCGGTCACTAGATCTTGTGCCGTTTCGCTGATTATGCGGTATTGATCGTATATCAGCTCCTCGCTGACGCGCGATGCAATGCCCTGACCAACCCGGTACCACCGGCACCGCGGCGATCAACGCCAGTCACACCAGGAGTCGGGACACGATCCCGCCCCCAAGCCGTGTCGTCCGCTGTGCGGGGGAGTCATGACGCCGACCGTCGCGCCAACGTCCACCGCCCACGGCATGGGCCCTCGGGCCGGCCACGACGGCAACACGAGGCGGAGCCGGTGCTGGTTTCCACCGCCGGCGATGCGGGCCGCGGCACCGCCCCCGTGAGACCGCGCCGCCGCCGCGCCGTCACGCCGGCGCGATCGGGAGCGGTGCCGGCGGCTTGACCTCGCGCAGGACGAAGCTCGTGCGCACGTCCTTGACCCCGGGCAGGCGCAGCAGCCGACGCAGCAGCAGGCCCTCGTAGGCGGCGAGGTCGGGCAGGACGATCTCGAGCAGGAAGTCGGCCTCGCCGGAGACGAGGTGGCAGGCGATCACCTCGGGCATGGCGCGGATCGCCTCCTCGACCGCGCTCTCGCGCGCCTCCTCGTGCCCCTCGATGCGGATCGCGACGAACAGCGTCAGGCCGAACCCGAGCCGCGCCCGGTCGAGCAGCGCCCGGTAGCCGCGGATCACCCCGGCCTGCTCGAGCCGGCGCACGCGGCGCAGGCAGGGCGAGGGCGACAGGCCGACCCGCTCGGCGAGTTCGACATTGCTCAACCGGCCGTCGGCCTGCAGCTCGCGGAGAATACGACGATCGATCGCGTCGAGGCTGTCCAGTGGCATGTCGTGCCGCCAACTTGCCGATCAGTGGCAGTCCATCGCGTCACAAGGCGCCAGTAGGCGGCACTACGCAAGGACAAACCCGGCCGTTCCGTGGCATAAGCTGCCCGGTCCATCCACGGAGCAGTGACATGACGGCGGCCAGCGCGCAGGGCTTCGCCACCCGGGCGATCCATCACGGCCACGATCCGCAGGCGCACCAGGGTGCCTTGGTTCCTCCCGTCTATCTGACCTCGACCTTCGCCTTTCCCGACGCCGCCGCCGGCGGGCGGCGCTTCACCGGCGAGGAGCGCGGCTACGTCTACACACGGCTCGGCAATCCGACGCTGAGCCTGCTCGAGGAGCGCCTCGCCAGCCTGGAAGGCGGCGAGGCGGCGCTGGCCACCGCGTCCGGCATGGGCGCCATCACCGCGGCGATCTGGAGCCTGCTCGGGCCCGGCGACGAGATCCTCGTCGACCACACCCTCTACGGCTGCACCTTCGCCTTCTTCCAGCACGGCCTGGCCCGCTTCGGCGTCGCCGTCCGCCACGTCGACATGACCGAGCCGGCGAACGTCGCCACGGCGATCGGCCCGCGCACCCGGCTGGTCTATTTCGAGACCCCGGCCAACCCGAACATGCGGCTGGTCGACATCGCCGCCGTCGCCGCCATCGCCCGCAGGCACGGCGCCCTGGTCATGGTCGACAACACCTACGCCACCCCGCTGCTGCAGCGGCCGCTGGCGCTGGGCGCCGACCTCGTCGTCCACTCGGCGACCAAATATCTTGGCGGGCATGGCGACCTGATGGCCGGCGCGGTGGTCGGCTCGGCCACCCACATCCAGCGCATCCGCATGGTCGGGCTCAAGGACATGACCGGGGCGGTCCTGTCGCCGTTCGACGCCTTCCTCGTGCTCCGCGGCCTCAAGACCCTCGAGCTGCGCGTCGAGCGGCACTGTGCGAGCGCGCTCGAGATCGCCCGCCAGCTCGAGGCGCACCCGGCCGTGGCCGCGGTCCACTATCCGGGCCTGCCCTCCTTCCGGCAGCACGCGCTGGCGCGCCGCCAGATGGCCGGGTTCGGCGGCATGATCGCCTTCGAGCTCATGGGCGGGATGACGGCCGGCTTCGCCTTCATGGACGCCCTGCGCCTCGTCACCCGCGCGGTCAGCCTCGGCGACGCCGAGACGCTCGTCCAGCACCCGGCGAGCATGACGCACTCGACCTACAGCGCCGAGGAGCGGGCCCGGTTCGGCATCACCGACGGGCTGATCCGCCTCTCGGTCGGCCTCGAGACGCTGGCCGACCTGCACCAGGACATTGGCCGCGCCCTCGACGCGGCCTACAAGACGGACGCGGCCCAGGCAGCGTGAGGGGGAGGATGACGGCCGAGGTCCGGGAGGCGCGGCGCGCCGAGGATCGCCTCGCCATGCTCCGCGCCATCGAGCGCAAGCTGCTCTGGCTGTCGGCCTGGACGATCCACAACGCCAACCATCTGCGGCCGTCGCGCGACAAGCTGAAGGTCGGCGGGCATCAGGCCTCCTGCGCCTCGATCGCCACGGTGACGACCGCACTGTGGTTCGACGTGCTGCGCCCGGGCGACCGGGTTGCGGTCAAGCCGCATGCCAGCCCGATCTACCACGCCGCGCAGTACCTGCTGGGCCTCGAGCCGTTGGCGCGGCTCGAGCGCTTCCGGGCACTCGGCGGGGCGCAGTCCTATCCCTCGCGGACCAAGGACCATCCGGGCGTCGACTTCTCGACCGGCTCGGTCGGCCTCGGTGCCGCCATGACCCTCTTCGCCTCGCTCACCCAGGACTATGTCCGCTTGCACGGGCTCGTCCCGGACGACGCGCCGCCCGGCCGGATGATCGCCACGGTCGGCGACGCCGAGCTCGACGAGGGCAACGTCTTCGAGGCCCTGCTCGAGGGCTGGAAGTACGACGTGCGCAACGTCTGGTGGATCATCGACTACAATCGCCAGAGCCTCGATCGCGTCGTCCCGGAGAAGCTGTTCCAGAAGATCGAGCAGTTCTTCGCCACCGTCGGCTGGGAGGTGGTGACGATCAAGTACGGCAAGCGCCTCCAGGCGGCGTTCGCCGAGCCGGGCGGCGCGGCGCTGCGCCAGTGGATCGACGCCTGCCCCAACGATCTCTACAGCGCGCTCACCTTCAAGGGTGGCGCCGCGTGGCGCGCGCATCTCGAGAGCGATCTCGGCGGCAACGCCGCCATCCGCCGCCTCCTCGAGCGCCACGACGACGCCGCGCTGGCCCGGCTGATGACCAATCTCGGCGGCCACGACCTCGAGGCCGTGCTCGAGGCCTTCCACGCCGTCGCCGACGACCGGCCGCGCTGCTTCATCGCCTACACCGTCAAGGGCTGGGGCCTGCCGTTCGCCGGCCACAAGGACAACCACGCCGGGCTGATGAGCCCGGAGCAGATGGCCGCCTTCAAGCAGGCGATGCGCATCCCCGACGGCGAGGAATGGAGCCCCCATGCCGGGCTCGACGTCGAGCCGGCGGCGCTCGACGCGTTCCTCGCCGGCCTGCCCTGGCGCGCGCGGCAGGCGCGGACCACGGCCGCACCGGTCCCGGTGCCGGCGGTGCTGCCGAGCGGCCGCCCGGTCGCCCGCACCTCGACCCAGGAGGCCTTCGGCCGGATCATGGGCGAGCTGGCGCGCAGCGAGCTGCCGCTGGCGGCGCACCTCGTCACCACCTCGCCCGACGTCACCGTCTCGACCAGTCTCGGCGCCTGGGTGACCCGGCGCGGCGTGTTCAACCGCAAGGAGCACGAGGACGTGTTCCGCGCCGAGCAGGTCACCTCGCCGACCCTCTGGCGCGAGAGCCGCACCGGCCAGCACGTCGAGCTCGGGATCGCCGAGAACAACCTCTTCCTCAATCTCGCCGCGCTCGGCCTCGCCCACGAGCTGTTCGGTGCCCGGCTCCTCCCGGTCGGCACGCTCTACGACCCGTTCATCAACCGCGGCCTCGATGCACTGGTCTACGCCTGCTACCAGGACGCCCGCTTCCTGCTCGTGGCGACCCCGTCGGGCGTGTCCCTGGCGCCCGAGGGCGGCGCGCACCAGTCGATCGGCACGCCCTTGATCGGCATCAGCCAACCCGGCCTGACCTTTCTCGAGCCGGCCTTCGCCGACGAGCTCGAAGTGATGCTGCGCTGGGCCCTCGCCCATCTGCAGGCGCCCGACGGCGGCTCGGTCTATCTGCGTCTGACCACGCGCCAGATCGACCAGCCCGAGCGGTCGCTCGACGCCGCCACCGAGGCGGCGATCCTCGCCGGCGCCTACTGGCTGCGGCCGCCGGCGCCCGGCGCCGAGCTGGCCATCGCCTGCAGCGGCGCCGTCACGCCCGAGGCGCTGGCGGCGCTGGCCGAGCTGGCCGACGATCTGCCGGGTGCCGGTCTGCTCGCCGTCACCTCGGCCGACCGCCTCCATGCCGACTGGCGCGCGCAGGGGCCCCGTTCGCACATCGCCCGCCTGCTCGCCACGCTGGCCCCGGACGCGGCCTTGGTCACCGTGCTCGACGGCCACCCGCTGACGCTGTCCTGGCTCGGCGCCGTCACCCCGCACCGGGTCAAGGCGCTGGGCGTCGAGCGCTTCGGCCAGTCGGCCGACATCCCCGACCTCTACCGGCTGATGCGCCTCGACACCGAGGCGATCCTGGATGCCTGCGCCGCGGCGCTGGTCGACCGCTGAGCGGCCCTAGACCTCGATCTCGGCCACCGACGGGACGATCAGCCGTGGCAGGTAGGCGAAGCGGTGGACGTCCTCGGCGCGGGTCACCCCGCTGAGCACCAGGATCGTGCCCATTCCGGTCTCCGTGCCGGCGACGATGTCGGTGTCCATCCGGTCGCCGACCATGGTCGCGTCCGAGGCGCGCACGCCCAGCTGGTCGAGCGCCTCGCGCATCATCAGCGGGTTGGGCTTGCCGACATAGTAGGGGCGGATGCCGCAGGCGGCCTGGATCATCGCCGCCATCGCCCCGCAGCCCGGGACGATGCCGTGCTCGGACGGCCCCGACACGTCGGGGTTGGTGGCGATGAACCGCGCGCCGCCGATGATCAGCCGCACCGCGGTCGCCACCTGCTCGAAGCTGTAGGCGACGGTCTCGGCGAGCACGACATAGTCGGGGCTGCGCTCGGTCTGGGTGATCCCCTCGGCCTGCAGTGCCGCGATGATCCCCGTCTCGCCGATCGCGTAGACGGTCGCGTCCGGACGCTGCTGGCGGAGGAACCGTGCCGTGGCGATGGCCGAGGTGAAGATCTCGCTCTCGCCGATCGGCAGACCGGCCTCGGTCAGGCGCGCGGCGTGCTCCGCCGGCGTGTGGCGCGAGTTGTTGGTGAGGACCAGGAACGGCCGGCGGGCGGCGCGCAGCCGCTCGATGAAGCCGTCCGCCCCAGGGATCAGCCGGCGGCCGTGGACCAGCACGCCGTCCATGTCGATGAGATAGGCTCCGCGCATCGCTCCACCGGTGCGCCGTCGCGGCGCCGTTATCGGCGACCGGCGAGGAGCCGTCTACCAGTAGAGGGCGAGCCGTCCGTCGCGGACCTCCCAGCGCGCCAGCCGGCGCAGGAAGCTCATCCCGAGCAGCGACGTGTGGAGCGGTGTCTCGAGCACCGCCGCCTCGACGTCGCGCAGCGCGAGCTGCCCGATCCGCAGCTCGCGCAGGCGCACCGGCGCCGCGCGGACCACGCCATTGGCGGTCCTGACTTTGTGCGTGAAGCGCAGCCGGCCGCCGACGAGGCCGAGGCGCCGCGCCGCATCGCTCGACAGCACGACCGTGGTGGCGCCACTGTCGACGAGGAACGTCACCGGCACGCCCTCGACCGCCGCGTCGAGGACGAAATGGCCGTCCGGCCCGGCCGCGATCTCGACCCGATGCCACCCGGCCTCGGCCGCGGCCGGTACCGCCGGTCCTCCGGTCGCCGCCGCCTTCGGTCCCGGCTCGGGCAGCGGGAAGCGGGCCGCCACCAGCCAACCGGCGGCGGCGATCGCGACCATCATCACGCCGAGGCTGCGCACGCCCGATCTCCCGCCGCGCGCGGGGCATCCTGCCAGGGTCGGGTTGCGGGGGCGTTAACGAGCGCGCTCAGGCGATCTTGAAGGTGAACTTGATGAGCAGCGACACGATCAGGAGGCTGACCAGATAGGTGAAGGCCCAGCCGCGCATCCAGCCGGGCCCGACGGCGAGCACCTCACGGTCGGGAACCGCGAGGTACACAGCGTCGGCTGCGGCACCGTCGGCGAGGTAGCCGGCGGGGTTGCCGAGGAGCAGGTTCCACCAGCGCTTCTTGTGCAGGATCCAGGGCGGCGGGTCCGGCGCCGGCGCCTCGAAGATCGTCCCGGTGGGGTCGGCCAGGGCGATCGTCCCGCCGGGACCGGGCCAAGCGAGCGCGGCCTCACCGCCCGCTACCGGCGGCGAGCCCGTGACCGTCACCGATGGCGGCTCGCTGGTCAGCGGCACGGCGCTGCCCGGGGCCGGCGCGCTGGTGGCGAAGCTCGCGCTGACCCAGGCGAGCACCAGGATCACCGGCAAGCCCGAGAGCATCGCCGGGCCGGTCACCGTGCCCAGCGTACGCATCGACAGCTTGAGGTTCTCGCCGGCGAGACGCGCCGCCTCGGCGGCATCGTCGGTCTGCATCATCCGCTGCCGCAGGCCGCGCGCCTCCGCCTGCAGGGCCTTGATCCGCTCCTGACCGGACAGGCGCCGGTAGAGCGCCATGGCCGCGGCGGCGCTGAGCGCCCCCCAGAGGACGAGCCGCACCGCGTCGGGAAGGAATCCGATCAGTCGGTCGAGAGCGTCGAAGAGGGGGTAGGCGAGGTTGAGGAGACCGTTCACCGCGGCGCGTCGGTGGCGGCGGCCGAGCCCGACGCGGCCTCGGCCGCCTTCCGGCGCCGGCGCAGCATCGCGCGGATCGGCCACGCGAGGAACGCGAAGAGGGCGAAGGCGACGGCGAGGAGCACGCCCCACAAGGCACCGAGCATGGTCACACCGGCGCCCGGTCCGAAATAGGCCCACGCCGCGCCCGGCAGCGTCCCCAGCGTCAGCACCACTGCGAAGGCCAAGAGCCCAGCCATCTCAATCTCCCGGGACCGGCGCCGCTTCTCGACGGGCGCGCATCGCACGCAGAACGAACGCAGCCGAAGTAACGCGGACCGGCCCGCAAATCCAGGCACGGCGACCGCGAATGGCGCGCGGGGGCGACCGGGTGTGGCGCGTCGCGCACCGACGTATGGAACCTCACTCCGGCGCCGTGTAGCCGAGCCGCGCCGCCACCGCGGCCGTCTCCTCGCGGATCGCCGTGAGGTCGGCGGCGGACAGATCCGGCCGATAATAGGTCGGCGGGCTGAGCTGGGCGGCCAGTTCGGCCAGCCGCTCGGGGGTGAAGGTGAGCCCCGTATGCTCGGCGACCGCCGCCAGCGTCGCCGTGCCGGCGGCGCAGGCATCCTCGTAGCGGACGATCCGGGTCCGCTCGCGCAGCGCCGGATCCCGCTCGAGCTGATCGAGCACGAAGCCGTAGACCGCGGCCCAGTGCCGCGCCAGTCCGCGCGCCTCCTCGCCCCTGGCCCACAGCTCGGCGATCGACCGGGCGAGTGCGGGATCGCCGAGATTGAGCGGGCGGCGGTCGAGACCGAACTCGAAGTGACCGACCCGGCGCATGTGCCGCAGCACCCGCGGATCCTCGCTCTCCTGGGTGCAGAACAGGCGGTGCTGCTTGGCCAGCGAGGCGACGTGCGCGACCGGCTCGCGCACCGGGACGAGGAACCGCGCGTCGGGAAAGAGCCGCGCCAGATAGGCAAGCCGCGTGATGTTGTAGTTGCCCTTCGCCAGGTAGCGGCGCCCCTGGCGGATCAGCAGGATCTTCCGGATATGGTCGCGGTAGAAGGTCTCGAACGCCGGGTTGCTCGTGGCGCCGTCGAGGACCTGGTCGACCTCGGGCTGATGGCGGCCAGGGAAGAACCGCATCCACAGCACCTCCTCCATCGCCTCGGGGCTGTCCGGGGTGACGAGGATGCGGTCCTTGTGCGCGCGCTCCACCGCCGGGGCGTTGGCGTCGTAGATCCGGGCGAAGGCGCGGTTCCAGAACAGCGGCGTGTAGATCGGCGGGTAGTCGCGGTAGCGATGCGTCGCGACGTCGGGATGCGCGGCGAGCAGCTCCAGCAGGATGGTCGTGCCGCCGCGGGCGAGCCCGGCGATGTAGATCGGCCGATCGATCGCGATCGCGTCGAGCTCGGCACGATGCGCCGAGCTCTCGAGTCCGCCCAGCGCCACCCAGAAGCCGGCGGTGCCGGCGACGAAGCCGCCGAGGCGGTCGATCCAGCCGGGCATCTCCACCGCCGGCGGCTCCCGCTCAGGAGGTCGGCGCGCCGAGGAAGGTCAGGCGCGCCGGGTCGATCCGCGCCGCGTGCGGGATCGCGCCGACGCGCCCGCCCTCCGCGCTCGCCTCGAGCAGGTTGACGAACTCCCAGACGATCCTCGGATCGGCGTCGCCGGTCACCTCGAAGACCCGGCCCTGCCAGGAATGGGTCACCAGCACGTTGCCGTTCGGCAGCTTCTGCAGTTTGCCGCCCTTGGCGGCGTCGAAGCGGTCCTCGGGTGCCGTGCCGCCCTCGTACTGCCACACCACCTGCTGCGTCAGCGGGTCGATCTCGATCACCCGGGAGCGGCCCTGCGGCCGGTCGCCGTCGAGCATCCCGCCGAGATTGTCGTAGATCAGCAGGTTGCCGTTCGCCAGGATGTGCGGGTCGTGCTGGCGCACGAAGTGCCCGGTGAGCACCCATTTGACCAGCCGGGTCTCGCGGTCGACCACCGCGACGATGTTCATGTTGCGGAACGACACGAGATAGTCGCCGGCGTTCCCGGGCGCGAACACGGCCGCCTCGGCCGGCGTGATCACCGAGACGGTGTTGCTGTGCTGGAGATCCTCGACCTCCTTGCGCGCCGGCGGGCGCAGTCCGTAGGTGCCGATCGGCGCCATCATCCACTTGAACGGCGAGTTGCAGAACGCCGCCGCCAGCGAGAACGAGTCGAGCACCTCGCCGTCGGCGGAGACATGGAGGATCTCGTCGGCGAGATAGGGCGGCCGGACATAGGCCGAGCAGGACGGCTCGCCCTCCTCGAGGTGGCGATGGGCAAGCACCACGATGGTCCCGTCGGGCTGCACGTCGAGGTCGTGGTGGGTGTTGCGCGCGAGCGCCCATTTCACGCGCGAGTCCTTGTCGATCAGGACCAGGCCACCGCCGAACGGGAAGTTGCCGCCCTCGAGGTTCAAGAGCACGTCGCCATTGTCGAACAGATGCACGCCGTGCCAGCCGACCCGATCGTCCGGCCCGCGCGCCAGGATGTGCGGCGCGTCGCCGGGAAAGGCGTCGGAGAAGGTCAGGCGCCAGCGATGCAGCTCGCGGCCCTCCATGTCGACCACGACCGCGCCGAACGCGTCGTCCTCGCGGCGGACGATGAAGGTCACCCCGTCGGCGGCGGCGCCGCGCTCCCAGCGGGTCACGCCGCCGACCTTGTGCGGGCTGGCGAAGACCGGCACCTCGTCCGGGAACCAGGTGAACCACAGGGCACGCGCGGCGTCGTTGGCGCGGTTCAGCGTGTCGTAGGGCCAGTACTGGTACTTGCCGACCAGCACCCCGCCGGCGAAGGCGACGAGCAGGACGGCGACCAGGAAGAGCAGACGTTCCCAGTGTCGCATCGGCAGCCCCGAACCTCCGTCGCGAACCCGACATGCGCGCATGTCCCGGCCGGCCGTCGACCCCGGCCCCACGGTCGCGATCCACAAGCCCAACGTTCACAAGCACCCGCCGTGCAGGTCGGTGCGGTGCCGCGATTGCCGAGGCAGCAACGGGCGTGTACGACGCGGCCAAGGATCGGCGCAAGAGCGCGTGGCCGGAGGCGGCCCGAGAAAGCGCCCCACCGAGGAGCAGACGCCATGGACATGACCGGCGAATACCGCATCCCGGCGCCACGGCAGCGGGTCTGGGAGGCGCTCAACGATCCCGAGATCCTCAAGGCCGCGATCCCCGGCTGCGAGGAGCTGGTGCAGAAGTCGCCGACCGAGCTCGAGGCCAAGGTCCGCGCCAAGGTCGGCCCGGTCAGCGCGCGCTTCGGCGGCACCGTGACCCTGGGCGACCTCAATCCACCGGAGAGCTACACGATCAGCGGCCAGGGCTCGGGCGGCGCCGCCGGGTTCGCCAAGGGCGGCGCGTCCGTGCGCCTCACCGAGGACGGCGACGCCACCGTGCTGCGCTACGAGGCCAAGGCCGAGGTCGGCGGCAAGCTGGCCCAGATCGGCTCCCGCCTGATCCAGGGCACGGCGCGCAAGATGGCCGACGAGTTCTTCGGCAACTTCACGCGGATCGTCGCCGCCGAGGCGGCCGCGGCGGGCGCCCCGGCGGCGCCGGCACCGGTCGAGGCGGCACCGGTCGAGGCGGCGCCGGCCTACGCCCCGCCGCCGCCGGCCTACGCCCCGCCGCCGGAGCGGCGCGGGCTGGCCCAGAGCCCGCTCGTCTGGCTCGCCGGGATCGTCGTGCTGCTGCTGCTCCTGTTCTGGATCTTCAGCTGACAGGGCCGCCGGGCGGCGCGTTGACGGTCCCCGAGCCGTCACCTAGTTTCGATTGAAAGCAAAGTGGATAACGGGCGTGACCGCGGGTCCCCGCCCGCTCCTGCGCGTTTCGAGACCAGACACTCCCGGGAGGTAGGCGGATGCCGAGCGTATCGATGACGGTCAACGGCAAGCAGGTCGGCGGCGAGGTCGAATCGCGCACCCTGCTCGTCGAGTTCCTCCGCAACCAGCTGGGCCTGACCGGCACCCATGTCGGCTGCGACACGAGCCAGTGCGGCTGCTGCGTGGTCCATGTCGACGGCCGCTCGGTCAAGGCGTGCACGATGCTCGCCGTGCAGGCCGCCGGCAGCCAGGTGACGACGATCGAGGGCCTCGCCCGCAACGGCCAGCTCCACCCGGTCCAGGCGGCGTTCCGCGAGCATCACGGCCTGCAGTGCGGCTTCTGCACCCCGGGCATGATCATGTCCGCGGTCGACCTGCTGCAGCACAACGCCAACCCGACCGAGGCCGAGGTCCGCGAGTGGCTCGAGGGCAATCTCTGCCGCTGCACCGGCTATCACAACATCGTCAAGGCGATCATGGCCGCGGCCGCGGACATGTCCGGCCACGCCAAGGCGGCCGAGTAAGGGAGCGCTGATCCATGGCAGAGCACGGCATCGGCGCGCGCGTCCCCCGGGTCGAGGACCAGCGCTTCATCACCGGCAAGGGCCGGTACACCGACGACATCAACCAGGCCGGCCAGACCTACGCGGTGTTCGTCCGCTCGCCGCACGCGCATGCGCGGATCCGCGGCGTCGACAAGAGCTCGGTGGCGTCCATGCCGGGCGTGCTCGCGGTCCTCGACGGCGACGACGTCAAGGCCGACGGGCTGGGCAACCTGATCTGCGGCTGGCTGGTCAAGTCGAAGGACGGCTCGCCCATGAAGATGGGCCCGCACCCGCTCCTCGCGCAGGGCAAGGTCCGCTACGTCGGCGACCGGGTCGCGGTGGTCGTCGCCGAGACCTACGCCCAGGCCAAGGACGCGGCCGAGGCGCTGGTCGTCGACTACGAGGAGCTGCCGGCGGTCGTGGATCTCGCCGGCGCGCACGGCGCTGCTGCGCTGGTCCACGACGAGGTCGCGGACAACCTGATCTTCGACTGGGAGCTCGGCGACAAGGCGGCGGTCGATGCGGCGTTCGCCGCGGCGCACCACGTCACGCGCATGGAGCTGGTCAACAACCGGCTGATCCCCAACGCCATGGAGCCGCGCGCGGCGATCGGCGTCTACGACAGCGGGACCGACGCCTTCACCTGCTATCTGACCAGCCAGAACCCGCACGTCCACCGCCTCGTCATGGCCGCGTTCATCGGCGTGGCGCCGGAGCACAAGCTGCGTGTCGTCGGCCCCGACGTCGGCGGCGGCTTCGGCTCGAAGATCTTCATCTATGGCGAGGAATGCGTGGTCTGCTGGGCGTCGCGCAAGATCGGCGGACGCCCGGTCAAGTGGACCGCGGAGCGCAGCGAGAGCTTCCTCAGCGACGCGCACGGCCGCGACCACATCAGCACGGCCGAGCTGGCGCTCGACAAGGACGGCAACTTCCTGGCGATGCGGGTCAACACCAAGGCCAATCTCGGCGCCTACATGTCGACCTTCTCGTCCTGCGTGCCGACCTATCTCTACGCCACGCTGCTCGCCGGCCAGTACAGGACCCCGGCGATCTATTGCGACGTGCAGGCCTACTACACCAACACCGCACCGGTCGACGCCTACCGCGGTGCCGGGCGACCGGAGGCCTCGTTCCTGATCGAGACCCTGGTCGACCAGGCGGCCATGGAACTGGGCATCGACCCGGCCGACATCCGTCGGCGCAACTTCATCCCGCGCGACGCCTTCCCCTACCAGACGCCGGTGGCGCTGATCTACGACACCGGCGACTATCAGGCGACGCTGGAGGAGGCGCTGAAGCTCGCCGACTATGCCGGGTTCCCGGCGCGCAGGGCCGAGGCCCAGCGGCGCGGCAAGCTGCGCGGCATCGGCCTGTCCTGCTACATCGAGGCCTGCGGCATCGCGCCGTCGGCCGTGGTCGGCTCGCTCGGCGCCGGTGTCGGCCTCTGGGAGAGCGCCAAGGTGCGCTTCTCGCACACCGGCAAGGTGCAGGTGCTCACGGGCACGCACTCGCACGGCCAGGGCCACGAGACGACCTTCGCCCAGCTCATCGCCGACAAGCTCGGCGTGCCCTTCGGCGACATCGAGGTGATCCACGGCGACACCGAGAAGACGCCGGTCGGCATGGGCACCTACGGGTCGCGCTCGCTCGCCGTCGGCGGCGAGGCGATCATGAAGGCCTGCGACAAGATCATCGCCAAGGGCAAGAAGATCGCGGCCCACCTGCTCGAGGCGGCGGAGGGCGACATCGAGTTCAAGGACGGCAAGTTCACCGTCGCCGGCACGGACAAGAGCAAGGCCTTGGGCGAGGTCGTGTTCGCCGCCTACGTGCCGCACAACTACCCGCCTGACCTGGAACCCGGGATGGAGGAGGGCGCCTTCTTCGATCCGCCCAACTTCACCTTCCCCGCCGGCACCTATGTCTGCGAGGTGGAGGTCGAGCCCGCGACCGGGGAGGTGGACATCGTCCGCTTCACCGCCGTCGACGACTTCGGCAACGTCATCAACCCGATGATCGTCGAGGGGCAGGTCCATGGCGGGCTGGTCCAGGGCATCGGCCAGGCGCTGCTCGAAGGCGCCCGCTACGACGACAGCGGCCAGCTCCTGACCGGGTCCTACATGGACTACTGCATGCCGCGCGCCGACAACGTGCCGAGCTTCGCGGTCGTCACCTCGGCCGGCACCGCCTGCACCTCGAACTCGATGGGGGTCAAGGGCTGCGGCGAGGCGGGTGCGATCGGCGCGCCCGGTGCGGTCATCAACGCCATCACCAACGCCATCGGCCGCCGGGTCGAGATGCCGGCCACGCCGGAGAAGGTCTGGCGGGCGATCCACAGCAACGTGGCCGTCGCGGCCGAGTGAATCAGGGGGAGCCTCGATGTACGATTTCGCCTATCACAAGCCCGCCTCGCTGGCCGACGCGGTGAAGCTCCTCGCCGACCACGAGGACGCCAAGCTGATGGCCGGCGGGCAGACCTACATCCCGACGCTCAAGCAGCGCCTGGCCCGGCCGTCGGACGTGATCGACCTCGGCGCTATCGCCGAGCTCAGGGGCATCACCGAGGAGGCCGGCGGCGTCACGATCGGCGCCATGACCCGACATGGCGAGGTCGCCGAGTCGGCGGTCGTCAGGCGGGTCATCCCGGCGTTGGCGGCGCTCGCCGAGCTGATCGGCGATCCGCAGGTGCGCAATCTCGGCACGCTCGGCGGCTCGATCAGCAACAACGACCCGGCCGCCGACTATCCGGGCGCATTGCTCGGCCTCGGGGCCACGGTGCGGACGAGCAAGCGGCAGATCCCGGCGGATCAGTTCTTCACCGGGATGTTCGAGACCGCGCTGGAGCGTGACGAGATCGTCAAGGCGGTCCACTTCCCCAGGCCCGAGAAGGCCGCCTACGCCAAGTTCCCGAACCCGGCCAGCCGCTATTCGATGGTCGGCGTGTTCGTGGCGAAGACCGGCGGCGGAGTGCGCGTGGCGGTCACCGGCGCCGGCCAGAGCGGGGCCTATCGCTGGACCGCGGCCGAGCAGGCGCTCGCCGGCAACTGGTCGCCGGCCGCCATCGACGGCCTGACCGTCGATCCGAGCGGCCTCAACAGCGACATCCACGCCAGCGCCGACTACCGGGCGCATCTGGTCAAGGTCATGGCCAAGCGGGCACTGGCCGCGGCCGGCTGACGCGCCAGCCGCTGCGACCCTGCGGCGAGGGGGGCCTCCGGGCCCCCCTCGTTGCTTGTCGGCCGCGGCCTGCTACAAGCCCGCAGCCTCCTGTCCCGCGAGCCGCTGATGACCGCCCTGCCCGCCTCGATCGACGACACCGTGGCGCTGTTGCGCCGCGGGAACTACATCGCCAACCGCGCCCTCGGCACGGCGCTGTTCCTCGCGCTCAAGCTCGGCCGGCCGCTGTTCCTCGAGGGCGAGGCGGGTGTCGGCAAGACCGAGATCGCCAAGGTCCTGTCCGAGACGCTGGGGCGCAAGCTGGTCCGGCTGCAGTGCTACGAGGGGCTCGACGTCGCGTCCGCCGTCTACGAGTGGAACTACCAGCGGCAGATGCTCGAGATCCGCCTCGCCGAGGCCGAGGGCACGACCGACCGCGAGGCGCTCTCGCAGGACATCTTCAACGAGCGCTTCCTGATCCGCCGGCCGCTGCTGCAGGCGCTCGAGCCGGCGCTGGAAGGGCCGCCGGTGCTGCTGATCGACGAGCTCGACCGCACCGACGAGCCGTTCGAGGCCTATCTCCTGGAGGTGCTGTCGGACTTCCAGATCACCATCCCTGAGATCGGCACGATCCGCGCCGAGCGGCCGCCGATCGTCATCATCACCAGCAACCGCACCCGCGAGATCCACGACGCGCTGAAGCGCCGCTGCTTCTACCACTGGGTCGACTACCCCTCGGCCGAGCGCGAGCTGGAGATCATCCGCGTGCGGGTACCGGGTGTGGAGGAGCGCCTGTCGCGGCAGATCGTCGCCTTCGTCCACGAGCTGCGCAAGAAGGACCTGTTCAAGCTGCCGGGCGTCGCCGAGACGCTCGACTGGACCCGCGCGCTCACCACCCTCGACTGCCTCGAGATCACGCCCGAGTTGATCAACGACACGCTCGGCACGCTGCTCAAGTACCAGGACGACATCGCCAAGATCCAGGGTTCCGAGGCCGCCCGCATCCTGGCCGAGGTCAACATGAAGCTCGAGGCGGCGCGGCATTGAGATGAGCGACAACGGCGCGCCCGCGGGCGGCCGGCTCGCCCGCAACGTGATGCACTTCGCTCGCGCCCTGCGCGCCGCGGGGCTGCCGGTGGGGCCCGGACGGGTCATCGAGGCGCTGCGCGCGCTCGACGTGGTCGGCGTCGGCAGCCGCCAGGACCTCTACTGGACCTTGCACGCCGTGTTCGTGAACCGGCGCGACCAGTACCAGCTCTTCGATCAGTGCTTTCACATCTTCTGGCGCGATCCGAAGCTGCTCGAGCGGTTGATGGGGCTGCTGCTGCCGCAGCTCGAGGCGGAGAACCCGCCTCCGCCCGAGACCGAGGCGAGCCGCCGCGTCGCCGACGCCTTCGCCCCGGAGAAGCGCGCCGGCCGTGGTGCCGGTGAGGGCGACACCGAGGAGGATCTGCTCGAGCTCGACGCGGTGATGACCTGGTCGGCGCGCGAGACGCTGCAGACCAAGGATTTCGAGCAGATGACCGCGGACGAGCTGGCCCAGGCGCGACGCGAGCTGGGCCGGCTACGGCTGCCGATCATGCAGGTGCCGACGCGCCGGTTCGTGCGCGATCCGCGCGGCGCGCGGATCGACTTGCGCCGGACGCTGCGGCAGTCGCTGCGTGGCGGCGGGGCGATGATCGACCTCGCCCACAAGCAGCGTGTCCGGCGCCATCCGCCGCTGGTCATCCTCTGTGACATTTCCGGGTCGATGAGCCGCTACTCGCGGATGCTGCTGCTCTTCATGCACGCCGTGACCAACGACCGCGACCGGGTGCACAGCTTCCTGTTCGGCACGCGGCTGACCAACGTCACCCGCTATCTGCGCCACCGCGACATCGACGTAGCGCTCGAGAAGGTCGGCCAGGTCGTGCTCGACTGGTCGGGCGGCACGCGGATCGGCCACTGCCTCGAGGAGTTCAACCGCGTCTGGTCGCGCCGCGTGCTCGCCCAGGGTGCCGTGGTGCTGCTGATCAGCGACGGGCTCGACCGCGACGCCGGGGCCGGGCTCGCGGTCGAGATGGAGCGGCTGCACAAGAGCTGCCGCCGGCTGATCTGGCTCAACCCGCTGTTGCGCTTCGAGGGCTACGCGCCCATCTCGACGGGGGCCAGGGCGATGATCCGCCATGTCGACGACTTCCGCACCGTGCACAACCTCGCCGCGCTGCGCGACCTCACCGAGGTGCTGAGCCGCGAGGGCACCCGCCGGGCGGAGGGCCTCACCGAGTGGGTCGGCGCCGCCAGGGAGGGAGCCGCCGCATGAGCCTCGACGATACGCTGCTCGACACCGCCGCCGCCTGGAAGCGCGAGGGCCGCAAGGTCGCCATCGCCACCGTCGTCGAGACCTGGGGCTCGTCGCCGCGGCCGGCCGGCAGCGTGCTGCTGGTCGACGATCGGGGCCACATGCTGGGCTCGGTCTCAGGCGGCTGTATCGAGGGTGCGGTCGTCAAGGAGGCGCAGGCGGTGATGGCCGGCGCACCGCCCAAGCTGCTCGAGTTCGGCGTCTCCAACGAGCAGGCCTGGGAGGTCGGGCTGGCCTGCGGCGGGCGCGTGCGCGTCTATGTCGAGGCGGTGCGGTGAACCTCGACCTGCTCGAACGCCTCAACGAGGCCCGCGCCGCCAAGCGCGCCACCTGCCTCGTCCGCTTCCTCGCCACCGAGGAGCAGGTCCTGATCGTCGACGGGGCCGTCGTGGCCGGGATCACGCCCAGCACGGACGTGCTCGACGCCGCGGCCGAGGCGCTGCGCCGCGACCGCAGCGGCATGGCCGAGACCAGCCATGGCAGCGCCTTCCTCCAGGTGTTCAACCCGCCGCTGCGGCTCGCCATCGTCGGTGCGGTGCACATCGCCCAGGCGCTGGCACCGATGGCGGCGCTGGCCGGCTATGCGGTGACGATCGTCGATCCACGCCGCGCCTTCGCCAGCGAGGCCCGCTTCCCCGGCGTCGAGATCGTCTGCGAATGGCCGGACGAGGCGCTTGAGGCGCTCGAGCCGGATCGCCGCACCGCGGTCGTCACCCTGACCCACGATCCGAAGATCGACGATCCGGCGCTGGATGTGGCGCTGCGCGGCGAGGCCTTCTACATCGCCGCCCTGGGCAGCCGGCGGACCCACGCCGGACGCCTCGGCCGGCTGCGCGAGCTCGGCCACGACGAGGCGGCTCTGGCCCGCATCCACGGCCCCGCCGGGCTCGACATCGGTGCCGTCAGCCCGGCCGAGATCGCCATCTCGGTGCTGGCCGAGATGACCAAGGTCCTGCGCCAGGGGGCGGTCTAGCCGGGCGGCCGCGCGACGGCCCGCGCGGCGAGCAGCGAGCTGGCGAGCGACAGCAGCGCCGCGGCGACGAACAGGTGCAGGCCCCAGGCGATCTCGATCCGTCCGAGGCCGACCCCCTTGAGCCCGACGATGACCACCGCCAGCAGGAACACCTCGGTCATCGCCAGCTTGCCGAGGACCTCCATCCGGCGCAGCGCCGGCGCAGCGCGCCGCGCCGGAACGAGGTACCAGACGGCGGCGACCGCGAGGCCCTTGAGCAGCGGCAGCGCCACGGCGAAGAGCAGAACGACGGCGAACAGCACCCGGTCGAGCCGCCACAGCTCGGCGAGCCCGGTGATCACCGAAACGTCCTGCCGCCACAGCAACGGGATCCGGGCGGTGAACAGCGGCACCAGCCAGGCGACCGGGAGCAGCGCGACATTGACGAGCAGGAGCGGCCCGACCGCCCGCCGCCAGCCGCACGCGCCGCCGGCCTGCGACCGCCCGTGATGCTGGTCGTCAGCCACGGTTGCGACCGGCGGAGGCTCGCCCTCGCCGCGCCCGTCGCCTATGTGAGAGCTGCATCGGCCACGGCGAGGTGATCTTGCAGTTCGGGGCGCTGCCGCTCGAGGCCGCCGAGGGCGCGATCCTGGCGCACGCCGCCATCGCCCCCGGCGTCTCCTTCAAGAAGGGTCGCCGGCTCTCGGCCGACGACGTGGCGCTGTTGCGCGGCCGCGGCGTGACCGAGGTGATCGCCGCGCGGCTCGGTCCCGAGGACGTGCATGAGGACGAGGCGGCGCGGCGGCTGGCCGCGGCCGTCGCCGGCCCTGGTCTGCGCTGTGCCGCGGCCTTCACCGGCCGGGTCAACCTCCACGCCGAACGGGCCGGGCTGCTGCTGGTCGATCGCGCCGCGGTCGATCGGCTGAACGGCCGCGACGAGGCGGTGACGCTCGCCACCCTGCCGGAGCATGCGATGGTCGCCGAGCGGCAGATGGTCGCCACGGTCAAGATCATCCCCTTCGCCGTCCCGGGCCCGCTGCTGGAGGCGTGCCTGGCACTCCTCGGCGACGCCCCGGCGCTGCGCCTCGCCCCGTTCATCGGCCTGCGCGCGCGGCTGATCCAGACCGAGCTGCCCGGTACCGCGGCGAAGATGCTCGACAAGACGGTGGCTGTCACCGAGCGGCGGCTGCATGAGGTGGGCGGCGGCCTCGCCGGCGAGACGCGCGTCGCCCACACGGTGGAAGCGCTCGCCGCCGAGCTGCGCCGTCCGAGCGACGTCGATCTGATCCTCATCGCCGGCGCCTCGGCGATCACCGACCGCCGCGACGTGCTGCCGGCGGCGATCGAGGCCGCGGGAGGCGAGGTGCTGCATTTCGGCATGCCGGTCGATCCCGGCAACCTGATCCTGCTCGCCCGGCTCGCCGGCCGGCCGGTGCTGGGCCTGCCCGGCTGCGCCCGCTCGCCCAAGCTCAACGGCTTCGACTGGGTCCTCCAGCGCCTGGCCGCGGGCCTGGAGGTCACGCCCGGTGACATCATGCGCATGGGCGTGGGCGGGCTGCTGATGGAGATCCCGAGCCGCCCGCAGCCGCGCGAGACGCCGGCGGCGCCGGCGACGGGCCCGCGCGTCGCCGGCATCGTGCTCGCCGCCGGCCAGTCGCGGCGCATGGGCGGGCCGAACAAGCTGCTCGTCGCGATCGACGGCAAGCCGATGGTCCGGCGTGCCGTCGAGGCGGCCCTCGCCGCCCGCCTCGCCCCGGTCCTGGTCGTCACCGGGCACATGAGCGAGCAGGTCGCGCAGGCCCTCGCCGGGCTGCCGGTTCGCCTCGTCCACAACCCCGACTACGCGCTGGGCCTCGCCACCTCGCTCAAGGCCGGCGTGGCGGCGCTGCCGGCCGAGATCGACGCCGCGGTCGTCTGCCTCGGCGACATGCCCAAGGTCACCGGGCGGCTGATCCGCTCGCTGGTCGAGGCCTACAACCCGCTCGAGGGGCGCGCGATCATCGTTCCCACCCGGCTCGGCAAGCGCGGCAATCCGGTGCTCTGGGACCGGCGCTTCTTTGCTGCCATGCGCGCCCTCGGCGGCGATGCCGGCGCCAAGGCGCTGATCGGCCAGAACGAGGAGCTGGTGGCCGAGGTCGAGACCGGCGACGCGGCGCCGCTCACCGACATCGACACGCCGGAAGCGCTGGCCGAGCTGACCGGGAGCGCCGCGTGAGCGTCGACGTCGCCGCGATCCGCGCCCAGTTCCCGATCTTCGCCGCGCAGGACCGGCCGTTCCACTATCTCGACAACGCCGCCACCGGGCAGATCTGCGCCGCGGCCGCGGACGCGCTGCTCCGCTACGAGACGACCGCGCGGGCCAACGTCAAGCGCGGCGTCTACCGCCTCGCCGACGCCGCCACGACCGCGTTCGCCGAGGCGCGCGCGGCGATCGCCGCCTATCTCGGCGCCGCCGCGCCGGACGAGGTGCTGCTCGGCTGCGGGGCCACCTTCGCGCTCAACCTGATCGCCCACGCGCTGGCGCCGCGGCTCGCTCCGGGCGACGCGATCCTCGTCTCCGAGCTCGAGCATCACAGCAACATCGTCCCCTGGCAGATGGTCGCGGCGGCGCGCGGTGCCGTGGTCCGCGCCATCCCGGTCACCGAGGAAGGCCGCCTCGACCTCGACCGGCTCGACGAGGTGCTGGGCGCGCGCACGCGGATCGTCGCCGTCACCCACGCCTCGAACGTCACCGGTGCCGTGACCGACGTCGCGCGGCTGCGCGCCGCGGCCGACACCGTCGGCGCGCTGCTCGTCCTCGACGGCGCGCAGCGCGCCCCGCACGGGCCGGTGGACGTCCGCGCGCTGGGCTGCGACGCCTATGCCTGCTCGGCGCACAAGATGTTCGGCGCCACCGGGGCCGGGGCGCTGTGGGTGCGCGGCGACCTGCTCGCCGACCTGCCACCCTTCCTCGGCGGCGGCGAGATGATCCGCCGGGTGACCATCGAGCGCACCAGCTACGCCCCGCCGCCGCACCGCTTCGAGGCCGGCACGCCGCCGATCGGCGCGGTCCTGGCCATGGGCGCCGCGGCCCGCTGGCTCGCGGCGCAGGACTGGACCGCGCTGGCGGGGCACGAGTTGCGCCTCACCGAGCGCCTGCTCTCCGGCCTCGCCCGGGAGCCACGGGTGCGGGTCATCGGCCCGACCGGGCTGCAGGGCCGGCTCGGCGTGGTCGCGTTCGCCGTCGCCGGCGTCCACGCCCACGATGTCTGCCAGATGCTCGACGACTTCGGCGTGGCGCTGCGCGGCGGCCATCACTGCGCGCAGCCGCTGATGGATCGTTTCGACGTCGCCGCGACCGCGCGGGCGAGCTTCGCCCCCTACAACGACACGGCCGACGTCGACGCCCTGCTCGACGGGCTGGCGCAGACGATCCGGAAGCTCGCATGAGCGCGGCGATGTACAACGAGGCGATCGTCACGGCCGCACGCGACGGCCGCCATGCCAGGCGCCTGCCTGCTCCGGACCGCACCGTCACCTGCGACAATCCGCTGTGCGGCGATCGGGTCACCCTCGATCTGACGCTCGCCGACGGCCGCATCGCCGAGGTCGGGCACAAGGTGCGCGGCTGCCTGCTGACCGAGGCGGCCGCCGCGGCGCTCGCCGCGCGGATCGGCGGGACGGCGGCTGCGGAGGCTGCCACGCTTCTGTCGCAGCTGCGCCGCTATCTCGCCGGCGACGGGCCGCCACCTTGGCCGGAGCTCGCCATGTTCGAGCCGGTGCGCGCCGTGCGCAGCCGGCACGAATGCGTGCTGCTGCCGTTCGAGGCGCTGGCCGAGGCCGCGAGGTTGCCGGCGGATGGCGAAACAGCCTGACGGCGAGAAGCCCCCGCGTCGGCCGCAGCCGATCGGCGCCGGCTCGCGCCGCGCGCTCGACCTCTCGCTGGCCATGGGCGGTGAGGATGGCGCCGATCCGCGCCTCGACCTGTCGGCCGTGGCCGCCGCCGACTCGGTGCTGTTCGTCGCCGGCGACGAGGGCGGCACGGTGCGTCGCCTGCGCTGGCACACGCGAAAAGCGCGCTTCGTCGAGGACCGCGCCTTCGACCTGGTGGGCCTGCTGCAGCTGCCGCATCGGGGCGAGGCGGCCGAGATCGACATCGAGGGCCTCGCCGTCGACGGCAACCGCCTGTGGGTGGTCGGCTCGCACAGCGTCGCCCGGCGCAGGCCCAAGGACCTCGACGACCATGCGGGGACGATCGCCCGGCTGGCGGAGATCCGCCGCGATCCCAACCGCCATCTCCTCGCCGTCCTGCCGCTGTCGCTCGATCCGGCCGGCGTTCCCGAGCCGATCCATCCCGGCGCGGCACGGCTCGAGACGGACGAGCGGGGCGGCCGCCTCACCGCGCTCCTCGCCCAGGACGCGCACCTCGCGCCGTTCGTCGGCGTGCCGGCCAGGGAGAACGGCCTCGACATCGAGGGCCTGGCGGTTCTCGACGGACGGGTCTTCCTCGGGCTGCGCGGCCCGGTTCTGCGCGGCTGGGCGCTGATCGTCGAGATCGCGCCCAGGCTCGCCGGGGGTGGCCGCCTCGACCTCGCGCCACTCCGCGACGGAACGCTCTACCGCAAGCACTTCCTCGATCTCGGCGGGCTCGGCCTGCGCGACCTGCTGAGCGACCCCGAGGCGCCCCACGACCTCCTGCTCCTCGCCGGCCCGACCATGGACCTCGACGGGCCGGTGCACCTGTTCCGCTGGGCCGACGCCGCCCGGCACCCGGCCGAGCGGCTCGTCACCGCGGCCGAGCTCGGCGAGCCGCAGATCGTGCCCTGGGGCTGGGGCTGCGATCATGCCGAGGGGGTCTGCCTGCTACCCCCGCCGGCCGGGCACGGGCCCGAGCTGCTCGTCGTCTACGACAGCCCCGACCCGCGCCGCCTGCGCAAGAAAGGCCGGCTGCGCGTCGACGTCCTGCCGCTACGCGTCTGACCCCCCGCACAGGCGCATCGTCCTTCTCTCTTGACTTTGGTCCTAGTTTCGGCGATAGCATCGCGGCGATGCCGCCCCGCCGCCCGCGCCTCGTCCGCCGCGTCCAGCTCGCCCGCCGCCTCGCCGCCGGGCTCGACCCGGC
>CALKJU010000026.1 GCA_937995535.1 uncultured Alphaproteobacteria bacterium
GCTAAACGCGATCAATGTGCTTCTCACCGAACAGCCCCTCCGGCCGCACCAGCAGGAACGCGAGCGCCAGCACGTAGGCGAACCAGTTCTCGATGCCGCCGCCGGCCAGATCGAAGGCCTTGACCAGGATCGGCCCGAGGAAGACCTCGGCGAACTTCTCGCCGACGCCGATGATCAGCCCGCCGAGGATCGCCCCCGGCACCGATGTCAGCCCGCCGAGGATCACCACCGGCAGCGCCTTCAGCGCCACCAGAGACAGCGAGAACTGCACGCCGAGCTTGCTGCCCCAGATCATGCCGGCCACCAACGCGACCAGTCCGGCGACCGCCCACACGATGACCCAGATCGTATTCAGCGGGATGCCGATCGACTGCGCCGCCTGGTGATCGTCGGCCACCGCGCGCAGCGCGCGGCCGGTGGCGGTCTTCTGGAAGAACACGGCCAGCGCCAGCACCAGCAGGCCGGCGACCAGCGCCGCCACCAGGTCCTCCTGGTTGATCAGGATGCCGCCCTGGAACAGGCCGTCGGCGATCAGCGTCGGCGTCTTCGGCAGGCCGAGGTTGATCTCGTAGATGTCGCTGCCCCAGACGGTCTGGCCGACGCCATCGATGAAGTAGGTGATGCCGAGCGTGGCCATCAGCAGCACGACCGCTTCCTGATTGACCAGATGGCGCAGCACCATGCGCTCGACCAGCCAGGCGAAGCCGACCATCAGCGCCATGGCGATCAGGAAAGCCAGCATGTTGCCGATCAGACGGCTCTCGATGCCGAGCAGCGGCGGGATCCACTCGGCCAGCCGCGCCATCGCCAGCGCAGCGAACAGCACCATGGCTCCCTGGGCGAAATTGAACACGCCCGAGGCCTTGAAGATCAGCACGAAGCCGAGCGCGACCAGCGAATACAGCACGCCCGACATCAGGCCGCCGAGCAGCACCTCGACGTAGAAGCCCGGCGCGCTCATGCCGAGCACCAGCGGCGCCATCATGCCGATCAGGATGCCGATGACCAGCGTGATGATCGGCCAGTTCTTCTTCAGATTGCCCATCGTTCCGCCCCGCTCAGTGCTCGACGCCGAGATAGGCGTCGATCACGGCCTGATTGCTGCGCACCTCGTCCGGCGTGCCGTCGCCGATCTTCTTGCCGTAGTCGAGCACCACGACGCGGTCGGAGATGTCCATCACCACGCCCATGTCGTGCTCGATCAGCACGATGGTGGTACCGAATTCATCGTTGACGTCGAGGATGAAGCGGCACATGTCCTCCTTCTCCTCGACATTCATGCCCGCCATCGGCTCGTCGAGAAGCAGCAGCGTCGGCTGCATCGCCAGCGCGCGGCCGAGGTCGACGCGCTTTTGCAGTCCGTAGGGCAGCCTTCCGACCGGCGTCTTGCGGTAGGCCTGGATCTCGAGAAAGTCGATGATCTGCTCGACGAAGGCGCGATGCTCGAGCTCCTCGGCGAGCGCCGGCCCGATGCGCACCGCCTGCAGCAGGATGTTGCTCTTCATCCTCAGGTTGCGCCCGGTCATGATGTTGTCGAGCACGCTCATGCCCTTGAACAGCGCCAGCGACTGGAAAGTGCGGGCGATGCCCATCTCGGCGGCGCGGCGCGGGCTCATGTGATCGAAGCTCAGTTGCTTGCCGTCGGCTCCGCGGAAGGTGATGCGGCCGACCTGCGGCGTGTACACGCCGTTGATCACGTTCAGCATCGAGCTCTTGCCGGCGCCGTTCGGGCCGATGATGGCGCGCACCTCGTGCTCGCGCACGTCGAACGTCACGTCGGTCAGCGCCTTGACGCCGCCGAAGGCGAGCGAGATGTTCTCGACCTTGAGGACGACATCTCCGATGTGGCGATCGCGGCTCGTCATCTGTTCGTCTCAGTCTGCCTGACCGGCTCGTCCTTCATCGACCACGCCGGGTTCGTCGAGGGCTTGATCGCGCCTGCCGCGCCCATCGGCCTGCTGGCCCCGGCGATCCACTGGAAAACCATCGCCACGAAGACGAACACCAGCCCGATCCCCGCCAGACCCACGAGCAGCATGCCGCTGGCCAGCCCCCAGGCGGCCAGCGGAATTCCGGCAAGCAGGCACAACAGCGACAGCCAGTGCTTTGAAGTCATGATGCTCGCTGCGCTCGCCAGGAAAAATGATGGCGCTTCGCGCCGATGATCGGTGGCGCCGGAGGCGCCTGATTGGCCCGAAGGCCCGTGATCTGCTCATCCATCATGATCTTCAGGCCGCTTTCGCCATCGGCGCGAACACCTTGGCGTCGCGGATCTTCAGCGTGGCGCTGATCTTGCCGGTGCGGCCGTCCTCGAACTTGACCTGCGTCTCGATGAACTGCTCCTGCTTGCCCGTGTACATCGCATCGACCAGCACACTGTACTTATCCTGGACGAAGCGGCGGCGCACTTTGCGCGTGCGGGTCAGCTCGTCGTCGTCGGGATCGAGTTCCTTGTGCAGGATCAGGAAGCGGTGGATCTGCGAGTTGGCGAGCTTGTCGTCGGTGGCCAGGTCGGCGTTGACCTTCTCGACGCATTCGGCGATGAGATCCAGCACCTCGGGCTTGCCGGCCAGGTCGATGTAGCCGGCATACGGCAGCCCGCGCCGCTCGGCCCAGTTGCCGACCGCCTCGAAGTCGATGTTGATGAACGCGGTGGCCTGCTCGCGGCCGTGGCCGAAGGCGACCGCCTCCTTGATGAAGGGGAAGAACTTCAGCTTGTTCTCGATGTACTTGGGCGCGAACAGCGTTCCGTCGGCCAGTTTGCCGACGTCGTTGGCGCGGTCGATGATCTTCAGGTCACCGTCGGCGTCGAGGAATCCGGCGTCGCCGGTGTGGTACCAGCCCTCGGAGTCGAGCACCTCGGCGGTGGCCTCGGGGTTCTTGTAATACTCCTTCAGCAGTCCCGGACTCTTCAGCAGGATCTCGCCGTTGTCCTTGATCTTCAGCTCGACGCCGGCGATCGGCGGGCCGACCGTATCCGGCTTGACGCGTCCGTTCTGCTGAATGCAGACGAACACGGCCGTCTCGGTCGAGCCGTAAAGCTGCTTCAGGTTGATGCCGATCGAGCGATAGAAGCTGAACAGATCCGGGCCGATCGCCTCGCCGGCGGTGTACGCGACCTTGATCCGGCTCATGCCGAGCACGTTGCGCAGCGGGCCGTACACCAGCAGGTCGCCGATCCGGTACAGCAGGCGGTCGCCGAAGGGCACCGGCTTGCCGTCGAGGATGTCGGCGCCGACTCTCTTGGCGACATCCATGAAGTAGTGGAACATCTTCTGCTTCAGGCGGCCCGCGTCCTCCATGCGGATCATCACCTGCGTCAGCAGCCCCTCGAACACCCGCGGCGGCGCGAAGTAGTAGGTCGGTCCGATCTCGCGCAGGTCGTTGGTCACCGTCGACGGCGACTCCGGGCAGTTCACGGTGTAGCCGGTCACCAGCGCCTGCGCGTAGGAGAAGATGTTCTGCCCGATCCACGCCAGCGGC
The DNA here is from genome assembly GCA_937995535.1 of uncultured Alphaproteobacteria bacterium. Lineage (GTDB taxonomy): Bacteria > Pseudomonadota > Alphaproteobacteria > Geminicoccales > Geminicoccaceae > CALKJU01. The sequence goes on from CALKJU010000026.1 coordinate 3,484, forward strand.
AGGTAGGCGAGCACGTCCTCGTAGACCGTGAGCTTCTCCATCTCGGTACACGCTCGCGCGCGGTCGATCAGCGAGCGATGCGTCTGCACCACGCCCTTCGGCTTGCCGGTCGTGCCCGAGGTGTAGAACAGCGCCGCCGTGTCGTCCGGCGAGCCCTTCTCGATCTCCTCGTCGACGAACTTCGGCTGCACCTGCAGCAAGCCCTCGCCGAGCTTGACCAGCTGCTCGTACGGCAGCAGCCCTTCCTGCGTGTAGTGGCGAAGCCCCCGCGGGTCGTCGTAGTAGATGTGTTTCAGCGCCGGGTGCTGCTCGCGCACCTCGAGCATCTTGTCGACCTGCTCCTGGTTCTCGACGATGGCGTAGCCGATCTCGGCGTTGTGGAACACGTAGACCATCTCGGCGGCGATCGCGTCCTGGTACATCGGCACCGGCACGCCGCCGAGCGACTGCGCCGCCATCATCGCGAAGTACATCCGCGGCCGGTTCTCGCCGATGATCGCGACGTGATCGCCGCGTCTGAAGCCCTGCACGTGCAGGCCGGCGGCGAGCTTGCGCACCTCGTCGGCAACCTGGGACCAAGTCCAGGTCTGCCAGATGCCGAGATCCTTCTCCCGCAGCGCCGGATGCTTGTCGCGCCACTGCGCGTGATACAGCAGCAACCGCGGAAAGGTTTCGGGCAACGAGGCCTGGGCCTGCGCCATCACTATGTCTCCTGCTCTGAAATTCGGGTGCGGCGCAGCATCCGCGCTGGCCGCTCCTCGGTCTTGTTGCTGCGCCGAGACTCTACACAAACGCCGTTGCCGGGCAACACCCGATCATCCCGGAGACTGCGCTGCATCAACTTACACGCTTCCCCGCGTCCGGCTCTGTCATCCGGGCGACAATCACGCCATGAACGCCGTGAGCCTGGAGCAGATGCTGCGCGAGACACGCTGGGGTGCGTCGCTGTCGGCGGAGCAACTCGAACGGGTGGCGTCCGAATCGGCCGCTGCCTTGGTGCCCGCCGGCGGCTACGTTTGCCGCAGCGGCGAGCCCGTCGATGCCTGGATCGGCGTCCTCGACGGCATGGTCAAGATGATGATCTCGACCCAGTCGGGCCGCGCCTCGACGTTCACCAGCATTCCGGCCGGCGGCTGGTTCGGCGAGGGCAGCCTGCTGAAGACCGAGCCGCGCCGCTACGACGTCGTCGCCCTGCGCGAATCCCGCATCGCCCGTGTGCCGCGACGCACCTTCGAGTGGCTGCTGAACACCAGCATCCCCTTCAACCGCTTTCTGCTGGTGCAGTTGAACGAGCGGCTCGGCCAGTTCATCGGCATGCTCGAAAGCCAGCGCCTGCACGATCCCGACGCGCGAGTCGCCCGCTGCGTGGCGGGGCTGTTCAACACCATCCTGTATCCGGGCATCGACAAGAAGCTGGAGGTGTCGCAGGAGGAGATCGGCTACCTCGCCGGCATCTCGCGCCAGCGCGTCAACCAGGCGCTGCATGCGCTGGAGGCGGCCGGCCTGCTGAAGGTCGAGTACGGCGCCATCGTCATCAACGATCTCGACGGGCTGCGCCACTACGGCTCCTGAGGCCACCGCGGCGCCCCGTCGACGCGGCAGCCGGCAGCTTCAGGACACGGCGCGGATCGCTATGCTCCGGCGCATGACAGTCGCGATGAGAATCGTCGCCCTGCCCGACGGCGAAACGGTCCCGGCGCTGGGGCTCGGCACCTGGCGGATGGGGGAGTCGGCACGCAGCCGGCGCGCCGAGGTCGACGCGCTGCGCTACGCGCTCGACAGCGGCTACCGGTTGATCGACACCGCCGAGATGTACGGCGACGGCGGCGCCGAGCAGATCGTCGGCGAGGCGCTGGCGCAGGGGCCGGTCCGGCGCGACGCCGTGTTCCTGGTGAGCAAGGTCTATCCGCACAACGCCAGCCGCAAGGGCACGATCGCCGCCTGCGAACGCTCGCTCGCCCGCCTGCGCACCGGTCATCTCGACCTGTACCTGCTGCACTGGCGCGGCTCGGTGCCGCTGGCCGAGACCGTGGAGGCGTTCGAACGGCTGCGCGAACAGGGAAAGATCCGCCACTGGGGAGTCAGCAACTTCGACGTCGCCGACCTGCGCGAACTGTGGGCCGCCGATGACGGCATGCGGTGCGCGGCCAACCAGATCTACTACTCCGCCGGCCAGCGCGGCATCGAGTTCGACCTGCTGCCATGGCAGCGGCGGCACGGCGTGGCGACGATGGCCTATTGCCCGATCGACCAGGGCGCTCTCGCCCGCAACGGCGCCCTGGCCGCGATCGCCCGGGCCCGCGGCGCCACCC
>CALKJU010000027.1 GCA_937995535.1 uncultured Alphaproteobacteria bacterium
GCTCGCCGCGGCCTTGCCCGCGCCGCCACCGCCCGGGCTCGGTTCCAACATCTGGGCGGTGAGCGGCAAACGGACGGCGAGCGGGCGGCCGCTGCTCGCCAACGACCCGCATCTCCAGCTCGATCTCCCCGGAGCCTGGTATCTGGCGGCGCTGGAAGCACCCGGGCTCGCAGTGGCCGGGGGCACCATGCCGGCGATGCCGGTGGTCGTCGTCGGACGGAACCCGGCCCTCGCCTGGGGCCTGACCAACACCGGCGCCGATGTGCAGGACCTGTTCGTGGAGACGGTCGATCCCGCCGACGGCGGCCGCTACCTGACGCCGGACGGCAGCCGCCCGTTCGCCGTCCGGAGCGAGACGATCCGCGTCCGCTTCGGCCGGCCCGAGACGCTGACGGTGCGCGAGACGCGGCATGGGCCGGTGATCTCGGACCTCGGCGACCCGACCGGGCTGGCCGACGGCCGGCACGTGCTCGCCCTGGCCTGGACGGCGTTCGACGACGGCGACGTCACGCTCACCGCGGGCTTCGCGCTTGCCACCGCGCGCACGGCGCTCGAGGTCGACCGCGCCCTCGAGGCGTTCGCCGGGCCCGTGCAGAACCTGGTCTACGCCACCGCCCGCGACGAGATCGGCCTGCGTCTCGCGGGCGATCTGCCGATCCGCCGCCAGGGCGACGGGTGGATGCCCGTCCCGGGCGCGGATGGCCGTCACGACTGGATCGGCCGCGTGCCCGCGGCCGGGCGCCCGCGCCTCGCCGATCCGCTCTCCGGGCAGATCGTCAATGCGAACAATCGTCTGGTCGCGCCCGGCCGCGGCGATGCGGTCCTCGGCGAGTGGGAGCCGGCGCTGCGTGCGCGCCGGATCGAGACGTTGCTCGGGGATCGCGACGGCGTCACCGCCGCCGCGTTCCGCGCGATGCAGGCCGACCAGCACTCGACCCTCGCCGACGACATGCTGCCTCACCTGCTGCGGGCGAGCCGCGCGCCGGCCCCGGACCTGCTGGGCGCACTGGCGGCCTGGGACCGGGTGATGGCGGCGGACCGCCCGGAGCCGCTCGCCTTCGCCGCCTGGTATGACGAGCTCGCGGCCGCGCTCTACGCCGACGAGCTCGGCCCGTTGTTCGCTGCCTACCGCGGTCTGCGGCCCGACTTCGTCCGGCTCGTGCTGGAGGAGCGCCCGGTCTGGTGTGACGACGTGGCGACGGCGGAGATCGAGACCTGTGCGGCGCGGATCGCGCTGGCCTGGACTCGTGCGGTCGAGCGCCTGGCGGCGCGCCACGGTGCGGACTGGCGGCGTTGGCGCTGGGACGCCGCACATCGCGTCGAGATGCACCACGAGCCGCTGTCGCGGATTCCGTTCCTCGGCCGGCTGTTCCGGCTGGTCGTCCCGCGAGGTGGCGACGGAAGCTCGCTCGATGTCGCCCACTATCGCCGCGAGTCGGACGGGACCTTCGTCACCCGCGCCGGTCCCTCCTATCGCATGGTGGTCGACCTGGGCGCTCCGCAGGAGAGCGGCTTCGTCGCCGCGACCGGGCAGTCGGGTCACTTCCTGTCGCGCCACTGGGCCGATCTCACCGCCCTCTGGGCGACCCACCGCTACCTCCCGATGCAGCTCGCCGCAGAGGCAGCCGAGCATCGGCTCGTGCTCGCGCCGCCGATGCAGCGTCAACCTTAGCGGTGAGCACCTCGCTCAAGGGCTCTACCCTTGACTTGCCCCCGATCCGATGAGAAACGCTGGCGTCATGGCCACGCGCACCCTGTCCGTCAGCCGCGGGCAGATCGGCTTCGGCGCGCGCCTGCGCGCCCTGCGGCTGGCACGGAGCCTGAGCCAGGGCGAACTCGCGCGGCGGATCGGGCGTCACCAGACCTCGATCGGCCCCTACGAGCGCGGCGAGTACGCCCCGCCCCGCGACGTGCTCGAGCGGCTCGCCCAGGCCCTCGAAACGACCCCCGAATATCTTCTGTTCGGTCGCGATCCGCGGCACGTCGCGCTGCCGGTGATCGGCCGCGCGGGGCCGGGGGGCCTGGTCATCGAGCTCGCGCCAACGACACCCCCGGTGCGCCTCGCCGACGAACTGCTGAGCGCTCTGCTGATCGCGGACGATGCCATGGCGCCACGCCTCCGCGTCGGGCAGATCGCGCTGGTGCGGACGACGGCGATGCCGGCCGACGACTGCCTCGGCCGCGACGCGGTGGTCGAGCTCGCGGACGGACGACGCCTGCTCCGCCAAGTGCTTCCGGGTGCGGAGGCCGCGCGGTTCGACCTCGCCCTGGCCTCCGGCGCCACGCTGCGCTCGGTCGCGGTGGTGTGTGCCCGGCCGGTGGTCGGCGTCTTGTGGCCGGAGGCGACGGGCGACCGGGCGACCGGCTCAAGGGCTCTACACTTGGCTCAGTTGGGTTGATCTCGTTTCGCTGGCGGTTTAGTGGAAGGCGAGTATTTTAACCAAATGCCGTCTGGTTGAATTCGCGTTGGGCCGTACGTGGCGATCGGGCTCGGGGGATCGCGGATGACTCAGGTCGTGAGCAAATCGGCGGGGCGCAGCGCCGGTGGTCGGTCGCGGGCACTCGATGTCGACCATTATGTCAGCCTGCGGATCCGCCAGCGCCGCATCATGCTCGGGCTGACCCAGCAGCAGATGGCCGAGTTGATCGGCGTCACCTACCAACAGGCGCACAAATACGAGACCGGCATCAACCGGATCTCCGCCGGACGCCTCTACCAGATCGCCCAGGCGCTCGGGGTCGACATCAGCTACTTCTTCGAGGACATCGATCCGGAGCGCGGCCGCCCGAAGCCGACCGAGATGCTCCCGCAGCAGCGCATGCTGCTCGAGCTGGCGCGGAACTTCACGCAGATCCCGAGCCGCCGCCATCAGGACGCGATCTGCAGCCTGACCCGGGTGCTGGCGAACAGCGAGCAGGAGTGAGCGCCTAGCGCCAGCCGCGACGGTGGCTGGCGGCGAGGTCGATGATGCGCAGGGTCTCCTGCCAGAGGCCGAGGTTCGCCAGCGCTGCCGGTGGGAACCAGTCGAGTGCGTCGGCGTCGTCGCCGGCGCGTGCCTCCCCGGCCGCCGCTTCGGCGACGAAATCGACCAAGGTGTAGTGGTAGCGTACCAGGCCGGTGGGATCGCGTTCGACCAGATCGACCACCGTGAGCAGCTCGCACCGCGCGAGCTGCAGCCCGGTCTCCTCAGCGACCTCGCGGCGGCAGGCGGCCTCGACCGTCTCGCCGAGCTGCTGCGCGCCGCCCGGCAGCGACCACTGCCCGAGCCGCGGCGGCCGGCCCCGGCGGATCAGCAGCACGCGGTCGCCGCGCCAGACGACGACACCGACACCCACGATCGGCCGGTCAGGATAGTCGCGGCTCATCGGCCAAGGCCACAACCCAGGATAGAGAAAGCCCTTGACTTCCCCGCTGGGATTGAGAAGATCGTGACGCGGCGCCGACCATCGGTATTCGGGGCCGGCGGCGTGCTTGACCGATGAGATGGGACCCTGGGAGAGGGGTCGGCGAGCCCGCCGGCCCCTTTCCTCGTCGGCGTGCCGCTCAAGGGCGGCGACCCTCGACCGTGGCGCGGATCCGCGCCAGGTCGGCGCTCGACGGCGCGGCGACCACGAAGCGCAGATCGATCCGACGGTTCAGCCGGCGGGCGGCGTCGGTCGGCTCGGCGACGACCGGCCGGCGGGCCTCGTAGGCGCTCACGCCGAGCAGCGGCTCGCCACGATCGTTGCGCAGCAGCTCCAGGCTCGGCTCGAAGCGGACCAGCGCCTTGTAGGTGTTGATGCCGCGGAGCGAGGCGAGGTTCCAGTTGTCGTTGAAGGGTGCCGAGGTGATCGGACGGTCGTCGGTGTGCCCCTCGATCAGCACCGCCTCGAGGATCGGCGTGGCGCCCCTGGGGCAGTCACGCTGGGTCACCGCCGGTGCCTGCGCGTAGCAGGGCAGCGAGCGGGCCAGCGCGTAGGCGAGCGCCCGCAGCGCACGCTCGCCTTCCTCACGCAGCACCGCCGCGCCGGAGTCGAACAGCAGCTCCTCGGGCAGGCGCAGCACGCCGTTCTCCGGCTCGATCACCACCGCCACCTGACGCTGTGCGAGCAGGTCCTGGACCTGCTGCAGCATCCCGGCGCGGGCGAGGTCGCGGTCGGCGACACCGTCGGCCAGCTCGGCCAGCTGGTTGCGCTGCGCCAGAACGGCGACGAGCTCGGATTCGAGCTCGGCCTGCTGCGCCGCGAGCGCCGCACGCAGCAGGCGCTGCTCGGCCTCGAGATTGTCGATCTCGGCGGCGAGCCGGGCCCGCGTCCGTTCGGCCTCCTCCTTGGCTTCGACGAGCTCCGTGCCGCTCGCCACGGTCCGCTCTTGGGCGGTCCGGAAGTTGAGTGCGAACGCCATCAACATGATGATGAACACGAACAGCAGGCCGACCATGAGGTCGCTGACCGAGGCCAGGTAGCTGTCGTCGTCCCCGCCCGGACGGCTGGCGCCATGGCGGACGGTGCTCATCGACCCGCCGGCCGCTCGAGCTCGCCGACCGCGCTGCCGACCTGGGCGACCGCTCGGGTGACGCCCGCGTCGATCCGGGCGACCAGCTCGTGCATCGTCGCCGTGACGGCGCGCGGATCGGCCTCGCCCCCGGCAAGCACGACGCGGCGGAGATCGCGCAGCCCCGCCTCCAGCTGTGCGGCGGCCGTGGCGGCACCGTCCAGCTCGTCGCGCGCGCTCGCCAGGAGCTGCGCGAGGCGCTTGGCGGTGACGGCCCGCCGCGGCTCGCGCGCCTGTCGCAGCAGCTCCGTGATACCGCGGCGGATGACCGCGGCGGCACCATCGAGCCGCCCGCGCACGCTGACGACGGCCTGGAGCGGTGGATCCAGCTCCCCGGTGATGGCGCCGTCCGGGAGCGCCGGAATTTCCCGCTCGCCGCGCTCCCGCGCCTCGCTGGCCGCGATGGCGCGGGCCGCGGCGATCTCGGCCGCCAGCATCTCGGTCAGCGGCTCGGCCAGGCGGCGCAGCGCCGGCGCCGCCTCGGCGAGCGCATCGCGCAGCGGGCTGACGGCGCGCCCGATCTCGCCGGCGATGCCCTGCTCGACGCCCTCCGGCAGGCGCACGAACAGATCGCGGGTCAGCCGGCGGAGCAGGGCCGTCTGCTGGCGCATCTCGACGAGCTGGGCGCCGGCCATGCTCTCGCTCGTGACCGGCATCATCCGCGCCTCGAGCGCGCTGCAGAAGTGCGCGAGCTTGTTGTGCACGCGATAGAGCTGGGCCTTCTCCCGCCAGGAGAACACCAGCGAGCTGCCGAGCCCGGCAATCGAGGTCACGAACTTGAAGGTCGCGGCGGCGAGCAGGTCGCGCAGCGCCCGCTGGGCCACCTCGACATTGCTCGCGGCGACGCCGGCGCTGGCGAAATAGAGCGCCGCGACCAGCCCGACGAAGGTGAAGAGCAACCCCGCCCCGACCAGCAGATTGGGGACGGCGCCGTAGAACCGCTGGTTGACCCCGGCGCTGCCGAGCAAAGCTTCGTTGAAGCTCTCCCCCGGCCGCCGCGTGTAGCCCATCGCGTCGTCGTTGTTGGGTGCCGGTGCCAGGGTCGGCGCGAACGCCCGCCACGTCTCGCCGACCACAGGGTTGGCCGCGAGCCGCTGGAAAATCTGCGGGAAGCGCTGACGGAACGATGCCTGCCCCTCGCTCTCCTCGACGATCGCGATGGCATCGTCGAGGCCGCGCAGCAGTGGCTCGAGCCGCCGCCAGCGGAAGTCGAGCCAGATCGCCAAGGCGGCGACGAGAATCAGCAC
>CALKJU010000028.1 GCA_937995535.1 uncultured Alphaproteobacteria bacterium
GCGCGACGCGCTCACCGCCCGGCTCATGCACGCCTTCGCCGGGGCCGGCCCGGCGGAGCGCCTCGCCCTCGAGCGCCTCGATGACCGCGCCCTCGAACGCCTCGCCCGCCGGCTGCTGCGCACCCCCACCCACCCCGGCCCGGCCCAGCCCCAGGGGCCGTGAGGGGGGCGCGTTTCGCCTCCAGATGGCCCTTGCCGCACCGCGAACCCGCTCACACCTGTCGGGCGCACGACGAGGGTTGGCCGTGCTGCGGCAGGGAGGGATGTGGATGAAGCTCGACAAGCTGCTCTATCGGACCAGCGCGGCCGCGACCGGCGGGCGCGACGGCAAGGCGCGTACGGCCGACGGCACGCTGGAGTTCGCGCTGACCCTGCCCAAGGAGCTCGGCGGTCCGGGGGATCACGGCGCGAACCCGGAGAAGCTGTTCGCCGCCGGCTATGCGGCCTGCTATCTGGGCGCGCTGCGCTTCGTCGCCGGCCAGGAGAAGGTGACGGTGCCGGCCGACGCCACCGTCGCCGCCGATGTCGGCCTCGGCGAGATCCCCGGCGGCTTCGGCCTCGATGTCGAGCTGACCGTGCGGATTCCCGGCCTCGACAAGGCCCAGGTCGAGGACCTCGTGGCCAAGGCGCACAAGGTCTGTCCGTACTCGAACGCCCTGCGCGGCAACGTCGAGGTCCGCACCAAGGTGGTCTAGGTCAGCCGCCGCGCAGCCGGGCGCGGGCGGCCGGCGGATCGGCCGGCAGGGTCGCGGCGAGCAGGCGCCGCGTGTAGGCGTCGCGCGGCCGCCCGAGCACCCCGGCGACCGCGCCCTCCTCGACGATCCGCCCCGCCTGCAGCACGGCGACCCGGTCGGCCATGTGGGCGACCACGGCGAGATCATGGCTGACGAACAGGTAGGCCAGGCCGCGCCGCCGCTTGAGGTCGAGCAGGAGCTCCAGGACCTGCGCCTGGACCGAGACGTCGAGCGCCGAGACCGGCTCGTCCAGCACCACCAGGGCGGGCTCGGTGATCAGCGCCCGGGCGATCGCGATCCGCTGGCGTTGCCCGCCGGAGAATTCGTGCGGGTACTTCGCCGCCGCCGCGGCGTCGAGGCCGACGGCGGCGAGCGCCGCCCTGACCCGGCGCGACGTTTCCTCGGCACCGACGTGGTAGGCATGGAGCGGCTCGGCGACGATCCGCCCGACCCGCTGGCGCGGGTCGAGCGAGCCGTAGGGGTCCTGAAAGACCATCTGGAAGTGCCGCCGCAGCGCGCGCAGCTCGGCCGCCGGCAGGCGATAGAGATCGCGGCCCATGAGCAGCACGCGGCCCGCGTCCGGCGGCTCGACACCCATGACCATGCGCGCCAGCGTCGACTTGCCCGAGCCCGACTCGCCGACGAGACCCAGGCACTCGCCCGGCGCGATGGTGAGGCTCACCCCATCGAGCGCCCGGCGACGCGGCGCGGTGCCGAGAAGCCGGGTTCGCGGCAGGCGATAGTCGCGGACCACGCCCTCGACCCTGAGCAGCGCCGCGTTCATGCCGGCCGGACGCAGGCGACGAGGTGCTCGGGCTCGACCGGGCGCAGCGGTGGTGCGGCCATGCGGCAGACGTCGTCGGCCAGCGGGCAGCGCGGCGCGAACGGGCAGCCCGGCATCTCGTCTCCGGGAACCGGCACCTGGCCGGGGATGCTCGCGAGCGGGCGCCGCTTGCCGACGCCCTGCAAGATCTCCTGCGGCCGGGCGGCCATCAGCGCACGCGTGTAGGGGTGTGCCATGCGGGCGAAGACCGCGTCGGTGGGTCCTGTCTCGACGATCCGCCCGGCATACATCACCGCGATCCGGTCGGTCATCGCGGCGGCGACGCCGAGATCGTGGGTGATCAGCAGGAGCGCCATGCCGCGCTCCGCGACGAGCCCGTCGAGCAGGCGCAGGATCTCGGCCTGAACGGTGACGTCGAGCGCCGTGGTCGGCTCATCGGCGATCAGGACCTCCGGATCGCAGGCCAGCGCCATCGCGATCATCACCCGCTGCCGCTGTCCTCCGGAGAGCTGGTGCGGATAGAGCGTCGGCGGGAACTCGTCGGGCGGAAGCTGGACACGGGCCATCAGCTTACGCACCCGCACGTCGGCCTCCGCCCGCGACAGGCCGAGCTGGCGGATGGCGCCCTCGGCGATCTGCGCCCCGATCGCCATGACCGGGTTGAGCGCGGTCATCGGCTCCTGGAAGACCATCGCGATCCGCCGCCCGCGCACGCGGCACCACGCGGCCTCGTCCTGCCCGAGCAGCTCGTCCCCGCCGAGCCGGATGCTGCCCGAAAGCCGCGCCGGCGCCGGCTGCAGCCCGATGAGCGACAGCGCCGTCAACGATTTCCCGCACCCCGACTCGCCGACGACCCCGACCCGCTCCCCCGCGCCGAGCGAAAGATCGAGCCCGTGCAGGATCGCCACGGGACCGATGGCGAGGCGGAGCGCGGTGACTTCGAGCACGGCCGGTCACCGCCCCGGCACCAGCTTCGGGTCCAGGAGGTCCCGCAAGCCGTCGCCCAGCAGGTTGAGCCCGAGAACCGAGAGCAGGATCGCGAGGCCCGGATAGATCGCGAGCTGGGGCGCCAGATACATCATGGTCTGGGCGTCGTTGAG
>CALKJU010000029.1 GCA_937995535.1 uncultured Alphaproteobacteria bacterium
GGTGGGCGCACCATGATGGGGCTCACCCCGGCGGACGCCGCCATCCTGGCCGGTGCGTTACCGACGCCGCCCGTCGCCATCGGTGCCAATTGCGGCGTCGGGCCGAGCCAGCTCGTCGCCACGATCCTCGCGATGCGCGACACAGCGCCAGGCGCGCTGCTGGTCGCCAAGGCGAACTGCGGCATTCCGGAATATCGTGACGGTCAGATCCACTACACCGGCACCGAGACGGTCATGGCGGCCTATGCGCGGCTGGCGCGCGACGCCGGCGCGCGGATCGTCGGTGGCTGCTGTGGCACGACGGCGGCGCATCTTGCCGCGATGCGCGCGGCGCTCGACCACAGCGAGCCCGGGCCGATCCCCGATCTGCCGCTGATCGAGAGGCAACTCGGCGCGCTGGGGCCGCAGGCGGCCGGTCGCTCGCCAGGCGGACGCGACCGACGGCGGCGTGGTACCGTCTGATTTTCTCGTAATAGGTTCGGTTGGACAGACGGCTTGCTGACGGTCTTCAAGAGCCGCAGCGGAGACGAGGATAGCCTCTTCCGAGCTTTCGCCGATGCGCCAGGTCCTGCCGGATCTCGTGGCCCTGTGGGGCGATCAGCCCTACCAGGGCAGCATCGGGGCACGTCGGCCGGGCGTCGGCGAGCGGCGCTGGCCGCGCGTGCGCCGACTGGTCTCGGGCCGCGCCGGGAACCACCGCCCGGACGGCTGGCTGGTCGCCAGCGGGCCTGGTATCGCCGCCGGGCGGGATCTGGGCCGCGTGGCCGCGGTCGACGCGGTGGCGACCTTCGCCGAGTGGCTCGGGACCGCGCGCCCCGAGCTGCTGGACGGCCGCCCCCTCGCGGGCCTGCGCGGAGGCGTTTCGGAACCTGCGCCGGCGACCGCGTGAGCGGGACGGGCAGCGGTCAGGTCCCCGGCCGGAGCCGGGGACCTGACACACCGAACGTCGGCGAGGCTCAGAGCAGCGAGCAGCTCCCGGTGCCGTGCAGCGACCGGGCACGGTTGCAGGCGGTATTGTACATGTTCACGAAATTGTTGCTGTTGCCGGGGCCGCTCAGCGTCGAGGCGCCGCCGATCTTGATCGTGCGGTTGACGTAGCCCCACGAGGTCGCGGCGAACACGACGTTCCGGAACGGCCACTGGCCGGTCGAGCCGGCGGTCGACTGCAGCGCGCCGTGGTTGGCGATGTGCGGGCCGCCGCTCGAGCCACCCTCCATGCCGGTGCCGTAGGTGTAGTCGCGCGTGTCGGAGCGCTCGAGGTGCTGGCTCTCGGTCATCCGCTGGCCGCCGTAGTAGTTCGCCGGATAGCCGAGCTGGGTATTGTACCAGAACGGCTGCAGGCAGTTGGAGACGCAGAAGCCGTACCAGCCGGTCGCGGTGCCGATCTCCTGCGTCGTGCCGATCCGCTTGCCGAGCACGACCAGCGCCACGTCGTAGCCCTGATCGAGCGCACCGACGTTGAACCAGCCATTGGTCGTGACCACCGTATCGGCGTTCGCCCTGCCATAGGGGGCGGCACCGTTGTTGTAGGCCGGCGTGAAGCTGCCGCTGCGGATCCAGCCCGAGCTGCCGCCGCCGCCGCGATGCACGCAGTGCCCGGCGGTGGCGATGATCGAGCGCGAGATCAGGGAGCCGGAGCAACGGAAGCTGCCGCCGCTCGCCGCCACGAAGGTGAACCAGCCGGTCGGCCGGTACGAGGCCGCCTGTGGGTTGTCCACGAGCTTGTCGGTGTAGTGGTAGATCGAGTTGAACCCGCTGCTGCCGACATCCTCCGGCGCGCGGCCGCTGCCGGCACCATCGGCCGGCGGCGCGACCTGCACCTCGCGCGGTCCGTCCTGACCGGGAATGATCACGGGCGGCGCGCGCATCGGCCCGCCGAACGCCTCGGCCGGCTGCGAGACCTCCCGCGGCAGCCGATCGAGCATCCGCCGCATCGGTTGCGCACTGCGCAGCATCGACTCGATCTGCGCCTCGCCGGCACCGGTCGGCAGGCGCTTGACCTTGGCGGCATCGGCCGCGGTCGCCATGCTGACGGCCAAGGCCACGACCGCCACGCCGAGCATGAGCCTACGGATATCCATGAGGGTCCCCTCCACAAGCACCCGCCGGCCGCGCAGCCGGCGCGCCTGTTCGGTCGCGCGGCCTATCCGCGAGCGACCGGATGGAAGGACAGCAGCAAGTATTTGCGGAGTATGTGATCGGCCGCACAAGCGTGCTGTGTTGGACCGCACTGCACCCGCCGGCTGCGCAGGCTTGTCAGAAGCCGACGCGCTGCTTCGCCTCACCCGCGTCGCAGCGCGACCGCGCTCGGGCGTCCGGGCAGCCGCAGCTCGGCGCGGCGAGGCGGGCTCTGCGCGATCACCTTGCCGGCGCGCAGCACCTGCAGGCGCGCCGCCTTGAGCCGGATCGCCTCGACCGGGTCCCTGGCGTCGAGCACGACCATGTCGGCGCGGCAGCCGGGCTCGAGGCCGTAGCCGTCGAGCCCGAGGATCGCCGCCGGCACGCTGGTCACGCTGTCGAAGCAGCGGCGCATCGCCTCCTGCGAGGTCAAGAGGCCGACATGGACGGCCATGTGCGCCACCTCGAGCATGTCGCCCGAGCCGAGGCTGTACCACGGGTCCATCACGCAGTCGTGGCCGAAGGCGACCGGCACGCCCTCGGCCCACAGCTCGGGCACCCGGGTCATCCCACGTCGCTTCGGGTAGGTGTCGTGGCGACCCTGGATGGTGATGTTGATCAGCGGGTTCGCGATGATCGCGACGTCCGCCTCGCGGATCAGCGGCAACAGCTTGCTGGCGTAGTAGTTGTCCATGCTGTGCATGGAGGTGCAGTGCGAGCCGGCGACCCGGCCCTCGAGCCCGAGCCGGCGGGTCTCCGCAGCCAGCGTCTCGATGTGGCGCGAAAGCGGGTCGTCGGTCTCGTCGCAGTGCATGTCGACCATCAGCCCGCGCTCGGCGGCGAGTTCGCACAGCTCGACCACCGAGCGCCGGCCATCCTCCATGGTCCGCTCGAAGTGCGGGATGCCGCCGACCAGATCGACGCCCATGTCGAGCGCGCGCCGCAGGTTCTCGCGCGCCCCTGGCGAGCGGTAGAGCCCGTCCTGCGGGAAGGCCACCAGTTGCAGTGTCAGATAGGGGGCGACCCGGCGCTTGACCTCGAGCAGGCCGTGGACGCCGGTGAGGCGGTCGTCGCAGACATCGACATGGCTGCGGATCGCCTGGATGCCCTGCGCCACCGCGATGTCGCAATAGGCCAGCGCCCGCTCGACCACCGCCTCGACGGTCAGGACCCGCTTCAGCTCGCCCCAGAGCTGGATGCCCTCCAAGAGCGTACCCGAGCGGTTGAGCCGCGGGATGCCGAGCGACAAGGTCGCGTCCATGTGGAAGTGCGCGTCGACGAAGGGCGGTGTGACCAGCAGCCCGTGCGCGTCGATCTCCTCGCGCCCCTCGGCCGGGATCCGCGGCCCGACTGCCTGCACGAGCCCGTCGGCGACGACGATGTCGACCCCCTCCCGCCCGTCCGGCAGGTTGGCACCACGGATGATCAGGTCGGGTTGCATCGCGGATCTTATCCCGTGTTCGCGGGGAGCTATCGCCCGACCGCCCGGGGCCCGCAAGCGAGGCGGCGGGTAGCCGCTACGCCGTCGGGTTTTGCACGCCCATGCGCTTCATGATGTACCATTGCTGGGCGATCGAGAGGACGTTGTTCCACGTCCAGTAGATCACCAGCCCGGCCGGGAAGGTGGCGAACAGGAAGGTGAACATCACCGGCAGCAGCAGCATGATCCGGGCCTGCATCGGATCGGCCGGCTGCGGGTTGAGCTTGGTCTGCAGCCACATCGTCAGCCCCATGGCGAGCGGCCAGACGCCGATCATCAGCAGCGCCGGCGGGTCCCACGGGATCAGGCCGAACAGGTTGAAGAGGCTGGTCGGATCGGGCGCGGAGAGGTCGGTGATCCAGCCGAAGAACGGTGCGTGGCGCATCTCGATGCTGACGAACAGCACCTTGTAGAGGGCGAAGAACACGGGGATCTGCACGACGATCGGCAGGCAGCCGGAGACTGGATTCACCTTCTCGCGCTTGTAGAGCTCCATCAGCTCCTGGTTCATGCGCTGCCGGTCGTCGCCGGCACGCTCGCGGATCTTCATCATCTCCGGCTGCAGCTTCTTCATCTTGCTCATCGCCCGATAGGACTTGTTGGCGAGCGGGAAGAACAGCAGCTTGACGAGCAGGGTGAGCAGGAGGATGGCGACGCCGTAGTTGCCGGTCAGATGATAGAAGAAGTTGAGGACGTGGAAGATCGGCTTGGTCAGGAAGTAGAACCAGCCGAAATCGACCGCGCGGTCGAACAGCGGGATGCCGAGGCTCTCGGAGTAGGCGTCGAGCTTGTCGACCTCCTTGGCGCCGGCGAACAGCCGGTCGGTCAGCGCGACCGTCGCCCCGGGCGCGACGGTCACTGGCTCGCCGAGGAAGTCGACCTGATAACGCGGCTGCCCGTCGTGCGGCGTGTAGCGGAACGTCGCGGTGAGCGGCCGCTCCTGATCGGGCACCAGCGCGGTCAGCCAGTACTTGTCGCCGATCCCGAGCCAGCCGCCGGTGCTCGGCAGCTCGACCTTGCCGTCGCTCTGCAGGTCGGAATAGTCGATCTCATGCAGCTTGCCGTCGAGGACGCCGATCGGGCCCTCGTGGAGGATGTAGAAGCCCATCGTCGCCGGCGTGCCCCAGCGGCTGATCAGGCCGTAGGGATGCAGGGTGACGGGCTCCGCGCCGTTGTTGGTCACGCGCCGCGTGACCGTGAACATGTACCCGTCGTCGAGGGTGAGGACCTTCTCGAAGGCGAGGCCCTGGCCGTTGTCCCAGCGCAGCGTCGTGGGCTGGTCGCGCCGCAGGCCGGTCGCGTCGCTCCGCCACGGTGTGCGCGCGTCCGGCACCACCACGCCCGGCGTCGCCGCGACCCAGCCGAACTCGGCGAAGTAGGCGTCGGGATGCCCGGCCGGGCGGAGGAGCACGATCTCGGGGGAATTGCGTTCGACGGTGACGTGGTAGTCGGCCAGGGTCACGTCGTCGATCCGCGCGCCCGCGAGCGACACCGAGCCATGCAGGCGACCGTTGTCGATGGGCAGCCGCGGTGCTGCCGCCGCTGCGGGAGCGGCCTCGGGCTGCGCCGGCAGCGTGCCCGGTGGCACAGCATCCGTCGGCGCTGGCGTCTGGCCTGGCTGGACGGGCTGCGTCGCCGCCTGCTGCTGGGCCAGCTGCTCGGCCTGGCGCAGCCGGGGCAGCTCGTAGAGGAACTGGAACGCCAGGATGATGCCGATCGAGAGAACGATCGCGAGAATCAGGTTCCGCTGGTCCGTCATGGCGCGGGTCGACTCCCCGGCCCGGGCCGGGCGGCGACGGGCGGCTGATGGCGGTGGGCGGGCGGAACCGGGTCGTAGCCCGAGCCACCCCAGGGATGGCAGCGCAGGATGCGGCGCAGGGCGAGCCAGGAGCCGCGCCAAGCGCCGTGCGCCGCCAATGCCTCAAGCGCATAGGCGGAGCAGGAGGGCGCGAAGCGGCAGTTCGGGCCGAGCACCGGTGAGAGCAGCAGGCGGTAGGCGTGGATCAGGGCGCTGAGGAGGAGGACGACGGGGCCCCGCCGGGCGGCGTCAGCCGCCGGATGCAGGCTTCGAGATCGGAGCGCAGTTGGCTGAAGGGACATGTCAGAGCCGCGCCTCGGGCCACCACCACATAGTTCCAGCCCGGCGCGAAGACCACCCAGGGGAGGCTGTCGATCGCCGCGCGCAATCGTCGCCGGGCACGGTTCCTCATCACGGCGCCGCCCAGCTTGCGCGTCACCGTGAAGCCCACCCCCGACATGCCGGACGCATCGGGGCGCAACCCGGCCTGGAGCAGGAACGCCGCCGTACCCGTCCGCCGGCCACGGGCGGTGGCGAGAAACTCCGCCCGGCGCTTGAGACGGACCGGCCGCCGCGCCGGTCTGCCTTCAGGCGGAGAGCCGCTTCCGGCCACGCGCGCGACGCGCGGCGATGACCCGACGCCCTCCCACGGTGGCCATGCGCGCGCGAAACCCGTGGCGGCGTTTGCGCACGAGCCGGCTGGGCTGGTAGGTACGCTTCACGGTGCAAACCTTGCCTGGAGATCGGACAAACCGCGCTGGGCTATAAGGACCGGCCATCCGGGTGTCAAACCTGCTGCGGCCGTCACCGCCTTGTGAGCGGGGGTGAGTCGTCGCGCTCGCGCCGCGACGCTAGCTTTTTGACGGTGTGACCGATTGACGGTGTGACCGAGGATCTGACCGGGCCATGGATCGGCGTAGCTTTCTCTTCGTCGCGGCCGCCGCCGCACTCGCATCGGCTGCGGCTCGCGCTGCGCCGAAAGCACAGCTGTGGGAGCGCTGGCAGGCCCATGAGCCGGCCTCACGCACGGCCGTCGACCATACCATCTGGGCCGAGGTGCTGCGCACCTACGTGAGCGCCTCGCCGGACGGGATCAACCGTTTCGCCTATGGCGCGATGTCGGCCGGGGATCGGCAACGCCTTGCGACCTACCTTGGCAGGCTCGCGGCGACACCGGTGAGCCGCCTCGCCCGACCTGAGCAGCTCGCCTATTGGATCAATCTCTACAACGCTCTGACCGTGCAGTGCGTGCTTGAGCATTATCCGGTAAGGTCGATCCGCGACATCGACATCTCGCCGGGCCTGTTCGCCACCGGCCCGTGGGGTGCCAAGCTGGTGCGCGTCGAAGGGGAGGAGCTCAGCCTCGACGACATCGAGCATCGGATCCTGCGACCGATCTGGCAGGATCCACGGATCCACTACGCCGTGAACTGCGCGTCGCTCGGCTGCCCGAACCTGGAGCGCGAGCCCTTCACCGCGCCGGCGATGGATCGGATGCTCGACTCTGCGGCGCTGGCCTACGTCAACCACCCGCGCGGTGTGAGCGCCGTCGGCGGGCGCCTCGTCGTGTCGAGCATCTACGTGTGGTTCAGAGCCGATTTCGGCGACAGCGACGACGGTGTACTGCGCCATCTCAAGGCCTATGCGAACCCCGACCTGGCCATGGAGCTGGAGAAGCGGCGCCGCATCGACGGCCATGACTACGACTGGGCCCTCAACGACGCCGCAGGCGTCTGACCCCGCATCCGTTTGGCCATCCGCGCCGTTCTTGTTAGAAGAACGTGCCATCCAGGCATCCGAGATGACGCGACGGCATGACGACCGGCGTTGACCGCCCCGGAGCCGGACGCGGGCTGTCGAGCCGGCTGCTCGCGCTGACGGTCGTGTTCGTGCTGCTCGGCGAGGTGTTGATCTTCATCCCGTCGATCGCCCGGTTCCGCGCGACCTTCCTGGAGGCCCGGCTGGCCGCGGCGCATCTCGCCAGCCTCAGTGTCGATCTCGGCGATCGCAGCTCGGTCACGCCGCAGCTCGAGGCCGCGCTCCTGAGCCATGCCGGGGTCGTCTCGATCACGCTCTGGCGGCCGTTCGGTCAGGTGATGCTCGGGCGCAAGACCAGCGTGGATCAGGTCTACGACCTGCGCGAGGCCGGTGCCTGGCGGATGATCGTCGACAGCCTCGCGACACTTGTCGGGCCAGGCACGCGCACCATCCGGGTGGTCGGGACATCGCCCTACTACCCCACCACGGTGGTCGACATCGTCCTGCCGGAGGCGCCCCTGCGCATGGCGATGCTCGACTACTCGTGGCGCATCCTGGCGCTCTCGATCGTGCTCTCGCTGATCGTGGCGCTGGCCATCTTCCTCAGCCTGCGGCGCATGATCGTCATGCCGCTCGCTCGCCTCAGCGCTGCCGTGCAGCGCTTCCGCGACCAGCCCGAGGACGCCGCCGGCGACCTGCTGCCGAGCCGCCGCCGTGACGAGATCGGGATCGTCGAGCGCGAGCTGGCGGAGATGCAGCGCCGCGTCCGGCAGGCCTTGCAGCAGAAGACGCGCCTCGCTGCACTGGGCGCCGCCGTGTCGCGCGTCCATCATGACCTGCGCAACATCCTGGCCTCCGGTGTGCTGTTGTCGGAGCGGCTGGACGCGAGCGCCGACCCGGCGGTTCGCAAGGTCGCACCTCGTCTGATCGAGGCCCTGGAGCGCGCGGCGCGTCTCTGCGCCGACACGCTGAGCTTTGCGCGTTCGCGGCCCGCGCCGTCACGGCCGCGCCGGTTCGCGCTGCACCGGCTGGTCGGCGACGTCCTCGAGACCGGTCCGCCACCGGGCGTCGAGGAGCGGAACGAGGTGCCGGCCGATCTCGTCCTGCAGGCCGATCCCGATCAGCTCTACCGCGTCTTGTTGAACCTTGTACGCAATGCGCGCGAGGCCCTGGCGGAGCGCGGCGGCGCGATCGCCATCGCCGCCGAGGTCCGGTCCGAGGGGATCCGCATCACGGTCGCGGACAATGCCGGCGGGCTGCCGAACGCGGTCCGCGAGCATCTGTTCCAGCCGTTCTCGGCCACGGGCAAGCCGGACGGCAGCGGGCTCGGCCTCGCGATCGCCCGCGAGCTGATGCGCGCTCAGGGCGGTGACATCAGCCTCTTGGCAACCTCCGAGGCAGGGACGACATTCGTGCTCCAGCTGCCGGCGCGCTGCGTGGCGCCGGCGGAGCGGGAGATGGCGGCATGATGCGCGACCTTGGGCGTGTAGCCATGCTGGTGCTCGGCGCGGTGGCTCTCGGCGCTTGCGCGGAGCTGGCCCGAGGGCCGTCCCTTGCCGGCTATCCGGGCCTACAATTCCAGGTCGAGAGCTTCTACCGGTCGCGCGCTCTTGAGGAGAATGCGAGCTGCACCCAGCCGCAGATGTTCATCACCGGCTACGACGTGGTCGAGGACACCCCGACCCGGCTGGTGCTCGACGTGCGCTACCGCTACGTCGACGAGGGCATGCGCGACTTCGACGACACCTTCTTTCCGGGGCGGATCGTCGGGCGCGGCGGCACGGGCGGCTGCACCGGCTGGGCGCAGCGGACCTTCGTCGTGGCCAAGTCCGTCGGTGGCACGAACGGCGCCGCGGTAGCCACAAGCGTACGCTCGATGACCGGGCCGCAACGGGAGCTGCCGCCAGGCTCGGTGATGCGATGAGTGCCGCACGGCGGCTCGTCCTCGCGGCTCTCGTCGTGATCCTCGCGGCCTGCACCTTCGCCCCGGAGCTGGCCGAGTTCCCGGGCGCGGCGCAGCAGATCCGGCGCCTCTACGAGGCCCGTGCGATGGAGCGCAACGCCGGCTGCACGATCATGCGGATGCGTGCGATCACCGGTCACACGGTGCTCGCGGACACGCCGGAGCGGCTCGTGCTGTCGGTCCGCTACGGTTACGAGCCGTTCAACCGGATGTCGGACTTCGGTCAGGACGCGTGCATCGGGTTCGGTGAGCGGACCTTCGTCTTCGCCCGCACCGGCACCGGCCTCACGCTGATCGAGATGGGCGGCGAGCAGCGCGGCGAGCCGACGCCGCTGCGTGACCTGCTCGCGCCGCCGCGCCGCTGAGGTGGGGGCTCGTCGAGCGCCGCCCGAGCCTCAGTGCGCCACCATGACATGCCGGACGACGCTGTAGTCCTCGAGCGCGTAGAGGCTCATGTCCTTGCCGTAGCCGCTGCGCTTGAGGCCGCCGTGCGGCATCTCGTTGCACAGCATGAAATGCGTGTTGATCCAAGTGCAGCCGTACTGGAGCCGGGCAGCGACGCGCATCGCCCGCGACACGTCCTTGGTCCACACCGAGGAGGCGAGACCGTACTCGCTGTCGTTGGCCCAGGCGATCGCCTCCTCGGTGTCGCTGAACCGGGTCACCGAGACTACCGGCCCGAACACCTCCTTGCGGACGATCTCGTCCTCCTGCCGGGCCCCGGAGACCACCGTGGGCGCGAAGAAGAAGCCCGCGCCCGAGCCCGGTCGGCCACCGGTGGTGACCTCGATATGCGCGGCGGCCTTGGCGCGCTCGACGAAGCCGGCGACGCGGGCGCGCTGCCGTTCGCTGATCAGCGGGCCGATATCCATCCCTTCGCCTGAGGGGTCGCCCCACTTGAGCGACGCCGCCGCCGCCGTGAGATCGGCGACCAGTCGGTCGTGGATCTTCGGGCCGGCATAGACGCGGCAGGCCGCCGTGCAGTCCTGGCCGGCGTTGTAGAAGCTGAACATCCTCAGGCCGGCGACGACCGCCTGCAGATCGGCGTCGTCGAACACGATCACCGGCGCCTTGCCGCCAAGTTCGAGATGGGTCCGCTTCAGGCTGCGCGCGGCGGCCGCCAGCACTTTCTCGCCGGTGGCGACGTCGCCGGTGAGCGAGACCATGCGCACCCGGTCGTGCCCGACCAGCGGAGCGCCGACGCTCTCGCCGCGGCCGGTCACGACGTTGACCACGCCGGGCGGGAAGATCCCGGCCAGATGGCGGGCCAGCCGGAGCGTCGTCAGCGGCGTCTGCTCGGACGGCTTGAGCACCACCGTATTGCCGGCGGCGAGCGCGGGTGCCAGCTTCCAGGCCGCCATCATCAAGGGGTAGTTCCAAGGCGCGATCGAGGCAACGACGCCCACCGGATCGCGCCGGATCATCGAGGTGAAGCCACGCAGGTACTCACCGGCGGCGCTCCCGGGCAGGCAGCGGGCGGCGCCGGCGAAGAAGCGGAAGCAGTCGACGATCGCCGGGATCTCGTCCTCCCGGGCGCGGGCCGGCGGCTTGCCGCAGTTGCGGGATTCGAGCGCCGCGAAGGCGTCGCCCTCGGCCTCGATGCGTCGCGCCAGCTCGAGCAGCAGGCCCGAGCGTTCGGCCGGCGTCGTCTCGGCCCATGCCGGGAAGGCGCCCTCCGCGGCCGCCACCGCCTCGTCGATCTGGGCCGTCGAGGCCTCGGGCACCTTCACGATCTCCTGGCCGGTGGCCGGGTCGAGGATCGCCTCGGGCGCGCCCTCGCCCGGGACGAGGCGGCCGTTGATGAGGAGGTCGGTCTGCATGAGCGGTCTCCTTTGTCATTTGCCGGCGCCGGCCACGCTCTCGGTGCCGCGGGTCAGCCAGTAGGCGCAGAGGATCGGCACCAAGGTCACGGCGATGACGAACACCGCGACCACGTTGGTCACCGGCCGCTGCCGGGGCCGGACCAGCTCGGACAGCATCCAGATCGGTAGCGTCGTCTGCTGGCCGGCGGTGAAGGTGGTGACGATCACCTCGTCGAAGCTGAGCGCGAAGGCGAGCATCCCGCCGGCGAGCAGCGCGGTCGCGATGTTGGGCAGGACGACGTAGCGGAAGGTCTGGAAGCCGTCGGCGCCGAGATCCATCGACGCCTCGATCAGCGAGCTCGAGGTCCTTCGGAACCGGGCGATCACGTTGTTGTAGACGACGACCACACAGAAGGTCGCGTGGCCGACGATGATCGTCCAGAAGCTGAACGGGATCTCGAGCAGACCGAAGGTCGAGCGGAGAGCGATGCCGGTAACGATGCCGGGGAGCGCGATCGGCAGGACGAGCAGCAGCGTGATCGAATCGCGGCCGAAGAACCGTGCCCGCCACAGCGCCGCGGCGGCGAGCGTACCGAGCACGAGCGCCAGGGCGGTCGCGACCGCCGCCACCCGGACCGAGAGCCACAGCGCGTTCCAGATGTCCTGCCGGCCCCAGGCGACGGCGAACCATTGCAGGGTGAGGCCCGGTGGCGGGAACTGGTAGCTCTTGTCCTCGGTGGTGAAGGCGTAGAGCAGGATGAACAGCATCGGCACGTGCAGGAAGGCGAGGCCGAGCCCGGCCGCGAGCTTGAGCCCGAGCCCGGCGCGCTCAGAGCGCATTGAACGCGCCCAGGCGCTTCGCGATCGTCAGATAGATCGCCATGATCACGACCGGCACGATCGAGAAGGCGGCGGCCAGCGGGATGTTTCCGGCGGTGCCCTGCTGGATGTAGACCGCCTGGCCGATGAACAGGGCCGAGGTGCCGACGATGTAGGGGATGATGTAGTCGCCCAGGGTGAGTGAGAAGGTGAAGATCGAGCCGGCGACGATCCCGGGGAAGGCGAGCGGGATCACGACCTGCCACAAGGTCGTGCGCGGCCGGGCGCCGAGATCGGCGGACGCCTCGATCAGCGAGGGCGGGACCCGCTCCAGTGCCGCCTGCACCGGCAGGATCATGTAGGGCAGCCAGATATAGGTGAAGACCAGGAACATGCCGAGATAGGAGATCGACAGCGATGGGCCGCCGATCACCGGCAGGGCCAGGATCGCGTCGAGCAGCCAGGTCGTATGCGTGGCGGCGGCGGCCCAGGAGACGATGCCCTCCTTCGCCAGGATCAGCTTCCAGGCATAGACCCGGACCAGGTAGCTGGACCAGAGCGGCAGCATGATCCCGAGATAGAACAGCGCCTTGGCGCGCGGGCCGGCGAATCGCGCGGCGTAGTAGGCGATCGGGAAGGCGATCAGCGCGGCGGCGACGGTGACCGCCGCGGCCATCGCCACGGTGCGCAGGATGATGTCGAGATTGGCCCGCTGGCCGAGGAGCTGCGCGTAGGAGCTCAACGACCATTCGTAGACGATTTGGCCAGTGAACTCGTCCAGCGAGAAGAAGCTCTGGGCGAGCAGGGCGAGGAGCGAGCCGAGATAGATCACGCCGAGCCAGAGCAGCGGCGGGAGGAGGAGGACCAGCGTCAGCACCTGGCCGTGCCGCCACAGCCAGGTCGACAGCCGCCGACCAGCGCCTGGCGCCGACCGGCCCAGCGGCAGGGCCAGGGGCGCGGTCGTGCTCACGCGGTGATGCCCCTGGGGAGGGGCTGCATGGCAGCGGCGCTCCAGCCGAGGCGCAGCCGTTGTCCGACGGCGGGCAACGGGCCGCCGGCGCCGTTGCCGCGATCGACGATCAGCACTTGGCCGCCGTCGAGCGTCACGTCGAGCCGGGTCGCCGCACCGTGGTAGCGGCGATCGGTGACCGTCCCCTCGACGAGCACGTCGGCGCCGTTGGCCGGCTCGACCTCGATCCGCTCGGGGCGGAGCGCGAAGGCTTCGGGGCGGCCGGTGAGCCGGGCGGCGAGATCGGCGTCGACGAGGTTGGCGGCGCCGACGAAGCCGGCGACGAAGGCGGTCACCGGGTGCTCGTAGACCTCCTCGGGTGTCCCGACCTGCTCGATGCGGCCGTGGTTGAAGACCGCGACCCGGTCGCTCATGCCGAGCGCCTCGTCCTGGTCGTGGGTGACGTAGACGAAAGTGATCCCGACCTTGCGTTGCAGCGCCTTGAGCTCGACCTGCATCTGCTGGCGCAGCTTGAGGTCGAGGGCACCCAGGGGTTCGTCGAGCAGCAGCACCTCGGGTTCGTTGACCAGCGCCCGGGCGAGTGCCACGCGCTGGCGCTGGCCGCCCGAGAGCTGCGCCGGCCGGCGTCCGCCATAGCCACCGAGCGCCACCACCTCGAGCATCGCCTCGGCGCGCCGGATCCGCTCGCCCTTGGCCACACCCTTGACCATCAACCCGTAGGCGACGTTGTCGAGCACGCTCATGTGCGGGAAGAGCGCGTAGTCCTGGAAGACGGTGTTCACCGGCCGCTCGTAGGGCGGCACGCCGCGCATCGGCCGGCCATGGATGGCGATGCTGCCCGCGTCCGGCTGCTCGAAGCCGGCGACGAGACGCAGGCAGGTCGTCTTGCCCGACCCCGACGGTCCGAGCATGGCGAAGAACTCGCCGTCGCGGATCTCGAAGCTGACGTCGTCGACGGCGCGGACCTCGCCGAAATGCCGGGCGACGCGCTCGAAGGTGACGGCGGGGCTGTTCATGCGCAGCGCGGCAGCGACCACGTCACCCGCGGACGGTCCCGGGTGACGTGGCTAGGGTCAGCGTCAGCGACCGCCGAGGACCGCGATGTAGTCGGTGACCCAGCGGTAGTAGGGAACGCACCCCTCGGGCTGGCTCGCGCACTTGGCGACCGGCGTGCGCCAGAAGTGGATCTTCTCGAAGTTCTGGATGCCGTTGGTCTCGCAGCCCTTGTCGCCGAGCAGCGGATTGCCCTCGCATGCGGCCGGCACTGCGGGCACCGAGCCGAACCAGGCGGCGAGGTCGCCCTGGAGCTTCGGGTTCAGCGAATGCTCCAGCCACATGTAGGCACAGTTCGGATGCGGCGCGTTGGCGTGCATCATCGTCGTGTCGGCCCAGCCGGTGGCGCCCTCCTGCGGGATCACGCTGGCGATCGGCTGGCCCTTGCTGACGAGGAGATTGACCTGGAACGGCCAGGAGCCGCTGGCGACCACCCCCTCGTTCGTGAAGTCGTCGATCTGCACGAAGGCGTCGTGCCAGTAGCGATGGACGATGGCGCGCTGCTGGCGCAGGAGCGCGAGCGTCGCCTGATACTGCTCCTCGGTCAGCTCGTAGGGGTCCTTGATGCCCAGCTCGGGCTTGTGGAACATGAGGTAGTTGGCCGCGTCGGCGATGTGGATCGGGCCGTCGAAGGCCTGGATACGGCCCTTGTTCGACTTGCCGTCGGGCAGCGTCATCTCCTCGAAGACGACGTTCCACGAGGTCGGCGGCTGGCCCTTGAACGCCTCGGTGTTGTACATGAGCACGTTCGGGCCCCACTGGTAGGGGGTGCCGTAGTGCTTGCCGTCCACGGTGTGCCAGGGCGCGTTCTGCAGCCGCGCATCGACCGTGCCCCAGCTCGGGATCAGGTCGACATTGACCTCCTGCACCGTCTTGCCGGCGATCAGGCGCAGCGAAGCGTCGCCCGAGGCGGTCACCAGGTCGAACCCGCCCTCGTTCATCAGCGCCACCATCTCGTCCGACGTGCCGGCGGTCTTGACGCGGACCTTGCAGCCGGTGCGCGCCTCGAAGTCGGTGACCCAGTCGAAGCTGGGGTCGGTCTCGCCACGCTCGATGTAGCCCGGCCAAGCGACGATATCGACGAACCCCTCGCCGGGGCCGATCTCGGTCATGGGCGCTGCCAGCGCCACGGCCGCGCAGATGGTCAGGCCGCTGGCCAGACCAGCGATCCGGAGCTTGTGCTTCGTCATGATCTTCCCCTGTTCCGGCCGGTTGCCCCGGCGACGTCGTGGGCCGAAGGATGCAACAGCGGCGGCGCGCCTGACAAACGGGAAAGCGCGATGGATCGAGGGTCAGACTCCACGCAGCAGCCGCTGGCAGTCGGGGACGCGGTGCGACCCGGCCAATTGCTCGCGAATGCGATCGGCCAAGCCGAAGCGATCATTGGCCACGCGCACTCTCCGAAGCTCGAGCACGCAGCTCGAGAGGTCGAGAACGCCGTGCACCTCGACGCTCACCGTGTAGTCGAACAGGGTCAGGGGTCCGCCCAGCGCGCCGCCGAGCAGGGCGGGCGCCTCCTGGACCTGCCGGCTGCGCAGCGCTGCCTCGCCGCGCAGCGCGATGTGCCGCGCGTCGAGCCGCTCGGCGGTGACCCGGCGCAGGCTGCCGGCGCGGTGGTTGCCTTGGCAGTAGCGGGCACAGGCGGCGGCGATCTCGCTGGCGAGGCTCGTCTCGGCGCGGACGCGATCGGTCAGATCTACGGGTGCGGCCGATGCGAGCGGCGCGAGCGCCAACGCCGTCGCCAAGGCGAGCATGCCGTGCGATGCTCGGCGCATGGACCTCGCCGCCTTCACCCTGAGCACCAAGAACAGCGAACCGCCGCCCGGGCTGTCGCCGCCGTTGGTGGCGTTATGGCATGCCACGCGTGGCGAGTGGGAGCAGGCGCACCAGATCGTCCAGCGGTGCGAGGGTGACCCGCACCACGACTGGGTGCACGCCCATCTGCACCGCGTCGAGGGCGACCTCGGCAATGCCGGCTACTGGTACCGCCGGGTCGGCAGGCCCATGCCCCGCGGCGATCTCGCCGCGGAGCGCGAGGCGATCGTGGCAGCACTGCTCGGCTCGGGGTGAGCCGCCGTCAGTGCGGCCAGCGCCCGGTCGTGCGGCCGCTCGCCGCCGAGCGACGGACGGTCGGCTCCTCGCCTTCGATGTCGAGCAGCCAGCGCAGCGGCGGGCTCATCCGCGCGTAGAGCTGCGGTGTCATGTAGTCGCGCTGCACGAGCTGCTGCGGCAGGTCGCGGCGGGTGTAGGTGAGGTGCAGCATCCGCCGCCGCGCCCCGCTGCGGTTGGTGGTCCCGCTGTGCCAGAGATGGCCGTTGCAGATGACCACCGCGCCGGCCGGCCCCTGGGCGTGGACCTCGCCCGGATACGGGGCCTCGAGGTCCGCCGGGATGCGGGCGAGGTCCTCGGACGTCGGCGGCGCCGGCTCCCAGTCCGCGGCGTTGACCTCGGGTACGTTGATCGGGGCCCAGCGGTGCGAGCCGGGGATCACCCGTGTCGGACCGTTGTCGGCGGTCATCGGGTCGATCAGGATCATGGCGTTGATGATCCACCAGTCGTCCTCGAACCGCTTCGGTACGTCGCAGTGCAGCGGCTGATGGCCCTGGCCCGGCAACGGGTCGCGGAGGTTCGCCCCGTGCACCTTGATCTCGCCCAGCAGGCGATGTGCCGCCTCGAGGATCGGTGGTGCCGCGAGGCACACATCGTAGGCCGTCGACTTGTTGAAGATGTTGGAGACGCGCGGGGCACCGGGCTCGATGTGGACCTCGTGTCCGCCGCGCTCGCCCTCGACCGCGTGCAGCCGGTCGAACTCGGCCGCCATGAGCGCGCATTGCTCGGGCGTGAAGACGTTCTCGACGACGGTGAAGCCCTGCGTGTCCAGCTCGGCGATCTGGCCGGCCGTCAACACGGGTCCATTGACGCCCAGCTCGCGCAGAGCCTGCCTCGTGTACATGTTGACGCACCCCCCTGAGGAGTCCGACTCTAATCGTTTAGTGCAGGATTCCGCATCCCTGCGTCGCTTGCAAGAGCCGCCGCGCGGTGCGAGTGGGCGGGTATGGTTACGATCCGTGATGTAGCGAAGCTTGCGAACGTCTCGACGGCCACGGTCTCCGCGACGCTCAACCGTAGCGCCCCGGTCAGCCCCGAACTCCAGGCACGGGTCCGGCGCGCGGTCGAGGAACTGGGCTACGCGCCGGACGGGGTCGCGCGCAGCCTCAAGACCGGCACGACCGCGCTGCTCGGCCTGCTCGTCCCGGACATCACGAACCCGTTCTTCACCCAGCTCGTGCGCGTCGTCGAGGCCGCGGCACAGCGCGCCGGGTACGCCGTGCTGCTGTGCGACAGTGACGAGGATCCGGCCAAGGAGCTGACCTATCTGCGGCTGATGCGGACGCACCGCGTCGCCGGGCTGGTCTGGTGCCCGGTCGGCGAGCCCGGTCCGGAAGGGCCGAACGCGCGCACCCTCGCAGGTCTGCCGATCGTGATGGTCGACCGCGCCGCCCCTGGCGTCGCGGCGGATCTGGTCGTCATCGACAACCGACGTGCCGGCTACCTGGCGACCGCGCATCTGCTGGAGCTCGGTCATCGGCGCATCGGCGCGGTCGCCGGCCCGCCGCACTTGCTGCCCGCGGCGGAACGGCTGCGTGGGTTCACGGATGCGCTGCGGGAACGCGGCCTCGACCCCGATGCCGCCCCGGTGGGTCAAGGCGCGTTCCGCGAGGCCGAGGCCTATGCGAGCTGTCGCGAGCTCCTCGGCAGCGAACCCCGTCCCACCGCGCTGTTCGTCGCCAACAACCATATGCTGATCGGCGTGATGCGGGCGATCGCCGATCTCGGCCTCGCCTGCCCGGCTGACATCTCGGTCGCGGCCATCGACGACTTCCCCTGGGCCAACGCCTTCAACCCGCGTCTGACCACGGTCCGGCAGCCGGTCGCGGCGATCGGCGAATCGGCGCTACGCCTGCTTCTCGCGCGGATTGCCGGTCACGCCGGCGCGCCGGTTCGCGAGACGCTGGCGTGCGAGCTGATCGTCCGCAACTCCTGCGCCCCAATCGCCGGAGGCTAGGGGCGCTCCGGGGCGTCCCGCCAGCGGGCGAGCAGCTCGAGCAGCGCCACGAGGCCTTCGTCACGCTTGGCGGCCAGCTCATCCGGCGTGCGGCCGCCCGCCTCGGCGTCGATGCCGGCGATGATCTGGGCTTTCAGCTCGTCGCTCAGCTGCGGCTCGCGCAGGTCGGTCCACCAGGAGGTCACGGCCGGCGCGAGGTGCTCCATGAAATGCCGCATCCCGCCGCTGCCGCCGGCGAGCGCGAAGGTCAGGTGCGGCCCCATCAGCGCCCAGCGCAGCCCCGGCCCGTGCGCGATCGCCGCATCGACGTCCGCGACGCTGGCGATCCCGCGCGCGACCGCGTCCACTGCCTCGCGCCACAGGGCCGCCTGCAGGCGGTTGACGAGATGGCCCGGCACCTCCTTGCCCAGGCGGATCGGCCGCTTGCCGATCCGGCGATAGAAGTCGACCGCCGCGTCGACCGTCACCGCAGCCGTGTCGCGCCCGCCGACCACCTCGACCAGCGGGATCAGATGCGGTGGGTTGAACGGGTGGCCGACGACCAGCCGATCGGCGAAGGGCTGCCCGGCCTGCAGGTCGGACGGCATGATGCCGGAGCTCGACGAGGCGACGATCGCGGTGGCGGGCAGGGCCGCGGCGATCCGGCCGTAGAGTTCACGCTTCAGCCAGAGACGCTCCGGTGCGTTCTCCTGCACGAAGGTGCTGTCCAGCACGGCATCGGCCGGGTCGTGGTGAAACTGCCACGCGCCGGGATCCGCGTTCGCCTCCAGCCCGAGCCGCTCCAGCGCCGGCCACGCCGCAGCGATACGCGTCCGCACCCGTTCCTCGGCGCCCTCGGCCGGATCCCACGCCGACACGGCCAAGCCACGCGACAGGAAGTACGCCACCCAGCTCGCCCCGACCGTGCCGGTGCCGAGCACGGCAACGCGCCTCGGCTCAGCCACCGGCGATCTCCCGCGCCCGCTCGCGGAGCAGGTACTTCTGGACCTTGCCGGTGTTGGTCTTGGGCAGCGGGCCGAAGACGAAGTGCCGTGGCACCTTGAAGCGCGCCAGCTCGCGCCGGCAATGCTCGGTCAGCTCCTCGGCCGTCACCGTGGCGCCCTCGCGCAGCGTGACGAAGGCGCAGGGCGTCTCGCCCCAGGTCGCGTCGGGCCGCGCGACGACCGCGGCCTCCAGCACATCGGGGTGACGGTAGAGTGCCCCCTCGACCTCGATCGAGGAGATGTTCTCGCCGCCCGAGATGATGATGTCCTTGGAGCGGTCCTTGATCTCGAGGTAGCCGTCCGGGTGCATCACGGCGAGATCGCCGGTGTGGAACCAGCCACCGGCGAAGGCCGTCGCCGTGGCCGTCGGGTTCTTGAGATAGCCCTTCATCACGATGTGTCCGCGCATCATGATCTCGCCGAGCGTGGCACCGTCCCGCGGGACCGGCTCCATCCGCTCCGGGTCCATCACCTCGAGCCCTTCGAGGACCGGATAGCGTACGCCCTGGCGGGCGAGCTTCGCGGCGCGCGCCGTGCCGTCAAGCCCCGCCCAGTCCCCCTGCCAGGCGCAGACCGTGGCCGGACCGTAGACCTCGGTGAGGCCATAGACGTGGGTCACCTCGATCCCCTGCCGCTCCATCCGCTCGAGCACCGCCGCCGGCGGCGCGGCCGCCGCCGTCATCATCCGCACCTTGTGCGCGAAGGGCCGGCGCAGGGCTTCCGGCGCGTTGACGATCATCCCCATGACGATCGGCGCACCGCAGAGATGGGTGACCCCGTGCTCGGCGATCGCCGCGTAGATCGTCTCGCTCGCCACCTTGCGCAGGCAGACATGCGTGCCCGCCTGCAGGCAGATCGTCCACGGGAAGCACCAGCCGTTGCAATGGAACATCGGCAGGGTCCAGAGGTAGACGGGAAAGTGCGGCATCGCCCAGACGAGCGCGTTGCCGACCGCGTTCAGCCACGCGCCGCGATGGTGGTAGACGACACCTTTGGGGTTGCCCGTCGTCCCGGAGGTGTAGTTGAGTGCGATCGCCTGCCACTCGTCGGCCGGCCAGAGCGGCGGGGTGTCAGCATAACCCTCCTCCAAGAGCGTCTCGTAGTCGAGCTCGCCCAGCCGCTCCTCGGGTCCCTCGTGCATCGGGTCGATGATGTCGACCACCAGGATGCGGCGCTCGAGCCGCGCCAGCACCTCGCGGATCACCGGCGCGAATTCGGTGTCGGTCAGGAGGACCTTCGCCTCACCGTGCTCGAGGATGAAGGCGATCGTCGCGGCGTCGAGGCGCGTGTTGAGCGCGTTCAGCACCGCTCCGGCCATCGGCACGCCGTGATGTGCTTCGACCATGGCCGGCGTGTTCGGTGCCATGACCGCCACCGTGTCGCCGGGCTCGACACCGCGACCGCGCAGCGCCGAGGCGAGGCGGCGGCTGCGCGCGCGCAACTCGGCATAGCTGTAGCGGAGGGTCCCGTGGATCACCGCCGTTCGCTGCGGGTACACGTCGGCGGCACGCTCGAGGAAGGTGATCGGCGTCAAGGACGCAAAATTGGCCTCGGTCTTGTCGAGCCCGCTGGCGTAGGGCCCATGCGCCGGGTGGACGCTCGTGGGAACGCTCATCGTCTGCCTCGCCTGCCGGAAAGTGCCTAGGCCGGCGAGATGACCAGCGCGAGGGAGGCGGTCAAGGCGGCGCGCTGCTGATGCTCAGCCCCATGGGCCGGTGCTGCCGGCGCTGGTGGGCGCCGCGGTCCGCTCCAGCTGGAGCAGCCGGGCGATCCGCTCCTTGGTCGGCGGGTGGGTGCGGAACAGGCCGGCGAGCGCGCCGCCGTGCAGCGGGTTGATGATGAACAGATGTGCCGTCGCCGGGTTGCGCTCGGCGGTCGGCACGTAGGTCCGCGTCGCGATCCGCTCGATGGTCTGGAGCGCGCTGGCGAGGCCGCGCGGATCGCCGGCGATCGCGGCGCCCAGCCGGTCGGCCGAGAATTCGCGGGTCCGCGAGATCGCCATCTGGACCAGGGTCGCGGCGAGCGGGGCGAGCAGCATGACGAGGATCATCGCAACCGGGTTGGCGCGCTCGCCGTTGCGCGACCCGCCCATGAAGAAGGCGAACTGGCTGAGAAAGCCGATCGCCCCGGCGATGGTCGCGGCGACGGTCATGGTGAGCGTGTCGCGGTTCTTGATGTGGGCCAGCTCGTGGGCGATCACGCCCGCCACCTCGCGCTGGTCGAGCGACTGGAGCAGGCCGCGCGTGACCGCGACCGCACTGTTCTCCGGGTTGCGCCCGGTGGCGAAGGCGTTGGGTTGGTCGGTCTCGATGAGATAGACCGCCGGCATCGGCAACTGTGCGCGCCGGGCCAGCGTCTCGACCATGCGATAAAGTTCGGGTGCCGAGGCCGGCGAGGCCGGCCGCGCATTGTGCATCCTCAGCACCATCTTGTCGCTGTTCCAGTAGGCGAACAGGTTGGTGCCGAGAGCGATCAGCAGGGCAATCATCGCGCCCTGCTGGCCGCCGAGCAGCCAGCCGCAGGCGAGGAACAGCGCGGTAAGCGCCGCCAGCAGCATTCCGGTACGTACGACGTTCATCACGACCTCGCGAGGCGACCCCAAGTCTAGATGGCGGCGAGACCCGTCTGTGCCAAGAGCCAGCGCAGCTCAACGATCAGGCAGCACAACTTCAGGTGTTAACTTGGGGGAGACCCAACAACAACCACGCTATTGACAGCTTGCTGGGTCAGATCTGTCGTTGCAATAATGGTTAGAGTAAATGGCGCGGGGGCACGAAGGTGGGACGAGTTTGGCGGGCGGGCGCGATGGTGCCGGCGGCGGCGCTGCTGGTCCTCACACTTGCCAGCGATGCGGCCGGCGTCGAGCCGGCCGAACCCTTGGGTTCGCTGCGCGGCGTCCAGCCGCCGGGGCCGCCGCCGGCCGCCTACAACGCGGTTGTCGCCGACCGGCGCTGGCTCGTGGCGCTCGGCAAGGCGCTGTTCTGGGACAGTCAGCTCGGCAGTGACGGCTAGGCCTGCGCCACCTGCCACTTCCACGCCGGCGCCGATCCGCGGCAGGTCAACCAGCTCAGCCCGGGGCTGCTCGCCCGGCCCGCCGCCGACGACAAGTTCGGCGGCATCTTTCCCACCGGCTCGGCCGGGCTGACGCGCGGCGGGTTCCTCGATCTCACGGGGCGCGCCGCACGCGCCAACCTCGCCCTGATCCCGTCCGACTTCCCGCTGCGCCAGTTGGCCGACGAGCTGAACCGCGACTCTGCCATCCTGTACGACAGCAACGACGTCGTGTCCTCGCAAGGGGTGTTCGACGGCACTTTCATGGGGCTCGCCTCGCGGGTCCGCTTCGGCCGCGTCGTGCGCGACTTCTGCGCGCCGGGGACCGACGACATCTTCGTCATCCACGCTGCCGGCGGCGTGAAGCGGGTGCGCAAGGTCGAGCCGCGCAACACGCCCACCGTGATCAACGCGGTCTTCAACTTCCGCAACTTCTGGGACGGCCGGGCGAACAACGTCTTCAACGGCGTGAGCGTGTTCGGCCGCCGCGACATCCTCGGCGACCCGGCCGCGCGGGTGGTGAAGCGGTCGCCGGGCGGCCCGCTTGTGCTGCAGGCGCTGGATCTCGAGAACATGAGCGCGGCGTCGCAGGCGGTGGGCCCGCCGAACAGCAGCTTCGAGATGGCCTGCGGCGGCCACGGCTTCCCGCACATCGGCCGCAAGCTCCTGCCGGTCAAGGCGCTGCGGCTGCAGAAGGTGCATGCGAGCGACAGCGTGCTCGGCACGGGCGGGCCGGTCGGCCGGCTCGCCGCCAGCACCGGCAAGGGCCTGATCGTCACCTACGACTTCATGGTGCAACGGGCGTTCCGCAGCGAATGGTGGAGCGGCGCCGGCAAGTGGCGGATCACGCCGACCGGCACCCTGGTCGCCGACGCGACCGGCGGCTTCACCCAGAAGGAGCTCAATTTCTCGCTGTTCTTCGGGCTCGCCGTCGACGCCTACGAGCGCACGCTGATCTCCGACCAGACGCCGTTCGACGACTTTATGGAGGGCAACAGCGCGGCGTTGACGCCCCAGGAGCAGCTCGGCCTAGCGCTGTTCGAGGGGAAGGGCCGCTGCGCCGCCTGCCATGCCGGGCCGGAGCTGACCAAGGCCGGGATCCACCTCCTGCCCGAGCAGCGGGAGGAGGGGCTGGTCGAGCGGATGCTCATGGGCGACGGCGGGATCGCACTCTACGACAACGGGTTCTACAACATCGGCGTCCGTCCGACCCACGAGGACGTGGGCCTCGGCGGTACCGATGCGTACGGCAATCCGCTCTCCTTCACCCGGCAGTACCTCGACCTATTGCAGGGCCGGGGCGCACCCGACCGGTTCCAGGTCGATCCGTGCACCTTCGAGGTACCGGTCGACGACACCGACTGCGCCGTCGCGCCGTCGGCGGGCGAACGCGTCGCCGTCGACGGCGCCTTCAAGACGCCCGGCCTGCGCAACGTCGCCCTGACGCCGCCCTACTTCCACAATGGCGGCCAGGCGACGCTGCATCAGGTCGTGCGGTTCTACAACCGCGGTGGCGACGTGCGCAGCACGAGCACCGGCGACAGCAGCGGCAGCGGCCCGCTCGGTCAGAGCCGGCCGCTCGGGCCCGGGCTCGGCGGCAGCAACCTCGATCCCGACATCACCTCGCTCGGCCTGACCGAGGAGGAGGAGGATGCGCTGGTCGCGTTCCTACTGGCGCTGACCGATCGTCGGGTCGCCTGCCATGCGGCGCCGTTCGATCACCCTGAGCTGATCCTCCCGAACGGGCACAAGAACGCGGATGCCAACGGCGACGGGAAAGCGGACGACGCGAGGATCCGCCTGCCCGCGGTCGGGCAGGCCGGCTTCGCTGCGGGCAAGTGCGATCCCAACCGCGGCGATCTGTTCCAGCAGAACCTCATAGGCACCGGACGGATGCTGACGGCCGTACCGTGAACGAGAACGGATCGCGGCCCGACGCGCGGTCCCGACCACAAGGACGGGGGAAATCCGGACATGGCAGTGATCAACGGTACCGCCGGGAACAACACGCTGACTGGCACGTCCGCGAATGACACGATCGACGGCAAGGCGGGTAACGACACGCTCTTCGGCGGCGCGGGTAACGACCTGCTGATCGGCGGAACCGGCAACGACCGTCTGCTCGGCGGCTTGGGTAGCGACGTGCTGCGTGGCGGCGACGGCGCCGACACGCTGCGCGGCGATGCCGGCAACGACCTGCTCGACGGCGGTGCCGGGTTCGACACGGCCGACTACAGCACCGCGACAGGCAGCGTGTTCGTCAATCTGCAGACCGGTCCCGGCGGGTCCGCCGATCAGGGCGTCGACGCGCTCGTCTCGATCGAGAACGTGATCACCGGCAATCACGACGACGAGGTGCAGGGAAGCAGCGCGCACAACGTCATCCGGACCTTGGGCGGCGACGATCTGGTCGAGGGTCTCGGCGGCAACGACACGGTGTTCGCCGGCAGCGGCGACGATCTCGTCAGTGGCGGGAACGGCAACGACAGCCTGCGCGGCGAGGCGGGACGCGACTTCCTCAGTGGCGACGCCGGCACGGACCGGCTCGACGGCGGCGACGACGACGACTTCCTGTTCGGCGGGGTCGGCATCGACACCCTCTGGGGCGGCGCCGGGCTCGACGAGCTCTATGGCGACGACGGCAACGACGCGCTCTATGGCGGCGGCGACGGCGACCTGCTCGTCGCTGGCGCTGGCAATGATCGTGGCTTCGGCGGGACCGGCGACGACATTCTCGACGGGGGTGTCGGCACCGACCATCTTTACGGCGAGTCCGGCGCCGACACGCTCTTCGGCGAGGACGGTGCCGACCGGCTCGACGGCGGTGATCAGGACGACGCGCTCGCCGGCGGCGAGGACGGCGACACACTGTTTGGGGGGACGGGCGCCGACACGCTCGCCGGCGATGACGGCGACGATCGGTTGTTCGGTAACGCCGACGACGACGTGCTGGACGGCGGCGCGGGGGCCGACACTCTCGATGGCGGCGCCGGAAACGACGCGCTGGCCGGCGGCGGCGATGCCGACCTCTTCATCTACAGCTATGACGGCGCCGACAACGTCGACTCGATCACCGACTTCGTCGCCGGTGACGACCTGCTCCGCGTGCTCGCCGGCTTCGCCACGGTCGATGATCTGTTCGACGCGCTGGACACGCTCGACGACGACGTCGTCGACGACCAGGACGATTTCTCGTCCCTGATCGGTGCGGATCTTGTCCTCGATATCGGCGCACTCGTCGCCGGATCGGGTGCAGGTACGTTGACGCTGGTCGGCGTGTCGAGCCTGGTCCTCGCGGACTTTGCCTGACCATCGCGCTGCGATTGCCACGCCTCCTCGCGCCCCGCGCAGCGCGGGGAGGCGTGGGTTTCTTGCGCTCTCCCATGCCTTCCCCGTAGAACCCTAGGTCATCTGGCGACCGCCCGCGGCCCGCGCCGTCGACGGCGGTCGGGCCGGGAGGCACGGCGATGTCAGCGCAGCGCGAGCGGACGGAGGCCGGCGCGACGGCGCGGCCGGGCGAACACGTCACCGCCGAGGAGGCGTTGGAACTCCACGCCCGCGGCCGGCCAGGCAAGATCGAGATCACTCCGACCAAGCCGCTGACCACGCAGCGGGACCTCTCGCTGGCCTACAGCCCGGGCGTCGCCTCGCCCTGCCTCGCGATCGCCGCCAACGCCGACCGCGCTTACGACTACACGGCCAAAGGCAACCTCGTGGCGGTTGTGTCCAACGGCACGGCCGTCCTCGGCCTGGGCAACCTCGGGGCGCTCGCCGGCAAGCCCGTGATGGAGGGCAAGGCCGTCCTGTTCAAGCGCTTCGCCGACATCGACGCGATCGACCTCGAGGTCGCCACCGAGGATGTCGACGAGTTCGTCGCCTGCGTCCGCCTGCTCGCGCCGACCTTTGGCGGCATCAACCTCGAGGACATCAAGGCACCGGAGTGCTTCGTCATCGAGCAGCGCCTGCGCGAGGCGATGGACATCCCGGTGTTCCACGACGACCAGCACGGGACCGCGATCATCGCCGCCGCCGGGCTGATCAACGCCTTGGATCTCACCGGGCGCTCGCTGGCCACCACGCGCCTCGTCATCAACGGTGCGGGTGCTGCCGCCATCGCCTGCGCCGAGCTGATCAAGGCCATGGGGATGCCGCATGGCAACGTCCTGCTGGTCGACACCAAGGGCGTCATCCATCAGGGCCGCACCGTCGGCATGAACCAGTGGAAGTCGGCGCACGCGGTGCCGACCGAGGCGCGGACGCTGGCCGAGGCGCTGGCCGGCGCGGACGTGGTCATGGGCCTCTCGGTCAAGGGTGCGTTCACCGCCGAGATGATCGCCTCGATGGCGGCGAAGCCGATCATCTTCGCGATGGCCAATCCGGATCCCGAGATCACGCCCGAGGAGGTGCGCGCCGTCCGCGACGACGCGATCGTCGCCACCGGGCGCAGCGACTACCCGAACCAGGTCAACAACGTTCTCGGCTTTCCCTACATCTTCCGCGGCGCCCTCGACGTGCGCGCATCGACCATCAATGACGCCATGAAGGTCGCTGCGGCCTACGCCATCGCCGCGCTCGCCCGGGAGGAGGTGCCGGACGAGGTTACCGCCGCCTACCGTGGCCGGCGCCTGCGCTACGGGCCGGACTACCTGATCCCGACCCCGTTCGACCCCCGCCTGATCACCGCCGTGCCGGAAGCCGTCGCCCGCGCCGCCATGCAGTCCGGCGTCGCCCGCCGGCCGATCGCCGACGAGGCGCGGTACCACGCCGAGCTGCGCTCCAGGCTCGATCCCACGGCGAGCCGCATGGAGATGATCTTCGACCGCGTGCGGCAGCACCAGCCGCGGGTGGTGTTCGCCGAGGGCGAGGAGGAGAAGACGATCTCCGCCGCGCTCGCCTGGCGCAGCAGCGGGATGGGCGCGCCGATCCTGATCGGTCGCGAGGACCGGGTCCGCCAGACGATGCAGCAGATGGGCATCGCCACCCTCGACGGGGTGGAGATCCACAATGCCCGCCTGAGCCCGTACAACACCCGCTACGCGGAGTACCTCTATGCGCGGCAGCAGCGCAACGGGCTGCTGTTCCGTGACTGCCAGCGCCTCGTCAACCAGGGCCGCAACATCTTCGCCGCCTGCATGGTGGCGCACGGCCACGCCGATGCGATGGTCACCGGCCTGACCCGCAACTACCGCGATGCGCTGGAGGACGTGCTGCGCGTCGTCGACCCGAAGCCCGGCGAGCCGACCTTCGGCCTCACGGTGATGGTCGCCCGCGGGCGCACCGTGTTCATCTCCGACACCATGGTGCACGAGCTGCCGGATACGGAAACGCTCGCCGACATCGCGACGCAGACCGCGAGCATGGCGCGGCGGATGGGCTTCGAGCCGCGCGTGGCGCTGCTCTCCTTCGCGACCTTCGGCAACCCGCCGATCAGCAAGGCGGCACGGATCCGCGACGTGGTCCACGAGCTCGATCGCCGTGGCGTCGACTTCGAGTATGATGGAGAAATGGCCGCCGACGTCGCGCTCGACCCCGACCTGATGGCGCTCTACCCGTTCTCGCGCCTCAAGGGGCCGGCGAACGTGCTGATCATGCCGGCGCTGCACACCGCGCACATCTCGAGCCGCCTGCTGCAGCAGCTCGGCGGCGGCACG
The DNA here is from genome assembly GCA_937995535.1 of uncultured Alphaproteobacteria bacterium. Lineage (GTDB taxonomy): Bacteria > Pseudomonadota > Alphaproteobacteria > Geminicoccales > Geminicoccaceae > CALKJU01. The sequence continues at coordinate 27,513 of CALKJU010000029.1, forward strand.
GTGATCGGCCCGCTGCTCGTCGGACTGGCGCGCCCCGTGCAGATCCTGCCGATGAACGCCACCGTGTCGGACATCCTCAACATCGCGGCGATCGCCGCCTACGACGCGATCGGCGACGGCGGCGGGCGCAACAACGAGGCCAAGCTCGCCCGCGCCGCCGAGTAGCGAGCGGTCAGGGCAGCCGCATCAGCCGCGCCTCGCCCTCGACGGTCACGCTCACGGCGATCTCGGCACCGGCCGTAGCCGGCATGTCGAACGCCTCCGCGGCCATGGCGCTGCGCGCGAATCTGAGTTCGGGCCCGGCGCCGACCAGCGCAACGCGGCTCCACCCGGTGAAACTCAGCCCGAGGCTGTCAGCGAGCGCGTCCGCCGTCGCGCGCAGGCGCGCGCTGGCCTCGCGCAGCAGCGCCTCGCGCGCCTCGCGCTGGCGGTCGGGGCTCAGATGCTGGCGCAGGTCGGTGAACAGGAAGCCGAGATCCTGCAGCGCGCCGGCCAGCGCCAGCACCTGGCCGGAATCGCCGCCCTCGAGAGCGATGTGCTGCACCGCGGTCCAGACCGGCTTGGCGCGCTGCTCCGGCGACGGCGTTGCTGCGCTGACCGAATAGCTTCCGCCTTCGACCTGCACCTCCGGCTGCGCCCGAGCGAGCTCGAGGGCCTGCGCCATGCGCCGGTTGATCTCGCCCTGGACGACGCGGGCATCCTCGCCCTGCTCCTCGAGCCGCAGCACCGCCGTGATCCGGTCGGCGGGCACCTGACGCTGCGCGCTTTCCGACAAGGTGAGCACGGTCCAGGGCGGCGACTCCGCCGCCGTTGGCAGCGCCAGGCCAAGTGCCAGGAGGGCCACGGCGATCGCTCTCGACATCGGTGAGGCTCCCTCTGCGACCCTGGCGTGCCGCGCCGAGAATGGCTCAGGCCGCGCGGCGGCCACGCTGTCCGCCCCGGCGGCTTTCGTCCGGCTCGAACAGGGCGCTGAGCTGGCCGAGCATGGCGCCACCGAGCTGCTCCGGATCGGAGATCGTGACGGCGCGGCGATAGTAGCGGGTGACGTCGTGGCCGATGCCGATGGCGAGCAGCTCGACGGCCGAGCGGCTCTCGATCCAGCCGATCACCTCGCGCAGGTGCTTCTCGAGATAATTGCCGGGATTGGCGCTCAGCGTGCTGTCGTCGACCGGCGCACCGTCGGAGATCACCATCAGGATCCGCCGCTGCTCCGCGCGCGCCATCAGCCGCGCATGCGCCCACAGGATCGCCTCGCCGTCGATGTTCTCCTTGAGCAGCCCTTCGCGCAGCATCAGCCCGAGGGCCTGCCGCGCCCGTCGCCAGGGCGCGTCGGCGGCCTTGTAGACGATGTGGCGGAGGTCGTTGAGGCGACCCGGGTTGGCCGGTTTGCCGGCCCGCAGCCATGCTTCCCGGGCCTGCCCACCCTTCCAGGCTCGGGTCGTGAAGCCGAGGATTTCGACCTTGACGCCGCAGCGCTCGAGCGTCCGGGCGAGGATGTCAGCACTCATCGCCGCCACGGCGATCGGCCGGCCGCGCATCGAGCCGGAATTGTCGATCAGCAGCGAGACCACCGTGTCGCGGAAGTCGGTGTCGCGCTCCATCTTGAACGACAGCGGGGTCGCCGGGTTGATCACCACGCGCGGCAGTCGCGCCGTATCCAGCAGACCCTCGTCGAGGTCGAACAGCCAGGAACGCTGCTGCTGCGCGAGCAGTCGGCGCTGCAGGCGGTTGGCCATGCGCCCGATCATGCTCTGGAAGCGAATCAGCGACTGGTCGAGCTGCGCGCGCAGCCGCGCGAGCTCGCTCGGCCCACACAGCTCCTCGACCGTCACCACCTCGTCGAAGGCGTTGGTGAACACCCGATAAGCGAGCGATTCGCCGCCCGGCGGCAGGAAGTTCGGACGGTTCGGGCGGGTGTCCTCGTCCGCCTCGTCTTCGCCGCCGGTCTCCGCCTCGGTGAGCTCCTCGCTGTCACTCTCACCGGCGCGCTCCTCGCTCTGCGCGCTCGCCTCCTCGCTGGCCTCGCCCTGACGTTCCTCGCTGACCTCGGCGTCCTGACCGTCGGCGTCGTCGGCCGGTTCGGCGGGCTGCGGTTGCCGCTCCTCGTCACCGTCCGCCTCCGGCTCGCCGTTCTCCGGCCGCTCGGCCAGCTCCTCGCTGAGCCCGAGATGCGCGAGCATATGCCGGACGTTACGGGCGAAGCGCTCCTGCTCGCCAATGCAGCCCTGGAGGGGGGCGAGCTCGCCGGCGACGCTCTCCTGCAGCCAGCTCCGCCAGCCGCCGAGGAGCTCGCGCTGCGCCGGGCTGAGCTCGTAGCCCGCTAGCAGCTCGCGTGAGAACAGCTCGATCACCTCGGCCAGCGTAGCGTCGCGGCCACGCTCGCCCGTCACCCCGCGAGCGCGCCGGGCGCCGTCGAGATTGCTGCGCACCCCGGCCATGTCCGCCGAGCCCAGGCATTCGATACGGACCTGCTCAAGGCTGTCGTAGAGCAGCGCCGCGACCTCGCCCTGGGGCGCGAAGCGACGATGCAGGTGATCGTCGTGGAAACGCACCCGCAGTGCGGCGAGGTCGGCCTCCCCGCGCACGCGTGCCACCTCCTCGGGTCCCAGTTCGGCGCGTGGTGGCCCGAGCCGGACCGCGCCGGCCGGCATGGGTCCGCCGGCGCGGCGTCGTTCGGCGCCGCGAAAGGCCACGTCGAGCGTCGGCTCGCCGGAGAGCGCGCGCACCGTAGCGGCGACCGCGCGCTGGAACTCGCCGAGGGGGGCCTTGTCGTTGTCGGCGGCCACGGGCGTCGGTGGTCAGGCGTAGACCAGGTTGGCGGCCGACTCCGGCAGTTCGACACCGAAGCAGCGCTGGTAGTACTCGGCCACGATGTGACGTTCGGCCTCGTCACACTTGTTGAGGAACGTCACCCGGAAAGCGAAGCCGACATCGCCGAAGATGTCGGCATTCTCGGCCCAGGTGATCACCGTCCGCGGTGACATGACGGTGGACAGGTCGCCGGCGACGAAGCCGTTGCGCGTCAGGTCGGCGAGGTTGACCATCTGCGAGATCTGCTTGCGCAGCTTCGGCGTGTCCCAGCCGGGCAGCTTGGCCAGCACGATGCGGCACTCGTCGTCATGCGCCAGATAGTTGAGCTGCGTCACGATCGACCAGCGGTCCATCTGACCCTGATTGATCTGCTGCGTGCCGTGGTAGAGGCCGGAGGTGTCGCCGAGCCCCACCGTATTGGCGGTCGCGAACAGGCGAAACGACGGGTGCGCGCGAAGCACCCGGTTCTGATCGAGCAGCGTCATCCGGCCCTGGCTCTCCAGCACGCGCTGGATGACGAACATCACGTCCGGGCGACCGGCGTCGTACTCGTCGAAGACGAGCGCCACCGGGCGCTGCAGCGACCAGGGCAGGATGCCCTCGCGGTACTCCGTGACCTGCTTGCCCTCTCGCAGGACGATCGCATCCTTGCCGATCAGGTCGATCCGGCTGATGTGGCTGTCGAGGTTGACGCGGATGCACGGCCAGTTCAGCCGGGCCGCAACCTGCTCGATGTGGGTCGATTTGCCGGTGCCGTGGTAGCCCTGGATCATCACCCGTCGGTTGTGGGCGAAGCCGGCGAGAATCGCCAGGGTCGTGTCGCGGTCGAACTGGTACGTGCTGTCGAGGTCCGGCACGTAATCGTTGCGCCGGCTGAAGGCGCCGACCTCGAGGTCGGAATCGATCCCGAACGCGTCGCGGACCGAGATGCGCGCGTCCGGCAGGGGCGGCAGGTCGATCTCGGCCGTCACGTCCGCAGCAGGGGTTTCGGGATACACGCCGAACTCTCCATCACTCCGCCGCCGGCCGCTCCGGGAGCAAGGCCGGACGGCCGATCCTGTCCTGGGTGAGGCGCCTCGCGCACCGCCGGCGCTCAGGCGTAGGCGCGGTGCTCCAACAGATACCTATAGGCCGCGATGATCGACTTCAACCGTTCCTCTGCACCCCGGTCACCGCCGTTGAGGTCCGGGTGATGCGCTTTGGCCAGCCGTTTGTACTGCCGTTTCAGGTCGGCCAGGGTGAACCCGACCTCGAGCTCGAGCACCGCCATCATCCGGCTCACGGTCGGCGCGACGCCCGGCCCCACCGGCTCACCTGCCGCGTCGAAGAAGCCGAACGGGTCGTGGATCCGCGGGCCGTGCCCGGCAGCGCGCGTGCCGAACCGCCAGGTCGGCCGGTGCCAGGTCGTGTCGGCGCGCTGATGCGCCTCGATCTCCGGCCCGGTCATCCCAGCGAAATAGTCCCAGGCCAGGTTGTAGGCGCGGACATGCTCGAGGCAGAACCAGCGGAACGACCGCAGGCGGTCGCGCGCCTCGGGCGCGGGATAGTCCCCGGCGGCGCTGCAGCCCGGCCAAGCGCAGCCGCACGGCTCGACCGGCCGCCGCGGCGGCATGCGCCCCGGCCGTCGGCCGGATAGGGCGTCTCCATCCCTGTCCATGACCGGACTATGGCTGGCCGCGCGAGGGCCGGCAACGCTCGCCTGCGCGCTCACGGGCCGCCGCTTTCGCCGGGCGCGACGGCGCGCACGGTCAGGGCGTGGATCTCGCCGTGCAGCAGCTCCGCCGCCGCCTCCATGACCAGGCGTTGGCGTGCGAGGCGGTTCTGCCCGGCGAAGGCGGCGGCGACGATCTCCACCCGGAAATGCGTCTGTCCCCCGGGGCGGGCCCCGTCATGCCCGGCATGCGCCGCGGAGAAGTCGACGACCTCCAGGCGCTCCGGTCGAAAGACGCGCCGCAAGATGTCCTCGAGCCTGTCGCGTACGTCGTCCACGATCCCACCTCGCCGATGATCCGGCCCGCGCTGCCCACAACGGCGTCGCTTCGCGAGCGCGGTACAACGCCCGCCCTTCGGTTGCAGAGCCAAGCTCGCGCTTCTCGCTTAACGCTCGCTTAACACCTGACGCGTAGGTTGAGCGGCCAGACGGGCGGCGCCGATCGGTGGCTCCGCCGCGGTGATCCCCAGGACGAGGATAGGCGGAGCCCCATGGCCATGGTCAAGACCAAGCCGGTGACGGGTGCGCGTCCGGGCCGGGCACGGCCGCAGGACGTCGACCGTTGGGTCGGCCAGCGCATGCGCGAACGGCGCGTCATGCTCGGCCTGACCCAGCAGCAGATGGCCGAGCTGATCGGCGTCACCTACCAGCAGGCGCACAAATACGAGACCGGTATCAACCGGATCGCGGCGGGTCGGCTTTATCTGATCGCCAAGACGCTCGGCGTCGACGTCGGGTACTTCTTCGAAGGTCTTGGCGACGCGGCGGACTTCAAGCCGAGCCCGCAGCAGCGCCTGCTGCTCGAGCTGGCGCGCAGCTTTGCTGCGGTCCCGAGCCGCCGCCAGCAGGAGGCGCTGTGCGCGCTGGCGCGGGTTCTCGCCGAGCGGAGCGGCGAGACGTCCTGAGCCGGCCCGCAACCGTTCAGCGCTCCGCCGGCGGGGCGTCGGCCGCAGCGCCGCTGTACCAGCGCGGATAGTGCCGCCGCACGATCTCCCCGTCGCGGGCGAGCGCGTGGCAGCGATCGATGTGGCGCGGCATCCGCGCGTGGTCGCGAGCCGGGCGCTCACGGGCGAGCAGCGGTGCGACGGTCTGATAGGCGGTCGTCGCGACGGGGCCGAGCAGCTCGACGAGGTGGGTGCAGCCCTGCACACCGCCGAGACGCTCCTGGACGGCCCGGCGGAAGCCCGGTCCGAGACGTAGACCCTCGAGCTTGGCAAAGGCCGGCGCGATCGCCGGGCAGACGGCGAACGGCGCGGCCTCGGTGACAGCGCACACGGCGCGCACCACGAGTTCGTCGTCGACGGTCAGGCGGAGCCACATGTCGTGGATCGGCTCGCCCGGCTCGAGCGTGCCGCGCTGCTCGTTGTCGAAAGGGTAGGTCTTGCTGTCCGTGAGCCGGCCCTCGATGTCCCAGAGGCCGTCGTCGCGGCGAAAGCCACGGCAGACTACGTCACGGCGATGGATCAGCGTGCGCGGCGCGGGCTCGGGCAGGGGCATCGGAGACTCGCGGCGTGAGTGGCGGGTTGTGGGACGTTCGACCTCGCGGACGTAGGACGATCGGGCCGCCCGGCCAACCCGGTCGGCGACGGGCCGGCGCACGTGCAGGACGCTCCGCCATCGCTGCGGCACAGGGGCTGCCCGGTGCCGGCCGACGCGCTCGGGTCCGTGCCCATGACGGCGGCAGGGCGCGCTCCTGCTCGCCGCTCGGCCGCCGCCGACCTTGCCGGGGGCCACGCAAGGTCCTGAGCCCACCGGCGGCCGCCGGTGGGCGACTCGACCGTCCTCAGCCTTTCTGCGCGCTCGCCCGCTCGACCGCCTCCAGGATCAGCCGATGCGCCTCGGCGACGTCGCCCCAGCCGATCACCTTGACCCATTTGTTGGGTTCGAGATCCTTGTAGTGCTCGAAGAAGTGGGCGATCCGGGCGAGGTCGAGCTCAGGCACGTCCTTGTAGCTGCGCACCGCACGGTGCACCGGGGTGATCTTGTCGATCGGCACGGCCAGGACCTTCTCGTCGCCCCCGGCCTCGTCCTCCATCAGCAGCACGCCGATCGGTCGCGCGCGCAAGACGGCGCCGGGCAGCACCGGCATGCGACCGATGACCATGACGTCGATCGGATCGCCGTCGTCGCTCAGGGTCTGCGGGATGAAGCCGTAATTGCAGGGATAGAACATGCTGGTGTAGAGGTAGCGATCGACGAAGATGCAGCCGCTCGCCTTGTCGAACTCGTACTTGATCGGATCGGCGCGCAGCGGCACCTCGATCAGCACGTTGACTTCGTTCGGCACGTCCTGGCCGGCCGACAGCTTGGTATAGTCCATGGTGGGGCGCCTCCCTCGTGCGCGGTCAGGGCCAAGCGACCGCGGGCGGCAGCGACATCAAGATCGCCTCCGGGTTGCCGCCGGTCTTCAGGCCGAACTGCGTGCCGCGATCGTAGATCAGGTTGAACTCGACGTAGCGGCCGCGCCGGACGAGCTGATGCGCGCGCTCCTCGGCGCTCCAGGGCCGGTCCATGTGGCGGGCGACGAGGCGCGGATAGATGTCGAGAAAGGCCTCGCCGACAGCGCGGGTGAAGGCGAACTGACGCTCGTGCTCGCCCTCCAGATAGTCGTAGAAGATCCCGCCGACGCCGCGCGGCTCGTTGCGGTGCGCGATGAAGAAGTAATCGTCCGCCCAGCGCTTGAAGCGCTCATAGGCATCGGGGCCGTAGCCGTCACAGGCCGCGCGCAGCCGGTCGTGGAAGGCCGCGGTGTCGGCGTCGTCGGGGTAGATCGGGTTGAGGTCGGCGCCGCCGCCGAACCAGGTGCGGGTCGTGCGGATGTGCCGCGTGTTCATGTGCGCCGGCGGGACATGCGGCGAGCGCGGGTGGGCGACGAGCGAGATGCCGCTGGCCCAGAACCGGCCATCCTCGGCGGCACCGGGAATCTGCTGGCGGAACTCGGGGCTGAACTCGCCCCACACGGTCGAGACGTTGACCCCGACTTTCTCGAACACGCGGCCGCGCATCACCGCCATCACGCCGCCCCCGCCGCCCGGGCGGTCCCATGCCTGGCGCTCGAAGCGCCCCGGCGTGGTCGTCGCCGCATCTGCTCCTGCGAAGCGATCCTCGAGCGCCTCGAACGCGGCGCAGATCCGGTCGCGCAGGGTCTCGAACCAGCGCGTCGCCGCGACCGCATCCGGATGCGCCGGATCGCAGAGCGCGCGGGCGCTCATGGCGCGGCGCTCACGCCCGCCAGCTCATCGAGCCAGCCGAGCTGTCGCAGCGCCTCGCCGAGCACGAGCGCCGCGGCCATCGCAGCGTTCAGCGAGCGTCGCCCCGGCAGGAGCGGGATGCGCACACGCAAGTCGACGGCGGCGTGCACCCACGGCGGCACGCCTTGACGCTCGTTGCCCAGGATCAGCACGTCGTCCTCGCCGTAGAGAGCATGATGGTAGGGGACCGGCCCGGTGGTGCTCAACAGGACGAGACGCCGCCCCTGGCCGCGCCGCGCGGCGACGAAGCTATCGCCGTCGATGAAACGCCGCCAGCGCGCGTGCCGGCCGTAATCCAGCGCCGCCTCGCGGATCCGGCGGTCGTCGAGGGGGAACGCGGCCGGCTCGACGATGTCCAGCGGCACGCCCCAGCAGGCGCAGAGCCGGACCAGTGCCCCGAGATTGTGCGGCCGGTCGGGTTGCCAGACGGCGAGACCGAGAGGGGCCGGTGGCAGCTCGTCGTTGCGACCAAAGGTCGCTTGTCGCTCATGGGGGCGGTCCATAGATTGCGGCCTCGAACACTGGCGGGCGCTTATCGCAAGGATTTAGCTGATGGCCGATCAGGCGGTCCAAGGCGCCGGCGAGACGCGGCGTGACTTTCTCGAGCTGGCGGCGCTCGCGACCACGGCGGTGGGCGCCGCAGCGCTGGTCTGGCCGCTGGTCGACAGCATGAATCCGTCCGCCGACGTGCTCGCCCTGTCGTCGACCGAGGTCGACGTTTCGCAGGTGCCCGAAGGCTCGGCGATCACCGTGAAGTGGCGCGGCAGCCCGGTCTTCGTGCGACACCGCACGGCGGTGGAGATCGAGGAGGCGGAGAATGTCGAGCTCTCTGCGCTGCCGGATCCGCAGCCGGACTCGGAACGGGCACAGCGCGCCGAGATGCTGATCGTCGTCGGCGTGTGCACGCACCTCGGTTGCGTGCCCCTGGGCAACAAGCCGACCGAGCCTCGCGGCGAGTTCGGTGGCTGGTTCTGCCCCTGCCACGGCTCGCACTACGACACCTCCGGCCGCATCCGGAAGGGACCGGCGCCGGCCAATCTCCCGGTGCCCACCTACACGTATCTCTCCGACGACGTCGTGCGCATCGGCTGACGGCCGGGCGCGCCAGACCAGAGCCACGCAACGGGACGCCACGCATGAGCGGCAACCATACGCAGCCGGTGTTCAGGAACGGCCTGGTGCGCTGGGTCGACGACCGCCTGCCGATCTTTACCATCGCCTACAACATGGTCGGCCCCGGCTATCCGACCCCGCGCAACCTCAACTATTTCTGGAACTTCGGCTCGCTCGCCGGGCTCGTGCTGGTGCTGCAGATCATGACGGGCATCGTCCTGGCGATGCATTACACGCCGCACACCAGCATGGCCTTCGACAGCGTCGAGCACATCATGCGCGACGTCAATTGGGGATGGCTGCTGCGCTACGCCCACGCCAACGGCGCGTCGATGTTCTTCATCGTGGTCTACATCCACATCTTCCGCGGCCTCTACTACGGCTCGTACAAACCGCCGCGTGAGCTCCTGTGGATGCTCGGCGTGGTCATCCTGCTCCTGATGATGGCGACCGCCTTCATGGGCTACGTGCTGCCTTGGGGGCAGATGAGCTTCTGGGGTGCGACGGTCATCACCAACCTGTTCTCGGCGGTGCCGGTCTTCGGCGAATCCATCGTGACCTGGCTGTGGGGTGGCTTCTCGGTCGACAATCCGACCCTGAATCGCTTCTACTCGCTGCACTATCTTCTGCCGTTCGTGATCGTCGCGGTCGTCGTCCTGCACATCATGGCGCTGCACCAGTTCGGCTCCAACAACCCTGTCGGGATCGACGTACGCAAGAAGGACATGATCCCGTTCCATCCGTACTACACGGTCAAGGATCTGTTCGGGATCGGCGTGTTCCTGCTGTTCTTCTCGGCGTTCCTGTTCTGGGCGCCGAACATGCTCGGGCACCCGGACAACTACATCCCGGCCAACCCGCTGAGCACGCCCGCGCACATCGTGCCCGAATGGTACTTCTTGCCATTCTATGCGATCCTGCGCGCGATCCCCGACAAGCTCATGGGCGTGATCGCGATGTTCGCCTCGATCGGGGTCCTGTTCCTGCTGCCGTGGCTCGACACATCGCGGGTGCGCAGCGCCAACTTCCGACCGATCTACCGCGTGTTGTTCTGGGTGTTGGTGCTCGACTGCGTGCTCTTGACCTACATCGGCGCGAAGCCGCCCGAGGGTATCTACATCACCCTCGGCCGGGTCGCGACCTTCTACTACTTCTTCCACTTCCTGGTCTTGCTTCCATTGCTCGGCAAGATCGAGCGGCCGCTGCCCCTGCCCGACAGCATCACCAAGCCGGTCCTGCCGCGCTCGGGCGGCCTCGCGGCACAGCCGGCGGAGTGACGCGAATGATTCTCGCTTGGCGCGGAACCCTCGCCACCATCGGCTTGGTTCTTGGGCTGGCTCACGCCGCCGCGGCGGCCGAGGGCGTGGCTGTCCCATCGCGAAGCTGGTCGTTCGACGGCATCTTCGGCACCTACGACCGCGCCGCGGCGCAGCGCGGTTTCCAGGTCTACCAGAACGTCTGCGCCGGCTGTCACGGGGTCCGGTTCCTCGCCTTCCGCAACCTGCTGGACATCGGTCTCGACGAGGAGACGGTCCGTGCGGTCGCGGCCGAGCGCACCGTTGTCGACGGGCCGGACGATGGTGGTGAGATGTACGAACGGCCAGGTCGGCTGTCGGATCGCTGGCCGAGCCCGTTCGCCAACGAGCAGGCGGCCAGGGCGGCGATGGGCGGCGCTTATCCTCTCGATCTGTCGCTGATCGCCAAGGCCCGGCCCCAGGGACCAGATTATCTATACGCGCTGCTCACCGGCTATCATGAGCCGCCGGCCGATATGGCGGTCCCGGACGGGCTTTACTACAATGCTTATTTCCCGGGGCATCTGATCGCGATGCCGCCACCGCTCAGCGACGGCGCGGTCGAGTATGCCGACGGTACCGAGGCGACCGTGGCGCAGATGGCGTCCGACGTCACCTATTTCCTCACCTGGCTGGCCGAACCGAAGCTCGAGGAACGCAAGCAGACCGGCATCAAGGTGGTGCTTTTCCTGATCGTACTGACGGCGTTGCTGTACGCCTACAAGCGGCGGATCTGGGCCGACGTCCACTGACGGTGTTCGGGGATCGCCGGCGGCGGGTGGCGCGCTCGCTGCGGTGAGGTGGCCGGATCGACGATGCCTCAGTGGATCTGGATGACCTCGTCGACCGATTGGTACCCACTCGCCGTGATGAGCCCGGTCCGTGTGACGCGCACCGAATGCAGGCGCGCCTCGATGTTCCGCCGCCAATGATCGAGGAAGCGGCGCAGGACCGGAAAGTCCGGATGCAGGTCGTAATGCTGCCAGACGAAGCTCTGCAGCAGGCTCGGGTGATCCGGCAGACGGTAGAGGATCTCCGCCGTCGCCAAGCGGTAGCCCCGGAGCTGCAGGCGCATCGCCTCGTGCCGATCCATGGTCGACCTCCTGCCGTGACCACTCTCAACTCTGCCGCGCCGACCGTGAACGTCAAGTGAATCGCGGCCGAACTGTGATCTAGATCAACGGCTTAGCAGCCGGCGTCGGGGATTGCTGACAGCGCCTCGAATGCCTCTTGAAGGCGGCCGCGCGGGCGCCTAAATGCCGCACGCGTTTGGCACTCGTCGACCGCGAGTGCTAGCAACAGAACATCGTTGAGCCGATCGTCACAACAGCCGGAGGTTAGGGCTCATGGCCACGAGTTTCCGCCCGCTCCATGACCGCGTCGTCGTCCGCCGCGTCGAGGAGGAGCAGAAGACCAAGGGCGGCATCATCATTCCGGACACCGCCAAGGAGAAGCCGATGCAGGGCGAGGTGATCGCCGTCGGCCCCGGGGCGCGCAACGAGAAGGGCGAGATCCAGCCGCTCGACGTCAAGGCTGGGGACCGCGTCCTGTTCGGCAAGTGGTCCGGCACCGAGGTCAAGATCGACGGCGAGGAGCTGTTGATCATGAAGGAGAGCGACATCATGGGGATCATCGAGACCCCGGTCGCGACCAAGAAGGCCGCCTGACCAGGCCAGGTCCCAGGAATTCCAACGAGGTACGAAGATGGCAGCCAAGGACGTCAAGTTCTCGACCGACGCCCGCAACCGGATGCTCAAGGGCGTCCAGATCCTCAACGATGCCGTGAAGGTCACGCTCGGGCCGAAGGGTCGCAACGTGATCCTCGACAAGAGCTTCGGCGCGCCGCGCATCACCAAGGACGGCGTGACCGTCGCCAAGGAGATCGAACTCGCCGACAAGTTCGAGAACATGGGCGCGCAGATGGTGCGCGAGGTGGCCTCGAAGACGAACGACGTGGCCGGCGACGGCACGACCACCGCGACCGTGCTCGCCGCGTCGATCGTGCGCGAGGGTGCCAAGGCGGTCGCCGCCGGCATGAACCCGATGGACCTGAAGCGCGGCGTCGACATGGCGGTCGAGGCCGTGGTGGCGGATCTCCAGACGCGCTCGAAGAAGGTGACGACCAGCGAAGAGATCGCCCAGGTCGGGACGATCTCCGCCAATGGCGACACCGAGATCGGTCGGATGCTCGCCGAGGCGATGCAGAAGGTCGGCAACGAGGGCGTGATCACCGTCGAGGAGGCGAAGAGCCTCGAGACCGAGCTCGACGTCGTCGAGGGTATGCAGTTCGACCGTGGCTACATCTCGCCCTACTTCATCACCGACAGTGAGAAGATGCGGGTCACCCTCGAGGATCCTTACTTTCTGATCCACGAGAAGAAGCTGTCGAACCTGCAGTCGCTGCTGCCGGTTCTCGAGGCGGTCGTGCAGAGCGGCAAGCCGCTGCTGATCGTGGCCGAGGACGTCGAGGGCGAGGCGCTGGCTACCCTGGTCGTCAACAAGCTGCGCGGCGGGCTCAAGGTCGCCGCGGTGAAGGCTCCGGGCTTCGGCGACCGGCGCAAGGCGATGCTCGAGGACATCGCGATCCTCACCGCCGGCCAGGTCGTGTCCGAGGATCTCGGCATCAAGCTCGAGAACGTCACGCTCGACATGCTCGGCCGGGCGAAGCGGGTGGTGATCGAGAAGGAGAACACCACGATCGTCGACGGTGCCGGCAGCAAGGACGAGATCACCGGGCGGATCAACCAGATCAAGGCCCAGATCGAGGAGACGACCTCCGACTACGACCGGGAGAAGCTGCAGGAGCGGCTGGCCAAGCTGGCCGGCGGCGTGGCGGTGATCCGGGTCGGCGGTGCCACCGAGGTCGAGGTCAAGGAGCGCAAGGACCGGGTCGACGACGCGATGAACGCGACGCGCGCCGCGGTCGAGGAGGGCATCGTCGCCGGCGGCGGCGTGGCGCTCCTCCATTCGCTGCGGGCGCTCGAGAAGCTGAAGCCGGCCAACGACGACCAGCGGGTCGGCATCGAGATCGTGCGCAAGGCGATCCAGGCTCCGGCGCGGCAGATCGCCGAGAACGCCGGTGTCGACGGCTCGATCGTCGTCGGCAAGCTGCTCGAGAGCCAGGACCCCAACTGGGGCTTCGATGCCCAGGCGAACGAGTACGGCGATCTCGTCGCCAAGGGGATCATCGACCCGACCAAGGTGGTGCGCACCGCGCTGCAGGACGCGGCCTCGGTCGCCGGCCTGCTGATCACCACCGAGGCGATGGTCGCCGAGAAGCCGGAGAAGAAGGCGCCGGCGGGCGGCCCGGGTGGCCCGGGTGGCGGCATGGGTGACATGGACTTCTGAGCGATCGCGGTCGATCGGAGGTCAGGAACGGGGCCGCGCCGCGAGGCGCGGCCCTTTCCATCCCAGCCGATCGGGGCGTGCCGCGGCACGACCGACGGCTCAGGCGGCCGACGGGCGGGCGCGTGCGGCGGCGCTCGTCGGGTCAGGCGCATGACCGGGCGCAGCGTCGCCAGCACCTCGTCGAGCCGGCGCCAGCCGGCCGCATCGGTCCGCTCACGTTCGATCATCGGAATCCCCCCATCATCAGCCAGCGCGGCGGCGCCGGCTCACCCCAGAAACCCTCGCGGGCGAGCCACAGCACGTCGCCGTCCTCGGCTTCGACCCGGTAGAGGTCGCGGCCGCGCGCGGTGTCGTCCGCGGCCCGCCACCATTCGGGCAGGATCCGTTCCGGCCCGTGGCCGTGCAGGATCCGCCGGGTCGTCCCGCGCCAGGTGATCCGCACCGGCGGTGCGTCGGGCACCATCGCCAGCGCCGCCACCGGCTCCGGGCGCGGCAGGAGGCGCAGCGGCCGTGGCGCCGTGGCGAGCCAGGTGCCGTCGCCGACGGGCGCGCTCGCCGGGACCAGCCGTTGTGCCCGCTCCGGCACGTGGCTCGCCAGCGGCTCCGGGCGCAGCACCCGGTGACGTCCCAGCCGGGTGACGAGCTGGTCGAGCAGCAGCTCGAAGGCACTGCCGTCGTCGCGCGCGGCGAGGCCGCTCTGGCGTGGCGACAGGGGGGCGGTCTCGACCGCCTCGAGCCGCATCAGCTCGACCCCGAAGCCGAGTTCGAGTCCGTCCCAGCGCAGGGCCAGAAGGCGTCCGAGATGGGCCGGATCGCGGACCGGATGGCCGGTGCGCAGCTCGATCTCGAGCCGCTCGCCGTCGAGGCGCCACAAGGACAGGCAAAAGCGCGTCCCGCCGCGCTGCGCCCGCGCCAGCGCGGCGCAGAGGTCGTCGAGGAGCAGGCGGGCCGCGGCGATCACGTCCTCGTGCCGGCCGAGCGGCTCGGGCCACGCCATCCGCGCGGCGAAGCGCGCTGGCGGCCGGAGCGGCGCGAACGGCGCTTCGCTGCCGTCCAGCAGCGCCTCGAGACGGGTCACGAGGCCACCGCCGAAACGGGTCAACAGGGCGGTGCGTGGCAGGGCCGCGAGCTCGCCGATCCGGTGCAGGCCCAGCCGCTCGAGCACCCCGAGAAGCTCGTCTTCGAGCCGCAGCGCCGGCAGCGGCAGGGTTTTCAGGAGATCGGGGCCGGTGTCCGCCGGCAGGACGCCACCCGCGCCGTAGCGGGCCCAGGCCCAGGCGGCGGCGCGGCGGTCGGCGATGGCGAGCCGATGGGTCAGGCCGAGACCGTCGAGGCGCTGGCCGAGGTCGGCCAGCAGCCCACCCTCGCCGCCGAACAGGTGCGCACAGCCGGTGATGTCGAGCAGGATCCCGTCCGCGCCGTCGGTCGCGGGCCAGGGCGTCCAGCGGCCGCACCACTGCGCCAGCGCCTCGAGCGCGCGGCGGTCGGCCTCCGGCTCGGCCGGCGCCGTCAGCAGCGCGGGACAGGCGGCGCGCGCATCCGCGAGCCGCATCCCGACGGTGAGGCCGGCCGCACGCGCCGCCCGGCTCAGGGCCACGAGGCGCGGTCCCCGCGCGGTCTCCTCGAGCAGCCCGGCCGGCCGATCGTCAGGCAGGCACGGCTTGCCGCCACGCCGTGCCGCGAGCCGGGCCCGCTCCAGCGGCCATTCCGGGAGCCACAGCGAAAGCCAGCGTCCGCTCATCCCACCCTACCGTCCAGGTGCCGGGGGCGCCGCCGCGGCAGCGCCACAGGATCAGCCGCCAGGCGAGGCCGTCGGCGCCGGGCAAGGGCTCGGCCCGCCAGCGGGTCAGGGCGGCATTGGGGGCGGGGTCGACGACACCCGTCCGCAAGAGGATGCCGGCGCCGCGGCCGCTCTCGGCGGCGAGCTGCAGGCGGCGGCTGGTGACGAGATCGACCCGGCCGAGTTCGGCCACGGCGCAGGCCACCGCCGGCGAGCGCAAGGATTCCTCGACCGCCCACAGGACCTCCCGCTCGTCCGCGGCGCGGACCAGCACGAGCCGTCGCCAGTCGAGGCCGTAAGGGGCGAGGCCCGGGCCGTAGAGGGCGCCGAGCTGCTGCTCGCTGCGCGCGGTCTGGCACCAGATCAGGCTGCCACGGCCATCGCGCAGGAACCGGGCGGCCAGGGCAGCGGCGAAGCTGCTCGCCGCCGTGCCGCCGACCTCGTGCACGGCGCGCCGCGGCAGGCCCTGCCAGGGCAGGCCGCCGTCGAGCGGCGCTCCGAGCCGGGCGACGTCGCGGCCCAAGGCGATGCCGCCGCCCTCGATGGCGCGGACCCGGGCGCGCAGCGCCTCGAGCCAAGCCGGTTGCGATGCCGTCGTCATGATGCCGCCGCCGAGTCTTTCGCCGGGACGATGTTCCTGTTTTGTTCTAGTTCTGGCTCCGTTCCCCGTCAAGGCGGGGTGGCGGCACCCCACGCGCCCCCTTGGCAACACCCCGCGCGAGGTTCAGCCTGCGCCGGCTTTGTCCGCGACCCCGCCCTCGGTCCTGATGTCGCCGCCAACGCCACCACCGACCGGCATCCGCCTGCTGCTCCTGTTGCAGGCGAGCCTCACCGTGATGGCCGGCGCGACCATCGCGCCGGCGCTGCCGGCGATCGCCGCCCATTTCGCCGACCTGCCGCACGCCGCGTTCCTCAGCCGGCTGCTCCTCACCCTGCCGGCGCTGCTGATCGCGGCCTGCGCCTTTCCTGCCGGCTGGCTCGTCGACCGCTTCGGTCGCCGCTGGCCGCTGCTCGCCGGCCTCGCCCTCTACGCCGTCGCCGGCGCCTCCGGTCTCGTCCTCGACAGCCTGCCGGGCCTGCTCCTCGGCCGCGCCGCGCTGGGCCTCGCCGTGGCGCTGGTCATGACCACGACGATGACGCTCGTCGGCGACCTCCTGCCACCCCCCGAGCGCGAGCGCTTCATGGGGCGGCTCGCCGCCTTCATGAGCTTCGGCGGGGTCGTCTTCCTGACCGTCGGCGGGCTGCTCGCCGAGCTAGGCTGGCGCGGACCCTTTGCCGCCTACCTTCTGGCGCTGCCGCTCCTCGTACTCGCCACCCGGCTGCCGTTCGCCGACCGCGGATCGACCGGCCGGCACCCCAGCGGCGCGATGCCGCTCGGCCTCGCCGGCCTCGTCTGCGCCACCGCCGTGCTGCACATGATCGGCTTCTACGTGACCCCGGTGCAGGTTCCGTTCCTGATGGTCGAGCTCGGTGTCACGGCACCCTCCTTCGCCGGGCTCGCCATCGCCACCTTCACCCTCGCCAGCGCGCTCTGCGCGCTCGCCTACCGGCCGATCCTCGCGCGGCTCGGCCATCAGGGCGTGTTCGCGTTGGCGTTTGCCGTGTTCGCCGCCGGCTATCTGCTCGTCGCCGCGGCCGCGACCGCGAGCGTCGCCCTGCTCGGCCTCGCACTCGCCGGTATCGGCAACGGCATCATGATCCCGAACTACGGCACCTGGCTGCTCGCGCGCACCCCG
Source organism: uncultured Alphaproteobacteria bacterium (assembly GCA_937995535.1). Lineage (GTDB taxonomy): Bacteria > Pseudomonadota > Alphaproteobacteria > Geminicoccales > Geminicoccaceae > CALKJU01. The sequence goes on from CALKJU010000029.1 coordinate 44,558, forward strand.
GCGCCGCTGCGCGGGCGCGTCTCCGGCGCCATGACGGCGAGCTTCTTCTTCGGCCAGTTCCTGTCGCCGCTGGCGACCGAGCCGCTCGTTGCCCAGGGCGGAATCGCCGCGGCGTTCCTCGGCGTGGCGGTCGGCGGTACCGGGATCGCCGCCGGCTATCTCTTCGCCGCGCGGCTACCGGCCGCCGTCGGGCGCGCCGCATGACCGCACGCCGCAGCGACCTGTCGGTCGAGGCCTATGTCGCCGGCGTGCGGGCCGGCGACCGCGCCGTGCTGTCGCGCGCGATCACCCTGGTCGAGAGCCGCCGCGCCGAGCACCGCCAGCAGGCGGCCGCACTCCTCCAGGCCCTGCTGCCCGCCACCGGCGCGGCCCGCCGCATCGGCATCACCGGCAGCCCGGGCGTCGGCAAGAGCACGTTCATCGAAGCGTTGGGCCTGCGCCTCACCGCGGCTGGCCACCGTGTCGCCGTGCTCGCGGTCGATCCGTCGAGCTCCCGCAGCGGCGGCTCGATCCTCGGCGACAAGACCCGGATGACGCGCCTCGCGGCGGATCCGGCGGCGTATATCCGCCCGTCGCCGACCGGGGGGGCGCTCGGTGGCATCGCGCGCGCGACGCGCGAGGCGATGCTGCTCTGCGAGGCGGCCGGCTTCGACATCGTCCTGGTCGAGACGGTCGGCGTCGGGCAGTCCGAGACGCTCGTCGCCGACATGGTGGACATCTTCGTGGCGCTGATGCTGCCCGGTGCCGGCGACGAGCTGCAGGGCATCAAGAAGGGACTCGTCGAGCTCGCGGACATCATCCTCGTCAACAAGGCGGACGGGGATGGACGGTTGCGCGCGGACCAGGCGGTCGCGCACTACCGTGCCGCACTCTCCATCATCGAGCCGAAGAGCCCCTATTGGCGGCCCGAGGTGCTGCCGATCAGCGCGCTCTCCGGGGAGGGCCTGGATGCGTTCTGGGCCACGGTGCAGCGCCACGCCGCCGCGATGGCGGCGACCGGCGCCGGCAGCGAGCTGCGGCACCAGCAGGAGGTGCGCTGGTTCTGGTCGATGCTGGAGGACCGGCTGGTCGAGTGGCTGCGGCGCCATCAGGAGATCGCGCGCCTCTTGCCGACCCTCGAGCGGCAGGTACGCGAGGGCCGCCTCTCCCCCCCGCTGGCGGTAGAGCGCGCGCTGGCGACCATCTCGGCCAGCTGAGGCCGTCCCTCAGAACCCGAACTCGCCGCTGAGGCCGAAGCGGATGCGATCGCCGAACAGGCGTAATCCGTAGCGGTCCTCGTAGTCGTCGGGGAAGAGCCGCTCCGTGGCCCGCCAGACGAGGCGCTCGACGGCGCGGGCGTCGGGCCCGGCGGCGGTGCCCGCGAGCGCGGCGATCGTCCGCGGGCCGTCGCAGAACGCGGCGAGGAGGCGGAGCGGGGCGCCGGTGTCGCTCTCGGGTGCCGGCCCGGCGCAGAGCGCGTAGGGATCGCCGCCGCCGAACTGCAGGACGAGGCGAGGCTCAGGCGGTGCCCCGTCCAAGGCGAAGCGGACCGAGAGCCCGGTCACGCCGGTGGCCGCGAGGCTGGCGACCCGTGCCGGCGGCAGGCCCGTCGGTGCGGACCGCACCTCGATCCGCACTGGCCCGTCGCGGTGCGCCTCCATGAGGCGGTCGCGCGCAGCGGCCGCATCGGCCGCGAACGGTCCCACGAGATCGGGCTCGACGGCAGCGCAGCCGCCGACCACGAGACAGGCGAGCAGAGCGGTCCAGCGCATGGCGGCAATCTCGCACCTACCGGCCGGGGTGGCGAGGTGGCGGCTTGCCAGAAGCAGGACTCGTCGGTTTGCTGCGCGGCGGCGCGGGCGGGAGGGCAGCGTGTCGGTCGGGCCGGTCGAGATCCTGCGCGCGGCGCTGTTCAATGTCCTGTTCTGGCTGTGGACCGGCCTCCTCGTGCTGGTCCTGGTTCCCGCCGCGCCGTTCATGTCGCCGCTCGGCATGCGCCGGTTCGCCGGATTCTGGATGCGCGGCATCCAGCTCCTGCTGCGCGTCGTCGTCGGGCTGCGCTACGAGGTGCGCGGGCTGGAGAACCTGCCGCCCGGCCCCGTCATCGTCGCGAGCAAGCACCAGTCGGCCTGGGAGACGCTCTTCTTCCACATCTACCGGCCCGACCTCGTCATCGGCCTGAAGGAGGAGCTGACCCGCATCCCGCTGTTCGGCTGGTATCTGAGGATCGCCCAGAACATCGTCATCGACCGCGGTGGCGCCGCGCGGGCGATGCGCTCGCTGGTCGAGGGCGGCAAGCGCGCCGTGGCGCGAGGCTGGTCGATCCTGATCTTTCCCGAGGGCACGCGGATGGCGCCGGACGCCCCGCCCGACTACAAGCCGGGGGTGGCGGCTCTCTACAAGGAGCTCGGCGTGCCGGTGGTGCCCGTGGCGCTGAATTCGGGTCTGTTCTGGGGTAAGCGCGCCTTCCTCAAACGGCCGGGGATGATCGTGGTCGAGTTCCTGGCACCCATCGCACCCGGCCTGGATCGGCGGGCCTTCATGGCAGAGCTGGAGAGCCGGATCGAGACGGCGACCGCCCGGCTGATCGCGGAGGCGGCCCGGTGAGCCGCGGCTTTGCCCGCCACCCCGACGATCTGCCCTGGGAGACATGGGACGATCCGCGCCTGCGCGAGCGTTGCCCGTGCCGCTGGAAGATCCTCGTCAGCGCCCGGCGTGGGCCTTCGCAGGCCATGTGCTGCGGGATCGCCGAGCTCGCCGCCGGCGCCACCTTGCTCCTCCACCACCACGCCCCGCCCGAGCTCTATCTGGTCGAAAGCGGCCAGGGCGTCAGCGAGGTCGACGGCGTGCGCCATGAGCTGCGTCCCGGCACGGCGCTCTTCATCCCGGCCAATGCCCGCCACCGCAGCACCGCCGGACCCGACGCCCCGCTCCGCGTATGGTTCGTCTTCCCGACCGACAGCTTCGAGGAGATCGTCTACCACTTCGACGAGTGAACCTCGGTCGAGGTGAACGCGGCGAGTGTGCGCATCAGCCGTGCCAGTACCACCGCGTTGAGCAGGTGCCACAGCCAATGCGTACCCAAGGACCAGGCCGCGCACAGCGGCTCGTCGAGGGTGCGGAAGGTCAGCGAGACCGCGAACAGGGTGGCGGTCGTCAGCAGCGCCGGCGCCGCCGGATGGTGCCGGCGCCAGAGCACGGCCGTGCAGCCGAGGAGCGCCAGAAGTGGCGGCAGGTAGGCCACGCTCGAGCCGATCATCGCCTCGACGAACGGCCGCAGCGCACGCACGAGCATAGCGCTGGCCGGGACGAAGGCGAGAGCGAGCGCCCACGCCCAGCCCCAACCGAGCCCGACCAGCCGCCGCAGGATGAGAGCGAGGGAGACGATGATGAACAGCGCGATCGGGGCGACATCGGCGAGTGCCGCCCAGGCGGTGGCGAAGGTGTGAAAGAGGAACGATCCGACCCCGATGGCCGCGGTGAGCAGCGCCAGCAGCATCACCCCGCGGTCGGTCCCGCGTGAGGCCGCCAAACCCACCGCCGCCGCGACGAGGAAGGCGGCGTTGGTCGCGGCGTTGACCGGCTCGGCCCAGAACGACGGGTCGAGCCGCTCGCAATAGGCGTCGATCGGCCGCGTCCACCGGTCGCTCATCGCTCTCCCGCCGTTCGGTGGGCGTCGTCCGCTTCTGACGCGGCTGCGTGACGGTCCCGTGCGCCCGTCTTGCCGCTCGCGTCCGCCACCGTTAGCGTCCTGACCGGTTGGTCAATAATCGCGGCCGCGGCGGCGGAACGCGGAACCGAACGGGCGGCCGATGGCGGCGACGACGGCAGCGATCGCGGAGACCGACGCACCACGGCGGCGGCGCGCCGACCGCAGCCTGCCGACCGCCGGCCGGATCCGCCGAGCCAATGTCGAGCGGTTGCTCGATGCCGCCGAGGCCGTGTTCGCCGAGAAGGGCTATGGCGGCGCCACCACGGCGGCGATCGCGCTCCGCGCCGGGCTGCCCAAGGCCAATCTGCATTACTACTTCCGTACCAAGGAGCAGATCTACCGGGCCGTGCTCGACCGGATCCTCGGCCTCTGGCTCGCGGCGTTCGATCCGGCGACCGCGGGCGACGACCCGGCGGCCGTTCTCGAGGCCTATATCCGCGCCAAGATCCGCCTGTCGCGCGAGCACCCGCAGGCGTCGCGGGTGTTCGCCCGCGAGATCCTGTCGGGCGCGCTGCACATCCGAGGCTATCTCGTCGGCGATCTGCGTCGCTGGGTCGAGCGGCAGTCCGAGCTGATGCGCGGCTGGATCGAGCGGGGCCTGATGGATCCGATCGACCCCGTGCACCTGCTCTTCGTCATCTGGGCGGCGACCCAGACCTATGCCGACTTCGATGCGCAGATCCGCGCCGTCACCGGCAAGCGGGCGCAGAGCCACGAGGACTACACGCGCGCTGCCGATACGGTGGTGCAGCTCGTCCTCAAGGGCTGCGGGGTGCAGCGATGATCCGGCACGTCCCGTGCATCCGTTCGGGCGACGGCCGCGGCCGCGGCCACCACCAGGGAGACGAACCATGATGAGAACCACCGCCCTGCTCGCCGCCACCGCCGCCGGCCTGCTCGCCGTCGGCGCGGATGCCGCCGACAAGCTGACCTTGCAGCTCAAGTGGGTCACGCAGGCGCAGTTCGCCGGCTATTACGTTGCGAAGGACAAGGGGCTCTACGAGGAGGTCGGGCTCGACGTCGAGATCAAGCCCGGCGGACCGGACATCGCCCCGCCGCAGATCATCGCCGGCGGCGGGGCTGACGTGATCATCGAATGGATGCCGGCAGCACTCGCATCGCGCGAGAAGGGCGTGCCGCTCGTCAACATCGCCCAGATCTTCAAGCGTTCCGGCATGATGCTGACCTGCCGCAAGGACACCGGCATCCAGGATCCGAAGACCGACTTCAAGGGCCGCACGCTCGGCGTCTGGTTTTTCGGCAACGAGTATCCGTTCCTCAGCTGGATGGCGCATCTCGGCATTCCGACCACGGGCGGGCCGGACGGCGTCACGGTTCTCAAGCAGGGCTTCAATGTTGATCCTCTGCTGCAGAAGCAGGCCGACTGCATCTCGACGATGACTTACAACGAGTACTGGCAGGTCATCGACGCCGGCTACAAGCCCGAGGACCTGGTCGTCTTCAAGTACGAGGACCAGGGCGTGGCGACGCTCGAGGACGGCATTTACGTGCTCGAGCAGAGCCTCACCGACCCGGCGATGACGGACAAGCTCGCACGGTTCCTCAAGGCCTCGATCAAGGGCTGGGCGTGGGCCGGCGAGAACCCGGACGAGGCGGCGATGATCGTGCTCGAGAACGACGCCACCGGTGCCCAGACCGAGGCCCACCAGAAGCGGATGATGGGCGAGATCAACAAGCTCGTCGCCGGCGGCGGCAGCAAGGGGATCGGCTATCTCGACCCCGAGGACTACGAGCGCACGGTCGAGGTCCTGCTGTCCGGCGGCTCCGACCCGGTGATCTCCAAGAAGCCCGAGGGCGCCTGGACGCACGCCGTCTGGGAGGCGGCGATGCAGAACTGAGCGTTTCCTCGGGTCGACCGCCCGGACTGCTCCGGGCGGTCGTTGAGACGCTGTGTCTCGGTGAGGAGAGCTGAGGCGAAGCGCCGGATTATGGCAGGACGGCGACGTCCCGGACGCTCGCATTGAGGCCGGTGATTCGCTGCCCTGGCTGCACGTCGATCCCGATCAGGCGGCCGGACACGCCGACCTGGACCTCCCGAACCACCCGCGCCCGGTCGGCGTCGGTGATGGTGAGCGTGCGATCGCCGCTGAGCGCGGCCAGCGTGGTGGCGTCGGCCGTGCCGGCGAGGCCCGCCGTCGCGGCGAGCAGCACCGCCGCCCACCACTTGCGTGGAAGCTTCATGAGAGGCTCTCCTCGTTCTATGACTGCGAAGCTCCTGTGCGCTCCGCAACGAACTTTCGTTCGAGGACGACCCGGCCGATGCCGCGTGCCGGCTCGCACCTGCTCACGTCGGCGTGAGCGCCGTTCTTGCGCTCGCGGAACCAGATCGCCGGCGTCGGCCGCCGGTACCTGGGCTTGCTGTAGGCGCGTGCCCGCCCTAAGTGCCCGGCGCAGCCACCCGAAGGGGGGTCGTCACGTGGCGCTGTTCCTCTTCGGGACGCTGATGGACCTCGACGTCATGGCGCGCGTCCTCGACCGCGCGTTCCATGCCGAGGAGCTCGTACCGGCGCGGCTCGATGGCTGGCGTCGGGTGCGGGCGCTGAACGCGACCTATCCGCTGCTGCTGCCGGACCCCGAGACCGCCGTCGATGGCGTGCTGTTCGCCCGGCCGTCGCCGCGCGACCTCGTGCGCATCCGCCACTTCGAGAGCGAGGAGTACGAGCCGCGCGCGGTCACCGTGCGCATGCAGGACGGGCGGGCGGTTGCCGCCGCGGTGTTCCTGGCCCTCGACGGTGTGTTCGCCACCGACGGCGAGCCCTGGTGCCTCGACGCCTGGCGGCGCCATGACAAGGCCGAGTTCCTCATCCGCTGCGACGTCTGGATGGCCGACTGCCCGGACCTCGTCGCGCTCGGCGGGTGATCCCTCGCCGGTCAGCCTACGGCGAAGTGGCGGGCCGCCATCGGCGCGGGGCGCTGCTGCATGATCGGCCGAAAGTCCATCCGCGCCAGCACATCGCGTTCGAGGTCGACACCCGGCGCCAACTCGCGCAGCTCGACCCCATCCGGGCCCAGCGCCAGGACCGCGCGCTCGGTGACGTAGAGCACCTCCTGGCCGCGGGCACGGGCAACGGCACCACTGAAGGTGATCTCGTCGACGCGCGCGCGCAGCTTGCAGACTTGGCCCGGCGCCACGATGCGCAGCCCCTGACCGGTGGCCGCGCAGACCAGACCCTTGGCCTCGAAGGCGCCGCAGAACACCACCTTGCGTGCGTTCTGGGCGATGTCGACGAACCCGCCGGGCCCGACGACCCGGCCGCCGAGGCGCGAGACGTTGACGTTCCCGGCGGCGTCCATCTCGGCCATGCCGAGGCAGGCGACGTCGATGCCGCCGCCCGAATAGAAGTCGAACTGGTCGAGCGAGCTGACCATGGCGTCGGGATGGCGCGCGGCGCCGAACAGATCCCCGTCGAGGAGCTGGCCGTTGTGCATCCCCTGCTCGACGCTGAGCCAGATCGAGCCCAGCAGGCCGCGCTCGCGCAGGATCGCCGGCACCCCGCCGGGGATGCCGAAGCCGAGATTGACCGAAGCCCCGGCATAGAGCTCGTCCGCGGCGCGTGAGGCGATGATCCGGCGCAGCCCACTGGGGCCCGCCTCTGTAGGCGCCTCGGGCCGCTCGCCCGTCACCTCGCCAGCGAGCGCAAGGTCGTAGCCGGGCCCGAGATGGGTCTGGGGTTGGTCGGGTGCCAGCAGGATCGCGTCGACGAGGATCCCGGGAATGGTCACCGCCCGGGCGCGCAGGCTGCCGCGTGGCACGCGCCGCTGCGCCTGGGCGATCACCATCCCGCCGCTGTTGTGCGCGGCCAGCGCCACGCCGCGCACGTCGATATCCGCGGCCTCGCGCTGCGAGCTGACATTGCCCGCCTCGTCGGCGTCGCTGCCGCGGACGATCCCGACGTCGACGGGAAAGGGCCGGTAGCGCAGCCGCTCCTCGTCGTCGATCGTCACCAGCTCGGTGAGCGGCCCGGCGCGTCGGGCGCGCTCGTTGGCCGCCCCGCCGCCCAGCCGTGGATCGGCGAAGGTGCCCAAGCCCACATGAGTGATCAGGCCGGGCCGACGCGAGCCGATCTCGCGCATCAGCAGCATGATGGCGCCGGCCGGCAGGGTATAGGCCTCGATCAGTTCGTCGCGTGCCATGTCCTGCATCTTGGGCGACCAGGTCCAGTGGCCGCCAATGACGCGCGCGATCAGGCCCTCGTGCGCGAGCCGGTTCATGCCGCGCTGGCCGCGCGCGCCGATGCCGAGCGCGTGGACGACCGTCAGACCGCGCGGATGGCCGGTCGCGAGGAACCGTGCCTCGAGCGCGGCGAGGACCGCGTCCGGCTCGGCGAGGCCGCCGCCCGAGCCGGCGACGGCGACGGTCACGCCGTCGCGGACCAGCGCTGCGCAGTCCTCGGCGGAGCGGAAGATCGCGCGCATGGTGCTGAACGGTGCCTCCCGACGGCCCAGTGGACGGTCGACTGTGACGGCCGATCACGGACGTCTTGCCTTAGACGCCGCGCCGCGCGCCGCCAAGTGGCGGCCGGGCCCTGCCGGCTTCGGCCCCTTGCTCGCGGAACGGATCGCAGGCATGGACTGGCGGGTTCTTCCTCTCATGGGGCCGTGCCACCCCTGTCTCCGGCGCCGCCCGATCCGGAGTATCCCCGCTATGCCCGCGTTGACCCGCAGCAGGCTCCTGCTCGCGCCACTTGCGTTGCTGGCGACGCTGCTGCTCGCTGGACCGGCCGTGCAGGCCGAAGACGCCGCCGCGCTGTCGCGCGACGCGCGGGTCGCGCTCGATCGGCTGATCGCCGACAACCCCGCCGCGCGCGAGCTCGCCAAGACGGCCCACGGCATTCTCGTTTTCCCCGACGTGCTCAAGGCCGGGTTCCTGTTCGGCGGGGAGTATGGCGCGGGCGTGCTGTTCAGGGGCGACAAGGTGCACGGCTACTATCGCACCGTCGCCGCCTCCTACGGCCTGCAGATCGGCGCGCAGAGCTTCGGCTACGCGCTCTACTTCATGGACGAGAAGGCGCTCGACTATCTCGACCGCAGCGACGGCTGGGAGGTCGGCGTGGGGCCCAGCGTGGTCCTGCTCGACAAGGGCGCCGCGCAGACCCTCTCCACCACCACGGCCAAGGACGACATCTACGCCTTCACCTTCGACCAGCAGGGGTTGATGGCCGGGATCGGCATCGAGGGCTCGAAGATCACCCGGTTCCAACCCTAGGCGCGCGGTGGCTCGTAGAGGTCACGGACGGAACGCCATGCTCGCCGGCCCTCCGGACTGTCCGTAAGCCGCTCGCCAGGACCAGCCTGGCGTTGGCCCGCTGTGGCTCAGGCGGCCCGCGCCGCGCCGAAATAGCTTTTCTTCAACCCGCGCTGGTTCTCGTAGATCGAGCCGGCGTGCTTGGCCTCGGGCAGGGGCAGGCGGACCGGCACGGCGGTTACGCGGGGCACCACCGGGTCGTTCTCGCCGGTGAGCAACAGCGCCTGCCATTCCTCCCAGCTCTTCGGCTGCTGGGCGGCGACGAGGGGCCAAGCGTCGGCGGCGCGGTATTGGAAGAGCAGCAGCCGGCGCATCCGGCTCGAGGTGTTGACGGCGGAGCCATGAGTCGTGCGCGCGTGATGGATCGAGATGCTGCCGGCAGGACCGATGCAGGGCCGGGCCGTGTCGAGGGCGAGGCCAGGCGTGTCGGGGTCGATCGCCCCGCAGAAATAACCATCGGCATGATGGTCGTAGACCGGCCCGCGGTGGCTGCCCGGCACGCACAGCAGCGGACCGTTCTCGATCGCGCAGTCGTCCATCATCACGCCGACCGCGGCGAGGTCGTCGTTGGTGTGCGGGTAGAACGCCCAGTCCTGGTGCCACTCGACCGCGGCGCCGTAGCCGGCGGCCTTCATGTTGAGCTTCGAGGTGTCGAAGCGTATCGCCGGATGCACGAGTTGCTGAAGGATCGCGAGGATCCGCGGGTGGCGCATCACGCCGGCATAGACCGGATCCCAGGCGTGCGGCGTCTTGATCCGCCGGACCCGCGGCTCGGCCGGCGAATGGGTCGGCTCGAGATCGTAGAGGTCGTTGTGGCTCGCGACATTGCGGGCGCCCTCGACCAGCCGGTCGGTCGTGTCGCGCAATGCCTTGGTCTCTGCGGGCGACAGGACACCCTCGATGACGACGAAGCCGTCCTGCCGATAAGCATCGATCGTCGCTTGGCTCAGCTGCATCCTATCGCCGCTCCCCTCGGGCGTGACCTGCGTGGAAGGTGGCGGCATGCCATGGAAACGTCAACACGCGTCGAGCCCGGTCGCCGACGCAGAGCGGATCACTCGCGTGCGTGAGCCTGATGGTAACGTTACCAGCATCACCCGTCGCTCGACCCCGGCGCGGCGCGCGACGATCCGTGACGTCGCCCGTGCCGCCGCCGTCTCGACCGTCACCGTCTCGCGCGTCGTCAACGTCCCGGAACGGGTCCAGCGCGAGACCCGCGAGCGCGTCGCCCGAGCCATGGCCGAGCTCGGCTATGTGCCGAACGCCGCGGCGCGCTCGATGCGCACGCGGGCGACCCGCAGCGTCGGTTGCCTGGTCCCCGATCTCGTCAACCATTCCAACGCTGCGATCGCCCAGGCCGCCGAGCGGCATCTCGCGGCGGCGGGCTACTCGCTGCTGCTCGCCAACAGCGACTACGACAGCGCGGCCGAGATCCGCGCCATCGAAGCGCTGGTCGCGCAGGGCGTCGATGCGTTGCTGCTCTACGTGTCCGACGAGAACGACCCGGGCCTGCAGCGGGCCGTGGCCCGCCTCGACGTGCCGCATCTGGTCCTCGACCGGCGCCTGCCGGGCGAGGCGGACCGGCTCCTCTCCGACCACGCCACGGCGATGCACGAGGTCGTGCGCTACCTGGTCGGTCTCGGCCATCGCCGGATCGCGCTGCTCGTCTCGGCCCTGCGCATCCGCCCGGTCGACGAGCGCGTCGCCGCCTTCCTCGAGGCCGCGGCGGGGTTGGGGATCGCCCGCGCGGAGCTCGCCGTGCTCCGGGTCCCGCCGGACGACGCCGAGCGCCTGCGGGCGGCGCAGGAGCTTCTCGCGGCAACCCGCCGTCCGACCGCGGTGCTGGCCGACGGCGGCCGCCAGGTGCGAGGCGTGCTCGCCGCAGCGCGCCTGCAGCGTCTCATGATCCCCGAGGAGCTGTCACTGGTCGGCCTCGACGCCGGCGACATCGCCACGGTCACGACTCCGGCGCTGACCACGGTCGAGCGCGACTACGCGGAGATCGGCCGGCTCGCCGCCACCCTGCTGCTCGGACGTCTCGCCTCGCCGGGCCTGCCGCCGCGGCGTCTGGTCCTCGGCAGCCAGGTCGTCCTGCGCGGCTCCTGTGCGCCGCCGGCCGGGCGGCCCGCCGACCTGTTGCCCGGCGCGGCGCGGGGCGATTGATGTTGACGTTTTCAGCGCGCCCGTGCCAAGCGATGAGCGTTGCCGGCGACAAGCAGATCGACAGGGAGAAAGCGCACCATGAGAACTTGGCTGTCCGGGCTGGTGGTCGGCGCGAGCAGCGCCGTGCTGGCCCTCGGCTGCGGCCCTGCCGCGGCGCAGGAGAGCTGGCGCGTCCAGACCTCGATGACCGCCGGCGAGAGCTATTACCAGAACATCGAGCAGCACTGGCTGCCGAAGCTCGCGACGATGACCGGCGGTCGGCTGACCATCGAGCTGACACCGGTCGGCTCGGTCGTCCCGCACAATGAGACGATGGACGCCGTGGCGCTGGGCGTGCTGCAGGGCGACCTGACCGCGACGGTGTACTTCACGGGTCGTAGCAAGGCTTTCTCGATCATGGGCGATCTCATCGCCGGCTATGACCGGCCGGAGCAGATCGCGGCGTTCTGCTACCACGGTGGCAGCCGCGAGCTGTTGCAGGAGATCTTCGACGAGTTCACCAACGGCCAGGTCCAGGTGATCGGGTGCGGTACGCCGGCGCGTGAGGCGTTCGTCTCCCGGGTGCCGATCCGCGGCGTGGCCGATCTGGCCGGCAAGAAGATCCGCTCGCCCGAGGGCCTCGCCGCCGAGGTGTTCAAGCGGGCGGGCGCGGCGCCGGTCGGGCTGCCGGCGGCCGAGACCTATACCAGCGTCGACAAGGGCGTGGTCGACGCCGCCGACTTCAGCTCCTACACGATGAACGACAGCCTCGGCTTCCAGCAGATCGCCCGCTACCCGATCTATCCCGGCATCCACTCGATGCCGGTTCTCCAGTTCACGGTCAACAAGGCCGCCTACGACGCGCTCGATGAGGATCTCAAGGTGATCCTCGACGTGTGGTACCAGGCCATGATGCACGACCTGCGGCTGCGCAACGACCTCAGCGACCAGGAGCTCGTCGCGCGCGACCGCGCCGACCCGAACATCGAGGTGATCGACTGGCCGCAGGAGGAGCGCGACAAGTTCCGTGCCATCGCCCGCGGCGCCTGGGCCGAGTACGTCGCCGGCGACCCGCTCGCCGAGAAGGCGCTCCAGGCGAACATCGCGTTCATGGAGCGCGTGGGCCTGCTGGCCGACGAGTGAGCGCGACGCGCGACCGGCTGCCGCGGCCCCGTCCCGGCAGCCGGTCCCGCCCTTGATCCACGGGCAGGCAGGGGGACGGCGCGTGCAGCTCGTCGACCGCTTCAACATCTGGCTGGGCCGCCAGGTGGCTTGGCTCTACCTCGGGGCCGTCGCCATCACCTTCTACGAGGTCCTGGCCCGCTACATCTTCAACGCGCCGACCACCTGGGCGTTCGAGATCACGATCTTCCTGTGCGCCACCGGCTATCTTCTGTCGGGGCCGAGCGTCACCGCGCAGGACCAGCACATCGCCATCACCAGCATCGTCGAGATCGTCGGCGCGCGGCTGCGCTGGTGGATGCGGCTCTTCTCGCTGCTCGTTGGGATCCTGGCCATGGCCGGGCTGATCTACGCCAGCTGGCGCTCGGGTGTGCATGCATTCCTGATCTGGGAGCGTACTGGCGGCGCCTTCAACGCCCCCACGCCCGCCCTGATCAAGCCGATGATCACGCTCGCCGCGGCCCTCGTCGTGCTCCAGCTCTTCGCCCAGTTGGCCCGGCACCTGCGGCGCTTCTAGCCCGCCTCGGCAGTCCACCTCCCGCCATCTGACGGATATCGGCCTTGGGCATCGAGACCGCGACCATCCTCATCGTCGTCGTCATGTTGGGCTTCATGTTCCTGGGCGTGCCGCTCGCCTGGACGACCATGATCCTGGCCGTCGGCTGCACGCTGCTCTGGTTCGGCCCGATGGGCCTGCCGCTGGTCGCGAGCCGCGTTTACGGGTTCGTCAACGAGTACGTCCTGGTTGCGATCCCTCTGTTCGTGTTCATGGCGTGCGTGCTCGAGCGCTCGGGCGTGGCGCGCGACCTGTTCGACGCGATGCGTCTGTTCGCCGGGCGCCTGCCGGGCGGCGTCGCCGTCCAGACGACGCTGGTGGCCGTGGTCATGGCGGCCATGACCGGTATCATCGGCGGCGAGATCGTGCTGCTCGGCCTGCTCGCGCTCCCGCAGATGCTGCGGCTCGGCTACGACCGCAAGCTCGCCATCGGGACGATCTGCGCCGGGGGCTCGCTCGGCACGATGATTCCGCCGTCGGTGGTCCTGATCGTCTACGGGCTCACCGCCGGCGTGTCGATCGGCGAGCTGTTCCTCGGCGGCGTCTTGCCGGGCCTGATGCTCGCCAGCTTCTACATCACCTACATCATCGTCCGCGCGATCCTCAACCCGGCCCTCGCACCGCGCCTGCCCGACGAGCAGCTCGACGTCCCGCTCCGCGACAAGCTCGCGCTCCTCAAGGGTCTGATCCTGCCGATCCTGATCATCATCTGGGTGCTCGGGTCGATCTACGGCGGCATCGCCAGCGTCACCGAGGCCGCCGGCGTCGGCGCGGTGGGCGCCCTGCTCGCCGCCGCGGTGCGCGGCGAGCTGACGATGGCGCTGGTCGTCGAGGCGCTGCAGCGGACCATGACGACGGTCGGCGTGATCATCTGGCTGACGCTCGGTGCCAACGCCTTCATCGGCATCTACAACGTCATGGGGGGCACCCGCTATCTCTCGGGCGCGATCGCCGGCCTGCCGCTCGAGCCCTGGCAGATCATCCTCGTGATGATGCTGATCCTGTTCGTGCTGGGTATGGTGCTCGATTGGATCGGCATCACGCTGCTGACCATGCCGATTTTCGTCCCGGTGGTGGTCAGCCTCGGCTACGACCCGGTCTGGTTCGGCATCCTGTTCTGCATGAACATGCAGTGCAGCTACCTCACGCCGCCCTTCGGTCCGGCCGCGTTCTACCTGAAATCGGTCGCGCCGCCCGACATCTCTCTGCAGACCATCTTCGGCGCGCTGCTCCCGTTCATCGCCATGCAGCTGGTCGCGCTGGGCTTTCTGTTGCTCTTTCCGCAGCTCGCCCTGTGGCTGCCGTCGATCGCGCGGGGCTGACATGATCACCGACTGCCACGTCAACATCTGGAACGATGCCGACGTCCTGCCGCATTACTTCACCCAGCTCGGCCGCGTTCGCGAGAAGGCGATCCCGGCCCGGGCCGACGCCGAGACGATCATGGCGGCGCTGGCCAAGGTCGATCGCGCGATCGTGTTCGCGCTCGGCTACGCGGAGACCATCGGAATCGCCAGCGAGGACACCACGACGGCCGCGGCGGTGCGCCGCTACCCCGACAAGCTCACAGGGTTCGCTTATGTCGACCCGCGCCGCCCGGACGCGCTCGAGCGGCTGCGCCACGCCCATCGCGAGCTGGGCCTCGTCGGCGTCAAGTACGGTCCGATCTACAACGGGGTGGCCCTCGACGACGCGCGGCTGGTGCCGATCTACCGTTACTGTGTGGCCAACGACCTGCCCCTGACCCTGCACATGGGCACGACCTACACGCGCCTCTACGCCGCCGAGCTGGGTCGACCGCTGGCCGTCGAGCAGGTCGCGCTGCGCTATCCCGACCTCAGGCTGGTGATGGCGCACATGGGGCATCCCTGGTTCGAGGAGTGCATCGCCGTCGTTCGCAAGCAGCCCAACGTCTTCGCCGAGATCTCGGCGATCTACTACCGGCGCTGGCAGTTCTACAACGTGATGCTGGCGATCGAGGAGTACCGGGTCGCGGACAAGATCTTCTTCGGCAGCGACTTCCCGTTCTCGACGCCGGACGAGGGCATCGCCCTGACCCGGGCGGTATGCGAGCTGGGCGGGGTGGGCGGGCTGCCGCGGGTCGCCACCGAGACCGTGGAGCGGATCATCCACGCCGATCCCTTCGCGCACTGGTGGCAGCAGAGCCCGCTCCGGCGGTAGCCCTTCCGCCGCGCGGCCTGCTAGCCTCGCCGGGCGAGGTGAGGGAACGGGACGGGCGTGGTCGAGGTGGCGGGGGTGCAGGCGGGCGCGGCGGTCCGCGACGTGGTGATCGTCGCGCGCGGGCTTTCTGTCGTGTTCGCGACCGGCGCCGGCCCGCTCACCGCCTTGACCGACGTCGACCTCGACATCGCGGCGGGTGAGTTCGTCTCACTGATCGGTCCCTCGGGCTGCGGCAAGACCACGCTCCTGCGCGCGATCGCCGACCTCGAGCGGCCGGCGACGGGCATGCTCACCGTCAACGGCCTGTCCCCGGACGAGGCGCGCCGCCGCCGCGCTTATGGCTACGTCTTCCAGGCCCCGGCCCTGTTCGCTTGGCGAAGCGTCCGGGCCAACGTCACCCTGCCGCTGGAGATCATGGGTCTGCCGGCGGGGGAGCGGGCGGCGCGCGCGGAGCGCAACCTGGCGCTGGTTGGTCTCGACGGCTTTGCCCGCTCCTATCCTTGGCAGCTCTCGGGCGGGATGCAGCAGCGGGTATCGATCGCCCGGGCACTGGCCGTCGAGCCCGCGCTCCTGCTCATGGACGAGCCGTTCGGCGCGCTCGACGAGATCACTCGCGACCATCTCAACGTGAAGCTTCGCGAGCTGTGGCGGCGGACCGGTAAGACCTGCGTCTTCGTCACCCACTCGATCGCGGAGGCGGTCTATCTCTCGACGCGCATCGTGGTGATGTCGCCGCGGCCCGGGCGCATCCTCGAGGTGATCGACTGCGACCTGCCGGCCGAGCGCCCGCTCGACATCCGCGAGACCCCGGCCTTCCAGCGCATCGCCCAACGCGTCCGCGACGGCCTGCGCCGCGGCCACTCCTACGAGGATTGAGCGTCGCCGCTCAGCGCTGGGCGACGAGGGTCGGCTTCGGCGCCGGGGTGAGGAGCGGCGGGCGGGGCTTCGGCACAGGGATCTGGTCGGCCGGCTGCGCCTTGGCCGCGGCCGCGGCGAGCTTGGCCGCGGGACCGTACTTCGCGGCCCAGCCCTGGCCGACCTTGCGGCAGTCGAGCGCCGGGCCGCGGCGCTTCTCGCCCGGCTTGTAATGCGTCATGAAGACATGATTGCCGATCACGGTGGTCCGTTTCAGCTTCGCGAACCACGGGCAGCGGCTGGGATCCATCATATAGGGATTGACGAAGTAGAGGGCGCCCTTGGTCGGGTCGGGACCGCGCGCGATCTTGGCGTCGACGGCGAGGCGCTGCGCTTGGCCGAGGATCATCCGCTCGAACGGGGTGTTGACGGCGAGCAGGCGCGGCAGGTTGAGCCGCGCCGGACTGCGCACCGCCGCCTTGAGCGCCGGGCGCTCCTCGATCGCCTGGAACTGGCCGCCATGGGCCACGACCTTGCAGGGATGGCTCGGGAAGCGTGGATCGCGAACCCGGTTGTGCACCACGCGGATCACCGCCGCCATGCCGGGAATGCCCTCGGCCGCCGCCTCGGCGTAGCCGACCGCAGCGAGGCAGCGGTTGGCGGCGTCGAGACCGACCGCGAAGGCGTCGCTCGCCATCAGCAGTAGCGCCGCGGCAAGACCCGCCGGCAGCGGTGCGAGACGATGACGGCGATGTGAGATCCTGCCAAGGCGCATCCCGATCTCCCTTGCCGCAACCTAGGGCGAGCGGGTGGCGCCGGGTGACGTTTTTCGCCGCGGAGCATCCCATGGGATGGACTCGGCCCGGCCGTGTTGACCGTGTGGCAACACTCACCGCAGCCCGGGCCGGGCGCGTCGGTCGGCCTCCGCCGCGGCGCGGATCGTGCAG
The DNA here is from genome assembly GCA_937995535.1 of uncultured Alphaproteobacteria bacterium. Classification (GTDB taxonomy): domain Bacteria; phylum Pseudomonadota; class Alphaproteobacteria; order Geminicoccales; family Geminicoccaceae; genus CALKJU01. Next base: position 61,378 of record CALKJU010000029.1, read on the forward strand.
CCCTCGAGGTGATCGTTGACCAGCCCCATGGCCTGCATGAACGCATAGACCGTGGTCGGGCCGACGAAGCGCCAGCCGCGCCGCTTGAGCTCGCGCGACAGCGCCGTGGACTCTGCCGTCTTGCCGAGGGTCGCCAGCGTGGCGCGGTCGAGGCGCGGCGGCCGGCGCCCGGGATCGGGCGCAAAGCGCCAGAAGAAGGCGGCGAGCGAGCCGTGCTCGGCGGCCAGCTCGCAGGCGCGGCGCGCGTTGCCCAGGGTCGATTCGATCTTGCCCCGATGGCGGACGATCCCGGCGTCGCCGAGCAGTCGCTCGACCTCCCGGGCGCCCCAGTGGGCCAGGACCGTGAAGTCGAAACCGGCGAACGCGCGGCGGAAATGCTCGCGCTTGCGCAGGATGGTGAGCCAGCTCAGGCCCGACTGGAACCCTTCGAGGCACAGCTTCTCGAACAGGCGCCGGTCGTCCGTCACCGGCCGGCCCCACTCGCGATCGTGATAGTCTCGGTAGAGATCGTCCGTGCCGCACCACCAGCAGCGGACGATCCCGTCCTCGCCGCGCACGAGGCCGTCGGCCGGCATCCGTCAGGCGCCCCAGGTCCGCTGCAGCACGGACAGCCAGTTGTCGCAGGCGATCTTGCGCACGAGCGTCGGCCCGAAACCATGGGCCAGCATCGCCTCGAGCAGGCGCGGCACCCCGGCGACGTCACCGATCGCGGCCGGGATCGTCGCCCCGTCGAAGTCCGAGCCGAGCGCCACGCCATCCTCGCCCAGCGCCTCGAGCAGCGCATCGACATGGCGCAGCAGCACCTCGAGGTCGGTGTCCGCCCGCATCTTGCCGTCCGCGCGCAGGAACCCGCAGGCGTAGTTGAGCCCCACCACACCCCGGCTCTCGCGGATCGCCGCGAGCTGGCGCGCGGTCAGATTACGCGAGGTGGGCGACAGCGCGTGGACGTTCGAGTGCGTCGCCACCAGGGGCGCCTCGCTGAGCGCCGCCACGTCCCAGAAGCCGCGCTCGTTCATGTGCGAGAGGTCGACAAGGATGCGCAGCGCGTTGCACCGGCGGACCAGCTCCTTGCCGAGATCGGTCAGGCCGGGCCCGGTGTCGGGCGAGCTCGGAAAGCGGAACGGGACGCCGTGGCCGAAGATGTTCTCGCGGCTCCACACCGGCCCGAGCGAGCGCAGCCCGGCCGCGTGCAGCACGTCGAGCATCCGGAACTCTGGGTCGATCGTCTCCGCCCCCTCGATGTGCAGCACGGCGGCGAGCGCCCCGTCCGCCGTCGCCGAGCGGATCTCGGCGACGCTGCGGCAGACCCGCACCTGTCCCGCCGCGACGCGCTCGATGCGCAGGAGCAGCGCCGTCATCGCCGTGGTCGCCGCCTGCGCCTCGGCCAGCTCCGGGGCCGGTGGCATCGCCTCCGCGACCACCGCCGCCGGGCTCACCTCCTGGCCGCGGGACGGCACGAAGATCGCGAACAGGCCGCCGACCATGCCACCGGCGCGCGCGCGTGGCAGGTCCATGTGCCCGCCGTCGAGCCCGTCGACGAACCGCCGCGGCGCCGCACCATCACCTTCCTTGAACAACCGCAGCAGGACGTCGTTGTGCCCGTCGAACACCGGGATGGTCGGATCGGGCATGGCGGGTGAGGCTCCACGGACGCGCGGTCGACGGCTGGCATGCCACCGATCTGTCGCCGATGGTAGCGGCAATGCTAAGCATCCCGGAGCAACAGCGAGCGGCGGGCGGCGCCATGACCTTGCAGAAGACCATCAGCCCGGTCGACGGGCGCGTCTATGTCGAGCGCGAGTTGGCCGACGCGGCGGCGATCGGCCGGGCGCTGGACCGGGCGGAGGCGGCGCGACGCGGCTGGCGGGCGACACCGCTCGCCGAGCGCCGGGCGGTCCTGTCGCGGTTCGTCGATGCCATGCTCCGCCACCGCGACGAGATCGCCGCCGAGATCACTTGGCAGATGGGCCGGCCGATCGCGCAGAGCCCGGGCGAGCTCGGCGGCTTTGCTGAGCGCGCCCGCTACATGATCGAGATCGCCGGGGATGCGCTGGCGGATCTGCGCTTCGACGATCGGCCGGGCTTCGTGCGCTTCATCCGCCGCGAGCCGCTGGGTCTGGTCTTCGTCGTCGCGCCGTGGAACTATCCCATCCTCACCGCGGTCAACGCGATTGTGCCGGCGCTGCTCGCCGGTAACGTCGTGCTCCTCAAGCACTCCGCCCAGACCCCGCTGGTCGCCGAGCGCTTCTCCGCGAGCCTTGCCGAGGCTGGTCTGCCGGAGGGCGTGTTCCAGCACCTCCACCTCGCGCACGAGGACGCGCTGGCCATCATCCGCAGCGGGCGGATCGCGCATGTCTCGTTCACCGGCTCGGTCGCCGGTGGGCACGAGGTCGCGCGCGCCGCCGGCGAGACCTTCGCCTCGACCACGCTCGAGCTCGGCGGCAAGGATCCCGCCTATGTCCGCGCCGACGCCGATCTCGCCCACGCGATCGCGAATATCGGCGACGGCGCATTCTTCAACTCCGGCCAGTGCTGCTGCGGCATCGAGCGCATCTACGTCCATGACAGCGTCTACAACCGCTTCGTCGAGGGTCTGGTCGAGCTGGCGCGCAGCTACCGCCTCGACGACCCGACCGATCCGGGGACCAACCTGGGGCCGATGGCGCGGCTGCGCACCGCCGAGACCGTCCGCGGCCAGATCGTCGACGCGGTCGCCAGGGGCGCGAAGGCGCTGGTCGACCACGCCCGGTTCCCCCGCGACCGGCACGGCTCCTGCTACGTCGCTCCGCAGGTCCTGGTTGAGGTCGACCACGCCATGCCGGTGATGCGCGAGGAGACCTTCGGCCCGGTCGCCGGGGTGATGCGCGTCGGCTCCGACGAGGAGGCGATCCGCCTGATGAACGACAGCCCTTACGGGCTGACCGCCGCGATCTGGACCGCGGACGTCGCGGCCGCCGAGCGGATCGGCGACCAGCTCGAGACCGGCACGGTGTTCATGAACCGCTGCGACTATCTCGATCCGGCGCTGGCCTGGACCGGGGTCAAGGACTCCGGCCGCGGCGTCTCGCTCTCGCGCCTGGCCTACGAGCACCTCACCCGGCCGAAGAGCTTTCACCTGCGGGTGCAGACCTGAGCGGGTCCGGCCCGTGGGTGTCCTGACCCAGCCGGGCGGGTGAGCAGCCCCGATCGAGGCCGCCGTCGACCGCCGCCTCGCCCGCAGTCTGCGCTGATGGACTTGGGTGAGTTCGTCCTGACCGAGGACTGGCCCGGGCCTTGCCATGAGAGACGCGCACGCAACCTCATGGAGCCTGTGCCATGTCCGTCTCTTCGAAGATCCTCGGCGGCCTCCTCGCTGCCGGCCTGCTCGTCGGCCTCGCCGGCCCGGTAGACGCCGCGACCCGCACCCGACTCGAATGCCGCGCCCAGGTGGCCGGGCAGGACGTGAGTTCCACCGCGCGGTTCGAGACCATCGGCCAGCGCCGCAAGTTCACGGTCGAGGTGGAGGCGTCGCCGCGTAGCTCGTTCCGCGCCGGCGACATCCTCATCATCGAGGTGGCGAACGTCCGCGTCGGCCGGATCCGCCTGGTCCGCCGCGCGGCCAACCTCGTGGGCGACCTCAACTTCGACACCACCGCCACGGCCGGTGACCAGGCCCGGCCCTTCCCGCCCCAGTTCCCGGCCGTCAGCGCCGGCACCGTGGTCGAGGCGGGGCCGATGCGCTGCGCGCTGCAGCGGCGCTGAGCCGGCGGCCGGGGCGGACCACCCCCGCGGCCCGCCCCGGCCGGACGGCGCCCGAGCCTGACGACACGGACGAAACATCGCCGCCGGGCAGTGACAACGGTCTGAAACGCCGGCTCGCGATTCCGCGGCTCGGCGCCGTTTCGGCGCCCGGGCAACCGCGGAGGGATCAAGATGGCGGTCATCGCGGGGACAACGCGGGCAACGTTCTTCAGGGCACGGCGCAGAACGACACGCTGATCGGGCTCGGCGGCAACGACCTGCTCTATGCGAGCGCCGGCAACGACACGCTGGATGGCTGGAACGGCAACGACACCGTGACTGGCGGCGCCGGCAGCGACACGCTCCACGGAGGGAACGGCAACGACTCGCTGCTCGGCGGTGGCGAGACCGACACCCTCAACGGCGGCGAGGGCAACGACGTGCTGCGCGGCGGTGCCGGTGCCGACACCATCCATGCCGGCGAGGGCAGCGACACGATGCTCGGCGAGGGCGGCAACGACGTCCTGGTCGGCGGCAACGGCGGGACCGAGGTGTTCATCGGCGGTGCCGGGCGCGACGTGATGCACGGGTTCGCCGGCGCGGACCGCTTCGTCTTCGAGAATGTCGGCGAGAGCGCGGTCGGCGCGAACCGCGATCAGATCGTCGACTTCTTCAGAAGCGAAGGCGACAGGATCGATCTTTCGGCGATCGACGCGCGGACCAACTAGGCCGGCGACCAGGCGTTCAGCTTCATCGGCAGCAGCGCCTTCTCGGCGGCCGGGCAGGTGCGCGTGGTGCACCAGGGTGGCTCCGAGTACATCGTCCAGGCAAACGTCGACGGCAACCTCGCGCCGGACATGGAGATCCAGGTCAGCTTTCTCGGCAACGTCCCGGCCGCCCAGGACTTCATCCTCTGATATGCCGGTGGGGCGGCGAGCGCCGAGAGCGGGCGCCGCCCCGCGTTCCGGACCGGGTGCGACCACCGTGCGCGCATACCGTTCGGTGCCGGCGCAGCGAACGGCTGGGATTCGCGGGCGCGATGCGCTAGCAGAGGGCGCGCGCGGCCGACCTGCGGCCGCGCACCCACCAGAGAACCGCTTCCACCGATGCGCCGCCGCCACCTGATCGCCTGGAGCCTCGCCTTGTCGATGACGGCCCTCGTCGAGCCCGAAGCCGCCGACCCGGACAACACGCTCGTCATCGAGCTGGCGACCGGCAAGGTGGTGATCGAGATGCTGCCCGACGTCGCTCCCAAGCACGTCGAGCGGGTCAAGGAGCTGGCCCGCGAGGGCTTTTACGACGGCGTTGTGTTCCACCGGGTGATCCCGGGCTTCATGGCGCAGACCGGCGATCCGACCGGCACCGGGACCGGCCGCTCGAGCAAGCCGGACTTGCCCGCGGAGTTCAGCACCGAGCCCTTCCAGCGCGGTACGGTCGGCATGGCGCGCGCCCGCGACCCGAACAGCGCCAACAGCCAGTTCTTTATCTGCTTCGAGCCGGCGTCGCACCTCAATGGCCAGTACACGGTCTGGGGCGTGGTCATCGAGGGTATGGAACTGGTCGACCGCATCGCCCCCGGCGAGCCGCCGCGCAATCCGGACAAGATGATCCGTGTCCGGGTGGGCTCCGACGTCGACTGAGCGACGCGCGACGGAGACGCGGCGGTGACCGTCCTCGTCACGGGCGCCGCCGGCTTCGTCGGGCTGCACGTGGCGCAGGCGCTGCTGCAGCGCGGCGAGCGCGTGCTCGGCATCGACGATCTCAACGCCTACTACGATCCGGAGCTGAAGGAGGCGCGGCTCCGCCTGCTACGCCAGCACCCGGGCTTCACCTTCGCCCGGCTCGATATCGCCGAGCACGCGGCGCTGGTGGAGGCAGCAACCGCAGCCAACCCGCCGGTGACCGCCGTCGTGCATCTCGCCGCGCAGGCCGGTGTCCGCTACAGCCTCGAGAACCCCTTCGCCTACGTGCGCAGCAACCTCGAGGGCCACATGAGCATCCTTGAGCTGTGCCGGGCGCTGCTCCCTGAGCTGCGCCATCTCGTCTACGCCAGCTCCAGCTCCGTATACGGCGCCAACCGCAAGGTCCCGTTCGCGGTGCAGGATCGCTGCGATGCGCCGGTGTCGCTCTACGCCGCCACCAAGCGCGCCGACGAGCTGCTCTCCGAGGCCTATGCGCGGCTCTACGGCATCCCGCAGACCGGCCTGAGGTTCTTCACCGTCTATGGGCCGTGGGGCCGGCCCGACATGGCCTACTACAGCTTCGCCGACGCGATCGCCGCCGGCCGGCCGGTCACCCTCTACAATCACGGTCACATGCGCCGCGACTTCACCTACATCGACGACGTCGTCGATGGCGTGCTTCGCGCGCTCGACCGGCCGCCGGAGGGCCTGAGCCCACCGCATCGACTCTACAATCTCGGCAATGACCAGCCGGTCGAGCTGCTCGACTTCGTCCGCGCGCTGGAGACGGCGATGGGAGCCAAGGCCGACATCCGCATGGCCGAGATGCAGCCCGGCGACGTCGAGCAGACCTGGGCGGACATCACCACCACCCGCGAGGAGCTGGGCTGGGCGCCACGCACGCCCGTGGCCGAGGGGCTGAGACGCTTCGCCGCTTGGCACCGGGAGTATCACGGGCGGGGCTGAGCCGACCGTGCGGGCGCCGGGCGGCGCGCTCTATCTGAGCCCGCGCCAGCGGCGCCGGCACAAGCTGCGCAACCTGCTGCACTCGGCGCTGCTGCTGCTGGGCATGAGCGTGATCCTCGCGGTCTGCGCGGTCGCCATCTGGGGCCCCGGCGGTCTCCTCGGGGCGTTGCTCGCGGTGGCGTTCAGCGTGCTCCTCGCGCCGGCGGTGTCGCCGGAGTGGGTGATGCGTCTCTATGGCGCGCGACGGCTCACGGCGCAGGACTTCCCGGATGGTGTCCTGCTGCTCCAGGAGCTCGCCCGTCGCGCGGGACTGGCCGTGGCGCCGGCCCTGTTCTGGGTGCCGAGCCCGCTGATGAACGCCTTCGCCGTCGGCCGGCCCGAGCATGCGGCGATCGCCGTCACCGACGGCCTGCTGCGCCGCCTGACCTCGCGCGAGCTCGCCGGGGTACTCGCCCACGAGATCAGCCATGTCCGCAACAACGATCTGTGGATCATGGGTCTGGCCGACGTGCTCAGCCGGCTGACCAGCCTCATGTCGTGGCTCGGCCAGCTCCTGCTGATCGTCAACCTGCCGCTGCTGCTCACCGGCAACGTCGTGGTGCCGTGGCTCGCCGTGCTGGTGCTGATCTTCGCACCCACGCTCATGGCCCTGCTGCAGCTCGCCCTGTCGCGAGCGCGGGAGTACGATGCCGACCTCGACGCCGCCGGGCTGACCGGCGACCCGCGCGGGCTCGCCGCGGCACTGGCCAAGCTTGAGCGGCAGCAGGGCCGCTATTGGGAGGAGATCTTCCTCCCCGGCCGACGTATGCCCGACCCGTCGCTCCTGCGTACCCACCCGCCGACCGAGGAGCGCATCCGCCGCCTGCTCGACCTCTACGAGGCGGAGCCGATGCCGCTGACGGCGGTGGCCGCGCGTCTACCGGAGTGGGCGCAACCGACGCTCGCGCGACCGCGCTGGCATGGCCCGGGCTTGTGGTACTGAGCCGGCTTCAGGCGACCTTCGGCAGCGCCGCGAGGCTCGCGCGCAGCTCCTCCTCGGCGTAGGACTGGTCGGTCAGCTTGCCGGCGAAGTAGTCGATGTAGGCCTGCATGTCGAAATGCCCGTGGCCGCACAGGTTGAAGAGGATCACCTTGGCCGCGCCGGCCTGCTTCGCCTCCAGCGCGGCGTCGATGGCGCCCTTGACGGCGTGGTTGGCCTCCGGTGCCGGCAGGATGCCCTCGGCCCGGGCGAAGGTCACTCCGGCCGCGAAACAGTCCAGCTGGCCGTAGGCGTAGGCCTGGATCAGGTCCAGCTCCTTGAGGTGCGACACCGACGGCGCCATGCCGTGATAGCGCAGTCCGCCGGCATGGAAGCCGGGCGGCATGAAGGCCGAGCCCAGCGTATGCATCTTCAGGAGCGGCGTTGTGCCGGCGGTGTCGCCGAAGTCGTAGGCGTAGCGACCCCGGGTGAGCGACGGGCAGGCGGCGGGCTCGCAGGCCCGCACCTCGATCCTCCGCCCACCGCGCAGCTGCTCGCCGAGAAACGGGTAGACGATGCCGGCGAAGTTCGAGCCGCCGCCGGTGCAGCCGACGACGATGTCCGGATAGTCCCCGGCCAGCGCGAGCTGCTCCATCGCCTCCAGCCCGATGACGCTCTGGTGCAGCAGCACGTGGTTGAGCACCGAGCCCAGGCTGTACTTGGTGTCGTCGCGCTGCGCGGCGATCTCGACGGCTTCCGAGATGGCGATGCCGAGGGAGCCGCGGCTCGCCGGATCGCGCGCCAGCACGGCGCGGCCCGCCGCCGTCTCCGCGCTCGGGCTGGCCACGCAGCGCGCGCCATAGGTCTCCATCAGCGCCTTGCGGTAGGGCTTCTGCTCGAAGCTGACCTTGACCATGTAGACGTCGACCTGGAGGCCGAACAGGGCGCCGGCGAAGGCGAGCGAGCTGCCCCACTGCCCGGCGCCGGTCTCGGTGACCAGGCGCTGCACGCCCTCCTGCTTATTGTACCAAGCCTGCGGCACGGCGGTGTTGGGCTTGTGGCTGCCGGCCGGGCTGACCCCCTCGTACTTGTAGTAGATGCGCGCGGGCGTATCGAGCGCGCGCTCGAGCCGCCGCGCCCGGTAGAGCGGGGTCGGCCGCCACAGCCGGTAGGCGTCGCGAACCTCCTCGGGGATCTCGATCCAGCGCTCCTGGCTGACCTCCTGCCGGATCAGCTCCATCGGGAAGAGCGGCGCCAGCATCTCCGGGCCGATCGGCTGCTGCGTGCCGGGATGGATCGGCGGCGGCAGCGGCACCGGCAGGTCCGCCTGAATGTTGTACCAGCGCGTCGGCAGCCGGCTCTCGTCGAGGACGTACTTCGTGGTCTCGCGCATCCCGCACCTCCCGGATCGGCGAACGCCGCGAGCCTAGCCGGGCGGCGCCTTCTCCGCACGCCGGCTCGCATGCTATCCGCGCACGGCCATGCTGCACCTCAACGACGTCACCCTGCGCATCGCCGGGCGGGTGCTGCTCGAGCGCGCCTCGCTGCATGTCCAGCCGGGCGTGCGCTACGGGCTGGTCGGACGCAACGGGTCGGGCAAGACCTCGCTGCTGCGTCTGATCCTGGGCGAGCTCCACGCCGATGCCGGCGAGGTGCGGCTGCGTGCGACCGCGCGGCTGGCGGCGGTGGCGCAGGAGGCGCCGGGCGGCGCGACGACGCCGCTCGAGGCGGTGCTGGCCGCCGACCGCGAGCGCGCGGCACTGCTCGCCGAGGCCGATCACGCCCAGGACCCGCACCGGATCGCCGAGATCCAGACGCGCCTCGCTGACATCGGCGCGCACCGCGCCGAGGCCCGAGCGGCGCGCATCCTGGAAGGGTTGGGCTTCGCGCCCGAGGACCAGCGGCGGCCCCTCGCGAGCTTCTCCGGCGGCTGGCGGATGCGCGTGGCGCTGGCCGCGACGCTGTTCCTCGAGCCGGACTTCCTGCTGCTCGACGAGCCGACCAACCATCTCGACCTCGAGGCCACCATGTGGCTCGAGGAGCATCTGCGCACCTATCCGCGCACCTTGCTCCTGGTCAGCCACGACCGCGACCTGCTCAACAGCGTGCCGGAGAAGATCGTCCATCTCGAGGGTCTGCGGCTGACCGTCTACACTGGCGGCTACGACAGCTTCGAGCGGGCGCGGCGCGAGCGGCTGGCGCTCGCCGAGAAGCTGCGCAGCCGCCAGGAGGGCGAGCGGGCCCGCATCCAGGCCTTCGTCGACCGCTTCCGCTATAAGGCCTCCAAGGCCAAGCAGGCGCAGAGCCGGCTCAAGATGCTGGAGCGCATGGAGCCGATCGCGCAGGCCGCGGTCGAGCCGGAGATCGTGTTCTCCTTTCCCGCCGGGGCTGTGCCCCCGCCACCGCTCCTGACCATGGACGGCGTGCGCGTCGGCTATGGCGACAAGGTCGTGCTCGACCGGCTGTCGCTGCGGATCGACCCCGAGGACCGCATCGCATTGCTCGGCGCCAACGGCAACGGCAAGTCGACCTTCGCCAAGCTGGTCGGCGGGCGGCTGGCCCCGATGCAGGGTGAGCTGACCCGGGCGCGCGGCCTCGAGGTGGCGTTCTTCGCCCAGCACCAGATCGAGGATCTCGATCCGGCAGCGAGCGGCATCGCGCATCTCGCGCGGCTCTTGCCGCAGGAGCGCGAGGAGCAGCACCGCGCGCGCCTCGCCCGGTTCGGCCTCGTCCAGCACAAGGCCGAGACCCCGGCGGGCCAGCTCTCGGGCGGCGAGAAGGCGCGGCTGTGCTTCGCGCTGATGTGCGTGACGGCGCCGCACGTCCTGATCCTCGACGAGCCGACCAACCATCTCGACATCGATTCCCGCCAGGCGCTGGTCGAGGCGCTCAACGAGTTTCCGGGTGCGGTGATCGTCGTCAGCCACGACCGCCATCTCGTCGAGCTGACCGCCGACCGGCTGTGGCTTGTCGCCGACGGGCGGGTCACGCCCTGGGACGGCGACCTCGACGACTACCGCCGCTGGCTGCTCGCGCGCACGGCGCCCGAGTCGGAGCCGTCGCGTCCATCGCCTGAGGCGCCACGGACGAGCGCCGCCGAGCGCCGCGCGCGCCTTGCGCCGTTGCGCGCCGCGGCGCGTGCCGCCGAGCGCGAGGTCGAGCGGCTGGTGCAGGAGCGTGACCGCGTCCACGCCCGGCTCGCCGATCCCGGGACCTATGACGACGGCGAGGCGGTGGCGGCACTGCGCCGCCGCGAGCGCGAGCTGGAGGCGCTCATCGCCGAAGCCGAAACCCGTTGGCTCGACGTGGCGGCCGAGATCGAGGCGGTCGAGGCGGCATGAGCGCGGACCTACGGCGCGTGCGTCGCGCCTGAGCCTGCACGCCGCCGCGCCCTCGCGGTCCTCCGCTGGCTGGCGCTGGTGACGGCGGCCGGCCCCCTCGGTACACTGTCACATCACGCACGGAGCCGAACGATGGCGACCCGCGCCGCGACGCGCTACGAGGACGACGTCTACACCTGGAGCCTGGAGCAGGCGGCGGCGCTGCGCCGCGCCGCGGCTCGTCGCGTGAGCCTGCCCGAGGCGCTCGACTTCCCGAACATCGCCGAGGAGATCGAGAGCTTGGGCGCCTCTCAGCTCCGTGAACTCTACTCCCGCTACGACGTGCTGCTGACGCTCCTGCTGAAGTGGCAGCATCAGCCCGAGCGGCGCACGCCAAGCTGGCGCAGCACCATCCGCACCCAGCGCACCGAGCTGGCCCGGCTCCTCAAGCTCAGCCCCGGCCTGAAGCCGAAGCGAGCCGCGGCGCTGGCGGAGTCCTACACCGCCGCCCGTGAGAACGCCGCGGACGAGACCGGCCTGCCGCTCACGACGTTCCCGGAGCGCTGCCCCTTCACGCTGGAGGAGGTCGAGCGGTCGACCTGGTGGCCGGATTGACGATAACAACCTCCTGACTGAACAGCTCGGAATTGCAATGGGCGATTCGATCAATTGAAATCCAGTCCGTTTTCGACGAGCGCGTACAAATCAGCGTCCGACGACAGCTAAGCTCATGAAAATTGTGGCGGTATCGGGGCTTGAGAGTGTTCTTGGGTTATTTGTTGACAGCTGATTCCAAAGCCAGGAATTGGTCAGAGCCAAGAATCGTGCTGTGCCATTGTCCAAACGGACTTGCGGTGAATCGATCGAACAAGGTCAACGAACGCACGCGGCAGCCGATCAGCGATCGGAGAAAGTCAAGACGTATTTAGCGCGATTCGAAAAGGATCTGAGATTCGCGCCTCGCGGATAGGCAAGCTCCTTGGGTGGGGCGACACATTGTTCCAAGTTCACACCATCGCGTCGGGCAGGTCCGCCTCGCGCTTGGCGACGAAGGCGTCGAGGGCCTCGGCGATGGCCGGGTCGAGCGGCGGCGGGACGTAGGCGTCGAGCAGCCGCTGCGCGGCCTCGATGCCGCGCGCTTCCAGCGTCTTTTCGCCGTCGAGCTGCCACTGCTCGAAGCTGTTGTTGTCCATCAGCTCGGACATGAAGAAGGCGTCCTGGAAGTGCGCCTGGGTGTGGGCGCTCCCGAAGAAGTGCCCGCCCGGTCCGATCTCGTGGATCGCCCGCATCGCCTCGTCGAAGTCGTCGAAGCGCGGGCCCTGGCCGAGGCGGTAGAGCATCTCCATCTGCTCGGCGTCGATCACGAACTTGGCGAGGTTCGCGGTGAGCCCGGCCTCGGTCCAGCCGGCGCTGTGCATGACGAGATGCGCGCCGGCGATGAGGATCGGCAGCATGTTGAAGGCGCTCTCGTAGCCGGCCTGGGCATCGACCAGCTTGCTGCCGGTGAGCATGCCCGAGGAGCGCCACGGCACGCCGTACTTCCGGGCGAGCTGGCCGATCATCAGGTTCATCAGCGCGAGCTCGCTGGTCCCGGCCATCGGCGCCCCGGACTTCATCGAGACGGCGGCGAGGAAGTGGCCGTAGATCATCGGGCAGCCCGGGCGGACGAGCTGGGTGAAGGCGAGCGCCGAGATCGCCTCGGCGTTGAGCTCGGCCACGGTCGCGGTGGCCGAGGCGGGCGTGTTCGCACCGGCCAGGGTGAACGGCGCGCAGATCACCGGCTGGTTGGACCGCGCATAGACCTTGAGCGCGCCCAGCATCGTCTCGTCCCAAACGAGCGGCGAATTGCAGTTGACCAGTGAGACCATCACCGGATTGTCGCGCACGAACGCGGCGCCGAAGACGATCCGCGCCATCGCCAGCGCGTCCTCGGCGCGCTCCGGCGCGGTGACCGGGCCCATGAACGACTTGTCGCTGTTGCGGATCGCCGAGACGGTGATGTGCAGGTGGCGTTTGGGTACCGGCTTGTCGACCGGCTCGCAGGTCACCGAGCCCGTGTTGTGGATCGCCGGGGCGAGATAGGCGAGGCGGTGGAAACGCTCGAGATCGGCGAGCGTGCCGTAGCGGCGCTGGTTGTCCTCCATCCGCACGAAGGGCGAGCCGTAGGTCGGGAAGAAGACGGTGTGCCGGCCGCCGATCGTGACCGAGCGCGCCGGATTGCGGGCGTGCAGGGTGAACTCGGCGGGGATCGTGGCGAGCAGGCGTAGCAGCAGCTCGCGTGGGATATGAACGCGCTGGCCCTGCACGTCGGCCCCAGCGTCCTTCCACAGCGCCAGCGCCTCGGCGTCGCGGAAGTCGATGCCGACCTGCTCGAGGATCCGGCAGGAGGCGTCGTGGATCAGCTCGAGCCGCTCCTGGCTCAGCACCTCGTAGAGCGGGATGCCACGCTCGAGCGCGGGCAGCGCGCGCAGCGCGAAGGCGGTCCGCTCCGCCCGCCGCGAGGCGCGCCCGCCGCGCCGGCCTTCCGTCGACATCGACCCGCCTCCCGCTGTCTCCGCCCCGCCGACGATGGCCGCCGCGCGACGACGCCGGCAAGCCTGCGCGCGCCGGATGCTGTCGTCGCGGCGACGCGCCGGCTCAGCTTCCCGGGGTCGTCGCCGGTGTCTGCGCCTCCAGAAGATCGTCGCGCGTGACGAGCAGGCGGTCGGTCACCCAGCGCGGCACCTTGAAGGTCCAGCCGTCGACGCGCTGGGCGAGCCGCGCGGTCGCGGCCGCCGGATCAGGCTTCGGTTCCGCCTCCGCCGCGTCCGTCGTCTCGGTCGCCGAAGGCTCCTGGGTGTTCGCGGCCGGCGCCGGCGCGACCGGCGGCTCGGCGGTCAGCCGGACCCAATGCTCGACCGCGTCGCCCGTGCCCTCGACGAGCAGCCGGACCGCGACGACCTGACCGTCGAAGGTCTCGAAGCGCGCGAGCGGGGCGTCGTCGGGCACGGGCTTGACCGAGGCCGGCTCGACGTCCTGCAGCGTGAGGCTGGCCAGCGTCGCGGCGACCCGCGACAGCTCCCCGACGTCGGCCTTGCGTCCCTCGGGCACCCCGTCGAGCGAGAAGTCCTGGGTGTCGTCGGCGCGGCTGAGGACGATCGGGTCCGGCCCACCCGCGCCGAGCGTGACCTTGCGGACCCGGTATTCCGGCAGATCGACGATGGTCGTGTCGATCCAGCCGAGATCGTCCGCCGGCAGCTCGACCTCCCCGGCGGCGAGCCAAGCTTGGCTTTCGCCGTCGCGCCTGACGTAGATGCCACCCCGCCCGCCGCCGTAGAGATCGTAGCGCGTCTTGCCGAGGATCGCGGCAGCCAGCACGTTGCCCTCGGCGTCCTTGAGCGTCACGCGGCGCCCCTTGGCCTTCTCGGCGCCGGGTTCGTCGAGCTCGAGACGGGACAGACGCTCCGTGACGGCGGTCTTGGCCTCGACGATCTGCAGCGCGGCGAGGCCACGCGCCACCGCGCGGACCCGGCCGCCATCGGCGGGGAAGCCGTCTCGCTGCTCGACCCGCCAGACGTCGCCGTCGCGGCGCAGCGTCACCACGCCGCTATCCGTCTGGGACTCGATCCGGGCGACCTGCTCCAGCCGGTCGAGGAGGCCCGGGAAGAGCGGTTGGTCGACCGCGGTCGCGGTGAGCGGCGTGTCGCGCGTCGCGATCGACCAGCCGGCGAGGATCACGGCCACGAGCGCGGCGCCGGCGAGGGTGGCAAAGGCCTTGGGGGACATCGACCGCCTCCTCTCCTTCAACCGGTGGCCGCGTCGAAGCGCCGGCGGAAGCGGACGCGGCGGGCGAGAGCGAGGATGATCGCCACCAGGCCGACAAGGATCGGCACGGCCGCGATGTTGGCGAAGCGCAGCCGGTCGCGGAGGCTTTCGATGTCCTGCCGCAGCGCATGCTGCACGTCGCGCAGCTCGCGACGGGTCGCCAGGAGCTCGACGCGCGCCTGGTCGAGCTCCGCGCGCTGCTCGGCCGTCAGCAGCGCCGCATCCTCGCCGCCCTCGACCTCCATCGCCCCGAGCTTGCGTTGCAGCTCCGCGAGCTTGCGGCTCAGCTCCTGCTCCTTCGCCCGGTACTGCGCCTCGGCCGCGCGGCGGATCTCCGCCACCCTGGTGAACGGACGGAAGGTCACGTCGCGGCCGCGCAGGTCGGAGAGCACGCTGCTGCCGATCAGGTGATCGAGCGCGTTGGCGACGAAATCGGCGTTGTCGCCGACCGGTACGTTGACCTCCTGGCCGAACATGTTCTGCGGCATGAGCCAGGTCCGGTCGTCGAGCAGATCGGTGTCGGCGACGACCACGATGTCGATCGGCACCTTGGCTTCCATCAGGCGCTCCGCGGGCGCCTCGACGTCCTCCGGCAGCGCGTCGGGGAACGCTGTCCGCGCCGGGCCGCTCACTCGCGCCGCCATCACCATCGGCACGCCGCCGCGCTGGTAGTCGCGGATCAGGCCGATCGGATCGGGGACGAAGCGGACCCGGTCGACGTCGATCGCCTCGGCGTCGGCGCTGGAGGTGATCAGCGGCACGAAGCTCGTGGTGGCGTTGTCGACGGGGCGCAGCCACCCGGCGGTCGCGAGATTGACGGTCCGCAGCTCGGCGGTGATCGGGCTCTCGCGGCTGAGACCGTCGCCGGTGACCGACAGCCAGGGCAGGTACTCGACGATCTGGTTGCGGCCCTCGACGGGGAACTGGACCTGACGCGCCGCCTGCGGATCAGCCACCACCCGATCGGCGACCATCTCCATGCCCCAGGCCTGCAGCAGCTTGGGGAGATTCGATCCGGTCGGCGTCACGCCGGCGCGCACTTGGCGGATCGCGGCGGCTTCCGAATGCGGGTCGACGAACAGGACCAGCCGGCCACCGCCCAGCACGAACTGGTCGATGGCGAACAGCGTGCGCTCGGGCAGGTCCTGCGGGTGCACCAGGACCAGGACCTCGGTCTCGGGGTCGACCTCCGAGATCTCGCCGCCAGTCAGCCGGACGTCGAAGAACTGCCGCAGCTCCTCGTAGACCTGCCAGGGGCGGTACTGGTTGGCCGGATCGCCGGCGAGCGGCAGGTTGGCGATCAGCGTGACGACTGGCTTTTCCGGATGCGCCAGCTCGTAAACGAGCCGGCTCAGATCGTACTCGAGGAAGCGCTCGCGCTCCGGCGACAGTACCGGCAGCACCGACACGTCGTCCGTACTGTTGGTGCCGGCGAGGCCGAAATAAGCGGCCTGGCCGCCCTCCAGCGCGATCGCCTGCAGCCCGAAGCCGACGGCGCGGTCCTCCTCGACCGAGAACGGCTGCGGATCGATCAGCTCGACGGTCAGCCGGCCGCGGCTGGCCGTCGCATAGGCGTCGAGCGTGTCCTTCACCCGATCCGCGTAGGTGGCGAGGAACGGGTTCGCCTCGCGCAGGCTGCGCGAGACGTAGAGCCGTAAGGTAACCGGCTCCTCCATCTCGGCCAGAAGCCGCCGCGTGCCGTCGGACAATGTGAACTGACGGTTCTCGGTCAGATCGGCCCGGATCGGCCGCAGCGTCAGCGCGCCCCAGGTGTTGAGCGCGACGAACAGCACGATGGCGAGGACGATCCCGGTGATCGACAGGGTACGACGGTCCATGGAGCCGGCCTCACGCTGCCTTCTTGAGATCGACCAGGAGAGCGTTCACCAGCAGGCAGACGCCGATCAGCGAGGCGAAGAACAGAATGCTCGACAGCTCGAGCACGCCTTTCATCATCTGGCCGTATTGGGTGATGAAGCTGAACGAGGCGATGATATCGGTGACGAGCGGTGGCGCCCAGCCGCGGAACGCGGCCAGGACCAGCTCCATGCCGCTCATCAGGAACAGGAAGCCGGCTGCGGCGCCGAGCACGAAGGCGATCACCTGGTTCTTGGTCAAGGCCGACATGCACGCACCCAGCGCGATGAACGCGCCGGCCATCAGCCAGCTGCCGAGATAGCCCAGTGCGATCACGCCGTTGTCCGGCTCGCCCAGATAGTTGACCGTGAGCCAAAGGGGGAAGGTCAGGATCAACGCGATCCCGGTGAAGAGCCACGCGGCGAGGAACTTGCCGAGCACCGCCTGGAAGCTCGTCACCGGCAGCGTGGTCAGGAGCTCGATGGTGCCGGTGCGTCGCTCCTCGGCCCACAGCCGCATCGCCACCGCCGGCACCAGGAACAGGTAGAGCCAGGGGTGGAAGACGAAGAAACTGTCGAGATCGGCCTGACCACGCTCGAAGAAGTTGCCGAGGAAGAACGCGAAGGCGCCGGCGAGCGCCAGGAAGATCACGATGAAGATGTAGGCGAGCGGGGTCGCGAAATAGGCCCGCAGCTCGCGCTTCATGATCGTCAGCACCGGGGACATCGGCGAGCCTCCGGAATCAGTGAGCGGATGCGGTGAGATGGCGGAACACGTCGTCGAGCTCGCCCTGCTCGACGATCAGCTCGTCGATGGCGAGCCCGGTCGCGCGCAGCCGCTCGCCGACCACGACGGCGAGATCGGTCGAGTCGCCCGGCAGCACCCGCAGCGTCGCGACGCCGTTGAGCTTGCTGACCGTCTCGACGCCGGCCGCCCCGGGCACGTCCTTGAGGAGTGCCTCCAGCTTCGGCACGAGGTTGGCATTCGCCGTGATCCGCACCGCGCCATGCCGCGGCGAGCGGCGCCGCAGCTCGTCGGGCGTCGCGTCGGCGACGATCCGGCCGCGCGCGATGATCACCGCGCGGGTGCAGACCGCATCGACCTCCTCGAGAATGTGCGTCGAGATGATGATCGCCTTGTCCTCGCCCATCGCCTGGATGAGGCGGCGCACCTCGTGCTTCTGGTTCGGGTCGAGACCGTCGGTCGGCTCGTCCAGGACGAGGACCGGCGGGTCGTGCAGAATTGCCTGGGCCAGCCCGACGCGGCGCTTGAAGCCCTAGGACAACGTCTCGATCGGTCGGGGCAGGACCTCCTGGAGCTGCGTGCGGGCGACCGCGGCCGCGATTCGGGCATGCTTGCCCGCGCCGCCGAAGCCGCGCATCTCGGCGATGAAGGCGAGGAACGACTCGACCGTCATGTCGCCATAGAGCGGCGCCCCCTCGGGCAGGTAGCCGATGGCGCTGCGCGCGGCGATCGCGTCGGCGACGACGTCGTGGCCCATCACCCAGGCGGATCCCGAGGTCGGCTGAACGAAGCCGGTCAGCATCCGCATGGTGGTCGATTTGCCGGCGCCGTTCGGCCCGAGAAACCCGAGGACCTCGCCGCGGCGGAGGCTGAGGCTGACATCGTCCACGGCGCAAAGCGGCCCGAACCGCTTGGTGAGCCGGTCGAGGCGCACCATCTCGGACATGCTCGCTCCCCACAACCCGCAGTCGCCCGGCAGCCGGCATGGCCGACTGCTGCTCACAAAAAATCGCGACCGTCATATACAGCCCGTGTCGCCGGCTTCAAGTTTCGCGGCATCGGGGCAGCCGGATTGATCCAGATCAAGGCGCCGCGCCGCGGTTCCCGCCAGGGTACCGGCCATGGACGCGAGCCTGATCCGCCTCGTCGAAAACGCGCGGCTGCCGCGTTACACGAGCTATCCGACCGCGCCGCACTTCAGCACCACGGTCGGCCCCGACGCGCACGCCGCATGGCTGCGCGGCGTCTCTCTCGAGGAGCCGGTCTCGCTCTACCTGCACGTGCCCTATTGTCGGGACCTGTGCTGGTATTGCGGCTGCACGACGCATGCGCTCGGCCGCAAGGAGCGCGCGGTCGGCTACGCGGATCTGCTGCTCCGCGAGATCGAGACCGCCGCGGCGCACCTTCCTGGCCGACCGCCGGTATCGCACCTCCACTGGGGTGGCGGCACGCCGAGTGTGCTGGGGGCCGATCTCCTCCGGGTCATGGCGAGGCTGCGCGAGCGGTTCGCGTTCCGGGCCGGCGCCGAGCTCGCCATCGAGCTCGATCCGCGTGACGTCGACACGGCGTTCATCAAGGAGCTTGCCGGCGCCGGCTTCAGTCGGGCGAGCCTCGGCGTGCAGTCTTTCGATCCACAAGTGCAGCGCGCGATCAACCGCGAGCAGAGCGTCGCGGTCACCCATGCAGCGGCCGACGCGCTGCGCGCCGCCGGTATCGGCGCGATCAACATCGACCTGCTTTATGGCCTGCCGTACCAGACGGTGGCGAATGCCGAGGCGACGGCCGAGGAGGTGGTGCGGCTCGAGCCGGCCCGGGTCGCCGTGTTCGGCTACGCTCACTTGCCGGCGCTGCGTCCGATGCAGCGGCTGATCCCCGACGCGGCGTTGCCGGATGCCGCCGAGCGATGGCGGCAGAGCGAGGCGATCCGCGCCGTGCTCGAGGGGGCCGGATTCGTCGCGATCGGTCTCGATCACTATGCCCGGCCCGACGACGCGATGGCGCTGGCCGCGCAGGCCGGCCGGCTGCGGCGCAACTTCCAGGGCTACACCACCGACACGGCGACCACCCTGATCGGGTTCGGCGCCTCCGCGATCAGTGCGTTCGCCGATGGCTACGCGCAGAACGAGCCGCGATTGCCCGAATGGCGCGGGGCCGTCCTCGCCGAACGCCTGCCGACCGCTCGCGGTCTGCGGCTGACCGCCGAGGATCGCGCCCGGCGGGCGGTGATCGAGACGGTCATGTGCCGTGGTGAGGTCGATCTCGGCGAGATCGAGGCGAACGCCGAACTGGTCCGCCCCGACCTGCGTCGACTCGATGAACTGGAGGCGCTGGGGGTCATCGAGCGCTCCGGCCGTCGGATCGCGCTGCGGCCCGGTTGCCGGCCGCTGCTACGGCTGCTCGCCGCGGCGTTCGACGCCTACCTCGACCGCAGCGTCGCGCGGCACGCGCCGGCGGTCTGAGCATCCTCAAGGGTCGCTCAGCGCCGCCTCGATGCGCTCGCAGAGGTAGTGGTACAGGCAGAGGTGGACCTGCTGGATCAGCGGCGTCCGCGTCGACGGCACGGCGAGGAGATGGTCGGCCAGCCCGGCGAGCCGACCGCCATCGGCGCCGGTCAGCGCCACGGTCGCGAGCCCCTGCTCGCGCGCCGCGACGAAGGCGGCGACGACATTGGCCGAGTTGCCGGAGGTGCTGAGCCCGATCAAGGCTCCACCGGCGCGGCCGTAGGCGCGCACCTGCCGGGCGAACACGTCGGCAAAGGCGTGATCGTTCGCCCAGGCGGTCAGCACCGGGGCGTTGGTGGCGAGGCAGATGACCGGCAGCGCGCGCCGGTCGCGGAGGAACCGACCGACCAGCTCGGCGGTGATGTGCTGTGCATCGGCCGCCGATCCGCCGTTGCCGCAGACGAGCACCGGCCCGCCGCTGCGGAGGGCCGCCACCAGCGCATCGATCGCGGCCTCGACCGTCGCCTCCGGGATCGCCGCGCGACTGGCCAAGATCAGCTCCGCGGACGTATCGAGATAGGCGTGCAGACCCAAGATCGGGGCTCCGGCGGCGCGGCACCACACCGACTCTACCGCCGCCGACGCGCTGCGGCGAGCCGTGCGCAGGGTCACGCGCTGGCGAGCTGCTCGCCCGGCGTGTAGCGCTGAAAGCGCCCGCCGCCGGCGCGTTTGGCCGCATAGAGCGCCTCGTCCGCGTGGCGGACGAGCTCCTCCGGAGTGGTCGCGTCGCCGGGCCAGACGGCGATGCCGACGCTCGCGGCCACCGGCACCGACGCGTCCTGAAGCTGCAACGGCGCGGCCAGCCGCGCGAGGATCCGCGCCGCGAACGCCTCGGCACCGTGTGGCCCCTCGACGCCGACCAGCAGGAAGGCGAACTCGTCGCCTCCCAGCCGAGCCAGCAGGTCGCTCCGCCGCACGATCGGCCGCAGCCGCTCGGCCAGTCCGCGCAGGACCGCGTCGCCGCCGGTGTGCCCGAGCCGGTCGTTGATCGCCTTGAAGCCATCGAGGTCGAGCAGGAGGACGGCGACGTGACCGCCGGAGCGCTCGGCCTGGACCACCGCCTCCTCCAGCCGCTCCTCGAACCGCCGGCGATTGGGGATGCCCGTCAGCTCGTCGCGGTAGATGAGCTCGCGGATGGCCTGCTCGGTGGCCTTGCGCTCGGCGATGTCGCGGATCACCAGCACGGTCAGGCGCTGTCCGTGGTGCGCCGTGGTGCCGACCGACACCTCGACCGCAAGCTTGGTCGCGTCGGCGCGGCGCAGCTCGGCCTCGACGACGCGGCCGACACGGTCGGCCGGCTCGGTCGCGTCCCGCGTCGCCGGCCAGATGATCAGGTCCTCCAAGTGCTGGCCCTGGAGGTGATGCGCCTCGGCGCGGGCCATCCGCGCGGCGGCGGGATTGACGATCCGCACCGTGAGCGCCTCGTCCAGCACCACGACGCCGTCGACAACCGCGTCGACGATGTCGCGGATCGGATCCTCCGGCATCGAGCCGACCAGCATGCGCGAGACCGCGCCGCGATCGTCGGCCAGCGGCAGGATCACCCGGCGCCAGTGGCGCACGAGCACCTCGCGGGGCGGTTCGTGCTCGGTGAGGATCGGGGCCTTGCGCCGGATGACCGCACGGTAGACGGCGGCCGCGAAGAGCGGCACGTGGCCCGGCACGTCGAGCGTGTGGCGGCCCGTCAGGTCGTGGCCGTAATGGCGGGCGATCTGGCGGCCGTAGTGTCGGTAGACGAAGTCGCAACGATCCGGCTGCGCATCGACCACCATCGTCCGCTCGGCCAGCGCGCCGAGCGCCGCGACGATCTCCGCGACCGCCGCCGGCCAGGCGCGACGCGAGCGCCAGAACCGCTCGAGCTCGACCAGCGGCGGATAATGCAGTTGCGCCGGGGTCGGCTCCCAGAGGAGCAGCGGCGGTCGCGAGCCCACGGCGGCGAACAGGGCATCGACACCGCGCCGGCGGCCGGCCAGGATCTCCGCTGCGAGCCGACGGACCTCGCGGCGCCGATCGTTCTGGTCGCTGGTCATCCGCCGCGGCATGAGGTGTCGGCGCGAGCCATCATGCCACCATGGACGTTCTCGGCATGGGACGGCAAGCTCACGCGGCGGCCGTTTCGGTCGCGGACGGAGGCCAATGCTGACCAGCCCGGTGACGATCCGCACGGTCGAGATGCACACGGGCGGCGAGCCGGTGCGGATCGTCGTCGACGGCTACCCACCGATCCCGCCCGGCCCGATCCTCGCCCAGCGGCGCTGGGTGCAGACCCATGCCGACCATCTGCGACGCCTGCTGATGCTCGAGCCCCGCGGCCATCATGACATGTACGGCGCGCTCATCGTCCCGCCTTTCACCACGGACGTCGATCTTGCAGTATTATTCATGCACAATGAGGGTTACTCGACGATGTGCGGGCATGCGGTGATCGCGCTCGGCCGCTACGCGGTCGATCACGGTCTCGTCCCGGCCGTCGAGCCGGAGACCGAGGTCCGCATCCTGTGCCCCTGCGGCCCGGTCGTGGCGCGGGTGCAGGTCGAGCGGGGGCGGTCCGGCGAAGTGTCGTTCCGCAGCGTGCCGGCGTTCGCCTTCCGCCGTGACGCCGTGGTCACGACGCCGACCTACGGGCTGGTCACCGTCGACATCGGCTTCGGCGGCGCGTTCTACGCGGTCGTGCCGGCGCAGCATCTGGGCCTCGACGTGCGGACCAGCCCGACCCGCGATCTGGTCGACGCGGCGAGCGCCATCACCGAGGCGGGCAAGGCGCAGATCGCGCTCGAGCACCCCGACGATCCCGACCTCGCCTTCCTCTACGGCACGATCCTGACCGACGGGCGCGACGGACTCGCCGGCGGGCCCAGCGCCAACATCTGCGTCTTCGCCGATCGCCAGGTCGACCGCAGCCCGACCGGCTCCGGGGTGACGGCACGGATCGCGCTGATGCACCGCCGCGGCCAGCTCGGCCTCGGCGAGCCACGCCGCTTCGAGAGCGTGACCGGCGCCGTGTTCGAGGGCCGCGCGGTCGAGGAGACGCGCGCCGGGTCCTGGCCCGCGGTCGTGGTCGAGGTGCGCGGCCGCGCCCACTACACGGGCGAGTGCCGCTTCATCGTCGAGCCGGACGATCCGCTCGGCCACGGCTTCCGGCTCCGCTGACCCGCCGTTCCGGCCGCCGCCGCGCACGTCCCACCTCCGCGCCCTGTCCCAGGCGAGCCTAATTCGCGCTTTAGGTGTGAAGCTGTGCGTTTTCGCACGGTTTCGCCGGCGCTGGCGGCGCCGGCCAGACGCCGGGATCAGGCAGCGACCGGCTCGTCGAGGGCCGCGACGATCAACCCGAGCACCTCCTGCTTGGTCGAGTTCGCCGTCGTCCGCAGGCCGACCCGCCGGCCGCCCCGCATCACCATGACCCGGTCGGCGACAGCGAATACATGCTCGAGGTTGTGGCTGATCACGATCAACGCGATGCCCTGGGCCTTCAGCCGCTGCATCAGGGCCAAGGTGTTGCGGGTCTCCTCGGGGCCGAGGGCGGCCGTCGGCTCGTCCATCACCAGGACCCGCAGATCGGTGCTGTAGATCGCTCGGGCGATGGCCACCGCCTGCCGCTGGCCGCCCGAGAGATGCAGCGCCGGCTCGCGGAGATTGGGCAGCTCGATGCCGACATTCTCTTGCAGCACCCGTGCCGCCTCGCGCGCCATCCGGCGGTTGTCGAGGAACGGGATGCCCAGCACCGGTCTCTTCAGCTCGTGGCCGAGGAACACGTTGCCGGGCGCATCCAGCGTGTCGACCAGTCCAAGGTTCTGGTAGACGGCCTCGATGCCAAGTGCCCGCGCGTCGCGCCGGCTCGCTATGCTGACCGGCTTGCCGTCGAGGCGGATCTCGCCCTCGTCTGGCTCGAACACGCCGGTCAGCACCTTGATCAAGGTCGACTTCCCGGCGCCGTTGTCGCCGACGATCGCCAGCGCCTCGCCGGGCATCAGGTCGAGGTCGACCGCGGACACCGCGCACAGCCCGCCGAAATACTTCGTAATGCCGCGCATCTCGAGCATTGGCGCTGCGGTTCCGGTCACCATCCCTGATCTCCTGGCAAGATCGCCTCAGCGCAGCGTGTAGCCGCCGTCGATCACCATCTCCTCGCCGGTCATGAAGCTCGACGCGTCGGAGGCGAGGTACACCGCGGCGCCGGCCAGTTCCTCTGGCGCGCCGAACCGGTTCTGCACCGACGGCTTGAGCCAATGCTCGGCCGCCGCTTCGGGGTGTCGCGCGAGGAACGGGTCGACCAGCTCCGTGTGGATGTACCCGGGGACCAGCACGTTCACGCGGATGTTGTGCGGTGCCCATTCGACCGCGAGGCACTTGCTCAGCAGGTGAACGCCCGCCTTGGCGGCGTTGTAGTGTGCCTGCTTCTGCGGGTAGTTGACGATCCGAGCGGACAGCGAGCCGACATTGATGATCGTGCCGGACCGTTGCCGGATCATCCGCCGGCCGACCGCCTGGCAGCAGAGGAACACCGAGGTCAGGTTGACGCGGATCATCCGCTCCCACTCCGCCTCGGTGAGGTCCTCGGCGGCGGCGTTGTGCGCGATGCCGGCGTTGTTGACGAGAATGTCGATGCGCCCGAAGCGCTGCTCGGCCTCGTCGGCGATCTGCGCCACGGCTTGGCTCTGCGCGACGTCTGCCTGCTGCGCGTAGGACCGCCGCCGCCCCAGCGCGTGCAGCGCGGCGACGACTTCCTCGGCGCGCGCCGCGGCCTTCTCGAAGATGACGGCGACATCGGCCCCGGCTTCGCCCAGTGCGAGCGCGATCGCTCGGCCGATGCCGCGCGAGCCGCCGGTGACGATCGCGGTCCGCCCGTCCAGTCGAAAGCGGTCGAGAACCGAGCGGCGATCCGTGGCCATGTCGGGAAGTCCTGCGGTGACGCCGGGGAGGTGGAGCCGCGCCGGACCGGGCGCGGCTCGCCACAGTCAACGCTCGAGCGTGCCGATGCCGGTGTAGCGGAACGCCTCACGCTCCATGGCGTCAATCTCGTCGCGTGACATGCCCTTGTGCGCGATCGTGATCCGCCCGAGGAACACGAGCGGGATGTCGTCCTGGCGGCCCTCCAGGTCGGCCTTGATGATCTCGGCGACGGACACGCCGAAATCGTCGCCCATCCGCATCGGCGTCGCGTCCAGGCGACCCTCGCGCAATGCCACCAGCTCGTCGCCCGTGCCGCCCCAGCCGGTGAGGAACACGTCGTCGAGCTTGCCGAGCGCCTCCGCCGCCGACAGCGCGCCCATCGCCATCGCCGTGTTGGCGTTGTGGATCAGCGTGACCTCCGGGTATCCGGTCATGATCAGGTTGGCGCCGTCGAACCCGCCCTCGCGCAGGAAGTTGCCGTAGTGCTCGTAGGCCATCCGCCACTCGGACCGCTCCTCGAGGCAATCCTTGAAGCCACCCGAGCGCTGGTTGTCGATCGAGCCCGGCGTGCCGCGGATCAGCGCGAACGTCCCGCTGGTCCCGACATTGTTGATAACGTAATCACACATGATCAGCGCCCCGGCGAGATGCGAGAAGCCGGTGTAGGCGAGCGGCTGCTGGTCGCCCCAGCGCTGCGGGACCTGATCATAGTTGAGAATGACCACCTTGAGATCGGGGTGATCGATCAGGCGCTTGATGTTGTCCGCCTGCAGCGACAGCTCGGTCGGGCCGAACGCGACGTAATCGAACTGGTCCGCATCCTGCAGGACTTGGTCGACATAGGTGACCTGCAGCTCATGGTCGCCCATGCCGCTCGCGAACAGCACGTCCTCGAACGGGACGTTCATCTCCTTCAGGCGTGCGGACATCGCCCGGTAAGCCCGCAGCCAGGCGTCGGAGACGTCCTGGGTGGGGAAGATCACGGCGATGCGGATCGGTCGATCGAGCTTGGCCGTGGTCGGTGTGCCGGGGGCGCCGACGACGTCCTGCATCCGTGCCAGGACCGCCTCGTCGACCACCTGATGATACCACCAGAAGTCGCGCTCGCCGTCGTCCGGTAACGCCTTCAGCGGGTACTTCTGTGCCCAAGCGGATCCGGTCGCTGCGATCACGGCCGCGACAATGGCCGCGGTGCACCAGCTTGTTGTGCCCTTCATGTCCACCCCTCCTCCCTGGTTGTTGACGGGCGCGGCTGGGTCATGCCCGCGCCTGGACACGCCCGGCGAGCCCGGCCAGACGCCGTCCGAGCGTGCCGGGACCCGCCTGAAGACTGCTGTAGAAGCCGACCGAGGCGATGATGATCACGCCGGCCGCGACCTGCTGCCAGAAGAAGTCGAGGCGCAGGTTGACGAGCGCGTTGACGACCATCGACAGCAGCAGGACGCCGACCAGCGAGCCGACCATCGAGCCGCGGCCGCCGAACAGCGACGTGCCACCGACCACGACTGCGGCGATGGTGTGCAGGGTCAGGCCCATGCCTGAGGTCGCCTGGATCGCGTTGAGCCGGCCGGTGAGCAGGATGCCGGTCAGACCGGCGAGCCCACCCATCAGCATGTACTGGTAGATCTTGTGCCGGCGGACGTCGATGCCGGCGAGCATCGCCGCTTCCGGATCGCCGCCGATCGCGATCGCGTACCGGCCGAGCGGCGTGTAATGGTACAGGATCCAGCCAATGGCGAGGACGACGAGGCCGATCAGTGCCGGCATCGGCACGATGTCGAGCACCCGGCCCCGGCCCAGGAACGGGATCGGCTCGGGAAACTGCGAGAGCACCACCCCGGCGGCGAGCACGAGCGCGATCCCGCGGAAGACGAGGTCCATGGACAGCGTCGCGATCAGGTCGGGCACGTGCAGGCGGGTGATCACGAGCCCGTTGGCGGTCCCACAGGCGAGGCCGACCAGCACCGCAGCCGCCATCCCGATCCCGACGCTGACCCCGAGATCCTTGATGAGCATCGCCATGACCACGGCGGACAGGGCGGCGATCGCACCGACCGAGAGGTCGATCCCGCGGCCGGTGATGACGAGCGTCATGCCCATGGCCAGGACCATGTAGAGCGACGCGTCCTGCAGGATGATCATCAGGTTGGAGATGCGGAAATAGGGCGGGTGCACGACCGCCATGAACAGCGAGAGGCCGACGATCATGACGAGGGGCCCGAGCACATTGACGTAACGCTGGGGCCATGGAAGCCCGCGCTGACGTGGCCGAGCGCCGTCGACCGTTGGAGCGGCAACCGACATCGATCTGACTTCGCCTCCCTGTTTGATCAATCAATCGATGCTCAGGCAGCTCGGCCTTTCATCCCTCGTTGCTGAACTCTTTCGACGGAACCGCGAGTGATAGCTGACGCCAGCGCTTCGACTATGCACGGCGCTGGTCATTTTGCGCAAGCGTCAAGCCCGATGCCTGCAGGTCCGGGCCTGCTCTAAGCCGCCCGCAGCTCACCCAGGGCCATGAGTTGCATCAGCCGCTCCTCGGTGGCCTCGCCGGCACTCACCTCGCCGGTGATGCGGCCCTGGCGCATGGTCAGGATCCGGTCGCTGATGGTCAGCACCTCGGGCAGCTCGGAGGAGATCGCGATCACCGCGATCCCGGCATCGGCGAGATCGTAGAGAAGCTGGTGGACGTCGGCCTTGGCGGCGACGTCGATGCCGCGGGTCGGCTCGTCGACGATCAGCACCTTCGGCTCCAGCGCGAGCCAGCGGGCGAGCACGACCTTCTGCTGGTTGCCGCCGGAGAGGTTCGCCACCTCCTGCGTCGGGCTGGCCATCTTGATCGCGAGCTTGCGGCGGTAGGTCTCGACCAGCTCGGCCTCGCGCGCGGCGTCGACGAGGCCGAACCGCCCGACCAGCCGGTCGAGCGCCGCCACGGCGATGTTGTCCCTCACCGCGAGTGCCAGGAACAGCGCCTGCTGCTTGCGGTCCTCGGGCACGAGCCCGATCCCGTGGCGGATCGCGTCGACCGGCGAGCGGATCTGCACCTCGCGCCCGTCGACCAGGATCCGGCCGGCCGCGGTCGGATCGGCGCCGAAGATGGCCCTTGCCAGCTCGGTGCGGCCGGCGCCGACGAGGCCGGCGAGCCCGAGGATCTCGCCGCGACAGACGGCGAGCGTGACGTCCTCGAGCGGTGTCGCGTGCGGATCGCGGGCGTCGCGCGCGCGGGTCAGGCCTTCGACGCGCAGCGCCTCGCCACCTGGCACCCGCCGCCGCCGATGCTGGAACAGGCGCTCGATCTCGCGGCCGACCATCAGGCGGATGATGCCCTCGACGCTGGTCGCGGCGACCGGTCCGGCGCCGGCGAGCTGGCCGTCGCGCAGCACCGTCATCCGGTCGCAGAGCTGCATCACCTCGTCGAGCCGATGCGTGACGAAGATGACCGAGATGCCGCGGGCCTTGAGGTCGCGGACGATCTGGAACAGGCGGGCCACCTCGGCCTCGCTCAGCGCCGAGGTCGGCTCGTCCATCACAACCAGCCGCGCGTCCATCGACAGCGCCTTCGCGATCTCGACCATCTGCTGCTCGGCGACCGAGAGTTCGGCGACGAGACGGAACGGGTCGACATCGAGGCCGACGGTCCGGGTGATGGCCCGCGTCCGCCGGCCGAGCTCGCTCCAGTCGATCAGCCCGAGCCGGGTCGGCTCGCGGCCGATGAACACGTTCTCGGCGATCGACTGTGAAGGAACGAGATTGAACTCCTGGTAGATCGTGACGATGCCCTGCCGCTGCGCGTCGAGCGGGCTCGCGAGCCGGATCGGGCGCCCGGCGAGCTCGATCGTGCCGGCGTCCGGCTGCAGCGCGCCGGCGAGAATCTTCAACAGCGTGCTCTTGCCGGCGCCGTTCTCGCCGAGCAGGGCATGCACCTCGCCGCGGGCGACCGTGAGGTCGACCCCGGCCAGCGCTTTCACCCCCGGGAACGACTTGCCGATCCCGGTCATGCGCAGGAGCGGGGCGGCTGCCTGCTCCAAGGACGGCCGCCCCGTGCCGAACCTACTTCACCTCGCCGAGCCGCTCGCCCTGGTCGAGATTCTCCTTGGTGATCATCACCGGCGTCAGGAGGATCAGCGACTCCGCGGGTGCGGCCGAGGTCCGCAGATGCTCGACGATCACCTGCATGGCCTTGCGCGACTGGCCGCCGGGGAACTGCTCGACGGTCCCGGCGAGCCCGCCGTCGCGGACCGAGGCCAGTGCCTCCGGCAGGGCGTCGAAGCCGATCACCTTGATCCGGTCGGCGAGGTCGCGATTGCGCACCGCCTCGAGCGCGCCCAGCGCCATGTCGTCGTTGGCGGCGACGATGACGTCCGGCGGTTCGCTCATCCCGGCGAGCAGGCTCTCGGTCACCGACAGCCCCTGATCGCGCGCGAAATTGGCGGTCTGCTCGGCGACGAACCTGTACTTGTCCGGATGCTGGTCGAGGACGTTGTGCAGACCCTTGTTGCGGTCGATCGCGGGCGATGCGCCCGGCTGGCCCTGCAGATTGACGATTGTTGCGCCGTCGGGGAAGTTGGCCATCACCCACGCGCCCTGCGCCTCGCCGCCCTTGACGTTGTCGGCTCCGACATGGGCGAGGATGCCTTCGACCCCTTCGACGCGGCGGTCGATGGTGACGACCGGCACGCCGTTGTCGATCGCCGTCTTGATCGCCGGGGCAAGGGCGTTGACGTCGAGCGGGCTGATGACGATGCCGGCGACGCCCTGGACGATCGCCGCCTCGATGTCGGCGGTCTGCTTCGGCGCCGAGTTCTGGCCGTCGGCCTCAACCGTGGCCACCCCCAGCTTCGCCGCCTCGTCGCGCAGCTCCTTCATCATGTGGACGAAGAAGGGAAAGCCGAGGCTCGGGACCGAGGTCAGGATGACCAGATCCTGGGCCCGCGAGGCGGGTGCGGCCGCGAGCGTGAGCGTCAGCGCGAGCGCGCCGCCAGCGAGGAGACGCCGGGTAATCTTCAGCATGCGGTTGCCTCCCTGCGCGGACCGCGTCGTGCCGCGACCGCGTTCGACCCGGAGCTAAGGAGTGCCGCACACTCGGTGTCAATCATGCTTGGCCGATGCTGCGGTGACCGCGCGGCGAAAGCCGGTTGAGTCGGAGTGGGTCACGCGTGTACTGTCGGTGTAAAGGAAAGGGATCGACGGGGTGACGGAGCTGCGGCGCTGGTTGGCAGAGGCCGGGCTCGAGGAGCTCGCCGACACCCTTCACGCCCAAGATCTCGACCTCGACGTCCTGGCCGACCTCACCGACGCGGACCTGCGCGAGATCGGCCTGACGCTGGGCCAGCGCAAGCGGCTGCTCAAGGCGGTGGCGGCGCGCGTGGCGCCCGCCGCACAGCCATCGGCGCGGGCGGCGCCGACCTCGGAGCGCGCCCCGGGCGAGGCCGAGCTGCGCCAGATGACGATCATGTTCTGCGACATGGTCGGCTCGACCCAGCTCTCGCAACGCTTCGACGCCGAGGACATGTTCGCGATCATCGCCTCCTACCAGCGCTGCTGCACGGAGGTGATCCAGCGCTTCGGTGGTCATGTCGCGCGCTATCTCGGCGACGGCGTGCTCGCCTATTTCGGCTTCCCGGCGGCGCGCGAGGACGACGCCGAGCGGGCGGTGCGCGCCGGGCTGGAGCTGATCGGGGCGCTGCGCCGCCTGCGTCCGCGCGGCGACCTCGTGCTGCAGGCCCGGGTCGGCGTCGACACCGGCCTCGTCGTCATCGGCGACCTGCTCACGAGCGGGATCGGCGAGGAGGAGACGGTGGTCGGCGAGACGGCGAACCGCGCGGCCCGGCTGCAGACCCTGGCGCCGCCCGACGGACTGGTGATCGGGCCGAACACGCATCGTCTGCTCGGCGAGCTGTTCGACTGCGCCGAGCTGGGCGCGCACGAGCTCAAGGGCTTCCCGGAGCCTCTGCCGGTCTGGCGGGTGCTCGGTGAGGGGCGGGCCGAGGGTCGCTTCGAGGCCCGCGCGGCCGGAAGCCTCAGCCCGCTGATCGGGCGCGAGCACGAGCTGCGACTGATCCTGCAGCGCTGGGAGCTGGCCCGCGCCGGCGAGGGCCAGGTGCTCCTGCTGAGCGGCGAGGCCGGGATCGGCAAGTCGCGGCTGCTCGACGCGCTGGGCCGCGAGATCCTGCGCGAGCCGCATCGCCGGCTGCGCCACTTCTGCTCGCAGTTCTACGCCGACACGGCGCTCTACCCGGTCATCGACCGGGTCCGCCGCGGCGCCGGCCTGTCGCGTGACGACCCGCCCGAGATCCAGCTCGCCAAGCTCGACGCGATGCTGGAGGAGATGGGCGAGGACCCGCGCCGATCCGGTGCGCTGCTCGCGACCTTGTGCTCGGTGCCGCTGGGCGAGCGTTACCCGATCTCCGCGACGACGCCCGCCGAGCGCAAGAACGCCACCCTCGACCTTCTGGTCCGGCTGATCCAGGCGATGGCGCGGCGCGAGCCGGTGCTCGTCGTGTTCGAGGACGCGCACTGGATGGACCCGACCACCATCGAGCTGGTCGCGCTGTTGATCGACGCCGTCGCCGCACTGCCGGTGCTGCTGGTCGTGACCTTCCGTCCGGAGTTCCCGGTGCCGTGGCAGATGCGGGCGCATGTCACGGCACTCCAGCTCAACCGCTTCGGTCGCCGTCAGGCCGTGGCGCTGATCGAGCGGCTGGCCGCGCCCTATCGCCTCCCCGCCGAGGTCACCGAGGTCATTCTCGCCAAGACCGACGGCGTTCCGTTGTTCGTCGAGGAGCTGACCCGCGCCCTGCTCGAGTCGGGCTCACTGGTCGCCCGCGGCGACAGCTATGAGCTGTCCGGGCCGCTGCCGCTCATCGCCATTCCCTCGTCGCTGCACGATTCCCTGATGGCCCGGCTCGACCGGCTGGCGGCGGTGAAGGAGGTGGCGTTGTGGGCCTCGGTGCTCGGGCGCAGCTTCACGCCGGAGCTCCTCGCGGCCGTCTCGCCGCTGCGCCCCGCCCAGGTCGACGAGGCCCTGGCGCGCCTCGTCGAGGCGGAGCTGGTCTACCGCCACGGCACCGGCAACGACCAGGTCTACGAGTTCCGCCACGCACTGGTGCAGGAGGCCGCGTACAGCAGCATGCTGCGGGTGCGGCGGCAGCAGATGCACGCGGCGGTGGCACAGGCGCTGGAGACGTCGTTCCCGGAACTCGCCGCGCAGCGCCCGGAGGTCCTGGCGCATCACTTCCTCGAGGCGGGCGTCGCCGACAAGGCCGCTGCCTACCTGCTCGCCGCGGGCGACGCGGCCGCGTCACGCTACGCCTCGCCGGAGGCGCACGTCCGGTTCGCCCGCGCCGCCGAGCTCGCTCGCCAGCTCCCGCCGGGACCCCGGGCGCAACGCACCGAGCTTAAGGCAATCCTGAAATGCGCTTCGGTCGCGTTCGGGGCGGCGCAGATCGAGGCGGACCTCGCCGCGTTGGAGCGGGCGCGCGCCCTGGCGGTTGCGCTCGACCATCGGGCGCGGCTCGCCCAGGTCCACTACTGGCGCGGCCGCCTGCACTACGTCGCCGGGCGCTTCGCCGAGGCGGTCGACGAGGGACAGGCGTGTCTCGCGATCGCCGACGAGGTCGCCGACGAGCGGATCGCGGCGGCGGCGGTCAACCTGCTGGCGCGCATCCACTGCCTGCGTGGCGAGCCGTTACGGGGCATCGCCTACGCGCAGCGCAACACCGAGCAGATGGCGCGGATCGGTGATCGGATCGAACGGGCGGCGATCACCGGCGTACTCGCCTTCGCGCTCGGCCTCTCGGCGCGGTTCGGCGAGGCCCAGGAGGCGGCAGCGCGCGCAGTGGCGCTCGCCGACGCGCTCGGCCACGTGCCGACGCGCGCCGCCTGTCACTTCTTCCGCGGCGTCGCGCATGGCTGGCAAGGCGAGCTCGCCGTCGCCGAGCCGTGCTTCGCTCAGGCGCTCGAGCTGGCGGCCGCCGGTCGCGACACCTTCAGGCGCTATTTGATCCTCGGATGGCGCGGCGAGGCGCGCCTGCGCGCCGGGCGATTGGCCGAGGCGGCCGCCGATCTGGGCGCCGCTCTGGAGCTGTCGGAAGCGATCGGTAGCGCTTTCCACCGCGGCGGCTTCGGCGCCCTGCTCGTCGAAGCGGTGTTGCAGCAGGGCGATCTCGAGACGGCTTTGCACCTCAGCGAGAAGGCGTTGGCGGAGGCCGAACGGGCCGACGCTGCCTGGGGGCTGTCCTTGGCGCTGCGCGCCCGGGCCGAGGTGCTCGCGGCCGCGGGCGAGGCCGGCTGCGCCCCGGCGGTCGAGCTGTTGCGCCGGGCGATCCTCATCCAGAGCGAGCAGGAGCTCGCCTGCGACGTCGCTTGGTCGCGTCTCTGTCTCGGGCGCCTGCTCCTGCGCATGGGCGAACTGCGTGGCGAGGCGGAGCTGGCCGCTGCCGCCGACGCGTTCGCAGCCGCGGGCATGACGCACGGCACGGCCGCGGTGGCCGCGACGCGTGAGCGGCGCGCCGCCTGATCGATCATACGACCGGGCCACCTGGGCCGGTCGAGCCAAGGGAACCACGATGGCTCGGAAGAGCGACAAGGACTACCTGCGCGAGGGCAAGCTCGCGCTGGTCCTCGGCGGCGGCGCGCCGACGCTGACGCTGATGGCCGGCGCCCTGCTCGCCCTCGACGAGCTCGGTGTCGAGTTCGACGTGATCTCGACGTCGGGGGCCGGGATGCTGGTCGGGCTGCTCTATGCCGCGCCGAAGCATGGCGACCGCCGCGCCGCGCTGCGGGCGACGGTCAATCTCGGCGTACACGACGACATCTATCGGCACTTTCCGATCAACTACAAGGTGTTCTACAAGCCCGGACCGCTCGCCGAGATGTGGTTCAAGACCTTCATGCCGTGGCTGCAGCAGTTTCCCCAGGAAACGAGCGAGCAACGACTGTTCCGTGACCTGCTGCACCTCTGGTGCGCCACCGTCTCACCATCGAGCATGACCGCCGACAGCCTGGGCATGTGCGCGCCCGCGCCGTGGCTCGAGGATGTGGTCGATTTCGATGCGCTGCGCTCGCTCGAGGCCGACTTCTTCATCAACGCGTGGAACATTCGCGAGCGGCGGATGCGTGTGTTCGAGAAGGACGAGATCACGCCGCAGCATTTCCGTGCGGCGCTGGCTTTCCCGCTGATCTACCCGCCGTTCGAGCTCGATGGCGACTGGTACATCGAAGGCTCGGCGATGGACACGCTCAACCTCAAAGGATTGCTGCGCTACGACGAGGCCTATGACCGCGCCTATCCGGCGCTGATCCGTGCAGAGCTCGCCAAGCGCTGGCCGGAGATCAAGCGCTACGACGTCGAGCTGCGCGACGATCCCAAGGCACGTGCCGAAGCGATCGAGGAGCTGGTCGACGAGGCGGAGTGGGCGGCGCACGAGGCGAGCCTCAAGGCGCGCGTGCAGCGCGGCGGCGGCGGGGCCGCGCTGCAAGAGGCCGCCGCGTCGTTCGCATCGGTCGACGAGGCGGAAATGCGAAAGATCCCGGCGGTTGCAGCAGCTCTCGACTACGAGGGCAAAGCCACGGGCGAGGTCAACGCGATCAGCAAGATCGTCGTGTTCGACGTGCTCGGCACCGACCGGCTGGTCCGCAAGCCGCGGAACCTCTACGACGCCTGGGTGCTGCAGATGATCGTCCCGCTCGTCTCGATCTCGAACGAGAACATCAAGGCTTTCGAGCGTGACTACGACTACGAGCCTGGGCACGAGCTCAAATACCTGCATCGACTTCGGTTCGATGACCAGATCTCGCACGAGGATTGGGTGAACGTCCTCGACTGGTCGTACAGCAACCTGGAGACGCTGTTCAACGCGGGCTACCGTGCCGGCAAGCAGTTCTACGCCGAGCACGACTGGTTGCGTGCGCGCAGCGCTGCACGCGCCCGCTGACGGCGGCCACGGATCGGGGACACGGCGGGCTGGAAATCCTGCGTTGCGGACCTATACTGACTGACGGGTCAGTCAGTGAGGGGTCGTGCGCGCAGGCCGCCGACGACAGAAGGAGGCGCGCCCGCATCAGATCACGCGGGCGGCGCTGGAGGTGTTCGCGCAGGCCGGCTTCGCTGCGGCGCGGCTCGACGACGTCGCGCTCCGCGCCGGGGTCAGCAAGGGCACGCTCTACCTCTACTTCCCGAGCAAGGAGGAGCTGTTCAAGGCGGTGGTCCGGGCGGCGATCCTGCCCAACCTCCTCCGCGCCGAACGCGCCGCGGCCCGCCATGAGGGTTCGCAGGCGGCGCTGCTCGGTGCGTTCCTCGACCTGATCGCGCGCCGGATCCGCCGTTCCCGCCTCAGCGCGATCCCCAAGCTGGTGCTGGCCGAGGCGAGCAACTTCCCCGATCTCGCCCGGTTCTACCTGGAGGCCGTCGTGGATCGCGCGATGGCGCTCGTGGCCGGGATCCTGCGGCGTGGGATCGCCACCGGCGAGTTCCGGCCAGTCCCGGTGGAGGCCGCCGTCGTGAGCCTGATCGGCCCCGTGCTGATGCTGGCCCTGTGGCGGCACTCCTTCGCGGCGGTGGCGGCCCGCCCGCTCGACGAGCCTGCCGTGCTGCGCGCCCATCTCCGCCTCGTCCTCGACGGTCTGCGCGCGGGATCGGAGCCGGGCGGTCGTGCTGGGTGATCTGTGGGACCGGCTTACGGCCGCAGCGGCGGCCGCGCTGGCCATGGTCGGCATCGGCGGACCGTCGCCGCCGACTTGGCTTCAGGGCTACGGTGAGGGCGAGTACGTCCTGGTCGCGGGCGGCAGCGAGGGGCAGCTGGCGGAGTTGCCGGTGGTTCGCGGCGACGAGGTCGTGGCCGGTGCGCGGCTGTTCGCCATCGACACGACGGAGCTTGCGGCGCGCCGGGCGGCTGTCGCGGCCGAGCTGACGATGGCGCGGGCCGAACTGGCCGATCTTCGCAAGGGTGACCGGCCGCCCGAGATCGCGGCCCTCGAGGCGCGGCGGGATCAGGCGATCGCCGATCGTGACTACGCCGCGACCCAGGTGCAGCGCCTGGAGCGCCTCGTCCGCACGAGCGCCGCCGCGCAGGAGCGCCTCGATGCCGCACGGGCGGAGCATCTGCGTCGCGCTGCCCGGGTCGCCGAGATGGAGGCGCTGCGCGAGGTGGCCGAGCTTGGGGCGCGGACCGATCGGATCGCGATGGCCGAGGCGCGGGTCGCTGCCGCGGCGGCCGAGCTCGCGCGGGCCGATCGGCAGCTCGCCGAGATGATCCCGGCCGCACCGGCCGCCGGGCGTATCGAGGACACCTTCTTTCGCGTGGGCGAGCGGGTCCCGGCCCAGCGGCCGGTCGTGAGCCTCCTGCCGCCAGGCAACATCAAGCTGCGCCTGTTCGTGCCAGAGCCGCTGCTGCCACGCTTCGCGCCGGGCACGGAGCTGGCCTGGCGCTGCGACGGCTGCCCGGACGGCCTCACCGCGCAGGTGCGCTTCGTCGCCTCGGCGGCCGAGTTCACGCCACCTGTGATCTACAGTGTCGGGAGCCGCGAGCGGCTCGTCTACCTCGTTGAGGCGGTGCCCACCGGGCCGTTCCTGCCCCGACCCGGGCAGCCCGTCGACGTTCGCGTGCCTGAGCCATGAACTCCGCCGCGCTGGCCATCGACGTGCGCGCGCTGACCAAGAGCTTCTCGGGGCGGACGGTGGTCGCGGGGATCGACCGGCAGGTGCCGGCGGGCGAGGTGTGGGGCTTCCTTGGCCCCAACGGCAGCGGCAAGACCACGACCATCCGCATGCTCTGCGGACTGCTGCGCCCCGACGGTGGCGGCGGGCGCTGCCTCGGCTTCGACGTCCGCACCGAGAGCGAGGCCATCAAGCTGCGCGCCGGTTACATGACGCAGCGATTTAGCTTCTACGAGGACCTGACGATCGTCGAGAACCTCGAGTTCGTGGCGCGCCTCTACGGCGTGCCACGGCGCCGGGCGGCGGTCGAGCGGGCACTCGAGGAGCTGGATCTGGGCGAGCGGCGACGGCAGCTCGCCGGGCAGCTCTCCGGCGGCTGGAAGCAGCGCCTCGCGCTCGCCGCCTGCATGCTCCACGAGCCGCGCCTGCTCCTGCTCGACGAGCCGACGGCCGGGGTCGATCCGCAGGCGCGCCGCGACTTCTGGGAGCGTATCCACCAGCTCGCGGCGACCGGGATCACGGTTCTGGTCAGCACGCACTACATGGACGAGGCGGAGCGCTGCGACCGCATCGTCTACCTCGCCGAAGGCCGGCTGCTCGCCCGAGGCACGGTCGAGGAGGTCGTGCGCGACGCCGGCCTGATCACCTGGATCGCCACGGGCCCAGGGGTGCGCGAGCTGTCCGCCGAGCTCAACCGCCTGGACGGCATCCAGGCGACGGTCTTCGGAGCCAAGCTGCACGTCAGCGCAACCGACCGCGCATCACTGGACGCGGCGATCGCGCCTTGGACCGATGCGCCAGGGTTGCGCTGGAGCGCGGCGGAGCCCTCCTTGGAAGACGTCTTCATCCACCTGATGAGGGCGCGGGCGCCGCGGGGCTGACCGCGGTGCGCCTTTCCTCTCCGCGCCGCGTCTGGGCGATGGTCGTCAAGGAACTGGTCCAGCTCCGCCGCGACCGGCTGACCTTCGGCATGATGCTCGGCGTCCCGGTCCTGCAGCTGCTGCTGTTCGGTTATGCGATCAACACCGACCCGCAGCATCTTCCGACCGTCGTCCAGCTCCGCGACCACGGTGCGCTGCCGCGGAGCTTCCTGGCCGCGCTCGAGAACACGCGCTATTTCCGCGTCGATGGCGTGGTGACCAGCGATGCCGCGGCGAACGCGGCGCTGGCCCGTGGGCAGGCGATGTTCACGATCACCGTGCCGGAAGGATTCACGCGCGACCTGGTTCGTGGCCAGCGGCCGAACCTGCTCGTCGAGGTCGATGCGAGCGACCCGGTGGCCGCTGGCAACGCCGTGGCTGCCTTGGCCGAACTGACGCGGACCGCGCTGCGCCACGACCTCGTCGGCCCGCTGGCGCACCTCGCGAGCGTCGATCCAGCCTTCGACGTCACCTTGCACCGGCGCTACAATCCCGAGCGGATCACCGCCTACAACGTGGTGCCGGGCCTGCTCGGCGTGATCCTCACCATGACCATGGTGCTGATGACCTCGCTCGCTGTGACCCGCGAGACCGAGCGCGGGACCATGGAGAACCTGCTCGCGATGCCACTCCAGCCGGGCAAGGTCATGCTCGGCAAGATCGCGCCCTATGTGGTGGTCGGCTACATTCAGGTCGCGGTGGTCCTGCTGGCAGCGAGATACCTGTTCGGCGTGCCGATGCAGGGCTCGCTGCTCCTGCTGTCGCTGGCGCTCCTCGCGTTCATCGCGGCGAACCTCGCCGTGGGCTTCACGTTCTCGACGATCGCGCGCAGCCAGCTGCAGGCGATGCAGTTGACGTTCTTCTTCTTCCTGCCGTCGATCCTGCTGTCGGGGTTCATGTTTCCATTCGCGGGCATGCCGGGGTGGGCGCAACTCATCGGGGAGGTCTTGCCGCTGACCCACTTCCTGCGCATCGTCCGCGGCATCCTGCTGAAGGACAACGACCTCGCCGTGATCTGGCCGCATGTCTGGCCGCTGCTGCTGTTCACGGCTGCGGTGGCGACGCTGGCGCTGCGACGCTACCGGCGCACGCTGGACTGACCGTCCCCGGGCGCCGCGCGAAACGATTCGGGCGCGCGCCCCAACTTGTCGTTGTGGCCCCTACCGCCCGATGCTCTACTCCCCCGGCGGGAGGGGCTGGGCCATGCGGGTCGGCTACGGCAGACACTCGCTTCCCCAACAAGCCGTGCAGCAATGTCACCGCATGCTGGGCGCCGCGGTGCCACGGTTGCTGATCGCCTTCGTCGGTGGCAAGCACGATCCCGTGCGGATGCTGCGCGCGCTGCGCGATGTGTTCGGCTCGGATGTGCCGGTGGTCGGCGGCGCGGCCGCCGGCGTGATCAGCCGCGACGTCGAGAGCTATAGCGGCCTGGAGCTGGGTCTGATCGGGTTCTACGATCCCGCGACGACGCCACGTGTCTTCGTGACCGAAGGGTTGCGGGCGGGGGAGGTCGAGGCGGGGCGCGAGCTTGGCCAGCGGATCGCTGCGGTCGCCGCCGACGATGCCGTCGTCCTGATCCTCTACGACAGCGTCCGTCACGCCGCCCCGCTGCAGCTCCACCCGGCGAGCGCCATCGTCGAGGGCCTCCAGCAGGGGCTTCACGGCCGCCGCCTCCATCTCGTCGGAGGCGGCATGCTGACCGACATGAACCTGTCGGACAGCTGGGTGTTCGACGGCCGCGGGTTCGCCAAGCATACCGCCGTGGCCCTGGTCTTTCCGCGCAGCCTCGTCGCGCACACGGAGATCCTGCACGGCTGCCGGCCGATCAGCAGCTTCATGGAGATCACCCGGGTCGACGGCGCCGAGGTGTTCGAACTCGACGGTGAACCGGCGCTGTCGGTGATCGAGCGGATGCTGGGCATCCCGCTCGGCAGCAGCCAGATGCAGCAGCTGTCGCTGATCGCGACGCTCGGGCAGAAGCAGGGCGACCCGTTCGCCCCGTTCAGCGAGGATCGCTATGTCAACCGATTGATCCTGCGCACGGATGTCGCGACCGGGTCGGTGACCCTCTTCGAGCCCGACTTCCGGCGTGGCACGCGGGTGCAGATCATGAGCCGCGACAACGAGCTGATGCTGGCCAGCGTCCGCGACGGCGTGGCGCGCCTCAACGCCCGCCTCGCCGGCACCGAGCCTCTGCTCGGCCTCTACATCGACTGCGCCGGCCGGGCGAGCGGGCGCAGCGGCGCCGTCATCGAGGAGGCGCGGCTGGTCCGGGAGCTGCTCGACCCGTCGGTGACCCTGCTGGGCTTCTACTCGGGCGTCGAGATCGCGCCCTTCGACGGGGTCGGCCGCTCGCTCGACTGGACCGGGGTGCTCACCGTGCTGGCCCGGTCCCCCTGAATATGCATGACACTTGATGGACCCTGATCGCGACCCGCTCACCGAGCTGCGCCGCGAGCTCGAATATTACCGCCGCGAGTGTAACGAGCTCGGCGCGCGCTTGCTGCGCATGCAGGAGGAGCAGAGCGAGGCGTTTCGTGACGCGCGGCGCAGTCGCACCGCAGCGCGCCTGACGCGCGACCTTAGCCGTCTGATCGACGCCGACCTGGCGCCCGCCGAGATCGGCGAGGCCGCGCTCGAGGTGATCGTCGACGGGGTCCTCTGCGACGGCGGTGCGTTGCTGCTTGAGCCGGAGCCCGGCAGCGGCGCCTTCCAGGTCAAGCATGCGGTCGGTATCGCGACGCCGCTGCCCGCGCGCATCGTGCTGCCCGAGGCGCCGGCCTATTTCCATGCGTCGACCGCCAACCCGGCATCGGGCCCGGCGGCCGCCCTACTGGACCGCATCGGCCTACCCTTCGCCCTCTGGGCGTTCGATCCCCGGTCGGGCTGGGCGCTCGTCGTCGGCAACCGGGCCGAGGTCAACGTCAATCGGGCGTTCGGTCCCGACGACCGCGAGCTCGTCGAAGGCGCGCTCCTCGTGTTCCTCGACGTGCGCGCCCGCCGCGTCGCCGAGATCGAGCTGCGGGCGGC
The DNA here is from genome assembly GCA_937995535.1 of uncultured Alphaproteobacteria bacterium. GTDB lineage: Bacteria > Pseudomonadota > Alphaproteobacteria > Geminicoccales > Geminicoccaceae > CALKJU01. The sequence goes on from CALKJU010000029.1 coordinate 101,426, forward strand.
CAAGGACGCTGCCGAGCGGGCGCATCGGCAGGCCGAGGAGGCCAGAGCGGCGGCCGAGCGCGCAGCGGTGGCCAAAAGCTACTTCCTCGCCACGATGAGCCACGAGATTCGGACGCCACTGACGACCGTGTTGGGCACCGCCGAGCTGCTGGCCCATGAGCCGAGCGATCCGCGGCAGCGCCGGCGGATCGAGGCGATCCTCGCCGCCGGCCGGCATCTCCTTGCGGTGATCGACGACGTCCTGGACTACTCCCGACTTGAGGCCGGGCGCGTCCAGCTGCAGCAGGTCGAGCTGCGCCCTGTCGACGTGGCCGCGGCCGTGCATGCCCTGGTCGAGCAGCGCGCCAAGGATGCCGGTCTCGACCTGCGCTTCGACCTGCACCCTACCGCCGAACTCACCCTGGTCGGCGACCCGACCCGCTTGCGGCAGGTGCTCCTCAACCTGGTCAGCAACGCGCTGAAGTTCACGCCACAAGGGACGGTGGTCGTCCGTGTGCGCGTCGACGTCATGGGCACGCAGGCGACGGTCCGCGCGGAGGTCGAGGATAGTGGCATCGGGATCGGGGAGGACAAGCAGCTCGATCTTTTCGAGCCGTTCCGTCAGGCCGGGCCGAGCGTACGCGAGGGCGAGCGAGGGTCCGGCCTCGGTCTGGCGATCAGCAAGCGGCTCGTGACGGCGATGGGGGGGACGATCGGCGTCGTCAGCGAGGCCGGCCGTGGCAGCCTGTTCTGGTTCGAGGTGCCGCTCCCTCTGGCCGTGGCGGCGCCGCCTACGGGCCCGGACATACCGAGAACTCGCCCCTCGGACGCGCTGCGGATCCTGGTCGTCGACGATGCCACGCTGAACCGGGAGCTCGTTCGCGACATGCTCCGGCATTACGGGCATGAGGTGCTGTGCGCCGCGAACGGGGCTGAGGCCGTCGCGAGAGCGGCCAGCGCGCCTCTCGACGTCGTCCTGATGGATCTGCGCATGCCCGGCATGGACGGGATCGAGGCCACGCGTCGCATCCGCGCGCTCGGCCCCCCGGCCGGTGCGGTCCGGATCCTCGGCCTGACGGCGAACGTCCTGGCCAGCGAGCGTCGCGCCTGCCTCGATGCGGGCATGGACGGGATGCTGACGAAGCCGATCGCGTGGCCGGAGCTGCTGATGGCCCTGCGCTCGACGAGGGCAGCCGACACGGCGCTCGGCTGAGCACGCTCCTCCGTTCGGGGACCGGCCGTCGCGGCGCGGTCGGTCGTGAAGGATGACGGACCGGTGACCGCGAGACGCGGCCCTCGTGCCAAACTGAGACGTTCGGCATACTTCTGGTACACTCCCGTTGCGGTTGACGCCCAGCCGGGACGCCCATGGCCATCGCGCCGCGGCGTCGCCGGCTGCGTGGTCCAGTGGGGTGGTCGCCGGGCGCTTCCCGGCGACATGGGAGACGGCCATGAACAACAAGGACTTGTCCCTCGGCGAGCCTGTCCCGGCTGGGGCGCCGGAAGGCCGCCGCGACCCGCGCGCACTCATGGCGGAGCGAACCCCTCGGTGGGTGCAGCCGTTCCTCACCTGGCTGACGGCTAGGCCGGCTCCGGGCGAGGTCGCGCGCGAGCGGAACGCGCGCAGCTATGTCATGGCGGCCTTGGCATGGATCGTCGCGGGCGTCGTGGGAGGCGCCGTCGCCCTACAGGTCGGTGGCGCGAGCGGTTGGGCGCTGGTCACCGTCGCCCTGATCGCCACGAGCTGTGGCTTGGGCCTGTTCCAGGTGGTCGTATTCCATCACTGCGCGCACGGCTCGGTGTTCGGCGACTGGCGGACCAACCGCGATGTCGGCCGACTGATCTCCGCGTTGTTGTTGTTCAAGCACTTCGACGCTTACCGGCGCGAGCACAACCTGCACCACAACGCCCGCAAGCTGTTCACGGACGAGGACGAGTTCGCCGACTTCGTACTCGACATGTGCCGGCTCGAGCCCGGCCTGCCGAAGGGCGAGCTGTGGCGCCGCGTGATCATGAACGTGGCCTTCTCGCCCGCCTTCCACATGCGCTTTCTGCTGCGCCGGGTGCGTGCCGCCTGGGCTTCGCCCGACCGCGTCCACAACGCTGTCGGCATCGCCGCATGGGGTACAGCCGCGGGCTCGAGCTTCGCGCTCGGCTGGACCACCGAGTTCCTCGTCCTTTGGGTGCTGCCGGTGACGGTGCTTCTGCAGCTTGCGACAGTCGGCCGGATCCTGTGCGAGCATCGTTTCCCCGAGCCGGCGCTGATCGCCGCGCGCGGCAAGGAGTTCGTCTGCCGCTCCACGAACGGCGTCTTCCCCGGCTCGCCACCACCGGCCGGTTCCGCCCTGTCGCCCCTTGGCCTGCTCGCCTGGACCGGCTGGTGGTGCAACATGCTGACCGTCCAGCTCTTCGCCCGGGTGTTCGTGCTGGTCGGCGACGCCCCGTGCCACGACTTCCACCATCGCCGCCCGGCGAGCGGCCGCTGGACCAGCTACATCTACGCCCGACAGGAGGACGTCGAGGCCGGCTGTCCCGGCTTTCCGCTCAACTATGGTGAAAGCTGGGGGCTTTTCCGGGCGATCGACGAAAACCTGGCGACGCTCGCCAGCACGCCGCGCGAGGTGTTACGGCCTACCGCCAGCCTCTGCCCGGCCCCGGCGCAGTGACCGGCGCGTCACAGCACGGTCGCGACTTCGATGTCGCGACCGGAACGTACGCGTGGCATCACGGCCGTCGGCTCGGCGGAGCGCACCGCTCCCTCCCCCTGCTGGTCGCTCGCGCTTGGCGACCCGGCCAGGGCGCGCACGAGGGCGCAGACACCCTCCTGCTGCCGGCGGCTCGGCAGGGCCAGGAAGTTCCGTGCCAGCTCGAGCAGCATCCGCTGCTCGCCGCTCGGCGGGCTGTGCGGTGTTCGCTCGAGATCGTCGAAAAAGCTGGCGACCGGAGCGCCGAGCGCAGCTGCGATCGCCGCGAGCCGGCCGGCAGCGACCCGGTTGGTGCCACGCTCGTACTTGTTCGCCTGCTGGTAGGTGACGCCGATCGCTTCCGCCAACTGCTGCAAGGTCATGCCGAGCATGATCCGCCGCGCCCGGATCCGCATCCCGACCAGGCGGTCGATGTCCTGCGGACGCACGCGACGCGTTCGCCGAGCGGGCGACGATGCATTATGCCCGTTCCCCGCGCTCTCGGTCATGGTCACCGCGCTCTGCGTCACGAAACCCCCCTTGCGTCGTCGGATCGCTCGTTCGTTCGCGCATCCTCGATCGCGGCCGCGCTCAAACACGCGCGTGGTCGGCGACAGGATCGTACATGCGCACGAATCAACCACAGATTCGTCACGCCACGATGCCCGAGCGCGTGCCGGTTGTGAGAGCAAGGTAGAAAATCTTGACCTACGATGACGAAGCTTGTCCTTGTTCTAACGTGGGACGGAACGCGAGACCGGTGGTGGCGCGCTCCGTCCATGGGCTTCGTTGCGGCTTCGTCACCGCCTGAGGGGTAGGGACCTCGTGCCGATCGACCCGATGGGCAGCTCCGCGTCGTTACGACCCGGCGAGCGTCCGGCCGCGGTTCGCGTCCTGCTCGTCGACGACGATGACGTCGTGCGCGACATGCTGGCCGACTATCTCCGCGGCGAGGGCCTCGTCGTCGCCTCCCTTGGCAGGCCCGCCGAGGTCCATGCCGAGCTCAGCCGGTCGCCACCTGACGTGATCGTGCTCGATCTCGTCATGCCCGGCGAGGACGGGCTGAGCGTGATGCGCGCGATCCGCCGACGCTCCGACGTGCCGATCATCATCATGACCAGCCGCGATCAGCTGATCGACCGCGTGGTCGGTCTGGAGGCCGGTGCCGACGACTATCTGTGCAAGCCGGCGCACCCGCGCGAGCTGCTGGCCCGGATCCGTACCGTGCTGCGTCGCGGCCGGCAGGCGAGGTCGGTGCCCGAGGACCGTGAGCCGGAGGAGGTGCTGCGTTTCGAGGGTTTCGAGCTCTACCGCCTGCAGCGTCGGCTCGTCGGTCCGGACGGGCGCGAGGTCCCACTGACGGCGAGCGAGTTCGACCTGCTGCTGGCGTTCGTGCTCCATCCCGGGCGGCCGCTCGAGCGTGAGCGCCTGATGGATCTGCTGCGCGGGCCGGGATGGGCCGCCAACGACCGGAGCATCGACCAGCAGGTGTCGCGGCTGCGCCGCAAGATCGAGACCGACCAGCAGAAGCCCACGCTGATCAAGGCGATCCGTGGCGTCGGCTATCTCTTCTCGGCCGCGGTGACGCGGCACCTTATGGCCTAGGACGGCGACCTGCAGGCCGGTGGACGGCGCGTCAGGGCGAGGCCGGGCCGGCCCGAGCGGCCAGCGCTTGGCTCGCGGCCATCATCCGGCAGAGCAGGACGACGGGTGCGAGGCCGGCGACGACGATCAGCAGCGACGGCAGGGCAGCGCCGTCCAGGCGCTCCTGGGTCGCCATGAGGAACGCCTCGACGGCCAGCGTGTCGACATTGAACGGACGCAGCATCAGCGTCGCCGGCAGCTCCTTGAGCACGTCGACCATGACCAGAAGCGCGGCGCCGAGCAGGCTAGGCCGGAGCAGCGGCAGGTGGACGCGCCCCAACAGGCGCCATGGCGAGCAGCCCAGCGTGCGGGCGGCGTCCTCGAGATTGCCGCGGATCCGTGCCATCCCGGCGTCGAGCGGGTTCCAGGCGACGGCGAAGAAGCGGACGAGGTAGGCGTAGAGCAAGGCCACGACGCTGCCGCTCACCAGCAGCCCCGGAGCGATCGCGGCGAGCCCCCGGTCGAGCGTGCCCAGCGTGACGAGCAGCGCGACGCCGATCACCACCCCCGGCATCGCATAGCCGAGGGTCGCGGCACTGATCAGCGCCCGGCCGACCTGACCGCCACGGCGCGCGGCGTAGAGTGCGGTGACAGCCATCGCCAGGATCAGCGCCGCGGCGCAGCCGGCGAGCGCCAGCGTCGTGCCGATCAGCTTCAGCAGCCGTGCCGGCGGGATCGAGTCGCTCGAACCGAACGCCATGCCGACCAGCAGCAGGGCCGGAAGGACGAAGCCCATGAGCAGCGGCGTTGCGGTCGCGGCGAGCGCGACCAGCGCCGGTGCACCGCGCAGCGGCGTCGCGTTGGCGGCGTGCTTGCGCATCCCGGGCGCCGCGAAGGACGCCTCGCCGCGGCTGTAGCGCTCGAGCACGACGAGGGTCAGCACCGCCGACATCAGGACCAGCGCCAGCTGCGCCGCGGTGCCGGGGCTGCCCATCGCGTACCAGGCCCGGTAGATGCCGGTCGTGAACGTCGGCACCTCGAAGAACCGCACGGCACCGAAATCGGCCAGCGTCTCCATCAGCACGAAGGTGACGCCGGCGACGAGTGCCGGCCGCGCGGCCGGGAGCGTGACCCGCCAGAAGGCGCCCCACGGACCGCAGCCGAGCGTCCGGGCCACCTCGGTGGTGCAGGCCGCCTGATCGAGGAACGCCGCCCGTGCCGTCACGTAGACGTAGGGATAGAGGGCGAGCGAGAGGACCAGGACGGCGCCGCCGCGGGAGTGGATCGGCGGGAACCAGTAGTCTTGCCAGCCCCAGCCGGTGAGCTGGCGCAGCGCGGTCTGCACGGGACCGGTGAACTGCAGGAAGTCGGTATAGGCATAGGCGAGCACATAGGCCGGCATCGCCAACGGCAGGATCAGCGCCCATTCGAGAACGTCGCGACCGGGAAAGCGGTAGACCGTGACCAGCCAGGCCGCGCCGGTCCCCATCGCCAGGGTCAGCGCCCCGACACCGGCGCAGAGCAGGACCGTGCTGAGCGCGTACTCGGGCAGCATGGTGCTGGCGAGGTGCGCCCACCATGCCGGGTCCCCGTCCATCGCCAGCAGCCCGATGACGGCGAGCGGAAGGGCGACGACGACCAGCAGTGCGGCGGCCGGCAGCAGCGCGCCGATACGCCGTCCCGCCGCGACAGCGACGTCGCCGGGAAGATTCGCTGTCGCCGGCGCGACGAGCCTCGTGGTTGCTGCGGGCGTCCCCATGTCCCGTCGGGGTGATCCCCGGTCCTGTTCTGATCGGCTGACCAGCCTCACCGTCTAGCTTGTCGCCCGCAACGACGCAATGCAGGTGGTGTCACCGACTTGCTGCCTTTGGATTAACGGAGCCGCGCGATGGAGATCTACTCTGGAATTATTTTAAGTCGCTTCTGGCGTCCGTCGTCCCACCGGCCATGTCGGCCCGGCCCGGGAGCTGGCGTCGGCTTGTCCGGGCGCGTGATCCGCGCCTATACCCGCGCGGCCGCCGGCATCCGTCGGCCGGTCAGCGTCTGGATCGCCCGCTTGTCGCAGAACTCCGACCTCGCCGCGCTCCGCGCCGAGATCGACCGGATCGACGACCGCATCGCCGATCTGCTCGTCGAGCGGCTCGCCGTCGTGCGCGCGATCGGCCGCGCCAAGGGCGATCTCGCCGCGCATCGCCTCGCCCTGCGGCTCGGCCGCGAGGCGCAGATGCTGCGCCGCCTGCTGGCCCGTGCCGCCGGCGGCTTCCCGCCCGGCGGCATCCTGCGCATCTGGCGCGAGATCATCGCCAACTCGACCCAGATCGAGGTGCCGTTCGGCTGCGTGGTCGACCGCCGTGGCGGCGTGTTCCTGCACGATCTGGCCCGCGACCAGGTCGGCAGCGCGACCCCGATCCGCGAGGCTGCCGACACGCAGGGCGTGCTCGCCGTGCTCGCCGGCGATCCGCAGCATCTCGGCGTGCTGACGCCGCCGAGCACGGCCGACTGGTGGCCGGCGATACTGCCGGATGGCGTGCAGGTCGTGGCCCGGCTTCCGGTCACGGACGCGGTGGCTCTGCCCATGGGGTACGTCGTGGCCCGGCTCGAGCGCGAGCCGAGCGGCGCCGATCTGACGCTGGTCGACCTCTCGGCCGGCGCGGTCCCGGCCGAGGCGCGCGTGGTCGCGCGTGGACCCGACGGCCGCCGGCTCGTCGAGCTCGAGGGCTTCGACACCGAGCTCCCGGGCGCCCATCGGGTCGGCGGCTATCCGGTGCCGTTGTCGCTGCCGGGGGCGCCGGCGACGGGAGAGGGACGGTGAGCGGGCCGCGACCCCGCCCCGGGATCCTGGAGATCAAGCCCTATGTCGGCGGCAAGGCCGAGCTCTCGGGCGGCCGGCCTGTGCTCAAGCTGTCCTCGAACGAGAGCGCGATCGGGCCGAGCCCGAAGGCGATCGCCGCCTATCGCGAGGAGGCGGCGCGGCTGCACCGCTATCCGGACGGCGCCTGCACCGCGTTGCGCCGCAAGATCGCACAGCGGCACAATCTCGACGCGGAACGGATCGTCTGTGGCGCCGGCTCCGACGAGCTGATCGGCCTGCTCGTGCGCGCCTTCGCCGGGCCGGGCGACGAGGTGCTCTACAGCGCGCACGGCTTCCTGATGTACCGGCTGGCCGCACTGGCGGCCGGAGCGCATCCGGTGGCGGCGCCGGAAACGGACCTCCGCGCCGATGTCGACGCGCTCCTCGCCCGCGTCACCAGTCGGACGCGCATCCTGTTCCTCGCCAACCCGAACAATCCGACCGGCAGCTATCTGACCGGGCCGGAGCTCTCCCGCCTCCACGCGGGCCTGCCCGAGGACGTGCTGCTCGTGATCGATGCGGCCTACGCCGAGTTCGTCGACGACGCGGCCTACAGCGCCGGCGAGGAGCTCGCCTCGACCTGTGCCAACGTCGTGATGTGCCGGACTTTCTCCAAGCTGCACGGGCTCGCCGCGCTGCGCCTCGGCTGGATGCTCGGTAGCGACGATGTGGTCGACGTGATCAACCGGACCCGGGGCCCGTTCAACGTCGGGCAACCGGCGCAAGCGGCCGGCGTCGCGGCGCTCGACGACCTCGAGCACCAGGACCGGGCACGCGCGCACAACCGGCGCTGGCTGCCTTGGCTGCAGGACGCCATCTCGGCACTGGGGCTGAAGGTGTGGCCGAGCGTCGGCAACTTCCTGCTGGTCGAGTTCCCACGCGAGCCGGGACGCGACGCCGCGGCCGGCAACGCGGCGCTGGAGCGCGCGGGCGTGCTGGTCCGCGAGATGCATGCCTATGGGCTCGGGCATTGCCTGCGCATCACCGTCGGGCTTGAGGACGAGAACCGGCGGCTGGTGGCAGCGCTCGAGGACTTCGTCCGGCGGGAGCCGGGCTGATGCGGATCGAGCGGCTGGCGCTGATCGGGATCGGCCTGATCATCGGGTCGCTGGCCCTGGCGCTGCGCAAGGCCGGTGCGGTCGGCGAGATCGTGGCTTGCGCGCGCGGCGACGCGACCCGCGCGCGGGCGCTCGAGCGCGGCCTGTGCGATCGCGCCGTCGCCGACCCCGCCGAGGCGGTCGATGGCGCCGAGCTCGTCGTGCTGGGTGTCCCGCCGGGCGCCTGCGGCGACGTCGCCCGGGCGATGCGCCGCCGCCTGTCTGCCGAAGCGATCGTGTCCGACGTTGGCTCGGTCAAGGCGCAGATCGTGCGCGACGTGGCGCCGCACCTCCCGGACCGGCGTCGCTTCGTCCCCGGCCACCCGGTCGCCGGAACCGAGCATTCCGGCCCCGATGCGGCGTTCGACAGCCTGTTTCAGAACCGGCGCTGCATCCTCACCCCGATCGAGGACACCGACGCCGCGGCGGTCGTGCGGGTGCGGGCGATGTGGGAGGCGGTCGGCGCGCGCGTCGATACCATGACGCCCGAGCATCATGATCGTGTCCTGGCGATCACCTCGCACCTGCCGCACCTGATCGCCTACACGATCGTCGGCACGGTCGCCGACCTCGAGGACGAGGCGCGCACCGAGGTGTTCAAGTACGCCGCTGGCGGGTTCACCGACTTCACCCGCATCGCCGCGTCCGATCCGACCATGTGGCGCGACGTGTTCCTCAACAACCGCGAGGCGGTCCTGGAGATGCTCGGCCGATTCACCGAGGATCTCGTCGCCCTGCAACGCGCGATCCGCTGGGGCGAGGGCGAGAAGTTGTTCGAGCTTTTCACCCGCACCCGGGCGATCCGGCGCGGTGTCATCGAGGCCGGCCAGGCCTATCAGCGCCAGCCCGCACCGCCCGCCAGCAACGCGCGTCCATGAGCTCTGGCGGGACGCAGCTGGCCTGGGCCTTCGGCTATGGCTCGTTGATGTGGCAGCCGGGCTTCGCGGTGGACGTCCTGGACACCGCCACCCTCGACGGCTGGCATCGCGCGCTCTGCGTCTATTCGTGGCACTATCGGGGCACCCGCGAGCGGCCCGGGCTGGTCATGGGGCTGGCGCCGGGCCGCTCCTGCGTCGGCCGTGCGCTCGGCTTCGCGCGCCACCGGGAGGCAGAAGTCCTCGACTATCTCGACCGCCGCGAGCAGACCAACTACGTCTACGAACGACGGTTGGTGCCGGTGCGCCGATCGTCGGGCGAGGTGGTCGAGGCCTGGGCCTACATCGCCCGCACCGATCACCCCCAATACGCCGGCGATCTCTCCGAGGAGACGGCGCTGACCCTTGTCCTCCAGGGGACCGGAATTGGCGGCGCGTGCGTCGACTACGTCCGTCAGACGGTGGCGCACCTGCGCGCGATGGGGATCGTCGAGCCGCGGCTCGAGGCGCTCGCAGGTCGCCTCCCGGTGCCGTCCTGACCGACCGGCCCTGACTTCCTGGAGTAGCTCGCTTGCGGCTGCGCGTGACGACCTGGAACGTCAACTCGATCCGCCTGCGGGAGCCGCTCCTGGCGCGGCTCGTCGAGACGCTGCGGCCCGATGTGCTGTGCCTCCAGGAGACCAAGATCGAGGACGACCGGTTCCCCTACGACATGGTCCGCCGGCTCGGCTTCGAGCATGTCTACGCGCACGGCCAGAAGGCGTACCACGGGGTCGCTGTGCTCGCGCGCGTGCCGCTCTCCGAACCCCGCTCCATGCGCTGGTGCGAGATCGACCATGCCCGGCACGCGATCGTCGGCCTGCCGGGCGGGATCGAGCTGCACAACCTCTACATCCCCGCCGGCGGTGACCTGCCGGATCCGGAACTCAATCCCAAGTTCGCCCACAAGCTCGACATGCTGGCCGAGCTCGCGACCTGGCACGAGGCCCATCGTGACGATCGGCGGCATCTCATCCTCCTCGGCGACCTCAACATCGCCCCGTTGCCGACCGATGTCTGGAGCCACACCCAGCTTCTCGACGTCGTCAGCCATACGCCCGTCGAGGTGGCGGCACTGGATCGCCTGCAGCGGGCCGGCGGCTTCGTCGACGCGGTGCGGACGGTGATCCCGGCCGAGCAGAAGCTCTACTCCTGGTGGAGCTACCGGGCGCGTGACTGGGCCGCCTCCGACCGCGGTCGGCGTCTCGACCATGTCTGGCTCTCGCCCGCTCTGGCGCCGGCGCTGGCCGCCGCCAGCGTGCTCCGCGAGGCGCGCGGCTGGCCACAGCCCTCCGATCATGTCCCGGTGAGCGTCGATCTCGATCTCTAGCCGGGTGTCACTTTCGCGCTTCACGTCGGGGGCGGACGCTGCTATACCCTGGGCGATCGAAGGGTGTCGTACACCCCGTGCCGAAGGGAGGCATGTCTCGGTCGCGCCGTTCAACTGCGACGCGAGGACCACAAGCGATGCCCTGGTTCGAGCTGATCGTCGCCGCGCTCTATTTCCAGGCCTTCATCTGGTACGGACGGCTGTCCTACGTTCAGGGCGTGCTCGACCGTCACTACGATCCGCGCGCGAAGCGCGTCCGGCACGTGCTTGAGGACCATCGGACCGGCACCGTACCGGTGCGCGGCTCCTGCCGCTGATCGACCTCAGCGGACGAGGCGATAGCCGCCCGCCTCGGTGACGAGGAGAGTTGGCTCTCCGGCGTCGGGCTCGATCTTCTGCCGCAGCCGGTAGATGTGCGTCTCCAGCGTGTGCGTGGTGACGCCGGCATTGTAGCCCCAGACCTCGTCGAGCAGCGTCTCGCGACCGACCGCGCGGTCGCCGACGCGATAGAGGTATTTGAGGATCGCGGTCTCCTTCTCCGTCAGATGGATCCTGCGTCCGCCGCCGGCCACGAGCATCTTGGCCGCCGGCCGGAAACTGTAGGGTCCGATCTGGAAGGTCACGTCGTCGCTGAGCTCGAACTGCCGCAGCTGCGCGCGTAGTCGCGCCATCAGCACACTCAGGCGAAACGGCTTGGTCACGTAGTCGTTGGCCCCGCTGTCGAGGCCGAGGATGGCGTCGGCGTCGCTGTCGTGCCCGGTCAGCATGATGATCGGCACCTTGAGGCCGTTCTTGCGCAGCAGGCGGCACAGGTCGCGTCCGTCGCCGTCGGGGAGGCCGACGTCGAGGATCACCGCCGCCAGTCCGTCGGTCTGCGCCGCGGTCATCCCCTCCCTGACGCTCCCGGCCTCGATCACCTCGAGCCCTTGATGAAGGACGAGCTGCTCGGCGAGCTCGCGCCGGAAGTCGACGTCGTCGTCGACGATCAGCACCCGGCCGGACGTGGACATGGCCTCGGTCTCCTCAACGGCGCGACGGACACTACCGGCGCCGGCGGCGATGTGTGAAGCTGTGCCGCACCGGAGTGACGTTCGTCACCGGAGCGCCCGGCACGGACGGATTTTTCGTCGATATTCGCCGGGCGCCGGTCTATGCGAGCGCGCAACGCAAAAGGAGGAAACCGCCCCATGCGACCCCGGGTCGTTGGGCTTGCCCTGGCACCGTGGCGCGCGTCGCCACGCGCTCGGCGAGTGAGCTGCTGAGCCCTCGATGATCCTCGCCTTCTACGTTCTCGTCCTTCTGGCGCTGGCGGCGAACGCGCCCCTGTCGGTGTGGGATCCGGCGGCGCGGGAGTTCCTCGTCATCCTGGGGATGGTCGGCGCCTGGCGGTACAGCTGGAACCTCGTCCATTTCGGGCGTGCCCTGGTCTACCGACGGCTCGTCTTCCCGCGCTGGCGCGCCGCCGTGGACCGCCTCGTGGCGGCGCACGCAGCCGGGGAGGGCGGCCCGGATCCCTGTCCATCGGAGGTCTATTGCGTCGTCACCAGTTATCGGATCCAGGCCGAGACGACGGCCGCCTGCTACCAGGCCCTCCTCGACGAGCTGCTGCGCTATGGGCGACCGGCCGTGGTCGTCGCCTCGATCGTCGAGATGGCCGACGAGCGGCTCATCAAGCGGCTGTTCCAGACCCGCCGGCTGCCACCGCACATTCGGCTGGCGCTGGTCAGGCTGCCACCGGCGGGCAAGCGGCTGGCGCTAGCGACCGCGCTCCGCACCGTCTCGCGCCTTCGTCCAGCCTCCGATGCGGCCGTGCTGGTCATGGACGGCGACGCGGTTCTGACGCCCGGGACGCTGGAGCGCAGCCTGCCCTTGCTGTCACTGGTGCCGCGCCTCGGCGGCCTGACGACGGATGAGGATGCGGTGGTCGCCAACGGCCCGCTGCTCACCGCGTGGCACCGGCTGCGCTTCGCGCAGCGGCACATGCTGATGTCGTCGCTCGGCCTGTCGAAGCGGCTGCTGACGCTCACCGGCCGGATGTCGGTGTTCCGGGTCGAGGTGGCGACCGCGCCGGCATTCATCGCGATGGTCGCCGAGGACGAGCTCGACCATTGGCGGCTCGGCCGGATCCCGCTCCTGACCGGCGAGGACAAGTCGACCTGGCTGTGGCTGCTCGAGCGCGGCTACGAGATGGTGTACGTGCCGGATGTGCGGATCCTCACCATCGAGCACCCGCCGGCGCGCGGCTTCGTCAATGCCTCGACGCAGCTCATGCTGCGCTGGTTCGGCAACATGCTGCGCGCCAGCGGCCGGGCGATCGCCCTCGGGCCGCGGCGCGTCGGGCTGTTCTTGTGGTGGTGCCTGATCGACCAGCGGGTCTCGATCTGGACCCCGCTGATCGGACCGATCGTCATTCTGATCGGTAGCGTGAGCTACTCGCCAATTCTCCTCTACGTCTATGTCATGTGGGTGATGCTCACGCGCCTCGTCCAGACCCTCGGTCTCCTGAGTGTCCGGGACCATCTCGATGGCCGCTGGCCACTGCTCATCTATTACAATCAGGTGTACGGAGCTCTGCTCAAGAGTTTCATCCTGTTCCGGCTCGACCGGCAGCGCTGGACACGGCAGCAGATCACCCTTCGACCCGCGCTCGACCCGCACGCGGCGCGCTGGCGGGACATCGGCTCGGCTTACGTCCACGGCCTCGCCCTGGTCTCGCTGGTCTGCGGGCTGGCCTTCGTCTCGGGCGTCCTGACCGTGCCGCGCGTCGTCACGTTGGCCGGACTGTTCTAGGGGCGGCCGATGCAGCAGGTGCAGATCGTCCACGAGGCCGAGGTCCATCGCCAGCACGTCCGCCTGAAGATCCCGATCGCGGTCGAAATCGACGGGGCGCGGATGACCGTCGAGGACTGGTCGATGGGCGGCTTCGGCGTGGAGGCGGGGATCGTCTCGCGCCAGCCGGGCGAGCGGTTCCCTGTCCGGCTGATCTTCCCCTTCGAGGAGTTCGAGGTCTCGCTGCGCCTCGACTGCCAGATGGTCTACGTGCTGGAGGACAATACCCGCTTTGGGTGCCGCTTCCTCACGCTCAGCCAGGGCCAGGTCGGCCTCTTCCGCTATCTCGTCGACGCCTATCTCACGGGCGAGATCATCAGCGCTGGTGACATCCTCAACGTCGCCGGGCGGCAGAACACCGCCGAGGCGCGGATCGCCGCGCTGGGCGCCAACCCCTATCTCGAGGAGGAGGAGCGCGGGCGGCGGCTCAAGCGTGCCGCCGGGTTCGCCGTCCTGGGCCTTCTGGGCGTGGCTCTGCTCGGGCTGATCGGCATCGGCTACAAGGACCGGTTCCTCACCCCGGTGGCCGAAAGTGCGGTCGTGGAGGCGCCGCTGTTCCGGGTCCGCGCGCCGCTCAGCGGCCGGTTGGAGACCCGCCAGATCAGCGATCTCGTGCGGCCCGGCCAACAGATCGGTCACATCACCGACGCCGACGGTCGCTTCGTCGTCCTCGAAAGCCCCTGCGAGTGCGTGTTCATCCAGTGGCTGTCGCCGCCGGGGCAGTTCGTCCAGGTCGGCGAGGCGGTGGCGGCGCTCGCCGCCGCCGACCGGCCGCTGGTCGTGCGCGCGCAGGTCGACCTCGCCACCGCCGACCGGCTGCGCGTTGGCGACGTCGCCGAGATCTCGATCGCCGGGCGGCGCGATGCGCTCCTCGGCCAGATCGAGCGTATCGACGTGCGGCCGCTGCTCTCCAATCTGGACGCGGCGGAGCTGCAGGGGCCGGTCGCCCGACGTCTCGCGCAGGTCATCATCCGGCCCGACCAGCCGTTCAGCTACGACGACCTCGGAGCCCTGGCCCGCGTCCGCTTTCCCTGACCTGTCAGCGGCTTGGCCGGTTGCGTCGGGCCGCCGACCGCCGCAAGATGAGGGCTGGAGGGAACGACGGCCCGCTCGCCGGGCCGCAGTCGGAGGATGCGGCCAATGCTCCTGCCGATCGTGGCATCGCGCATCATCACCCGCGGCACGCTGGAGGTCATCCACGCCGACGGCCGCCGTACCCGTTGTGGCGACGGCGGCCCGCCGCACCACACGATCCGCCTGCACGACCGCCGGCTCGACTGGTGGCTCCCGCTGAACCCGCACCTCCACGTCGCCGAGGCCTATGTCGACGGGACGCTGACGATCGAAGGCTCGGATCTGCGCACCTTCCTGGCGTTCATCGGCGAGAACCTGCAGCGCTACGAGCAGGCGCACCGGCACCGGCCCTTGCAGCGCGTCCTGCGACGGCTTCGGCGGCAGCGCAACCCGGTCGGCCGGGCCCGGCGCAACGTCGCGCATCACTACGACCTGTCGGGCGAGCTGTACGACCTGTTCCTGGACAGCGACCGGCAATACTCCTGCGCCTACTTCACCTCGCCCGAGGTCAGCCTGGAGCAGGCGCAGTACGACAAGAAGGTGCACCTCGCATCGAAGCTGCTGCTCGACCGTCCGGGCCTCAAGGTCCTCGACATCGGCTCCGGCTGGGGTGGGCTGGGTCTCTATCTGGCCGCGGAGACCGGCGCCGACGTCACCGGCGTCACGCTCTCCGTCGAGCAGCACAAGCGGAGCGAGGAGCGGGCGCGGGCCCAGGGCCTTGCGCGACGCTGCCGTTTTCACTTGCGCGACTACCGGCACGAACAGGGGCCCTACGACCGGATCGTCTCGGTCGGCATGTTCGAGCATGTCGGCAAGCGCAACTACGACGAGTTCTTCCGCAAGGTCGCCGAGCTGCTGAGTGACGACGGGGTCTGCCTGCTGCACTCGATCGGTCGCTTCGACGAGCCGTCGCCGATCAATCCGTTCATCCGCAAATACATCTTCCCGGGCGCGGACATCCCGTCGCTGTCCGAGGTCACGACGGCCATCGAACGGGCCGGCTTGCTGGTCACCGATCTCGAGATCCTGCGCCTCCACTACGCCGAGACGCTGCGCCATTGGTACCAACGGGTCGAGGCCAACCGGGCGCGCCTCGTGGCGCTCTACGACGAGCGCTTCTATCGGATGTGGACGCTCTATCTGGCGAGCTGCGAGATGGGCTTCCGCCATCAGGGCCTGATGGTCTTCCAGGTCCAGCTCGCGAAGCGCGTCGACGCGGTCCCGCTCACCCGCGACTACATGCTCGACTGGGAGCGGGATCGGCGCGCCTACCAGCGCATCGCCGCCGAGTAGCCGACGGCGTGGACGCGCCCGAGCCGGTCCCGCTCTCCTGCCGGGAGTTCGGGCCGGCCGGGGCACCGGCCGTTCTCGTCCTGCACGGGCTGCTCGGGTCGGCGCGCAACTGGCAGGCGATCGGCAAGCAGCTCGCGCGGCGGCTGCGCGTGATTCTGGTCGATCTGCGCAATCACGGCGCCTCGCCCTGGTCGCCGGTGATGACCTATCCGGCGATGGCAGCCGATCTGGCGGCGCTGCTCGACCGGCTGGACCTCGCCTCGGCGGCGGTGGTCGGGCACAGCATGGGCGGCAAGGCGGCGC
This sequence comes from uncultured Alphaproteobacteria bacterium, assembly GCA_937995535.1. GTDB lineage: Bacteria > Pseudomonadota > Alphaproteobacteria > Geminicoccales > Geminicoccaceae > CALKJU01. Next base: position 117,364 of record CALKJU010000029.1, read on the forward strand.
TGGCCCTGGCCCTCACCCGCCCGGAGCGGGTGCCCCGCCTCGTCGTCGTCGACATCGCGCCGGTGGCCTACGAGGGTCCGGGATTTCGTCGCTACATCGAGGCGATGCGTTCACTGGACGTCGCCCACCTGGCGCGACGCGCCGACGCGGATCCGCTGCTGGCCGCCACCGTGCCCGACCCGGCGGTACGCGCCTTTCTCCTCCAGGGCCTTGAGACGCAGGGCCCGCATCTGCGCTGGCAGCCGAACCTCGCGGCGCTGCTCGATGCCATGACGGCGATCATGGGCTTCCCGGACGAGCTCGCCGGGCGGCGTTACGAGGGCCCGACACTGCTGATCCGCGGCGAGCGCTCGACTTACGTCACCGCCGACGGTCTCGCTGCCCTGCGCGCCTGCTGCCCGGCCACGCGTGTGCTCACGGTCCGCGGGGCCGGACACTGGGTGCACGCCGACGCGCCGGCGATCGTCACCGGTGCCCTCGAGCGCTTCCTCGGCGAGTGAGCCCGGCCACGACCGCCAGGAACGACACCGCCGCCGCGGCGGGCCGCGGCGGCGGGTCGAACTTCTGGCGCGTGCGCTCAGGCGAGATCGAAGCGATCCAGGTTCATCACTTTCGTCCAGGCGGCGACGAAGTCGTGCACGAACTTCCGCGGGGCGTCCTTCTGGCCATAGACTTCCGCGATCGCCCGCAGTTGCGAGTTCGAGCCGAACACCAGATCCACCCGGGTGGCGGTCCACTTGACCTTGCCGGTCTTGCGGTCGCGCAGCTCGAACAGCTCCTTGGCCTCGGAGGTCGGCTTCCACTCGTTCGCCATGTCGAGCAGGTTGACGAAAAAGTCGTTGCTCAGCACCCCGACCCGGTCGGTGAAGACGCCGTGCTGCGATCCGCCGTGGTTCGCTCCGAGCACCCGCAGGCCGCCGACCAGCACCGTCATCTCCGGCGCCGAGAGCGTCAGCAGCTGCGCCTTGTCGACGAGCAGCGCCTCGGCGGCGAGATGCCTGAACTGGCCGTTACGGTAATTGCGGAAGCCGTCGGCCGCCGGCTCGAGCGCGGCGAACGAGTCGACGTCGGTCTGCTCCTGCGTGGCATCGGTACGGCCCGGTGTGAACGGAACCTCGACAGGATAGCCGGCGCTCAGTGCCGCCTGCTCGACCGCCGCGCAGCCGCCGAGGACGATCAGGTCGGCGAGCGAGACCCGCTTGCGGCCCGGCTGCGCGGCGTTGAACGCCGTCCGGACGCCGTCGAGCTTGTCCAGCACGACAGCCAGACGGGCCGGCTGGTTGACCTCCCAGTCCTTCTGCGGGGCGAGGCGGATGCGCGCGCCGTTGGCCCCGCCACGCTTGTCCGAGCCGCGGAAGGTCGACGCCGACGCCCAGGCCGTGGCGACGAGATCGGCGATGGACAGACCGGTCGCCAGGATCCTCGCCTTGAGCGCGGCGACGTCCTGCGCGTCGATCAGCTCATGGTCGACCGCCGGGATCGGGTCCTGCCAGATGAGGTCTTCCTGCGGCACCTCCGGACCGAGATAACGGGCCTTGGGGCCCATGTCGCGGTGCGTCAGCTTGAACCACGCCCGGGCGAAGGCATCGGCGAACTCTTCTGGGTTCTGTTGAAAATGCCGCGCGATCTTCGCGTATTCGGGGTCCTCGCGCATCGCCATATCGGCGTCGGTCATGATGATCGGCACCCGCTTCGCGCCGTCGTGCGCCGCGGGCGCCATGTTGCGCTCGGTGTGGACCTTGGGCGTCCATTGGTTCGCGCCTGCGGGGCTTTTCGTCAGCTCCCACTCGTTGCCGAAGAGCATGTCGAAGTAGCTCATGTCCCACTTGGTCGGCGTCGGGGTCCAGGAGCCTTCCAGTCCGCTGCCGATCTGGTCGCCCCCTTTCCCGGTGCCGTAGGCGCTGATCCAACCCAGTCCCTGGTTCTCGATCGAGGCCGCCTCCGGCGCGGGACCGACGAGGCGCGCATCACCGGCGCCGTGGCATTTGCCGAAGGTGTGGCCGCCAGCGGTGAGCGCGACCGTCTCGTAGTCGTTCATCGCCATGCGGGCGAAGGTCTCCCGCACCATCCGCGCCGAGGCGAGCGGGTTGGGCTTGCCGCCCGGACCTTCGGGATTGACGTAGATCAACCCCATCTGCACCGCCGCCAGCGGATTCTCCAGGTCCGGCTCGGTGCCGTGGCGGTTGTCACCCAGCCAGTCGGTTTCCGGGCCCCAGTCCACGGACTCGTCGGGCTCGTACACGTCGGCGCGCCCGCCGCCGAAGCCGAACGTCTTGAAACCCATCGACTCCAGCGCGCAGTTGCCGGCGAGGATGATCAGGTCGGCCCAGGAGAGCTTGTTGCCGTACTTCTGCTTGATCGGCCAGAGCAGCCGGCGCGCCTTGTCGAGGTTGACGTTGTCCGGCCAGGAATTGGTCGGCGCGAAGCGCTGCTGTCCCAGGCCGGCGCCGCCACGCCCGTCGCCGATGCGATAGGTGCCCGCCGCGTGCCAGGCCATGCGGATGAACAAGGGACCATAATGGCCGTAGTCCGCCGGCCACCAGTCCTGCGAATCGGTCATCAGCGCATAGAGGTCCTGCTTGACCGCGTTGAGATCGAGCTTCTTGAACTCGTCCGCGTAGTTGAACGCCGTCCCCATCGGGTTGGTCGGCGGCGCGAACTGGTGCAGGACCTTGAGGTTCAGTTGATCTGGCCACCAGTCCCGGTTCGACATGACCCGGCGGCTCGTGGTCCCGTGGATCACCGGGCATCCCCCGGCGTGAGGCTCACCATCCATCATTTCCTCCGATCGTGGCTGGGCGAATCGAGCGTGATCGTTGCCGCGGGCGACACCCACCCGCGCCGGCAGGCCGCCGAGCCGGCCGTTCTCGCTGCCGACCTCGCGGACGCAGAGCCGCGACCCGGCGGTGAAGGGCGTGCGGAAGCTCGTCCCGTCGCGGAGCAAGTCGCATCGCTGGTGCGCCGAGACCCCCTGACATGGCTGCAGTTCCAGGGCGATCCGGGACACGGTCCGCGCCCCGAGCTGGCTGGCGCGGCCGTGGCGGCCTCCCTGCCTGGATACGAGCTAGCATCGGCGGCTTGATCGAGCAAATCGATTGTTCCAATCATCGCCATAGGCCGGACCGATCGAGACGCCTATGAACTTGCGCGATCTGGATTACATCCTGGCGGTCGCCGAGACGGGGCATTTTGGCGCCGCGGCGAAGCGCTGCCATGTCAGCCAGCCGACCCTCTCGATGCAGGTGCGGAAGCTCGAGGAGGAGCTGGGGCTGGTGCTGTTCGAGCGCGGCCCGAGGGGCGCGACGCCCACCCCCGGCGGACGCGACGTGCTGGCCCAGGCGCGCCACGTCGTGGACGCCCTGGCGCGGCTCAAGGAGGCTGCGCGTGCGAGCATCGACCCGCTCGCCGGTACCGTCCGGCTGGGCGTCATCCCGACCTCGGGGCCGTACCTCCTGCCGCTGCTCCTGCCGGCCCTCCGCGCCGGCTTCCCCGCCCTGCGCCTGCATCTGCGCGAGGCGATGACGGCGAGCCTGCTCGAGGCGTTGCGCCGCGCCGAGCTCGATGCCGCGGTCCTCTCGCCGCCTTTCGAGGGCCACGGGCTTGTCGTCGAACCGCTGGCCGAGGAGGCGTTCCTCGTTGCCCTGCCCCCGGACCACCCACTGGCCGCGTGCCCCGTCCTCGAGCCCGCGGCGCTGCGCGGCGAGACCGTGCTCGGCCTCGAGGACGGACACTGCCTGCGGGTGCAGTCGGCGCGGGTCTGGCAGCAGATCGGCCTCGATCACGGGCATGAGATCGAGGCGGCCTCGCTCGAGAGCCTGCGACAAATGGTCAGCGCCGGGCTCGGCTGCGCCGTGATCCCGGCCCTCGCCGGCCGTGGGCCCTTCGCCCAAGGCGCGCCGATCGCGCTCCGGCCGCTGCGCGGTCTGCGGCCGAGCCGCACGCTGGCGCTCACTTGGCGGAGGACCGACCCACGCGAGGCGGCGCTGCGCCGTTTGGCCGCGGCCCTGCGCGCGGCCATTCCGGAAACCAACCGTGAGGCTGTCTAGGACGGTCTGGCCTGCTATAGGCGCCGCGCGCTGGCCGGCGTGTGGGCCGGGCGCACAACCGGTAATGGGAGCTAACCCTCATGAGTCTCGGCAAGCGCCTGGGCGCCGAGTTCGTTGGCACGTTCTGGCTGGTTCTCGGTGGCTGCGGCAGCGCCGTGCTGGCCGCAGCCTTTCCCGAGGTCGGCATCGGGCTGCTCGGCGTGTCCCTGGCCTTCGGCCTGACCGTCCTCACCATGGCCTATGCGATCGGCCATATCTCCGGCTGCCACCTCAACCCGGCCGTCTCCGTGGGGCTCGTGGTCGGCGGCAGGTTCCCAGCCGGCGAGCTGGCCCCGTACATCGTCGCGCAGGTGCTCGGCGCGATCGGTGCGGCGGCGATCCTCTGGCTGATCGCCACCGGCAAGCCCGGTGCCGAGATCGGCGGCTTCGCGGCCAACGGCTTCGGCGAGCTGTCGCCCGGCAAGTACGGTCTCGCCGCGGGTTTCCTCACCGAGGTGGTGATGACCGCGTTCTTTCTCGTCATCATCCTCGGCGCCACGGACAGCCGGGCGCCGGCCGGCTTCGCGCCGATCGCCATCGGCCTCGGCCTGACCCTCATCCACCTCATCAGCATTCCGGTGACGAACACCTCGGTCAACCCGGCCCGCAGCACCAGCCAGGCTCTGTTCGCCGGCGGACCCTACATTGCCCAGCTGTGGCTGTTCTGGGTGGCTCCGATCATCGGCGGCGCCTTGGGAGCGGTCGTCTACAAGGTCATCGGCAGCAAGGACTGACGCCGAGGTTGCAACCGATCGCAGGTCGGCTCGGTGGCGCCGCGCGACGGCCACACCGGCCGACCGCCAGCGCCGGTGACGACACCAGCGTCAGCGGCCACTCTCTCAGAGCCTCGAGCCGACCCGCCGTCGCGAGAAGGTGTCGCTCACCGCGACCGCCTCGAAGCCCGGTTCGCCAACAGCCGCGACGCCTCACGACGGCGGCAACAACGCCTCGATCGCCTGCGTGATCTCCCGTGAGTCGGGGCGGACCTGCGAGGGCCAGGCGGCGACCGCCTCGCCCTGCGGGTCGATCAGGAACTTGTAGAAATTCCAGCGCGGCCCGGCGCTCTCGCCGAGCTCCTCGCGCAGCCAGGCGAACAAGGGATGGCTGTCCGGGCCGCGGACATGCGTCTTGTCGGCGAGCGGGAAGTCGATCGCGAAGTTGACCTCGCAGAAGGTCTTGATGTCGGCGCTCGTGCCGGTCTCCTGGTTGAAGTCGTTCGATGGCACACCGACGACGACGAGGCCGCGGTCACGGTAGCGCTGCCACAGCTCCTGCAGCCCTGCGTACTGGTCGGTGAAGCCGCAGAACGACGCCGTGTTGACGACGAGGATCGGTCGACCCTGCCACTGCGCAAGCGGCAGGGGACCGCCCTCGATCGCCTCGAGGGTGAAGGTGTGGGCGCCCTGCGCCGCGGTCGCCGGCGCGGGGGCGATGAGCATCAGAAGGCCGGCGAGGCCGGCCAGCATGTCGCGCATTCATCACCTTTGTGGCTAAGCTGCGTGGACCAAGTGCATACGAGCCGGGCCGGCCCGTGGATGACGCCTCGGCCCGTGGGGGCCGCCCATGTCGAACCTGCTCGTCGCCGCGCTGTTTCTCCTCGGCACCCATTTCGGCGTCGCCAGCACGCAGCTCCGCGGCCAGATCGTGGCCGCGGTCGGCGAGCAGCTCTACCGGATCCTCTACTCCCTGATCGCGCTCGTCGCGATCGCCTGGATGGTGGCCGCGTGGAACGCCGCGCCCTGGGTCGAGCTGTGGTCGGTCGGGCCGGGGCTGCGGCATGTGCCGATCCTGCTGATGCCGGTGGCGCTCCTGCTCGTCGTCTGCGGGGTCAGCCAGCCCAACCCGACCGCCGTCGGGCAGTCGCCGGACCCGGACCGGCCGGAGCCGGCGCGCGGGATCCTGCGGATCACCCGGCATCCGGTGATGTGGGGGGTGGCGCTGTGGGCGCTGTCCCATCTCGCCGCCAACGGCGATCTCGCCTCGCTCGTGTTCTTCGGGACGTTCCTGGTTCTCGCGCTGGTCGGCGGGCATCTCATCGACCTCAAGCGGTCGCGGCGCAACGAGCCCGGCTGGGGAGTGTTCCTCCAGGCCACGTCGCATCTCCCCTTTGCCGCCATCCTGGAGCGCCGCCAACGCCTGAAGCTGCGCGAGATCGGCCTGACGCGTCTGGTGGTTGCGTTGGCCCTGTACGTGCTGCTGCTGATCGCCCACCCTTGGCTGTTCGGGGCGTCCGCGCTACCGCTGGCCGGCTAGCCACAGCGCCATGCGGAACAGCGCGTAGAAGGTTCCGACCGCGAGCAGCAGCCAAGCCCCGCGGCGCGCCCAGGCCTGCATCTGCGCGTCGCGGAACTGGCTGGAGCCGACCCAGAGCAGCACGCAGAGGAGATAGATGACGGCGATCAGGCGGTCGTCGCTCATGGCGCCGAGCATGGCAGAAGCGGCGCCGGACCGCTAAGCTTCACGGCGCAGGGGGAGGCGAGACGATGCGCGACGAGCTGACCGTGGCCCGGACGTTGCCGGCGGACGGCTATGCCGGGGTGCTGGTCGGCCGGGCATGGCTGCCTGCGGTGGCGGGGCCGGCCGTGGTCGCGCTGCGCGAGGACGGCGTGTTCGACCTGTCGGCGGAGGTCGCGCCGACGATCAGCGAACTTCTGGAACTCGAGGATCCGGCGGCGGTGGTGCGCGGCGCGCGCGGCGCGCGGGTGGGCGAGCTCGCCGCGATGCTCGCCAACAGCGATCCGGCGGGCCGCGACGCCTCGCGCCCCTGGTTGCTGGCGCCGTGCGACCTGCAGCCGGTCAAGGCCGCCGGCGTCACCTTCGTCCGCAGCATGCTGGAGCGGGTCATCGAGGAGCAGTGCAAGGGCGATCCGGCCCGGGCCGAGGCGGTCCGCGCCCAGATCGGCGAGCTGATCGGCGGTGAGCTGCGCGGCCTCGAGCCAGGCTCGCCGGCGGCCGAGCGGCTCAAGCAGCTGCTCGTCGATCGCGGCGCATGGTCGCAATATCTCGAGGTCGGGATCGGTCCCGACGCGGAGATCTTCACCAAGGCGGCGCCGCTGTCGGCCGTCGGCACCGGCGCGGAGATCGGGCTGCATCCACGCTCGACCTGGAACAACCCCGAGCCCGAGGTCGTCCTTGCGGTCGACAGCCGCGGCCGCATCAAGGGCGCCACCCTGGGCAACGACGTGAACCTGCGCGACTTCGAGGGGCGCAGCGCACTCCTCCTCGGCAAGGCCAAGGACAACAACGGCGCCTGCGCGATCGGGCCGGCCCTGCGCCTGCTCGACCGCACCTTCGACCTCGACGCGATCCGTGCCGTCGAGGTCCAGCTCGAGGTGATCGGCACGGACGGCTTCCGCCTCGCCGGACGCAGCTCGATGGCCGAGATCAGCCGCGACGTCACCGAGCTGGTCGCGCACACGATCGGCCCGACCCATCAATACCCGGACGGCGTCATGCTGTTCTGTGGGACGATGTTCGCTCCGGTGGAGGATCGCGACACGCCCGGACGCGGTTTCACCCACAAGCTCGGCGACATCGTGCGAATCTCGGCCGACCCGCTCGGTGCGCTGGTCAATCGCGTCGGCTACAGCGACCGCATCGCCCCGTGGACGTTCGGCACGACGGCGCTCATGCACAACCTCGCTGCGCGAGGGCTGCTCGCTGCGTGACCGACGCCGCCGCCCCGGTACCGCTCAGTTCAGCGTCGGCTGGCTCTGCATCTCGCCATGCTCGAGACGCTCGATCTCGTCCTTGATGCGGAGCTTCTCTTTCTTGAGCCGAGAGACCGTGACGTGATCCGGAAGTGGTCGGTGGAGCTCTTCATCGATCAACTGCTCGAGACGCGCGTGCTTGCTGCGAAGGCTGTCAACGTGCTCGTGCATGGACATCGGAGACCGAACCTCCCGTAGCTGGTCACCAGTTCCAAGTCACAATGTAGCGACAGACGCGTCCGGATGCCAGATCAATCCGGTTCGCTCGGGCGCGGTGACCCGCCTCGGGACGAAGGGTCCGCAGCCGCGCCGCACCTACCGAATGCCGCCCGCAGAAGGGGCGCGGTCCATTGCCGATCGAGGGATCGGTGGGCGATGAGCCGCTGCCAGCACAGCGCGGCGGTGTCAGCCGTGGCCGGGGCGTCGCTGGTACGCCCGCGAACCCGCCGCTCCAGCTCGGTCTGCAGCAGGCGCTCGGCCGCCAGCTCGACAGCGGCGACCTCGCGGCGCAGCTCCGCCACGGCCGGGTCGGTCTCGCGCGTCTTCAGGCTGCGCCGCACGCCGCGCAGCGGACCCACCACCACGCGCTGCCAGCTCTCGGCATGGTCCGCCAGGTCGGCGGCCGTCTGCGATGGCAGCGCCTGACCGCGGGCGGCGAGCCACAGGCCGAGCAGGAGCAGGTTCACGTCCACGCCGCGCTGGTCCTGCAACGCCAGGCAGGCTTCGGCGACGCCCGGGCGGGCGTAGATCTCGACCGACCACGCCCAGAACGATCCGGCGTCGGTCACCTGGTCGGGGCGAGCCGGTAGCGGGCCGCGCCGAGCAAGCCCGTGCCGGTGCGGTGGACGAGCCAGACCGGGATCCGCTCGAGATAGTCGCGCATCCGACCCTTGGCGTGGAACCGCTCGCGGAACGCGCTGCGGTCGAACAACGGGCCCAACGCGAGACACACGCCGCCGCAGACATAGACCCCGCCGCGGGATCCGTAGGTCAACGCCAGATCGCCCGCCGCGGCGCCGAGGAGCGCGCTGAAGATGCGGGTCGCCTCGAGGCACACCGGATCGCCCTTGGCCGCCTCGCTCGCCACCTCCTCGGGGGTCGTCGCCGGACAGGCTCGATCGTCGATCTCGGCCAGCGAGCGCGCGAGGGTCAGAAGGCCGGGCCCGGACACCAGCCGTTCCTTGGAGACATGCGGCCAGTGGCCGACGAGGCGTTGCAGGACGGCGAGCTCGCGGGCATTGCCGGGGGCCAGCGAGGCATGGCCACCCTCGGTGGCGAGCGGCACCCAATGTCCGGCGACTGGCACCAGTCCGGCGACGCCGAGGCCTGTGCCCGGCCCGATCACCGCGATCGGCCGATCGGCCAGCGGGAGGCCGGCGGTGAGCCGCTCCAGGTCCTGCTCCTCGAGCTGCGTGACCGCCAGCGCCTGGGCGACGAAGTCGTTGATCACCGCGAGCCGCGCCACGTCCAAGGCACGGCTCAGGGCGGCGATCGAGAAGCTCCACGGGCTGTTGGTGAAATGCACGTCGTCGGTCTCGACCGGCGTGGCCACGGCGAGCACCGCCTCGTCGACCTTGCGGCCGCCGAGATAGGCCAGCACCGCCTCGGCGAGGCCCGGATGATCGGCGACGGCGAGCGTCCGCTCGTCGGTCGGTCGGCCCGAGTCGTCGACCAGTGCGAAGCGCGCGTTGGTGCCGCCGATGTCGCCGACCAGCCGCCTCACCGGCCGTCGCCGAACGAGATGCCGAGGCCGCGCGCGGTCATGACCAGTGTGCCGCCGGGATCGACGGCTTGGTAGCGCGCCACGGCTTCGGCGATCGGCACGTCGACCACGCGCCGGTTCTGCCACCCGACCATGCGGTCGAAGCGGCCGCCCGCGGCGAGGTCGACGGCGGCGACGCCGAACGCGGAGGCGATCACCCGGTCCATCGGGATCGGCGAGCCGCCGCGCTGGACATGGCCGAGCACGGTGACGCGTGTCTCGGCCCCGGTGCGGCGGGCGATCTCCTCGGCCAGCACCCGACCGATGCCGCCATAGCGCGACTGGCCGTGGGCGTCCGTGTACATGAGCACGTCGCCGTCGCTCGCCTTGACCGATTCGGCGACCACGACGAGGCTGAAGTTGCGCCCCTTGCGACGGCGCTCCTCGATCTTCTCGCAGACCCGCGCGATGTCGTGGGGGATCTCCGGGATCAGGATCACGTCGGCGCCGCCGGCGATCCCGGCGGTGAGCGCGATGTGCCCCGCGTCGCGGCCCATCACCTCCAGCACCATCACGCGGTTGTGGCTGGCCGCGGTGACATGCAGCCGGTCGACCGCCTCCGTCGCGACCGTGACGGCGGTCCCGAAGCCGATCGACTGCTCGGTATGGCCCAGATCGTTGTCGATGGTCTTGGGCACGCCGATCAGGTTCCAGCCATAGGCCTGGGCGAGCCGGCGGAGGATGGCGAGGCTGCCGTCGCCGCCGACGCCGATCAGCGCGTCGAGACCGAGCTCGCGGTAGCCCTCGCCGATCTCGCCCGAGCGGTCGATGGTTCCGCCGTCCGGGCCGGGATAGGCGAACGGGTTGCCGCGATTGGTCGTCCGCAGGATGGTCCCGCCCAGGTGCAGGATGCCGCGCACCGTCTCGGGGGTCAGGCGCGTCGCCGCCACCGGGCGCTGCAACAGCCCGTGGGTGGCCTCGTGGATTCCCCAGACCTCGAAGCCATACCCGTTCACCGCGCGCAGCACCGCGGCGCGGATCACGGCATTGAGGCCGGCGCAGTCGCCGCCGCTGGTGAGGATCCCGATGCGCATCAGCGGCCCACCCCCCAGACCGAACGTCGCGCCCGCCAGTTCGTGGCCGCGCCGGGTTGCTGCAAGACGACGCCGGATCGTCTAGAGTGCGTGGTCGAGACAGCGGCGTCGGCGATGAGCGACACTTCCGAGAAGCAGGAGATCGACACCCGGCTGGCGACGCTGCGCGCGGCGCACCGGGCGCTCGACGAGCGGATCACCCAGCTCGAGCGCGAGGGTTTCGCCGACCGGCTGGCGCTGCAGCGCCTCAAGAAGCAGAAGCTGGCGCTCAAGGACCGCATCGCCTACCTCGACAACGCTCGGATCCCCGACATCATCGCATGAACGGACGCAGCCGCGTCACGTGCCCCATCTTGCGTCCCGGACGCGCCTCGCGCTTGCCGTAAAGATGCAGCCTCAGGCCGGGCTCCGCCAGTAGCCTCGGCCAGTCCTCCGCCTCGCTGCCGAGCAGGTTGGTCATCTCCGCCGCCGCGAACGGCGTCGGATCGCCGAGCGGCAGACCGCAGATCGCCCGCACCAGCTGCTCGAACTGGCTCACCGGACAGGCGTCGATGGTCCAGTGCCCGGAATTGTGCGGCCGAGGCGCCAGCTCGTTGACCAGGAGCGTGTCGTCGGCGGTCAGGAACATCTCGACCGCGAGCAGGCCTTCGACACCCAGCGCCACGGCGAGCGTGCGGGCGATCGCCGCGGCGCGATCGGCGAGGTCGTCCGCCAGCGGTGCCGGGGCGCGGCTGCGGCGCAGGATATGATGCTCATGCTCGTTGAGGGTCGGCGGGAAGGTGGCCGTCCGCCCATCCGGAGTCCGTGCCACGATCACCGACAGCTCGGCGACGAACGGCACGACCGCCTCGGCGATCCGCACCCCGCCCGCACCGAGCCGCGCCCAGACCGTTGCCGCCGCCTCGGGTGTGGGGACGAGCGCCTGACCCTTGCCGTCATAGCCCCATCGCGTGGTCTTGACGACGCATCGGCCACCGAGCGCCGCACATGCCGCGGCCAACTCGTCCGCATCGTGGACCGCGTGCCACGCCGCGGTCGCGATCCCCAGGCGGTTCGCGAAGGTCTTCTCGGCGATGCGGTCCTGTGCGACGGCGAGCACGGCCGCCGACGGTCGCATCGGTCGGCTGGCCGCCAGGCGTTCGACAGCGGCGACCGGGACGTTCTCGAACTCGAGTGTGATCACGTCGACCGCGGCGGCGAAGCCATCGAGGGCGGCGGCGTCGTCCCAGGCGGCGGCGGTGTGACGCGCGCAGACGTCGGCCGCGGGTGCCAACTCATCAGGCTCGTAGACGTGACAGCGATAGCCGAGCCGGGCCGCCGCGAGTGCGGTCATGCGGCCGAGCTGGCCGCCGCCGAGGATCCCGATCGTGGCGCCGGGCGGGATCGGCGTCACGCGGTGAGCGGAGCCGGCATGTCGGCGACCGCCGCGGTCTGCGCCGCCCGCCAGCGTTCCAGGCGCTCGCCCAGCGCGGGATCCTGGCCCGCCAGGATCGCTGCCGCGAGGAGCGCCGCGTTGACCGCGCCGGCGCGGCCGATGGCGAGCGTGCCGACCGGCACGCCGGCCGGCATCTGGACGATCGACAGCAGGCTGTCCATGCCGCCGAGCGTGGCGCTCTCGATCGGCACGCCCAGCACCGGCAGGGTCGTGAGCGCCGCGACCATGCCCGGCAGGTGGGCGGCACCGCCGGCGCCGGCGATGATCACCCGATGGCCGGATGCCCGGGCCTGCCGGGCGAAGTCGTAGAGCCGCTCCGGCGTCCGGTGTGCCGAGACGATGCGGCTGAGGTGGGCGACGCCGAGGTCGTCGAGGGTGCGCGCGGCGTGGACGAGCGTCGTCCAGTCCGACTGGCTGCCCATGACGATCGCCACGGGCGGGACCGCTCCGGCCGCCACGGCCAAGGTCTCAGCGGGCCGGCGGCTCGAGCGCGCCCGGCGCCCGCTCGCGAAGCTCCTCGGCGGCACGCGCGGCGGCCTCGTTCTCGGCCCGGATCTGGGCGAACAGCTCCTCGCGGAGAACCGAACAGCCGGGCGGGAAGGTGAAGCCCAGCTTGACCGCCTTGCCGCGCAGCTCGACCACGCGGACCTCGATCGTGTTGTTGATGATCACGGCCTCGCCGGTGCGTCGCGTGAGGTAGAGCAAGCGGTCCTCCGCAGCCAGGGCGGCGCCGCGCGCGTCGCGGACCGTTCGCGGTCTGTTAACCATGATCGTCCTAGCCTGCAACCAGCGCGCCATGGGCTGGCCGGCGCGTTGGAGATGGGGCCGATGGAGCTGCCGCAGGGCGACCTGTTCCAACTCGCGACCGCGCGCGCGGCCTGGCTGGCCCGTCGCCACGCCGTGCTCACGACCAACATCGCGAACGCCGACACGCCGGGATTCCGGCCGCTCGATCTGCGCCCGCCGGAGCCGGGACGGCCCGTCCTGGCCGGTCCCTCGCCGCCCACGCCGGTTCTGGCGCGGACGAGCACGGCGCATCTCGCCGGCATGCCGGCGCTTCCCCCGCCGGCGGCGCGCGGCCGGCCGGGCGAGGGCTGGGAGACGGCGCCGGCGGGCAACGCCGTCGTCATCGAGGAGCAGGCGCAGAAGCTCGTCCAGACCCAGCTCGACCACCAGCTCGCCACCGGCATCTACGGCAAGCTCGTGGCGCTGACCCGCGCCGCGCTGGGCGTCGGCGTCTGACGCCACCGAGACGGCAACCAGAGGAGCGCGAGATGGATCTCGAAGCGTCGATGCGGATCGCGGCGTCGGGGATGAAGGCGCAGTCGGCGCGCCTGCGCGTCACCGCCGAGAATCTCGCCAACGCCCAGTCGACCGCGCAGAGGCCCGGCGGCGACCCCTACCGACGCAAGACGATCAGCTTCGAGGGGCGGCTCGACCGGGCGCTGGGCGTGGAGCTGGTCGAGGTCGCCCGCCGGGGCGTCGACCGCAGTGAGTTCCCCCTGCGCTACGATCCCGGCCACCCGGGCGCGGACGCCAACGGCTACGTCAAGCTGCCCAACGTCAACCCCCTGATCGAGCTGATGGACATGCGCGAGGCGCAGCGATCCTACGAGGCCGGCCTCAACGCCCAGGCGCAGGCCCGGGCGATGCTGCTGAAGACCCTGGAGCTGCTGCGATGACCGCGGCCCGGACCGCGCCGGTCGCTGAGAGGCAAGGATGAAGGTCCTGCCGTCGGCGATCGCGGCCTACGCGCAGACGGTCCGCCAGCTCGGCAGCGCGCAGCCGGGTGGCGAGACCGCCGGCTCGGCCTTTGCGACGCTGCTCCGCCGCGAGGCCGGGGCCGCGGTCGATGCGTTGCGCGCCGGGGAGCAGGCGGCGCTCGACGGGCTAGCCGGGCGCGCCGGCGTGCAGGACGTCGTCGCCGCGGTCAGCCAGGCGGAACTCGGCCTGCAGAAGGTGACCGCGGTCCGCGACCGCGTCATCGCCGCCTACCAGGAAATCCTCCGGATGCCGATCTAGCTGCCGCTCACGGAGCTCGCCGCGTGACCGCCCAACAGGCCATCGACATCGCCCGGGAGTCGATCTGGGTGATGCTCAAGATCGGCGCGCCGACGATGCTCACGGCATTGCTCGTCGGCCTCCTGATCTCCGTGCTGCAGGCACTGACCCAGATCCAGGAGGCGACGCTGACCTTCGTGCCGAAGATGCTGGCGATCGCCGTCATGTTCGTCGTCACCACCCCGTTCGTGATCCACGTCCTGTCTGCTTTCGCGATCAGCCTGTTCACGCGGATCGCGACGTTGGGGCCGGCCTAGGGCCGCGCCGGATGCTCGCGGCGGAGCTCGTCGAGGCGGAGATCGTCGGTGTCCTCCTGGTGTTCGCGCGCCTCGGTGCGGCGTTGATGGTGCTGCCCGGCTTCGGCGAGATCTACGTCCTGCCGCGCCTGCGGCTGCTGGCCGGGCTGCTGCTCGCCGCCGCGATCGCCAGCAGCCTGCCCGCGGCGGTCGTGCCGGGCGAGATCCTGCGCCTCGACGCCCGGCTGCTGCCGTTCGTGGTCACCGAGGTTGTCCACGGCCTGCTGATCGGCGCCACGATCCGCATGGTGATGCTCGCGGTGCATCTCGGCGGGACCCTGATCGCCGCGCAGTCCGGCCTGGCCGCTGCGGTGTTCTTCGACCCGCACGACGCGGCGCAGTCGAGCGTCGGGAGCAACTTCCTGGCCGCAACCGCGCTCGTGCTGATGTTCGTGACCGAGGCGCATCACGCCGTGCTGACCGCCCTCGTCGAGAGCTATGCCAGCCTGCCGCCGGGCGCGGCCCCGCCGGTGGCCGACTTCGCCGAGCTGCTCACCCGCCTGATCGGTGAGGCCACGGCCACCGGCCTGCGCATCGCCGCACCGGTGCTCGCTGTCAGCCTGCTCTTCAACGCCGCGCTCGGCGCGCTCGGGCGCTTGGCACCGTCGCTGCAGCTGCTGTTCGTCGCCACGCCGGCGCAGCTCCTGCTCAGCCTCGGCGCGCTGCTCCTGTCCCTCGCCGCCGGCATGCACCTCTTCCTGCTCCTGCTGCACCGCAGCGTCGCGCTGCTGGGCGGCTGAGGCGCCGTGGCCGGGACGCCCGACGACGCGCCGAAGACCGAAGAGCCGACCCCACGGCGGCTCGAGGAGGCGCGTGCCGAGGGCCGCGTCGCCCGCTCCCGCGAGGTCACGACGGCGGCCCTGTTCGCCGTCGTGGCGCTGGCCTGCGGCACGGCGGGCGCGACCGGGGGCGGACTCGTTGCCGCTCTGCGCCCCTGGCTGGCGGCCGCCCACGCCCACGGCTCCGACGCGAGCGCGATGGCCCGACTGCTCGTCGACAGCACCCGCGCCGCCGGCCTCGCCCTGTGGATCCCGCTCGGCGGTGCGGTGGTGGTGACGATCCTTGCCGCCCTCGCCCAGCATGGGCCGATGTGGACGCCGAAGGCGCTGACCCCGAAGCCGGAGCGGATCTCGCCGCTCGCCGGCATCAAGCGGCTCGTCTCGGCTCAGATGCTGGCCGAGCTGGTCCGCTCCCTGGTCAAGCTCGCGCTCGTCGGCGGGCTGGTGCTGGTGTTGGGCCGGGCGGCGGCCGGTCCGATCCTGGGCGCGGTCGAGCTGTCAGCGGTGGGCTTCGTGGCCCTGCTGCTGGACCTCGGCGGGCGGCTGTTCCTCGCCCTCGCGGTTGTGACGGCCGCTCTCGCCGTGCTCGACTTCCTCTGGCAGTGGCACAGCCTGCGCCGCCAGCTGCGCATGTCGCGCCGCGAGATCGTCGAGGAGCACAAGCACACCGAGGGCGATCCGCTGATCAAGCAACGGCTGCGCGGGCTGCGGCTCGCCCGCGCGCGGCGACGGATGCTCGCCGAGGTGCCGAAGGCGACGGTGGTGATCACCAACCCGACACACTTCGCCGTGGCGCTGCGTTACGATCCCGCAAGCGCACCGGTGCCGGTCCTGATCGCCAAGGGCACCGATCAGGTCGCGGCGCGGATCCGTGAGATCGCCGCGGCGCACGCCGTTCCGCTCGTCGAGAGCCCGCCGCTCGCCCGTCTGCTGCACGCGACGGTTGAACTCGGACGGGCGATTCCCAAGGCGCACTACGAGGCCGTCGCCGAGGTCATCGGCTACGTGCTGCGGCTGCGGGAACGGGCCGCCGGGCGCCGCTGGCCGACAGC